>NZ_CP028811.1:0-692841 GCF_003055625.1 Flavobacterium magnum | reverse complement strand
GCCATTGACGTAAACCCGCTCTGAGCCCGAAACCACGAGGATAAAGAGTTCGCCATTCTGGCCCTTCAGCTTGTAAGGTCCCTGATTGCCTTCCTGCCCCGTGAAACTGCTGCGGGCGTACTGTCCGCGTACCAATGCCGCCGACGCAAAGACCGTGGTTTTATTTTCCGGTGCGCCGAAATCAAATGAAGCGGCGACGCCCTGTACCTTTTTATTGAAGTTCAGGAATTTTGATTTTCGGTTTTCAAGGAACAGGTCTCCCGCCCGGATGTTCCACTTTTCGCTGAAAAGTTCGATGAAAATCTGGTCGAATTCATCCAGCTTCTGCGAATAGCCGCCTTCCTGCAGCGGGATGTTGGTGTCTTGTATCGATGCGCGCAGACTGACCTTATCCGAGATTTTTCCGGTAATCTGTAAATCCAGGGCCGAATTTACCGTTGCATTCTGGTTGTTCCCAACCGTGATGCCGCGTGTGATGCTGCCCGAGGTGTTCAGCCCTTCAAATGGCACGAATTGCTTCACCGGATCGCGCGACACCTGGTACAACCCATTTTCGACGATTTGTGACCGGTCGTACATGCGGTATTCTTTAGTCAGGAAATCAGGAAGCTTCAGGAACCGCACCGAAACCGAGTCGTTTATGAATGGAGCATTTTCATTGAACACAAGGAAACCCCGTGAAAAATTGACCTTGTAATAAATACTGTCGACGGACCGGCCCTGCCGGTCGGTCAGTTTAAAGAAAGCCGGATTGATGCTCACACTGTCGAGCCGCACTGTGTCCCGAGTGGCAAGGATTTTATGGTTTCGGTACGGCGACTGCACTTCCTGGGAGTACAATCCCGAAAAGCACAACACCGCCAATATCACAAGCCAATTTTTAAGCATCCGTTACAACGTATATTTAAGGAGAAAATTTGATAGCCTCAAAATCAGGCGGTGAGTTCATCGGATATTGTATGGTATGCGCTGATGCGTTTTGGTTTTCATCCGGCCAGCGCACCGGCATCTTTTGTGACCAGCTGCAGCGTTTCGCGGCTCATCTGCCGAAGTAAAACCTGCTTGTTCTTCTCTACGATTTTGGCCGCTTTCTCATCGAAATGCCTTATGGTGTATAAAGAGACGTTTTCATTGTAAGCGACCTTGAATTTTTTCGACAGCACATTTTTCAGTTCGTTGAAATTGCCGAATTTATCCTCGATACACACTGAAAAACTGATGGCCGAATTCTGGATCAGGCTTACCTTCATCTTGTATTGGTGCAGCAGGCTGAAAATCTCGCTGATGTTTTCCTCCATGATAAACGAAAAATCAATGGAGGAGAGCGAGATCAGCAATTGCTCCTTCTTCACGATAAAACACGGCAGGTTCGGATCAAGGTCCATACCCTTCGACACGCGCGTTCCGGGTAATCCGGGATTGAGAAACGATTTTACATACAACGGTATTTCCTTGCGCTGCAATGGCTGCAATGTCTTGGGATGGATGACCGTCGCACCGTAGAATGCAAGCTCAATGGCTTCCCGGTAGGAAATCTGGTTCAGCAAAGTTGCATTTTCAAAATACCGCGGATCAGCGTTCATCACGCCCGGTACATCTTTCCAGATCGTGACGCTCTCGGCATTGAGGCAATACGCAAAAATCGCTGCGGTATAATCAGAGCCCTCGCGGCCTAAAGTGGTCGTGAAATTGTTCTCATCCGAACCCAGGAAACCCTGCGTAACATTGAGCATCCTGCGCTTTACATTCCTGGAAATATTTTTCTGCGTCTGTTCCCAGTCGACATTGGCGTCGCGATAGGTGTTGTCGGTCTTGATGAAGTGACGCACGTCAATCCAGTGGGTGTTTATGCCCGAATTATTCATGTAGTGTGCCAGGATTGTCGTCGAAATCAGTTCCCCCATACTCACTACCTGGTCGTAAACGAAATTGTAATTCGGGGATTTGTTCTGTGAAAGGAAAGTCTCCAGATCGGCAAACAGCCGGTTGACATCGGTAAAAACCGCATGTTTTTCATCATGGAACAAATCCAGCAGGATCTGGTTGTGGTATTTGCGCACTTCCTGCACTGAAGCCTGGAGCTCTTTCGATTTGTCAAAGTAATTCCTGATGACCAATTCGAGCGCGTTGGTGGTCTTACCCATCGCGGATACGACGAGCAACACATCTTCATAACCGACCTGCTGCAGCACGTTATATACATTCCGAATGCCTGCAGCATCTTTTACCGAAGCGCCGCCAAATTTGAATATTCTCATAAGGTATATGTTAACCACGCTGAAACACGGAAAACGTATTTCTTTGTAGGGATTTATTATTGATCCAAAAAGCGGTCTATTCCAGCCCCGTCCATATGCACTACCCGCCAATCCGCCAGCACCTGCGCGCCCGACTTTTCGTAAAACACTATGGCCTGTGTGTTCCAGTCCAGTACGTTCCACTCAATCCGTCGCACTCCATCGCGTTTTCCCTGTGCGATGATTTCGCGGTAGAGCCTCAGCCCGATCCCGGTGCCGCGCATGGTTTCGGTGACGATCAGGTCTTCGAGATGGATTGTGCGGCCTTTCCAGGTGGAATACCGGTAATAATACAGTGCCATTCCCACGATTTCGCCCTGTCGTGATTCAGCCACAAATGTATGGAACAGCGGGTTTTCACAAAAACCGTCGCGTTCCAGGTCTTCAACGGTTACGACAACCGCTTCAGGTTCCTTTTCAAAAACCGCGAGTTCCGTAATGAGTGCCAGGACGGCCGGCATGTCTTTTTTTTCGCCTTTCCTTACGATCATTTTTTCAGGGGATTTATTCCGCGCCGGCAGTTATCTTTTGTTTTCGGATATAAAATAAAAACCGGGCAGACGCTGCGATGGGCTGTGGGTTTTGGTGTTATGGGACAAATATACAAATCCCGAAAACTATCTTTCAAAAACAGCCACAATTTCGCAAAAAAACCGATATTTTTGTGCCTAACTAACTACAACGATTTCGTAATGGAAGAACGCAACAGGACCTTAGGGGAATTCATCATTGAGAAACAGAAGGACCACAACTACTCGACAGGCGAGCTGTCCAAAATCATCAATTCGATCCGCCTCGCGGCAAAGGTTGTCAATTACAAGGTGAACAAAGCCGGACTGGTCGACATTATCGGCGCGGCGGGCGAGCAGAATGTGCAGGGCGAGGACCAGCAGAAGCTCGATGTGTATGCCAACGAGGTTTTCATCCAGACGCTGATTAACCGCGAGATCGTATGCGGCATCGCGTCTGAGGAGAATGACGACTTTATCACCGTGCAGGGATTGGACGAAGGGCACAACAACAAATATGTGGTCCTGATGGACCCGCTGGATGGTTCTTCCAATATCGACGTGAACGTTCCTGTGGGAACCATTTTTTCGGTATTCCGACGGATCACCCCCATCGGTACGCCGGTGACACTCGAGGATTTCCTGCAGCCGGGAACCGCGCAGGTGGCGGCAGGTTACGTGATTTATGGCACGTCGACGATGCTTGTGTATACGACGGGACACGGTGTCAACGGTTTTACGCTGAACCCGGCCATCGGGACGTTTTACCTCTCACACCCCAACATGCAATTTGCAAAGGACGGCAAGATTTATTCCATCAATGAAGGGAACTACGTCCATTTTCCGCAGGGCGTGAAAGACTACATCAAATATTGCCAGCTTGAGGAAGGCGACCGTCCGTATACGTCACGTTACATCGGCAGCCTCGTTTCTGACATCCACCGCAACATGATTAAAGGGGGAATATACATCTACCCGACAAGTTCTAAAGCGCCGAAAGGCAAGCTGCGTTTGTTGTACGAATGCAATCCGATGGCGTTTATTACCGAACAGGCCGGTGGAAAAGCTTCGGATGGCTTCGGGCGGATCATGGAAATCCAGCCTACGGAACTGCACCAGCGCGTGCCGTTTTTCTGCGGAAGCTATAATATGGTCGAAAAGGCGGAGGAATTTATGAGGAACAGTCGCTGAGGCCAGACGGTTCCGGACCACGGCATTGACTACAGAATATAAAAAAAGCTTCCCGATCAGGAAGCTTTTTTGATTTGTCCGTTTTGAACCGGAACTATTTGTTCATGTGCTGCATCTCGTAGATGAATGTTTCCGAATCCACTTTTTTATCCACAAGCGACATCGCCTTATTGACGATATGGTTCACGTTGCCCGGTGTAAAACCCAGCGCCAGGGCAAATTTCTTCAGTAATATATCCTGTTTGTCACCCAGGTGGTGGTCCACATGGACCATGCGTGACAGGTCGTAAAGACGCTCGAGCCTTTGTACGTACAGGTATGGCGGGTTGATAGGGTATTTCAGCGGATTCTCCAGGATTTCCTCATATTCATCGGCGGAAATGTCAAGTTTTCCTGCAAGCTTGTCCAAAAATGATTTTTCTTCCGGAACCAGCACGCCGTCGGCTAACGCCACGCGCACTATGGCTGAGAAATGACCCTTGTTCCTGGTTTTGAATTCGCTGTCGAATAAATCTGAAAATGACATAATTTTCTTTGGTTTAGTTTGTCCTGCAAATATAAAAGTATTTCAATTTTAATTGATGGGAATTGCAAAGATTTTGAGGCGCTTTCCGAATCGGTTTTGACAAAAATCACTCCTTTTGAAAAATAATTGTATGTTTGGGAACCCTAAATGTTACCCGTATGATGTCTGAATTCTGGAGTTATTTTCAAATCGGATTGCGGCATGTGCTCGACATCAATGCCTACGACCATGTCCTGTTCCTGATTGCGCTCGTGGTACCTTATGCTTTCAAGGACTGGAAGCGCGTGCTGATCCTGGTCAGCTTTTTTACTGTAGGCCACACCCTGTCACTGATCCTTTCCGTGTATGGTATGGTCACCGTGAATCCCGGACTGGTCGAGTTCCTGATACCCATTACAATTTTAATCACCGCGCTGTTTCACCTTTTTACTGCCGGGAAATCCTCTAAAACCGAAAGCATCAGCATCGTGGGCTTTGTCACACTTTTTTTCGGTATCATCCACGGACTTGGTTTTGCCGGATATTTCAGGCAGTTGCTGCCCGGATCGGCTTCAGATAAACTGTTGCCGTCGCTTGAGTTCGCTCTCGGCATCGAATCAGCGCAGATCATTGTCGTCCTGATCGTCCTGATCATATCGTATGTCATCCAGACGTTTTTCCGGTTTTCCAAACGCGACTGGACACTGGTCATGGCGTCGTTTGTAACCGGCGTCGTCCTTCCGATGATTGTGGACCATTGGCTTTGGCACAAATAGTATCGCGTAAAGCCTTTACATCAGATAAAATCATTTACTTTGGCCAAAAATTATCCCTACTTTTACATTATGAGCATTGAGAAACGCAACAAGTATGACAAAGCCTACCTGCGCATTGCAAAGGAATGGGGTCAATTGTCGTATTGCAGGCGCAAACAGGTGGGCGCCATTATCGTGAAAGACCGGATGATCATCTCGGACGGATACAACGGCACGCCCAGCGGTTTCGATAATTGCTGCGAGGATGACACCGGACTCACCCAATGGTACGTCCTTCATGCGGAAGCCAATGCCATCCTGAAAGTCGCGCGGTCCACACAGTCCTGCGAAGGCGCTACGTTGTACATCACGCTCTCGCCGTGCAGGGAATGCAGTAAGCTTATCCACCAGTCAGGCATCAAACGCGTCGTGTACAGCAGCGGTTACCGGGATGAATCGGGCATCGATTTCCTGACCAAAGCCGGGGTCGAAGTGGTCCATATTGCATCAGAATCATGAAAAAAGACAGGCATTATTTACCAATCCTCGTGTTCACTACCCTGGCGCTCGGGATGGCATTGGGCACCCTGCTCAACATCCCCGTCGATCGTGAAATCCTGTCATCAAATACACACAAGAACAAGCTTAACAAACTGATTGATTTTATTGACAGCGAATACGTTGACGACGTCAATACCGATTCGATCGTCGACCTCACTGTCAATAACATCCTTGACAAACTGGACCCACATTCGGTCTACATCGCGAAAAACGAGATGGAGGATGTTTCGCAAAGTATGAAAGGCGATTTTGTCGGGATTGGGGTTAACTTTTACATGTATAACGACACCGTGTCGGTGATCAGGCCGATGCCCGGCGGACCATGCGACAAGGCCGGGATTATCGCCGGCGACAGGATTTTATATGCCAATAAGGAAAAGCTTTTCGGGCGGAAATTTACCACCGAGGATTTGTACGCGAGGCTTAAGGGCGAGGTGGATTCAGAAGTGAAACTGACCATTTTGCGTAAAAGCGAGAACAAGCGATTTGATGTGACCGTCAAGCGCGATGTGGTGCCGATCAAAAGCGTTGATGTGGCGTTAATGATCAATAAAACCGCCGGTTACATCAAAATCAACCGCTTTGCGGAAACCACTTATGATGAATTCCATAAAGGACTGCTTGAGCTCAAACGCCTTGGCGCAAAAACACTGATTGTGGACGTGCGGGACAATGGCGGCGGGTATCTTGAAAAGGCCGTCGAAATTGCCGATGAGTTCCTGCCCAAAGGACGCATGATTGTCTTTACAAAGAGCAAGAAGGGCAAGATTGAAAAAACATACGCGTCGACGCGCGGTGATTTCGAAAATGGAAATCTCTATGTGCTGATCAATGAGAATGCCGCCTCAGCAAGTGAGATTTTTGCCGGGGCGATCCAGGACAATGACCGCGGTACGATTGTGGGAAGGCGCTCGTTCGGGAAAGGACTGGTGCAGCGCGAGATGAATTTTGAAGATGGATCTGCGGTGCGGCTTACCGTAGCGAGATATTACACCCCAACGGGTCGTTCGATACAAAAATCATATGAGCATGGCAAGGAGGCCTATTATAAGGATTTCGGCCACCGTTTTGAAAGCGGGGAATTGTACAAGAAGGACAGCATCAAAATTGCCGATACGCTGAAATTCCGCACCCCGAAAGGCAAAATCGTCTACGGCGGAGGCGGCATCGTGCCGGATATCTTCGTCCCGCTCGAGACCGTGCACGGCGACGAGCGGCTGGGCTACATGCTGGAGTCCGGCATCACGGGCTTTTTCGTATTTGAGCAACTGGAGCAGGGAAGGCGGCTGTTCACGCAAATGGACTATCCCGCATTCTTAGCCTACATGAACAGTAAAGATATATTTTACGGGGCCTTCGCCAAATACCTTTCGGCCAACGGGTTGAACGTGAAACTGGATCAGGAAAAGGAACTCGTGAAACGATACATACTGGCTGAATTTGCACAGCAACTGTTCGGTGATAAGAAATATTTTGAAATCATCTTGTCGCGCGATGCGATGATCAACGCCATCCTCAATAAACCGGCTACTTCCTGATGCTATCGTGCGACTGGCTCTGGTTGCCGTCGTTCCAAACCGTAAGGATGTCAGTAGCGACCGCCGCGCCGCTTCCCGCCGCAATGGCAAGCTGGCTTCTCCATCCGGCAAGCGTTCCCGCGACATAAATGCCTTCAGCAACTTTGTGATCCGTATTCCGCAACTGAATTCGGTTTTTTTCGGGAATGGCTTTTTTATGGGGTACTACATATTCCATTAAGCCGTCGATCGCAAATGTGTTGGTCCATCCGATGGCTACCACAATGCAACCGGCTTTGTATACGCCTTTATTGGTGGTTACGGTAAATTCAGGAGACGCACCTGCAACTTTAATGACCTTTTCATTCGCTAGCTGCACTACATGCGGATATCTGTCAGCCAGCTGAGCAGTGCTTTGTGACAGTAGATCGGCGCCGGTCGTCCCGGGTGCGATACCATAAGCATTGTTGAAAAGTGCTTCCTGCAGGTTCGAGGTTTTCTGGTGTGTGAAAATACCTATCTTCCGGTTTGAAGCATAGGGTTTGTTTACAGCGGAACCCAACACCAGGGCACACGAAACACCGGAAACGCCTCCGCCAAAAATCAAAACATCAAACATCAATTATTGGTTTTTGGTCTTGTGCTCTATCGCTTTTGACATCCTGAAGATAATCAAAATGAAAACGGCGCAAAAAGAGGCGACGATCCCAATCAGGGCGACGAGGCTGTCGCCGACAAGCAAGTTCTTGAAATTCAATTGGGTAATATTGAACACAATCAATGCCAATGCGAAAAAAATTAATATAGTTGTGAAAATCTTCATCTTATTATAAAATTTTTACCGAAAGTAATAAA
Source organism: Flavobacterium magnum (assembly GCF_003055625.1). Classification (NCBI taxonomy): domain Bacteria; kingdom Pseudomonadati; phylum Bacteroidota; class Flavobacteriia; order Flavobacteriales; family Flavobacteriaceae; genus Flavobacterium; species Flavobacterium magnum. Next base: position 684,651 of record NZ_CP028811.1, on the reverse strand, counting down.
AAACCGGTCAAACGAACAAGGCTTTAACATTAGACGCAAATAATTTAACAGCAATCGCAAGTAGCACAACGCCAAAGGCTTTACGGATTACCCCAAGCCCGTTTTTGCCCAGTATTTTTTCTATTTTGCCTGATGATCGGAGCACAAAGTAGACCAATATGATATTGAGCACTATAGCGGTAATGATATTGATGGCGTAAAACTGCGCGCGCAGCGACAACAGCGTAGTCATCGTGCCCGCACCCGCAATGAGCGGAAAAGCTATGGGTACGATGGAAGCCGAATTCGACTCTTCATCCCTGTAAATGCGGATGCCCAGGATCATTTCCAAAGCGAGGAAAAACAATACAAACGCACCTGCGACGGCAAATGAATTTACATCAATCCCAATCAGGTTCAGCAGTTCTTCGCCTGCAAATAAAAATACGACCATGATAATCGCGGCGACCAGTGATGCTTTTTCAGATTCTATGTGGCCGTGTTTCCGCCTCAGGTCGACGATAATCGGAATAGACCCGACAATGTCGATCACCGCAAAAAGCACCATCGTGACGGTAATAACCTGCCTGATATCGAAGTTCATAACGTGTTTTTGAATGCCATGCAAAATTACCGCTTTTATAGCCTGGTCACGCTAAAATTGCGTTAATATTATCCGGGTGCAATTCGTGGGCTCAAATCAAAATCCGAGTTGTATATTTGCCGCATGTTTCAATTAGGGAAAACGATCGTTTCGGAAGAGATCCTGCAGAATGAATTCGTCTGCAACCTGTCCGCCTGCCATGGCGGCTGCTGTGTCGATGGCGATGCCGGCGCACCCTTAATTGAAGAGGAGACCAAAATTCTGGAACGTATTTATCCGAAGGTCAGGCCATTCCTGCGTAAGGAAGGCATAGCGGCTATTGAAGCGCAGGGCACCTGGATTGTGGGTACAGATAACGATCTCGAAACCCCGCTGATTGACAACAAGGATTGCGCGTATGTGATTTTCGATGGGAAAACCGCGCTTTGCGGGATTGAACAGGCCTACAACCAGGGCGTGGTGGATTGGAAGAAACCGGTTTCCTGTCATTTGTATCCGATCCGCGTAAAGGATTTTACAGAGTTTGCTGCAGTTAATTACGACCGCTGGGACATCTGTGATCCGGCCTGTGCCCTTGGCGCCGAACTCGAAGTCCCGGTGTATAAATTCGTAAAAGAAGCGCTGATCCGAAGATTTGGGGAAGACTGGTATGCCGAGCTTGAAAAGGTCGCTTCGGAACTTAAAAAGTAATTCCCGTCCGGCGACGGCTTCCTCAAAATGTACTGCCCTCAGATTCCTTTATTTTACGGCACTTCAGCATCAAATCAATTTTATAAATAATTGAAAAACAATTACTTATAAAATAAGAAAAAACTTTCACACCACTTTGCGCTTTGTTAAAAACTCCGCCTTATTGTGGATAAGTAGGCTTTTTTTGGCTTTTATAAACCGTCTGAAATGCCAATCTTTGTATCACTCAGAACGAGCAAAAAAATCCCTTAAAACCGTAAGAAACCCAAAAAAGCATGTCGACGCAGGAACCCATTTTACAGGAGAATAAAAACCGATTTGTAATCTTCCCGATCAAGCACCACGACATTTGGGAGTGGTATAAGAAAATGGAAGCGAGTTTCTGGACTGCTGAGGAAATCGACCTGTCGCAGGACTTGAATGACTGGAACAACAAGCTTAACGAGGACGAGAAATATTTCATCAAACACATACTGGCATTTTTCGCTGCCTCAGACGGTATCGTAAACGAGAACCTCGCCGAGAATTTCGTAAATGAGGTACAGTACGCGGAAGCCAAATTCTTTTACGGTTTCCAGATCATGATGGAAAACATCCACAGTGAAACCTATTCGCTTTTGATCGATACTTACGTAAAGGATGAGTTTGAAAAAGACCAGCTTTTCAATGCGCTGGAAGTGTTTCCGGCCATCAGGAAAAAGGCGGAATGGGCTTTAAGATGGATTGCTTCCGATTCGTTTGCGGAAAGGCTGATTGCATTCGCTGCGGTGGAAGGAATCTTTTTCTCGGGCGCGTTCTGCTCCATTTACTGGCTCAAGAAACGCGGACTGATGCCGGGGCTGACCTTTTCCAACGAATTGATTTCGAGGGATGAAGGTGTGCATTGCGATTTTGCCGTGCACCTGCACAACCACCACCTGATCCATAAAGTGCCGAAAAAACGCATCCGGGAAATTATCGTGGAAGCGCTGGATATCGAACGCGAATTCATTACAGAGTCGCTGCCGGTCAGCCTGATTGGGATGAATGCCAATTTAATGACACAATATCTCGAGTTTGTGACCGACCGCCTGTTGGTGGAATTGGGCTGCAACCGCGAATACAATACCTCAAACCCGTTTGATTTCATGGACATGATTTCATTGCAGGGGAAAACGAATTTCTTTGAGAAAAAAGTATCGGAATACCAGAAAGCCGGTGTGCTGAACAGCGGCAACGGAAACGATACCGACGCACAAAAGATTAGTTTCGACGCCGATTTTTAGATTTTCACGCCCGTAATTTACGTTCATCATCTCCGGACTTGTCCGGCGAGTAGGATTTGCAGCCCCGATCGCAGCGGTTATCCTTTTTACTGCTTCTTTAGCAGGGAAAAGATAAAAGCGCAGAGCGGGAATTGTCTGCCAAAAAGAACCGGGCGCCAAGGCCGGACTGACCAAGTAAACAAATATTTACAAATAACCCGAAGTAAGGGAAGGGATTTCCTGCTTCACAAAACAACAGCCTATGTATGTAGTAAAAAGAGACGGCAAGAAAGAGCCGGTGATGTTCGACAAGATTACTGAGCGCATCAAGAAATTGTGTTACGGACTCAACCACCTCGTGGATCCGGTGAAAGTCGCCATGCGCGTCATTGAAGGATTGTATGACGGGGTGTCGACTTCCGAGCTGGACAACCTTGCTGCTGAAACCGCTGCATCCATGACCATTGCACACCCGGATTATGCCCAGCTGGCAGCGCGTATCGCAATTTCAAATTTGCATTCCAATACAAAAAAATCGTTCTCGGAGACGATGAACGAAATGTACCATTATGTGAACCCAAGGACCGGGATGGCCTCGCCGCTGCTTTCTGAAGAAGTGCATGAGGTAATACAGAAGAACGCGGAATTCCTGGATTCGCACGTGATTTACAACCGGGATTTTAACTATGACTATTTCGGGTTCAAGACGCTCGAGCGTTCTTACCTGCTCAAAATAAATGGCAAAATCGTTGAGCGCCCGCAGCACATGCTGATGCGTGTTTCTGTGGGAATCCACCTTGACGACCTGCAGGCCGTGATAGAGACCTACGACCTGATGTCGAAGAAATTCTTCACCCATGCTACCCCGACCTTGTTCAACGCCGGAACGCCAAAACCACAGATGTCTTCGTGTTTCCTTTTGGCGATGCAGGACGACAGCATTGACGGCATTTACGACACGCTGAAGCAGACGGCGAAAATATCACAGTCGGCCGGAGGGATCGGATTGTCCATCCATAACGTGCGCGCCACAGGTTCGTATATCCGGGGGACAAACGGAACTTCGAACGGGATTGTACCCATGTTGCGTGTATTCAACGATACCGCGCGTTATGTAGACCAGGGCGGCGGAAAGCGCAAGGGAAGTTTCGCCATTTACATTGAAACCTGGCACGCCGATATTATGGAATTCCTTGATCTGAAGAAAAACCACGGAAAAGAGGAAATGCGGGCGCGTGACCTGTTTTTAGCGATGTGGACATCCGACCTGTTCATGAAACGCGTGCAGGAAGATTCATACTGGACGCTGATGTGTCCTAACGAATGCCCCGGATTGTATGACGTTTACGGAGAGGAATTCGAAAACCTTTACATAGGCTATGAGAAAGCCGGAAAAGGCAGGAAAACCATCAAGGCGCGTGAGCTTTGGGAAAAAATCCTCGAATCGCAGATCGAGACCGGTACGCCGTACATGCTGTACAAGGATGCTGCAAACCGCAAGTCGAACCAGAAGAACCTCGGAACCATCCGTTCCTCGAACCTGTGTACCGAGATTATGGAATACACGTCGAAGGACGAGATTGCGGTATGCAACCTGGCATCGATCTCACTGCCGATGTTCGTAGAAGACGGCAAGTTCAACCACGAACTGCTGTATACCGTGACCAAACGCGTTACGAAAAACCTCAATAAAGTCATTGACAGGAACTACTACCCGGTGCCCGAAGCCGAGAATTCGAACATGCGCCACCGTCCGGTAGGATTGGGTGTACAGGGACTGGCCGATGCATTTATCATGCTGCGCTTGCCGTTTACCTCAGATGAGGCAAAGGCATTGAACCAGGAAATCTTTGAAACCCTATACTTCGCGGCTGTCACAGCGTCAATGGAAGCGGCCATGGAAGAAGGCCCGTACCAAACCTTTGAAGGTTCGCCGATTTCTCAGGGAGAATTCCAGTATAACCTTTGGGGATTGAAGGACGAAGATTTATCAGGCCGTTGGGACTGGGCGTCATTACGTAAGGAAGTCATGAAGCACGGTGTGCGTAACTCGCTTTTGGTTGCCCCGATGCCAACAGCGTCTACTTCACAGATTCTTGGGAACAACGAAGCATTTGAACCATACACATCGAATATTTATACACGCCGGGTGCTATCAGGCGAGTTCATTGTGGTGAACAAGCATTTACTGGAAGACCTGGTGAAACGCGGACTCTGGAATGAGGACCTGAAGCAGGAAATCATGCGCCACAACGGGTCGGTGCAACATATCGAGCGTATCCCGCAGGATTTAAAGGATTTGTACAAAACCGTTTGGGAAATGTCGATGAAAGACATTATCGATATGTCGCGCCACAGGGGCTATTTCATTGACCAGTCGCAATCGCTGAACCTTTTTATGCAGGATGCGAATTATGCCAAACTGACCTCAATGCACTTCTACGCCTGGCAGTCGGGATTGAAAACGGGGATGTATTACCTCAGGACCAAATCAGCCGTCGATGCGATCAAGTTTACGCTGAACAACGACAAAAAAGAGGAAACGATTCCTTCAGTACAGGAACCGGCACCGATGTTAAAACAGGAAGTGGCTGCGCCGGCCGTCGAGGTGGAAGCAATCAATGCGGACGAGTTCCGCGCGATGATCGAGCGTTCTCGCAATGCCGAACCGGACGATTGTGAAATGTGCGGGTCATGACCACGGATTTTAGACTTTAATCGTATATTTGAAACAGCTGTCGCATAGGCGGCTGTTTCCATTTATCTGAGGTTTAAAAGGTGCCAAAGCGTTACCTTATACATAAACATACCAACCATGGCAAAACAAAAAGGAGTCTACACCGGACTCATAGAAAAAGACGATTTCGGCAATTACTTCTGCGGGCCATACCTGCTTGATTATAAGTATACCGAAGCCGGGAAATTCAAGATTGGTGACGAAATCAACATCAAATCGGTAATTGCCAATCCAAGCGATGCGAGTGCAGGCTGGTATCCACAAAAATCACGGGATTTCTTTCTGTCCAACCTGAAGGAATAGCCTCTATCGAAATACAGACATGATGCACTGGGAACAACTCCTCTCACTTAAGAAACTCGGCGACAAGGGCAAGCGCCTGCGCAGGGAAGAACGCGATACACGCCTCGGCTTTGAAGTCGATTACGACCGCATCATCTTCTCATCGGCCTTCCGGAGCCTGCAGGACAAAACGCAGGTCATCCCTTTATCCAAAACCGACTTCGTCCACACACGCCTTACGCACAGCCTTGAGGTGTCGGTCGTGGGTCGCTCTTTAGGCCGGCTTGTCGGTAAGAAGATTATCGAAAAATACCCTTACCTGAGCGAAGTGCACGGGTTCCATATGAACGACTTTGGCGCGATTGTCGCCGCCGCATCACTGGCCCACGACATCGGAAACCCACCATTCGGGCATTCGGGTGAAAAGGCTATCGGAGAATATTTCTCTATCGGTAACGGCCGGAAATTTCAGGAGCACCTGACACCAAAGGAATGGCAGGATCTGGTTGATTTTGAAGGCAATGCCAATGGATTTGCCGTGCTCACAGGCAGCCGTCCCGGAATTGAGGGCGGCCTGCGGATTTCTTATGCCACGCTGGGTGCCTTTATGAAATATCCAAAGGAAAGCCTGCCGAAGAAGCCCACGCAGAACATTTCGGATAAGAAGTACGGCTTCTTCCAGTCAGACAAGGCCTTCTTTAAGGAAGTGGCCGACGAGCTCGGGCTGATCCCAAATAAATCCGGCAGCGATATCGGTTTTGAGCGCCATCCGCTGGCGTTCCTGGTCGAAGCCGCCGACGACATCTGCTACACCATCATCGATTTTGAAGATGGGATCAACCTGGGACTGGTTTCGGAAGATTACGCTTTGGAATACCTTATTAAACTCGTCAAGTACAACATCGATGCCGCCAAATACAATGCGCTTACAACAAAGGAAGACCGCATCAGCTACCTGCGGGCACTGGCCATCGGGAGCCTGATCAATGACGCGGTCAACGTGTTTGTTGAAAATGAGGAAGCCATTCTGGACGGCGCATTCCATCAGGCCCTGACAGATAAATCAAAGTACAAGGCCCAGATGGATGACATCATCAGCCTGAGCATCAAAAACATCTACCAAAGCCGCGAAGTGATTGAAAAAGAGCTTGTTGGGTACCAGATTATCCAGACGCTGCTCGACCGATTTATTACCGCTTTTAACAATAAAGCTGACAACAACTGCACCAATTACGACAAACTGATTTTGAAAATGCTGCCCGAAAAATTCCTTGAAGAAAAAGAAGGGCTTTACGCCAGATTGCTGCACATCTGCCACTTTGTTTCGTTACTGACTGACGGGAATGCCCTGGAGTTGTTTGAGACAATCAATGGGACGAAGCGCGTGTAGTAGGACAGCGTCGCCAACTTAAAAATTATACACCAGGCCAATCCCTAAGACCTGTTTCAGCTGCACTTTCGGCCCGACGGTAATTTGCCCGCCGTCCTGTTCCTCCTTTGCCTTGATGTCATCGTCATAAATCAGGTTAAAACCGATGTTGGCCTTCACATACTGGTTCACGACCAAATCAAGCTGTGCCTGCCAGTCTACGTCGATATTCCCGAATTTATTGATATAGTCCGAATACAAATTGAGTCGGTGCTCGAAGGTGATATTCCTGAAAATTTCGCGCTTGAAATGGCTCGTAAACAGGAAGCCCAGTTCTGTCTTCATCTGCCTGCCACGCCTGATCAGTTCGCCGCTCACTGCATCGTAAACCGCTTTTTCCACGCCAAAAGCGCCCTGATCCGCGAGCCGTTGGTCCAGTACCATCGTGTTTTTCAAAGTCAGCGGCGAGATGTATAAGTTGATTTTCTTTTCCTTGTTCGAATATTCCGCGCCCACCCCCAGGAAGGTGTATGCCGGTGCCAGCGGTTTCGAGATGGCAACCTCTGTATTGGGGTAATTGTATCCATTGGTAAACTGGGTATTGAAGCTGAACTTCGCCGAGTGGTACCAGTTTGACACCGAATCCCTGCGATAGCCCGCCGTTGAGGTAAATTGGAACGCATCGTCTGTCTTCCGCAGTTCAATGCCATCCTGCTTGTTGACGCCATAGCGCAGGATCATTTCATTACCCCATTTAAAATTGCCTTTCGTATAAATCCGTGTGAAATTGCCCTTGAGCAGACCCGACACAGAGCTCGTCCCACCGGCGCTCCAGTTCACGAACGCAATCTCGCTCAGGTCAAACCCAATCGTATTTTTGCGCTGCCACGGCGATAACGAGTCCGGTACCTTGATGACGATTTGTTTCTGGATGGTAATGATGGTGTCTTTGGTCTGCGCGGATGCGCCCATACTGAAAACGTAAAGCCATAGTAAAAATCGGAAAGGTTTCATGTCGCGATCGTTTTTTATCGCGTGCAAAAATCGGAAAATAGGATGAAAAAGGGCGCCTTTTAAATGCGATTTTTACGATATCGATATCGTGATTGGCTCGCTGGGAAATCTGTATGTGAGGAGATGGCATCGTGCCGCGGTTGTCCCTAAATCGCAGCTTTACGTAACGCCTCTACAATCCCCGGTACATCGATCCCGCACAGCGTGTGCAATTCGGCTACGGTGCCCTGCTCAATAAACGCATCGGGAACCCCCAGCAGCTCTATAGTATTGTGGTATCGGTGCATGACGGCGAATTCCGCGACTGCGCTGCCAAAGCCACCGCGTACAACACCTTCTTCGACCGTAATGATGCGTTCATATTTTTCGAAAATGTGGTGCAGCATCGTTTCGTCCATCGGCTTGATGAATCCGAAATCATACCAGCCAAAGCGTTCCGGATCTTCCACAACGGCAAGGGCCGCGCGGACATTTTCGCCGATGCTGCCCGCAGACAGCACCGCTACTGAACGCCCTTCCCTGAGACAATAGGCTTTGCCGACTTCAATGGCTTCATAGCGTCCCGCATGATCCTGCTGCCATTGGGCCATAGTGCCGCGGCCGCGTGGGTAGCGTATCGCAATCGGATGGTCAAGCCCAAGTTGCGCGGTGTAGAGGATGTTTTGCAGCGCCAGCTCGTTTAAGGGCGCATAGATGATCATATTAGGGATGCACCTCAGGTAGGCAATATCAAATATGCCGTGGTGTGTTGCGCCGTCTTCGCCTACCAGGCCCGCGCGGTCGAGGCAGAAGATTACGGGAAGGTCTTGCAACGCCACATCATGGATCAGTTGGTCGTAGGCGCGCTGCATGAAGGTCGAATAAATATTGCAGAAAACAACCATGCCCTGCGTCGCCATGCCCCCGGCCAGCGTCACGGCGTGTTGTTCGGCAATACCTACATCAATCGCGCGATCGGGAAATAGGTCCATCATGTATTTCATGGAACTGCCGGAAGGCATGGCGGGCGTAATCCCTACAATTTTTTCGTTTTTCCGTGCAAGGTCCAGCACCGTTAACCCGAACACATCCTGAAATTTCGGAGGCAGCCCCGCTTCTTCATTCGGAAGGATTTTTCCCGTAAACTTGTCGAATTTTCCCGGCGCATGATATTTCACCTGGTTTTCTTCGGCAAGCGGCATGCCCTTACCCTTGGTGGTAATCACATGAAGGAATTTCGGTCCTTTGATGCATTGCAGTCGGCGGAGTTCAGCCACGAGCGCCCGGACATTATGGCCATCGACAGGACCGGTATAATCAAAATTTAGCGATTTGATCATGTTGTTTCCCTTATGGTTGCGGCCCTCTTTGACTGCAGTCAGGTACTGTTTGAGTGCACCCACGCTTGGGTCAATCCCGATGGCATTGTCGTTCAGGATGACTAAAATATTGGCATCGGTCACGCCTGCATGATTGAGTCCTTCGAAAGCCATGCCGCTTGCAATCGAGGCATCCCCGACAACCGCAATGTGTTGTTTTTCGGTATCGCCGTTCAGGTTCGCTGCCAGGGCCATACCCAGTGCAGCGGATATTGCCGTCGATGAATGGCCTGTGCCAAAACTGTCGAAGATGCTCTCACTGCGTTTAGGAAACCCTGAAATGCCGCCAAGCCTGCGGTTACTCCCAAAGGCCTCCCTACGCCCCGTCAGTATTTTATGGCCGTAAGCCTGATGCCCGACATCCCAAATAAGCGAGTCATCGGGTGTGTTGAATACATAATGCAGCGCGATGGTCAGTTCTATTACGCCCAGACTGGCGCCGAGATGCCCTTCATTACGGGAGACGATGTCTATGATGAAATCACGAAGCTCCTGCGCAAGCAGCGGCAGTTGATCCTCGCCGAGTTTGCGAAGGTCTTCAGGGGTATCGATAGACGCTAGTAAACCGTTTGCCATAATTGGGAATAAGCACAAATTTACGGTTTTTAGATGATAAAGCGGACAGTACCACTTCCAATTAGGTTCCCCAGACAAGCATATGCGGAATCGGTACTGCCGCAATGGTGCTTGCACATGCCCGGACAACTGAACAAAAAATGCTACATTTACGCTCATGGAAAACCCTTTTACAGATGAGTATTTTATGCGGAAGGCGCTGCAGGAAGCCGAAGCGGCTTATGGGAAAGGGGAAATTCCGGTGGGCGCGGTGATTGTTGTTGACAATAAGATCATTGCGCGCAGCCACAACCTCACCGAGATGCTGCATGACGTTACTGCCCATGCTGAAATGCAATCGGTCACCGCTGCGGCAAATTTCCTTGGCGGAAAATACCTTAAGGGCTGCACACTGTACGTCACACTGGAACCCTGCCAAATGTGTGCGGGCGCGTTATACTGGAGCCAGATTTCTAAAATCGTCTACGGCGCGGACGACGACCACCGCGGATACCGGACCATGGGCGGCAGGCTCCATCCTAAAACCGAAGTGGTTTCCGGCGTGATGGCCGGCGAGGCGGGCGAGTTGATCCGCCGTTTCTTTGCAGAGCGCAGGAAGTAACTTTTACGTTCAACGCCTGGGTATATCGCGCGCTCCAAAGGGGACAGATTGTTGCGGCAGTCAACCACGCGAGGGCTATAAGTGCCTCAACGGCGCTGCGTAATAATACGCTTGCCTTTCCAAAAAAATATGATACATTTACTACAATAATCCCATCTCATAGCAGTTATCGCAAATATCGGGGATGTGTAACCTGTGTTTCTGAGACGTTCCTTGTAACCCTTAACTCTTTATAAAATGAAACCGAAAAATTTGGTTTTAGTCTTCCTTGTATTTGTAATTTTCCAGGCTTGTACGAAGAAATCCGCGGCCGATTTCAATTCCGATTTTTCACAGTTTAAAGAGTACCTCACTGATTTTACCTCGGGCATTATCCCGGCTGGAAGCGACCTTCGCGTCGTGCTGGCTTTTGAAAAAAAACAGCTCAAACCCGGGCCGCTGGACAGCGATTTGTTTGACATTTCACCCAGTGTCGATGGTAAGGTAGTTGCACTTTCCGCCAATACGATTGCGTTCATTCCCGATAAGAAACTCGAGCAGGATACCGAGTATCATATTACTTTCCATCTTTCAAAACTCATAGAAACCCCTAAAAATCTTGAGGATTTTAAATTTACCGTCAAAGCGATCAGGCAGGATTTTATCGTGTCGACCAACGACATCCAATCCTACAGCAAACAATACCAATACCTGAATGGTGTCTTCAAATCCGCAGATGAAATGGATGCCGCCACGGTCGCCAAAATCCTTACGGCGGAACAGAAAGGCAAAAAACTCAATGTAAAAATTGACAAGGAGCTCAGCACCAAAACCGAATTCAAATTCATGGTTGACAGCATCCAGCGCTTCGACCAGGATAGCGATATCCAGATCAAGTACGACGGCAACGATTTCGATATCAAGCAAAAAGGCGTGATCAATTACCCGATTGCAGGCCGCGACCACTTCAAGATTATGAACGTCGAAGTGCCCGACGGTGAAAACCAGACGCTGCTGGTTAACTTCTCGGATGCACTGCAGCGCGGGCAGGTATTTGACGGACTTGTAGCGGTGGAGAGTGCCGGAAACATGACGTATGCCACCGAAGGCAATGTACTGAAGGTGTTTTTTGATGAGCCGCTCAAAGGAAATCTGTTGCTCGAAGTTTTTCAGGGGATCCAAAGTGAGGAGGGTTACAGGCTCAAGGATAATTTTGCCACGAAAGTTTCATTTGAACAAATCAAACCTAACGTACGTTTTACGAAAAACGGCACCATCATGCCCAGTTCAAACAATCTGAAACTCAATTTTGAAGCCGTAAACCTGAGCGCAGTCGATGTAAAAGTATACAAGATCTTCAAAAATAACATCCTGCAGTTCCTGCAGTACAACGACCTGAACGGCGGGCAGGACCTCAAACGGGTCGCCCAGCCTGTTGCCAAAACGGTGCTGAATTTAAAAGGGAGCAATATCGCAAACCTCGCCAAATGGAATACGTATGCATTGGATTTATCCAAAATCATCACGCCGGAGCCGGGAGCGATTTACCGCGTCGAGTTCTCCTTCCGGAAGAAATATGTATTGTACGATTGCGAAGGCGCAGAGACGCAAAATGTCGAGGAGCCGGAACAGGACGAGGAGGAGATTGACGAGAATGACGTCAATTACAGCGACAACTATTACGATGATTATTATTATGACGATTACGAATGGCGTGAGGAACAGGATCCCTGCTCAGGCTCATACTATTACAATACAAGGGTGGTGACCAATGTATTGGCGACTGACCTGGGCGTGATTGCAAAGCGCGGCAACAACAAATCCTACTTTTTTGCAGTCAACAATATCGTCACCACCGAGCCCGTTTGCGATGCGAACGTGGCGATTTACAACTTCCAGCAGCAGAAGATCGGGGAGGCCAAAACCGATGCTGACGGTACCGTCGGGTTCATAAAGGATAAGTTTGCCTATTTTGCCATCGTCAGCAAAGGCAACCAGTCGACCTACGTAAAGCTCGACGACGGCAACTCATTGTCTGTGAGTAATTTTGATGTGTCAGGCGAGACGTTGCAGAAAGGCTTAAAAGGATACATCTACGGCGAACGCGGCGTATGGCGTCCCGGCGACAACCTGTATCTGGGCTTTCTGCTCAATGATGCTGCAAACAAACTCCCGAAATCGCACCCGATTAAATTGCGCCTGACCGATCCGCGCGGTAAGATTACGTTTCAGGACGTGAAAAAATCAAATGACCTGAACCACTACGTTTTTGTAGTTCCCACAAGTCCGGATGCGCCCACCGGAAGTTGGGAAGCCATGGTCAGCGTAGGCGGTGCCCGTTTCTACAAAAACATCAAAATTGAAACCATAAAACCGAACCGCCTTCGTATTAAGGCAACTTTTGACAGTCCGGTGCTTACCGCGACCACACCAAACAACGTAAACCTGGACGTGACCTGGTTGCACGGTGCTGTCGCAAAAAACCTGAAGGTGGAGATGCAGGCAAAATTCTCTCAGCAGGGCACCACCTTCAAAGGGTATGAAAAATATTCCTTTGATGATTTGGTGCGGAAGTTCGGCACAGAGGAAATCAATGTATTTTCAGGAAAGACAGACGCTGCGGGCCATGCGAAGACGACCATCAGTCCGCAGTTGGCCGGACAGGCACCGGGCATGCTGAAAGCGGCATTCATTACGAAAGTATACGAGGAAGGCGGCGACGTCAGCACCGATGTCATGAGCACGACCTACTCTCCGTACAAAACCTACGTCGGAATCAAAACCCCGACGCCTACAAAATACGGCATGCTCGAAACCCGTGCGATGAACCGTTTTGACTTCGTTACCGTTGATGAAAAGGGCAGGCCAAAACCGGTTAAAAACCTACAGATAAGCGTCATGCGCACTGAATGGCGCTGGTGGTGGGACGCGTCAGAAGACAACTATTCGAATTTCAATTCGTCTAATGCAACCACGGCCTACAGGAATTTTACCATCAGTACCGATGCAAACGGGAAGGGCTTCGTACAATTTGCCGTTCCTGATGAGGATTGGGGCCGTTACCTGATCCGTGCCATTGATCCGACAGACGGGCACGCCTCCGCAGAAACCGTGCTGATTGACTACCCGATGTGGTCCGGCAAAACCCGCAATACTGATGCCACGACCGCGAATATGCTCGTCTTTTCCACCGATAAGAAAAAATATGCTGTCGGCGAAACCGCAAAAGTGTCCTTTCCGTCAAGTGCCGGTGGGCGCGCGCTGATTTCGGTCGAAAGCGGATCGAAGGTCGTCCAGACCTATTGGGCCCAAACCAAAAAAGGCGAAACCATCATTGACGTTCCGATCACGTCGGCCATGGCTCCGAACGTTTACCTGAACATTACGCTGCTGCAACCGCACGCATCTACTAAAAACGATTCGCCCATCAGGATGTACGGCATAGTACCCATTGAGGTGGTCGACAAAAATACCATCCTCGAACCGAGAATCACGATGCCAGACGTGTTGAAGCCCCAGCAGCCTTTCAGCCTAAAGGTGAGTGAAAAAACCGGCCGTGCGATGACCTACACTGTAGCAATCGTTGACGAGGGATTGCTGGACCTTACACGCTTTAAGACCCCGAACGCCTGGGACAATTTTTACACCAGGGAGGCGCTTGGCGTTAAAACCTGGGACATTTATGACGACGTGATTGGGGCTTACGGCGGAAAAGTGAACCAAATCTTCAGCATCGGTGGCGACCAGGAACTCGGGGGCGGTAAAGCCAAAAAAGCAAACCGCTTTAAGCCTGTCGTCATGTATTATGGTCCTTTCACTTTAGGGAAGGGCGAAACCAAAACCCACAAAATCGTCTTGCCAAAATATATAGGTTCTGTACGCACGATGGTCGTGGCCGGCGATGCAGCCACCAGCGCTTACGGCAGCACCGAGAAGGCGACGCCGGTGCGCAGCCCGCTCATGGTCCTGGCTTCGATGCCCAGGAAAATTACGCCGTCGGAAAAAGTAACGGTTCCCGTGACGGTCTTTGCTATGGAAAAACACGTCAAGAACGTTTCGGTAAAAATCAGCGTAAACAGTGCGTTGCGCATCGTCGGTAGCAACAGTCAGGCGATGGCCTTCACGCAACCTGATGAAAAACTAGCCTATTTCAGGCTCGAAGCAGGAAGCGCAACGGGTATAGGCAAACTCACCGTCACGGCAACATCCGGTAAAGAAATATCGGTTTATGAGGTAGAGATCGACGTGATGAATCCCAATCCGGTCACCAATACAATTAAGGATATCATCCTGAAACCCGGCAGTTCCAACGCGATTTCCTGGGCTACATTCGGGGTGGCGGGCAGCAACCGCGCCCAGGTTGAAATCTCTTCAGTGCCTACAATTGACTTCAGCCGCAGGTTGCAATACCTGATCGAATACCCGCACGGATGTGTGGAGCAGACGACCTCGGCAGTCTTTCCGCAACTCTACCTGAACGATGTTGTCGACATCGATGCGGCAAAACTGCAGTCAATCCAGCGGAACGTCAAAGCGGGCATCAGCAGGCTTAGCGGGTTTCAGCAACCCGGGGGTGGCTTCTCTTACTGGCCGGGAAGCGGTCCGGCCGATGATTGGGGAAGTTCCTACGCGGGTCATTTCCTGATTGAAGCCGAAAAGAAAGGCTACGTATTGCCAATCAGCTTTAAAAACAAATGGCTTGACTACCAGAGGAAGGAATCCAAGGCGTGGCGCTACAATCCGCAATGGGGAAATGATCTGGCTCAGGCATACCGCCTGTATACACTGGCGCTGGCCGGTTCCGCCGATCTGGCATCGATGAACAGGCTGCGTGAAACCGCGGGTATTTCAAATGAAAGCAAACTGCGGCTCGCAGCGGCCTACGCGCTGGCGGGTCAAATGGCGGCAGGGCAGTCGCTTCTGGCAAAAAGCAAGATTGATGACGAAGACAGTCCATACCGCTATTATTATTATGGGTCGGCGGAACGCAACCGGGCGATGGCATTGGAAACGTTGGTATTGTTGGGGCAGAAGGAGAAAGCGTTTGTCATGGCCACAAAACTGGCTAAGAACCTTTCAGCGCCACAATGGATGAGTACGCAGACCACTGCTTACGGCCTCTATGCCATGTCTAAATTTGCGGCCGCGAACGGTGGAAGCGGCATGGACATCGTCATTACGCAGGACGGAAAATCACAAACTGTAAAAACCTCCAAGGCGATTGCAAACCGAAAACTCGCAGTAAAAATGGGTGCCAACGGCATCAGTATAAAGAACAACAAGAGCAACACCTTGTTTGTTCGCGTCCTCAATTCCGGCATCCTCCCGGTAGGCAGGGAACTTGCGGAGCAGCACGATGTCACGGCAGCTATGGTATTCAAAGGCCGTAAAGGCGCGGTCGTTAACATCACGAAAATCGCACAGGGAACCGAATTCATTGCGGAGGTTACGGTTACGAACAGGCGCAATGAATACGTAGCCAATGTGGCATTGTCGCAAATCATCCCTTCAGGTTTTGAGATTGTCAATACGCGCTTCACCGATTTCGGCGACGCTACTTCGAATCCCGCGGATTATACTGATATCCGCGACGACAGGACGAATTTCTATTTTGGGCTCAAGGCCAACGAGACCAGGACATTCCGGATCCTGCTCAACGCATCTTACCTTGGGGTGTATTACCTGCCCGGATTGCAGTGTGAAGCCATGTATGACAATACTTTCATGGCCCGTACAAAAGGTTCTTGGGTCGAAGTGGTGAAATAGATGAAGGAAAAAATCATCCGCTTTATGAGGGCCCGGGCTGCCTGGGTCCGGCGCAACCGGATCAGGTCGGGTATAGCGCTGGTGTTGGTTGTTTGGTATTATTTTTCGCTTCCGCAGACGCTGTTCAGCGCACCGTATGCTACTGTCATCGAAAGCGCCGAAGGAGAATTGCTTGGCGCTAAAATCGCTGCCGACGGGCAATGGCGTTTTCCGGCGCAGGATTCGGTTCCAGAGAAGTTCAGGAAATGCGTAGTGTATTTTGAAGACGAAAAGTTCTATTACCATCCCGGATTCAACCCCGTCTCAATGTACAAGGCATTTGTCCAGAACCGTAAGGCCGGTAAAGTGGTGCGCGGGGGCAGTACCCTGACGCAGCAGGTCGTCCGGCTTTCGCGGAAAAACAAAAAGCGCACGTATTTTGAAAAGGCGGTTGAATTGATTCTCTCGACAAGGCTTGAATGGCGTTGTTCCAAAACAGAAATCCTGGATATGTATGCCGCTCACGCGCCTTTCGGCGGTAATGTCGTCGGATTGGAAATGGCCTCCTGGCGGTACTTCGGTGTGCCTTCTGAGCAACTTTCCTGGGCTGAAAGCGCGACTTTGGCCGTGTTGCCCAACGCACCCAGCCTGATTTATCCGGGGAAGAACCAATTCCGGCTCAGGGAAAAGCGCGACCGGCTGCTGCTGAAGCTCCGCAATGAAAAGGTCATCGATGGGCAGACCTACGCCTTGGCGATTTCAGAGCCGCTTCCGCAGAAACCGTTCGCACTTCCGCAGGTCGCGCCCCATTTGTTGCAGCGCGTGGCGAAATCCCGGCCCGGTGCGCGCGTCAGGACCACAATTGATGTGCATCTGCAGCAGCGTGTGAACCAGATCGCCAAATACTATTACAACCAGTACCGGCAGAACGACGTCAACAACCTGGCGATATTGGTTATCGATACCAGAGACCGCAGCGTGATTTCCTATGTAGGGAATGCCCCGACCGATGCCGCGCACCAGAAGGATGTGGACATCATCGGCGCACCTCGAAGCACGGGAAGCATCCTAAAGCCTTTGCTTTACGCAGGCATGCTCGACGACGGCAAACTGCTGCCAAACACGCTCGTCGCCGATGTACCGACACAGATTTCGGGTTATAAGCCGGAGAACTTCAACCTCACTTTTGATGGCGCCGTGCCGGCACACCGCGCCTTATCGCGTTCGCTCAACATTCCGGCGGTGCTGATGCTCAAGGATTACGGGGTCAATAAATTTTACGAGGAATTACAGCACTTCAGGCTTCGCGATATTTCCAAAAGGCCGGATCATTATGGGTTGTCGCTGATCCTCGGCGGCGCCGAAAGCAACCTTTGGGATTTGTGCCGAACGTACGCCGGAATGACGTCCACGCTCAATTATTTCAACACGCATCAGGGAAAATACCGCACCAAGGAATTCGCAGAGCTCAACTACGATTCGGGATTTTCACCCGATTTCGGGAAAGAGAGCTTCCAGAAAACCATATTGGGCGCTGGGGCCATCTGGCTCACCTACAATGCGATGGAGGAAGTCAACCGCCCTGAAGCGGACGAAGCCTGGAAATTTTATGACAGTTCGCAGAAAATCGCCTGGAAGACCGGCACAAGTTTCGGGAACAGGGATGCATGGGCCATCGGTACCAATTCGCGTTATGTCGTCGGGGTATGGATTGGGAATGCGTCAGGCGAGGGGCGTCCGACGCTTACGGGCGTTTCCAGTGCGGCGCCGGTACTTTTTGATATCTTCAACCTGTTGCCGCGGCAGCATTGGTTTTCGCCTCCGCTCAATGATCTTGAGGAAGCCCGGGTATGCGTGCTGAGCGGCCATCTGGCACAACCGGACTGTCCCCAAATCACGCAATGGGTGCCATTGAAAGGCAGGATTACAACAGTCTGTCCGTATCATAAGTTGGTCCATTTGGATAAAACAAGGCAATTTCGGGTGAATACGAGTTGTGAGCAGATCGAAAATATGGTTACAGAAAACTGGTTCGTACTGCCGCCGGTGATGGAGTGGTATTATAAAAGCCAGCACATCGACTACAGGCCGCTGCCGCCATTTAAGGAAGGCTGTGCGGGTGCGCAAACCCCTACCATGGATTTTATCTATCCGAAAAACACGGCGAAGATTTACCTGACGAAGGATTTCAACAGTATTGTGCAGCCCGTCATACTTAAAGTAGCGCATTCTGAACGGGAATCAGAAATTTTCTGGTATCTTGACCGCAATTTTATCGGAACGACAAAAACCTTCCATGAAATGCCGGTGACCCCTGCGGACGGCATGCACGAAATTACCGTTGTCGATCAGAACGGAAATGAAATCCGAAGGAAGATAACTATTGTACGATAATATTTCTTAAAAAAATCGAAACGAAGGGTAGGGTATATTGATTTAAGACTGTTACTACCCATACCCGGGGCAATTTTACTAACCTCAATTCCTTATTGCATGAAAAAGAAATTACTTTTTTCACTATTTATTTTGCTTTGTTGTATTCATAGTTTCGGGCAGGCTCAGGCTTATCAGCCAAATGATATGAACCAATGCGATTATGAAGTTTTCGATCTCACGTCACAGGTTCAGACTATTATAGGAAACCAGGATCCTACGACCGTAATGCTGGGATTTTTTCTAACCGGATCCGACGCCGAGAATAATATTAATTTTATCCAAAACGCTTCGCAGTTTGTTCCGAACGGCAACAGCCAGATGATTTTTGCCAGGGTGACCAGTGCTTTGGATGACAGCTACGCCATCACACAGTTCTCTGTTAACTGGAACACCACTCCGCTACTACCGGTTTTCCCGGATGTCACGACCTGTGACTTTTACGCCCTGCCTCCATTGCAGATGCCAGGGGCGGATTATTACTGGGACGCTGCCCATACTGCTCCTATTACGCAGCCAATTATTACCCAAAGTTCCGTAGTGTATGTCTATGCGGAAAATGGTTTCTGTTCGAGCCAGCAAAGCTTCAACGTAAACCTCATTTCAGCACCACCAACCTCGCCTGAAAACGTCACGGTGTGTGGCGAATATACCCTTCCGCCGCTTCAATTCGGACAATATTACACAGGTCCGTTCGGAACGGGTACTACAGTACCTCCCGGCGTTGCCATTACAAGCAGCACTACATTATATGTATATGCCGAAAACGGGACCTGCTCGTCGCAGCAAAGTTTTACGATAACAATCCTTCAGCCACCCGTGATTGCAGCGCAGCCGGAATCAAATAACATCATCTGCCCCAACGGTTCATTGCTGCTGACTGCAGACGCCGAAGGGTTTAACATCGTGTATGAATGGTACAAAGATGGTGAGGTGATACCCGGAGCCACACAAAATAGTATTACTGCAACACAGCCAGGCATTTATTCATTTATAGTGACCAACGGGCTGTGTTTTACGAACAGCAACTTTTTTATGGTGTCCTATGAAATGCCACAGATGACCGTCACGCCAAATCCAGGAGAGATCTGCCCGGGCACACCATATGTTGTAAGTGTCGTCCAAACGGGGCTTGAAGAATCTTATGTCTGGTATGTAGACGGTGTGCTGGTACCCAGCGTAACCGGTCCGGAGTTTGCTGCAGAAGGATCGAATGTTCCGCATACTTATGAGTGTGTAGTGACGGGAACAAGTTGCGGTGTGCCGGTATCGGCCGAAATCAATGTAAGTCCTGGGACGCCTGCTGTCTTCTTAGAGCCGATGACTTCCTGTTTTGAAAATGGCATGGCTACTTTTGACCTGACTACTTTGGTCATTGGTGAGGATCCTAATGCCACATTGACATTTTATAATTACGAGTTAGACGCGCAGAATCAGGTAAATCCGGTCGAGCCATCGGCCGTGAGTGCTTACGTGATTACAGATCCTGAAACCTTCCTTTGGGTAAGGATTGAGAATGGGGCAGGTATATGTCCGGGATCTGTTGTACCATTGATTCTTATCGGTGAAGCCTGTACCGATAATGTGATCTCAGGCGTCATCCGCTTTGACGAGGATGGCAACGGCTGTACAGAAAATGACCTGCCTGTTTCCGGGATCCAGGTAATGGCCATCCACAATAACGACATCGCTTATGCTTACACCAACAATGAAGGTGCTTATACATTCAACAATGTTCCGGAAGGCTACAACTATGTGAGTACGTCAGGTTTGCCTGCACAATATGATGTTGCGGTACCCGGCGGCTACGAATTAAATGTGGTAGGAAGCAACATGAGCCTTAACGCAGATTTTTGTCTTACGGCGGCACAACCCGTCAACGATGCGGTCGTTTATTTCTATCCGATGGGCAATGCGAGACCCGGCTTCCCGGTATCCTACGTGATGTACGTATTCAATGCCGGCACGGTGAGCCTGAGCGGCAATGCATCGCTCTCATACGATTTGTCAAAGCTGGATTACGTTTCGGCAAATCCATCCGAAACGAGTCAGGCAGCCAATACACTTAACTTCTCCTTTAGTGGCCTTGCGCCATCACAGTATCAGGCGTTCTACATTTCGTTTACCGTTAAGGTTCCGCCTATTGTAAATTTGGGGGATGTGTTGGTCTTCAACGCAAATATAGATACGTTGAATACTGATGCAAATCCTGCAGACAATACAGTTGATTTCAGCCAGGTAGCCGTAAACTCTTATGATCCGAACGAAATCACGGTACATCAGGGCGGTCAGATCCTGCAATCGCAGGTGGCCAATGACCTTGATTATACAATCCATTTCCAGAACACAGGGAATGCGGAAGCCACGTTTGTAAGGCTGGAAGCCGATCTTGATGAAAAGCTCGACTGGAATACCTTCAGGCCGGTCGCGGCAACGCACAACTTTACGTCAGAGCGCGTCGGCAACCACATCATCTTCAGGTTTGACAATATCAACCTGCCAGGCAGCATGGTGGATGAACCGGGAAGTAACGGATATGTAACGTACAAAGTTAAACCGGAAGCTACTTTGGCACTGGGTGATATTATCGAAGCGGATGCCGATATTTATTTTGATTTTAACCTGCCGATTGCGACGAACACCGTGTCTACGGAACTGGTGACTGTGCTGGGCAATGCGCAGACTGATTTTGCAAGTCTGGAACTGTACCCTAACCCGGCGCATGGGACAGTAACGATCCGTTTCAATGAAAACGTCAGCAGCGATACGGCTATCAATGTGTTTGACGTGCAGGGTAAATCGGTTTTGTATACTTCAGGTGCTATCACCGGCAATGAAACAAAACTGGATATTTCGAAATTGCATGCGGGATTGTATTTTGTCAAGATCATTTCAGGAAATAAGTCCGCAGTGCAAAAGCTAATGGTGAAATAAAAGAAAGTTAGGCAAAGGGAATGACAGGACTGGACCTCCGTAATTTAGCCTGTCATCCTGCTGCCCATTAATTTTGAGATTTTAGATTTTTTTAAGCTTAAAACCGTCTTCAACAATGAAGGCGGTTTTTTTATGGATACTGACTGCCCCAAATAGCAAAACTTCCTTTTCGGCACACAATAAAAAAACCGCCAATCTTTCGAAGGGCGGTTTCTCTGTTTTATTCGCGTATTTCTTTTCCCGTGTGGTCAAAGAAATGGTATTCCAGAAACGTATAGGCGTCTCTTGGGATGATTTTGATCCATTTTTTGTGTTCAAAAAACCATCTTGAACGCATTGATGGAAATCCCTTGGACAAATACGCGGCCACAAACGGGTGCGTGTTGAGCACCACTTTCTTGTGGATTTTCAATATCCTGTCGAGATCCGAGGCAATCTTGTCAATGATCAGGATCGGGGCTTCAATCTGCCCGTCACCGTTGGGGTTTTCTTCCCGCGTCTTGATATTGACTTCGGGCCTCACCCGTTGTCTTGTAATCTGCACCAGGCCGAATTTGCTTGGTGGCAATATCTTATGTTTGGCTTTATCATCGCTCATCTCTTCACGAAGGAAATCGAAAAGGATTTTGCGGTTTTCGGGATTCGACATATCGATAAAATCGATGACAATGATGCCACCCATATCGCGTAGGCGCAATTGCCGTGCGATCTCTGCGGCAGCAATCATATTCACCTCCATGGCTGTGTCTTCCTGGTTGGAGGCTTTATTGGAACGGTTTCCGCTGTTGACGTCAATAACATGCAGGGCTTCAGTGTGCTCAATGATGAGGTACGCGCCTTTGGCCATCGACACGGTTTTGCCGAATGAGGTCTTGATCTGCCGCTCTATGTTGTATTTTTCAAAAATAGGCGTGTCACGAGACTGATAATGCTTTACAATAGCTTGTTTTGAAGGGGCAATTTCCTGCACATAATCCTTCGTTTGGTAAAACAACTCCTCATCATCAATATGGATACCGCTGAAGGTATCATTGAATACGTCCCTTAGGATCGACGAAGCCTTGTTGAGCTCGCCGAGCACTTTGGACGGATGATGGGCCGTTGGTAATTTTTTACACATTCCCGACCATCTGCCGAGCAATGTTTGCAGGTCCTTTTCTATCTCCGTGACTTTTTGTCCTTCGGCAACGGTACGCACTATGATACCGAAACCTTTTGGCCTGATGGATTGTACGAGTCGTTTAAGACGGTCTTTTTCTTCTTTGGATTCGATTTTTTGTGATATCGAAACCCGGTCAGAAAAAGGAACGAGAACAATAAACCTACCGGCGAGGGACAGCTCGGAGCTGATCCTTGGGCCCTTGGTAGAAATAGGTTCTTTGACGACCTGTACGAGTATGGACTGATTGGTGGTAAGCACTTCCGTGATCACCCCGTCTTTGTTGATTTCTTTTTCGAACTGGAAGCCCTTTAATGTGAAATCCTTCAGTTTACCCGACGTGACTAACTTGATGAATTTTAATTGGGAAGTCAAATTCGGCCCTAAATCGTGATAATGTAAAAAGGCATCTTTTTCAAAGCCTACGTTTACAAAAGCTGCGTTAAGCCCGGCAACCGGCTTGCGTATCTTCGCCAGGAAAATATCGCCCACCTGAAAGTCGCTTTTCTCCTCCTCCTTGTGCAATTCAATCAGTCTTCCATCCTTCAATAAGGCAAAATCCACGGCGTCAGAACTGGATCTGATGATTAGTTCTTTATTCACCTTGTAAATTTTAGTATTTGGGTGCAGGCGCCGGGGTGCCGGGTACAGGAAAAACCTATGCCTTGAACCCTGAGCCTTTTGCCCAAATGATTGAACAAATGTTTTCGATGAAGTGTTTATGGCGCGGGCCGGAAATTCTTTCTTCCTGACTCCGGCACCTGTTTTCTAAACCCTTCGATTTCAATGAACGTTTAAAAAGAAAAAAGTAGTTTAAAACTACTTTTTCTTTTTGTGGCGGTTAGCTCTCGCTCTTTTTTTTCTTTTGTGCGTAGCTACCTTATGTCTTTTTCTCTTTTTACCACTTGGCATAATGTGACGTTTTGGTGATTAATAAAATTATTTTGCTTCGTTGTTTGTTTTTACTCCTTCTACAAACACTTTAGCAGGTTTGAATGCCGGAATATTGTGTGCAGGGATTTTAATTGTAGTGTTTTTGGAAATGTTGCGTCCTGTTTTCTCAGCCCTTGTCTTGATGATAAAACTTCCGAAACCTCTCAGGTAAACATTATCGCCTGTTTCAAGTGAATTTTTTACCTCTTCCATGAATGTTTCAACGGTGGCCTGAACGTCTCCTTTTTCAAGACCCAACTTTTCTGAAATCTTCGCTACGATATCTGCTTTCGTCATTTTCTTTCTAATTTAGAATGTGTAATATTTTTTGAGGTTGCAAATATATGAATTTAAAAAACAATTAATCAACCATAAAAGATTAAAATTTAATTACATAAACTTTATTTTTGCCTGCGAAATTTTATTTATGAATTTTTCTAAGTTATTAATCCAATGGTATTTACAGCACAAGCGCGACCTGCCGTGGAGAAATACGCAAAATCCGTATCACATCTGGCTCTCTGAAATCATGCTGCAACAGACGCGGGTCGCTCAGGGAATGCCCTATTTTTATGCATTTACCGAAGCGTTCCCGACGGTTTTCGATCTCGCGAAGGCCTCAGAGGAACAGGTGCTCAAGCTATGGCAGGGACTCGGGTACTACTCCCGCGCCAGGAATTTGCATCAGACGGCCCAATCCATCGCTTTCGGGATGGATGGGAAATTCCCTGCAAACTATGCCGGATTGCTTAAACTGAAAGGCGTAGGCGAGTACACTGCCGGCGCCATCGCCTCATTCGCTTATAATGAACCCGTTCCGGTTGTCGATGGCAATGTGTTCAGGGTGTTGGCACGGTATTTTGACATTGACCTTGATATCGCTTCCGCAGATGCTAAGAAGGAATTCCGGAAACTCGCCCTCGAACTGATGCCACAGGACGAGCCTGCCATTTTCAATCAGGCCATCATGGAATTCGGCGCGCTGCAATGTGTCCCGAAAAATCCCGATTGCGGCAGCTGTGTCATGAACCACAGTTGTGCAGCGCTTCAAAAAGGCAAAGTCAGCCGGTTGCCGGTAAAGTCTAAGAAAGCACAGGCGAAAAACCGGTTTTTCAACTATCTGGTCGCTGAAGACGAGCGTCAGGATACGCTCATCGTCAAACGGTCGGGCAAGGGCATCTGGCACGGACTGTACGAATTTCCGGTCATAGAAACCGATGCCGAAGCGCAGCTGGATGCCATTTCGGAACAAATCCTCGCTGAAAACCCGTTTGGAAAACCCATTGTATCAATTTCCGAAATGCACGCGGGCAGCATCCTCCACAAACTCACCCACCAGCACCTGCACATCAGGTTCCTGAAAGTGACAATACGGGGTGTGCTTGAAAATGGGATAGACCGAGACACCCTGAAAACCTTTCCGTTCCCCATCGTGATTTTCAACTTTATAGACAATGATTTTTCGGAGTAAGTTAAAAATGTTATATTTGATTTAAATACCAAGCTACATGAACTCGACCCTGAATAAAGTAATGCTCATAGGCCATCTCGGTGACGAGGTGAAAATGCATTACTTCAAGGCAGATTCCTGCATCGGCAGGTTTCCGCTGGCTACGAATGAAACTTACATCAACAAGGAAACCGGCGAGAAGGTAACCTCTACCGAATGGCACAATATCGTAGTGCGAAACAAGGCGGCCGAATTGTGCGAGAAGTACCTTTCCAAGGGCGATAAGATTTACATTGAAGGCAGGATCAAATCGCGCCAATGGCAGGCCGAAGACGGTTCTACCAAGTATACCACTGAAATCCAGGCGGTAGATTTTACCTTCCTGAGCACCAAAAAGGAATCAGAGGTAAACCGTCACCATCCGGGAGAATCCCGCAGCACCGGCTATGAGCAGCAGGCAGCGCCGGAGAACGACCTGCCGTTTTAATTGTCTAACTAACTGACCTGAATTTGGACCCCGAACCCCCCGGTTTAGCACATCTCGATACCAACCTCCTATTGGGTTTTGCAGGCATTTTTGCCCTGCTGTTCTGCACAGCCATCGTTTCCGGTGCTGAAGTTGCCTTTTTTTCCCTGTCCCAGAACGACCTCGAAGAGGCGTCCGCGAGAAATCCCGTGCGGGCGCGCCTGATTGCAGCACTTCTGGAAAAGCCAAAAAAATTACTGGCTACCCTGGTCGTCGCCAATAATTTCATCAATATTGGCGTAGTGATCCTGTTTTCATACATCGGGCACAGCCTGTTTGACACGATTGCATCCAAAGCGCTGAAATTTACCGTTGAGGTAGTTTTTGTGACCTTCCTGATCTTATTATTTGGGGAAGTATTGCCCAAAGTATACGCGAACCGCAATAATGTGAAATTCGCATTGTGGATTGCCCGGCCGGTTTTCGTGCTCGACCGGCTGCTTTCGCCCGTGAGCCTTCCCATGCGCTCAGTGACACTGTATATGCAGGAGAAACTGGGGCGGCAGAAATCGAATTTTTCCGTCGACCAATTGTCGCAGGCCCTCGAGCTGACTTCGTCTGAAGAAACGTCGACCGAAGAGCAGAAAATACTTGAAGGGATTGTTTCTTTCGGAAATACCGATACAAAGCAGGTGATGAGTCCCAGAATTGATATTTTTGCACTCAGTATTGATGCGGGTTTTGCCGAGGTACTCGGAAAAATTACAGAAAAAGGATTTTCAAGGATTCCCGTTTACAGGGACAATATTGACCAGATAGAAGGCGTTTTGTTCGTCAAGGACATCATCCCGCACATCGACACGGTGGATTTTGACTGGACAACACTGTTGCGTAAACCATTTTTTGTGCCTGAAAACAAGAAGCTTGACAATTTGCTCAAGGATTTCCAGAGTATGAAAAGCCACCTCGCTATTGTGGTGGACGAGTACGGAGGTACGTCAGGATTGGTATCGCTCGAAGACATCATTGAGGAAATCGTGGGGGACATCAGCGACGAGTTTGACGATGAGAATATCAACTTCTCGCAGATTGACGACAGGAATTTCCTGTTTGAAGGCAAAATTTACCTTAAGGATTTCTACCGTATTGTAGATGTGGATGAGGTCATTTTCGAAGAGCGCAAAGGTGAAGCGGAGACGCTGGCCGGGTTAATCCTTGAGATTTTAGGGAATTTTCCCAAGAAGGGACAGAAAATCCAGTTCGGCAGTTACCTGTTTACAATCGAATCAGTGGACAAGAAACGGATACGGCAGGTTAAGGTGACTTTGGGATAGCATACAGGCACAGCACGCCCAGCCCGGATGGCAGCGGCATCCTTTTTATTTTTTCTTTAAAAATAAAAAGATACAGCGGACAGCCGGATCAGGCTTCTAATTAAAATGATGATTTTGAAAAAATATTTACCCATAGTAGCAGCGGCGCTTATGCTGGCAAGCTGCAAAGATGATGTCCTTCCGAAACCGGCGGCGCAGTTGCGACTGGATTATCCCGTTGCAGAGTATGCCCATTTTGAAAATGAGTGTCCTTTTACGTTCGACATGAATGCGGAAGCGGTGATTAAAGGCAAGCCGGGCTGTAATTTTGAGATTACCTACCCGAAGATGAAGGCGACGATTTACATCAGTTACAAGCCTGTTCAAGGGAACATCAATGCGCTGCTGACGGATGCCCAGGAACTCACCTACAAGCATGTCGTGAAAGCGGATGATATATCAGAGCAGCCGTTCCAGAATAAAGAGAATGGGGTTTACGGTATGTTTTATAACGTGAATGGCAATGCGGCAACGAATGGGCAGTTTTATGTGACCGACAGCACGAAGCATTTTATTGACTGTTCAGTGTATTTTTACGCAAAGCCGAATTTCGACTCGGTTATGCCTGCGGCGAGTTATGTAAAGAATGACATGCGCAGGATTATGGAGTCGTTGCGTTGGAAAAAATAATAATCATATGGAAGTTTTAGTCGAGAATTTTAGTTTTTCGCTTGCATTCTGGCAATTGCTGATGATTGCCTTGCTAGGTGTAGTCGTTTATTTTACGGTGAAAGTCGTTCGCAAATACTTAAGAAGCTAATATAAAAAAAGGGAACCCGATGATGGATTCCCTTCTTTTATTTTGAAGCGGCTTATTACATTTTTCCGCCTTCGGAACAATGCTTCTTGCCTGAGCAGCAGGCAGGCTTGGCACCGCTTTCCTTATCACAGGACTTGGTTTCTTTTTCAGCTTTTTTGGCTTTTTTGGATGCCTTCTCTTTTTTTGGTTTTTCCTGGTCTCCTTTGAAAAGCATCGCATGGTCGGCGGTGGACTTCACATCAGAGACTTTGTAGGTCTTTCCGTCAGCGACTGACTCTACTTTGTCGGCCAGTTTTTGCGGGGTTTGCAAGGCGTTGTCGTATTCGATGGTAGCGGTTTTCTTTTCAAAATCCACCTTGGCGGTTTTCACACCTTCCATGGCTGACAATTCTTTTTCGATTTTTGAGGCGCACATTACAGCACAAGACATGCCTTCGATGTGGAAGCTCGCCGTTTCCATTTTACCGACGGCGGGAGCGGCAGTTTTTTCGGTTGCAGTGACCGCATCTTTTCCTGTTGCAGTGGCGGGCGCTGAAGCATTCTGCTTGCATGCGGTAAAGAGCAGTGCTGCGAATGCGAGCGAAAGGACTGATTTTGTAATTTTCATAGGAGTAAATTAAGATTGACAATTTCTTCTGGAGTACAAAACTAATAAAAAAGCAATGTATTTCATTTAAATATCAGAATTTTAGGACTTCAAAACCGTCATCATGAAACCGACCAATACGAAGTGGATTTTCCTGTTCGCATTAGCCCTGATCTGGGGCAGCTCATTTATCCTGATCCTCAAAGGCCTTGACGGGTTGACCCCCATCCAGCTTGGCGCGTTGCGGATCGCAGTGGCAGGGGTTTTTACGCTGCTCATCGGGTTTCGGAAATTGTCGCAGATTCCGCGCAGGCAATGGGGGATTCTCGCACTCACCGGTTTGCTTGGGAATTTTTTTCCCGCTTTCCTTTTCGCGTTGGGCGAAACCAAGATCAACAGCTCGGTAAGCGCGGTGCTCAATTCACTCACCCCGCTCAATACCCTGCTGTTGGGATTGCTGGTTTTCGGGATGAATTACCATAAAAAGCAGATACTGGGTGTGGTTATCGGATTTTTGGGGAGTTGCCTGCTCGTGTTCTGTGGAGACTCAGACTCCGGCGGGAGCAATTATTCATACGCGATTTTCCTGGTGGCCGCGACAATGTGTTATGGAATTAATGTGAATCTGGTTAAAAAATACCTCTCGGATTTAAACCCGTTGACGATTGCTGCGGGAAATTTTGCGGTGATGATCTTGCCGGCTTTTGCGATACTGGGCTTCACCGGTTTTTTTGATGTTATACACCAGGCTGAAGTTGGCAAAGCGGCGCTGTATGTCACCGTTCTTGGTATTATGGGTACCGGTGTGTCAAACCTCCTGTTTTATAGGTTGATTCAGATTTCGTCGCCGGTTTTTGCTACTTCAGTCACGTATCTGATCCCTATTGTCGCGTTTTTCTGGGGTTTCCTTAATGACGAGCGGCTGACCCCTTTCCAGATCCTGGGCGCTTTGGTGATCCTGGGCGGCGTGTATTTGTCGTCGAAGAAGTGAACCCGCGCTGTGCAGGATTTTGGAGTATTACGAAATTTAAGATTTGCTGTGGATTTTCCGTAGGCGTTTGTCATTTAAAAATGGTATGTTGCCTTCAGGGAAGGGGCTGATGTAATCCCTACGAAATTATTCGATACTTTAGTTGCGCAAAATCCGCAGCAGTTGTTAAAAATTTGCATTCCGGTATTTGTACGCTAATTTGTAAAAACAAAAAAGGCTACCCTTTCAGGCAGCCTTCTTCATTTGGGTTTATCGTTGATTATTGAAAATCAGCGTCGGTTACACCTTCATTAATTTTGATATCAGTGAACTTGATGTCCAGTTCAATACCGACATTTTTAACGATGTTGAAAGGGAATTTCAAGCCTTTCACCTCTTTATAGTCATTGAAGTACGTCATCAATGTCATTTTCTGGCCGTCGTTTTCTTGTGTTTTGGCTTCCGCCACTTTCAATCCTGACTTCACGTCATAGTAGTAGACCGTGTCAGCATTCGCTTGCAGCGCGTAGGCATCGTTTCCATTGATTGGCTCGATTCCGGTAAGTTTCGGCTCTGTGCTGTTCAGCAACGTCAATTCTTCGAATGGCACTGCGCTGGCTTTGGCATCTTTAAATTCGTCCGCTTCCATTGCCATCTTCTGGCCTTGCTGTACCTGGTAACCTTCTTTGTCGCCTACGACTTGTTTCATGATGCTCATCGGACCCATAGCGAGTTCTACACTTGACTTGCCTTTCACATCGACTTTCAGGTTGAAGGACAATGGTGATGGTGCTTCGGGAAGTTCGGTTGTACCTGTCATTAACACCGTTTTTACCGCTTTGGCCGCTTTTTCACCGCCAATGGCTTTAATGTAGCTGTCAAGCACTGTTTTGGCAGTCATGCCGGCCGGAACTTCTTTTTTAGAAGCCGGCTTGTCGGTTTTGTTTCCGTACTTATCAAAATACATGATTGGCATTTTGAGTTTTTCCAATGCCGGAAGCACTTCTGATCCTTTCCCGACAATGATGATACGCATATTATCCGCAAGGAAATATTTGTTGGCTACCCTCATCACATCGTCAGCTGTAACGGCATTGATGTTTTTGATGTAGTTTTCGTAAAAATCATCCGGAAGTCCTTGTGTACGTGTCCTTAACGCATAAGACGCGATCGTTTGCGGTTTTTCAACCTGCATTACGAAGCGGCCCACATATCCGGCCTTGACGTTGGCCAGCATTTCGTCAGAAACTTTTTCAGTACGGATTCTTTTGATTTCCTTAATCATCTCTACAACGGTACTGTCAGTCACGGAATTCCTTACCTGTGTTGAGGCTTCAAAGTTGCTGATGTATTTGTCTCCGCCGATAGCAGATCTTGCACCATAAGTCCAGCCATGCGCCTCACGAAGGTTCATGTTAATGTAGCTGTTGAAATCACCACCAAGGATTTGGTTTGCCACGATTACGGCAAAGTAATCAGGATCGGTCATTTTAAGGTTTGACATGTTGATTGCTGCCACTTCTGACTGCACCGCATTCGGCATGTCAACAAAATTGATTTGTGTGTATTGGACATCCTTTGGGTCATTGTAGCTTATAGCAGGCGCTGTAGCGGCCTTCCATGAGCCGAAAAGTTTTTCTACCGTTTTCTTAACTTCCTTCAGTTTCACATCACCTACGATAACCAGGTAAGCGTTACCCGGAACGAAATACGTATTGTAGTTCTGCTTCACGTCGGCCAGCGTCACATTGTTCAGGGTTTCTTCACTCAGGTATTCTCCGGATGGGTGGTTTTTACCGTAAGTCAGTACGCCTTTCACGCGATCGGCTACAGCCGGAACACTTTTCTCGTCAGATTTCAATCCTTCGATGATTTTCGCTTTTTGCTTGTCAAATTCCTCCTGGGTAAAGTTTGGGTTTAAGGCACCGTCGGCCATCAATTCCAAAACCCTTCCGGCATATTTGGACAGGGAGCTTGCGAAAGCGCCGCTGGCACCAAAACTCACATTCGCGCCAAGGAAATCGATTTCCTCATTGAACGCGTCTTTGGAGATCTTGGTAGTGCCTTCTCCGATCAAAGCGCTGGCCATATCGGCGACGCCTTTTTTGTTTCCTTCCGCATAAGGGGCATTGTCAATGCTCAGGCTGAAAGATACGCGTGGCAGTTTGTGGTTTTCCACGACCATTACCTTGAGTCCGTTTTTCAATTCAAAAGTTTCTGGCTTATTGATTTTGATTGACGGAGATGGTCCGGGTTTGGGTTGTGGGATAATTTGTCCTTGCATAATAAAGGTTAAGAGCAAGCTTGATAATATAAATACTTTTTTCATGATAGTCTTAATTTTGCGCTTTGTCTTTAGCCGGAACATAATTCAACACCAGCCTTTGGTTAGGGTTAAGGTACTTCTTGGCTACATCCCTGATTTCCTCACGGGTAATCGAGTTGTAAATATCCTTCTCCGTATTGATCAGGTTTACATCGCCGTAAAGGAGATAATAAGTGGCGAGGTTGTCCGCGATGCCTTCCACACTGGAGTTTCCGTTTACGTATTGGTTTTCGTATTTGTTCTTGAGTTTTGTAAGCTCTTTTTCTGAAATCAATTCAGTCTGCAGTTTCACGATTTCCTCATCCATCTCTTTGAGGATATCGTCAGTGGTATGCGGTGCCTGCGGCAGTCCGTATAGGATGTAAGTACCATAGTCTTCCTGGCTGTAGCTGAAAGCACCTACCTGGAGAGCGGTCTTGTTATCATCAACGATTTTTTTGTAAAGCCTTGAACTCTTACCGTCGCTCAATATGCCTGAAATGAAGTCGAGAACGCGTGCGTCACGGGTTTTCATCGAAGGGGTACGGTAAGCCGTAACGATCATCGGGATCTGGATGTTCGGGTCTTCGAAAGTATCGGTGATGGTTTTTGTAATCGGCGCTTCCGTGAATGTCTGCCTTGTGATGGCTGGTCCTTTAGGAATCCGTCCGAAATATTGTTGGATCCATTTTTTGGTCTGCTCTTTGTTGCTGATGTCTCCGGCAACTACGAGTACCGCGTTATTGGGGATATAGAATTTCTTGTTGAAAGCCTGGAATTCCTCAAGTTTTGCTGCATCGAGGTGCTCCATCGATCCAATGGTGGTCCAACGGTAAGGGTGTACCTTAAACATGTTTTTCTTTACAACCGGGATCAATTGGCCGTACGGGCTGTTGTCGTAGCGAAGCCTTTTTTCTTCTTTCACCACCTCATTCTGGGTATCTACACCGATTTGGTTGATGACCGGGTGAAGCAACCTTTCTGATTCCATCCACAAGCCCAGCTCGATATTGTTTGAAGGGAAAACCTCAAAATAGTAAGTGCGGTCTTCAGTGGTGTTGGCGTTGTTCGTTCCTCCGTTTGAAGTTACGATCTTAAACCATTCGCCGCGTTTGATGTTTTCAGTACCTTCAAACAGAAGGTGTTCGAAGAAGTGTGCAAATCCCGTCCTTTCCGGGTTTTCGTCTTTGGCGCCCACGTGGTACATTACCGAGGTAATGATGACCGGTGCAGACGGGTCGTTGTGCAGGATGACGTGCATGCCATTGTCCAAATTGTACTCTTCAAAAGCCACGTTCTGGGCTGAAGCCATACCTCCAAGCATAAGTGCACCACTTAAAGCCATCAATGAGTTTTTCATAAGTTAATATTTTGTTTGATTTTGCTATTGGTATAATTACCATTTTATTTGTTACGCCAAATGTAGTTTTTTTTACAGGATTTCCATTCGGGTTTTAAATGTTTTTGGCGCAGGGATGACCCATGCATAAGGCAGCGTGGTCCTATTTACGGCTCGGCCAAACCAAGGAAAGGGCGAAGCGGACGGTTGTGCGGAAGCCCGCGAAGACAGTTAATGAACAATTGACGGTTAATAATTTTCGTCAAGGGGTTGCGTGAGTGAATATTAGTTGTATATTTGCAACCTTAAAATTAATAAACCAATTTGTTATGTATGCAATCGTAGAGATAGCAGGGCAACAGTTTAAAGTAAGCAAAGACCTTAAGGTTTTCGTTCACAGGCTGGCTGATGACGAAGGTGCTTCCGTATCATTCGGGAAAGTACTTTTGTTGGATGACAACGGAACGATCACATTGGGCGCCCCCGCTATAGAAGGTGCTTCAGTAGAAGCCAAAGTGTTATCACACTTAAAAGGAGACAAAGTAATCGTTTTCAAAAAGAAAAGAAGAAAAGGTTACAAGAAGAAAAACGGTCACCGCCAGTCGTTGACGCAGATCCAGATTTCAGGAATCACTATGGGTGGTACCAAGAAAAAAGCTGCTGCGAAGAAAGAAGCTGCAACCGAAGAGACTACAACCGAAGAGAACAATTAATTTTTAAAAGTATAACGTCATGGCTCACAAAAAAGGTGTCGGTAGTTCCAAGAACGGTAGGGAATCGGAATCGAAACGTTTAGGCGTGAAGATTTACGGAGGCCAGGCTGCCATCGCCGGGAACATCATCGTAAGACAAAGGGGTTCTAAGCACAACCCAGGCGCTAATGTGTACATCAGTAAAGACCACACATTGCACGCTAAGGTTGACGGAATTGTAAAATTCCAGAAAAAAGGAGACAACAAATCATACGTGTCTATCCTTCCATTCGAAGCTTAAGAATACATCCGTATAAAAATCAAACCCCGTTTCGCAAGATCCGGGGTTTTTTAATGCCAAATCTGCCCGTCTTTAACAGCTGCGTTATTTTTTGTTTTTATGCGTTTTGCGTGATGAAATGTCGTAACTTCATCATTATGAAACTGTTGATATTATGAAAACAAAATTACGCGCTTTGACCTGCACATTTTTTCTGCCCTGGATTTGCATTGCTCAAATGAAATTGATAGGATTCCAAACCCTTCCGGGACAAGGTACCTCTAATATTATCAAATGGGAAGCTGATGCACCCGGAAACGTATCGACGGTCGCTACCGACGTGACCTCAATCATCATCGCGAACTCTACCTTCAATGCTGCCAATGGGGATTTTATAGCGAAAGTCAATGTCGGTAATGCCAGCGGTATCCTTGAATTCAATGCCCTGAATAATCTGCTTGAATTTAACAGCGCGACCATAGTGACCAATGGCTCATCAGAATGCGATATGCAGACCGGCAATGTTTATTCCTACGACAATAACAGCAATAACCAAAAAGTTTTAAAAAAATATAATCCGGCTACTAATGAGGACCTGACGATAGGGACATTTAATTTCCCTGCCGACGCGCAGTTTTATCCTGACAGCTCGTGTTTCGATTCCAATCTCGGGATTTATTATTTTGTAATGTCTGACTCAGGCGGACTGAAGTTGGTCAGCGTTCCGGTCAACAGTAATGAATTCAGCTATACGGAGACCCTGATCACAGGATTGCCCATTTTAGGAAACATCGGGTTGGAGTTCAGCAATGATTCAGATACTATATTCGCGACTTTCACCACAATCACTACAGATGTGAATAATGGCCAGGGCTATTTGTTTCACGTGGGTAAAATCAGCAGCCAGGGAGGGTTGGAATCGCTGATGGAGATTCCGGAAGTAATTTCTTACCAGTTCTATAACCGGACGTTTGATCAGCTGTCCAACAGCATGATTTTCATCGGGAATGACGAAACGGGCACCCGACTTTTCGTATACGATACCGATACCAATCAATACACGGCAAAACTGTTGCCCCAAGGCTATCTATATGAAATAGAAAGTGATAATTACGATTACGCTGTCGAAAGATACGGTTCCCTAAGTACGACTGACATCAACTTGAATCAACTTGTCATTGTGAATCAAAATTTACAAACGATGCAGTTTTCAAATCAACTGCTTGGCAAAAATTTTGAACTGTTTTCAGTTACAGGCGCAAAAGTCGTTTCTGGAAAAGTCCCTGCCAATCTGTCTTTCGACTATTCAAGGTTCCCATCAGGAGTCTACATCATCAAATTGGACGATGGCGGCCGGCAGATTTCAGGAAAATTGAAGCTGTAGCGAACTTAAGAACTCAGGAAACCTATTAAAGAAGAGGTTTCTTGTTTTATTCCAAAGGCAAATCAATCAGCGTTTTCTCCAATTGCCCGTAATCAAATAAGTACAGGCTTCCCTGCCAGCCCTCGGTGTTTTTCTGCCTGGTCGGTTTTCCGGTCAGGTCATTTTCAAAATGACGGGTGTATGTCCCGCGGAAAGTACAGTTGTAATAATCATTGTCAATCGCATACAGCGGTTCAGGATGCGGCACCGCCAGCGTATAATCTAAATTGCCGTAGCCGTTCATGACAAGGAACAGTTTGATATTGTTCTTTCTGGCGTAATTGTCGTAAGTCATCAGCGGCTTGCAGGATTCGGCACCGCAGCCGTTGGTAAATACATAGACGAGCGACTTAGGGTATTTCTGCAATTCCGCTCGGAGCGCCTTGCCGTTGATGGCATAAATCTTATTGGGTTGTTTCGCGTTGAAATCGGCAGTAGCGACAATCATCGCCTTTTGTTCTTTCGACAGTTTTCCGGAATCATCGGTGAGGCCGTAAATCGCACATCCCTGTAACGACAGGATGGCACCGATTAAAAGTAGCTTTTTCATTGGCTAAATATAAAACAAAAAACCCCCACTTTTCAGCGAGGGTTTTCCTATAATCTTACAGTCTTATAATCCAAAGACTAGTATCTGTAATACTCCGGTTTAAACGGCCCTTCAACACCAACACCGATATAAGCAGCCTGGTCCTCTCTCAAAGTCTCCAGTTCCACGCCTAATTTGGCAAGGTGTAACGCCGCTACTTTTTCATCAAGATGCTTCGGCAACATATATACCTCATTGTTGTAGTTCGCGCTGTTTTTCCACAGTTCGATCTGAGCCAAAGTCTGGTTTGTAAACGAGTTACTCATTACAAAACTCGGGTGGCCTGTAGCACAACCCAGATTCACCAAGCGGCCTTCCGCAAGGATGATGATATCTTTTCCTGCAATCGTATATTTGTCAACCTGCGGCTTGATCTCGATTTTCGAAGCGCCGTGGTTTTTGTTCAGCCACGCCATGTCGATCTCGTTATCAAAGTGACCAATGTTACAAACGATGGTCTTATCTTTCATCTGCTCGAAGTGGCTTCCCAAAACGATGTCCTTGTTTCCTGTAGTGGTGATTACGATATCTGCAGTAGCGATGACTGTATTGAGTTTTTTCACTTCGAAACCGTCCATGGCAGCCTGAAGCGCGCAGATCGGGTCGATTTCGGTAACCGTAACGATAGAACCCGCACCCCGGAATGAAGCCGCAGTACCTTTACCCACATCACCATATCCGCAAACCACGACGCGTTTTCCTGCGAGCATCACGTCAGTCGCGCGACGGATCGCATCCACTGCCGATTCCTTACAGCCGTATTTGTTGTCAAACTTCGACTTGGTCACTGAATCATTCACGTTGATTGCCGGCATTACCAGCGTCCCGTTTTTCATTCTTTCATACAACCTGTGAACACCGGTCGTCGTCTCTTCAGACAAACCTTTAATGCCTGCAACCAATTCAGGATAACGGTCAAAAACCATATTCGTCAAATCTCCACCATCATCAAGGATCATGTTCAGCGGTTTACGGTCTTCACCGAAGAACAATGTTTGCTCGATGCACCAGTCAAAATCCTCTTCGTTAAGTCCTTTCCACGCATATACCTGAATTCCCGCAGCAGCGATGGCCGCCGCAGCCTGGTCCTGAGTAGAGAAAATGTTGCATGATGACCAGGTCACTTCCGCGCCCAACGCGATCAGGGTTTCAATCAAGACCGCAGTCTGGATGGTCATGTGAAGGCAACCCGCAATGCGCGCCCCCTTCAATGGTTGTTCATCCTTGTACTCTTCGCGAAGTGCCATCAATCCCGGCATTTCGGCCTCGGCCAGTTCGATTTCTTTTCTTCCCCAGGCAGCGAGGGAAATGTCTTTTACTTTGTAAGCCACATAAGGCATCGTTGTCGTATCCATTTATGTTATATTTGTAAGGGTAAAAATTTAATAAACGCTTGGCCCGCCTTTTCGGGCTTCGAGTCGGCAAATTTAGGCAATAACTTATGATTTTGAAAGTATTTTCAATTTTTTGTGAAATGTTCAGGCCGGCGTAAGTTTTTAAAAATCAACAAAATAATTTCCGGAGCCGATTTCCGATATTTCCGGGGTTTGGGTTTCCTTATCACGACACAATGCCGATTTACAAAGCCACGAATTGTTTCCCTGATACCGCGCTTCTGCTGTGGAATATTACCGAGACCGCGGAAGCATTATCTGAGGGGCTGCACCTGACGCAAAGGAGCCTTGACCGCCTCAGGAATTTTAAATCGGAGGCGCACCGGAGGGGCTTTTTAAGCGTGCGCCGGTTGCTCCTGACCGCGGGTTACAGCGATTCGGACCTGTATTACGATCCATTTGGGAAGCCCCATTTATCCGACGGAAAACACATTTCGATTTCGCATTCTCACAACTTTTCCGCTATTATCATCAGTGACCGCATCACGGGCCTTGATTTGGAATTGCGACGCGAAAAGATTGCGGTCATTGCCCATAAATTCGCCGAGCCATCATTTGTACTTGATCAGGATGATCCGGATTACATCAACAAGCTCACCGTCAACTGGGGGGTGAAGGAAGCTGTCTTTAAAATCCGGAACGAAAGAGGCATCAGTTTCAAGGACCACATCGAGGTAAAGTCATTTGAAATGTCCGATAAACAAACCACCGCCACCTTGCGCTTCAATAATCTTGAACGGCATTTTGATGTGTATTTTGAGGAAATCGAGCAATACACCATCGTCTATCTTTTCGAACGGCATTGATATGGGAACCATTTACGAGGCCATACTATCGGCTAAAAAAGAAAGCCGGAAATTGCTTGCCATCCTACTTGATCCTGATAAAATCAACTGGGAGACGCTGGGGCTTTTGAGCCAAAAGATAAATGCCTCGCCGGCCTCGCATATTTTCATCGGCGGAAGCCACGTGGCTACGCCGCGCATCAGTGAGTTGGTTTCGTTCTTCAAAAAGGCCTGCGATGTACCCGTGATCCTGTTCCCCGGAAACCCCTCCCAGATTTCTGACAGGGCAGACGGCATCTTATTCCTGTCTTTGCTTTCAGGCCGAAACCCTGATTTCCTCGTCGGACATCACGTACAGGCGGCGCCGATACTCGCAAAGACCGGTCTTGAAATCCTCCCGACGGGATACCTCCTGATTGAAAGCGGCAGCGAGACTGCCGTGGCGCGCGTCAGTAAAACCACACCCATGCCGGTTTCTGATGTCGAAACCATTATCCATACCGCGATGGCAAGCGAAATGTTGGGGCACAAACTCCTGTATCTCGAAGCCGGAAGTGGCGCCGCGAGCGCCGTGCCGCCGGACATTATTAAAGAGGTTTCCGGGTGCATTTCCATTCCGTTGATCGTGGGCGGCGGAATACGCACGGGACAGGGGATTGAAGCGGCATTTCAAAACGGTGCAGACCTGGTCGTCATCGGAACCGCATTCGAAAATGATATTCATTTTTTTGACACAAAACCATGACCGATTTCTTCCTGAATTATTATAATACCATTCCAGCGTGGCAGATCGCATTGGAATTTGTC
Source organism: Flavobacterium magnum (assembly GCF_003055625.1). Lineage (NCBI taxonomy): Bacteria > Pseudomonadati > Bacteroidota > Flavobacteriia > Flavobacteriales > Flavobacteriaceae > Flavobacterium > Flavobacterium magnum. The sequence goes on along the minus strand of NZ_CP028811.1, from coordinate 645,795 downwards.
GCATTTGTACTGGGCATTATCAGTGTGTGGTTTGCGAGAAAAGAAAATATCTGGGTGTACCCAACAGGCTTGATCGCCACAATTGTTACGTCTTACCTGCTTTACGTCGCCGGTTACATCGGCGACATGTCGGTCAATATTTATTTTACGATCATGAGTTTTTACGGCTGGTACAACTGGGCAAAAAGTGGCGACAATAAGCAGAATCTGCCCATATCAAGAACCAGCCATAAAGAAAAATTAACAGGCATCCTGCTGTTTTTTATCACAATTTTTGTAGTTTACGCGCTCTATAAAGTCTTCGGGCAGCCCATCAACACCGATAATTACGTTGATATTTTCGCCTCGGGATTGTTCTTCACCGCGATGTGGTACATGGCCAAAAAGAAAATAGAGAACTGGACATTGTGGATTGTCGGTGATATCATTGTAACGCCGCTGTATGCCTATAGGGGACTGGGCATGCTGTCCTTACAATATTTAATATTTACTTTGCTGGCCATTTCGGCTTATTTAGAATGGAAGAGAATCTTAAGCAACAAGCGACAACTACTATAAAAATTGCGCTTTTCGGACCCGAATCAACCGGTAAAACGACGCTTGCCAGACAACTTGCGGCACATTTCGAGACCGTCTGGGCGCCCGAATTTGCGCGCGATTACCTGCAGCAAAAATGGGATTCCGAACAAAAGGCATGCGAGCCTGAGGATCTTTTGCCCATTGCCATCGGGCAGGTAAGGACTGAAAATGACGCGTTACTCACGGCAAATAAGTACCTTTTCTGCGATACCAATCTGATGGTCACCAAAGTATTTTCGGAAATGTATTATAATTTCTGCGATCCGGTGTTGGATAAGGCCGCACGCAAACACAAATACGACCTGTTTTTCCTCACCGATGTCGATGTGCCTTGGGAAAATGATGATTTACGTGACCGTCCGCAGGATCGCAGGACCACGTTCGGCATTTTTGAAAAGGCGCTCGTCGAAAATGAAAAACCCTATATCGTCCTTTCGGGCCCCAAACAGCAACGGTTCGAAAAGGCCGTGGCCATCCTCAACGATTACGAGAAGGCCCGGGAAATGGGTTTCACTTCACAGGACTTTATCAGGATCTACAACCAGGGCGTTTCGCCTTACACCATTGAAAAGCACATCGGGGTTTTTACCAAAGGGATTGCCAAAACGGTGCTCGACCGCCCTGCGACAAAAGACGACGGCATCCTCAGGTTTACCGACGAAGACTATAAAAGATACGCAGACTACTTCGGTAAGATGCGTTCAAAATACAAGCTCAAGAAATTTGTCCCGGCTTCCGGTGCAGCCAGCCGAATGTTCAAGTTCCTGAGCGAGTTTCTCAATGAATTCAATATTGAGGAGGAAACAATCAACGCGTACATCAACCGTAAAAACGCCACGGCTTTAGCTGTTTTTCTCATCGGTTTGGAGAAACTGCCATTTTATGAGGAGATTGATTTGTCGCTGCGCAAAAGCTATTCAAATTTCAGGTCGTTCAGCAAAGACCTGCGCGATTATTACTTTATAAAGGCCATGCTGTCTTCCAAGCATTTTGATTTTGCCGGAAAACCCAAAGGGATTTTGCCATTCCACCGATACGAGACGCACATCGCCACGCCCGTGCAGGAACATTTGAATGAAAGCTGCCTGTATGCGTGCGACGGGAATGTGTCCAACCTCCACTTTACCGTGTCACCGGAACACCAGGCTGCGTTTGAGCAAATCATCGATGCGGTCAAGAAACAAATTGAAAAAGAACACGGCAACCACATCAATGTGAATTTCTCTTATCAGGACAAAGCGACGGACACCCTGGCCGTCGACCTCGAGAACAAGCCTTTCCGCGATGACCAGGGCCAATTGGTTTTTCGTCCGGGCGGCCATGGCGCACTGATCCAGAACCTCAATACGCTCGATGCCGACATCGTATTTATCAAGAACATCGACAATGTAATTCAAAACCATATCGAGGAAATTGCATTTTATAAGAAAGCGCTCGCGGGCCTCATGATCGAGTTGCAGCAGGAAATCAATGCCTGGCTCCGCAAATTGGAATCGGGAAGTATCAGCGATAACGATATCCCCGACATTATCGCGTTTGCCAAAACGCGCCTCAACAGCAACATTATAGACGATTTCGAAAAATACACGCTCACCAACAAACAGGAATACTTGATGGGGATCCTGAACCGCCCGATCCGCGTGTGCGGCATGGTCAAAAATGAAGGCGAGCCCGGTGGCGGCCCGTTCTGGGTGCTTGATAAGAAGGGGAACATCTCGCTGCAGATTGTAGAGTCGACGCAGATTGACCTGCAAAATCCGTCCCAGGTCGAAATCCTCAGGAATGCGACCCATTTTAATCCGGTGGACCTCGTCTGCGGACTCAAGGATTACAAAGGAAGGAAATTTGACCTGCTGCAGTTTGTGGATAAAAACAGCGGCTTCATCGTCGACAAAAACAAAAACGGGCGTCCGTTAAAGGCATATGAGCTTCCCGGATTGTGGAATGGCGCGATGGCCCAGTGGATCACCGTTTTTGTGCAGGTGCCGCTGGTTACCTTTAACCCCGTCAAAACTGTCAACGACTTACTCAAACCACCGCACCAACCGCAGTAATGGACGCCGTAAAAATCTTATCAGAGCTGCAATTCAAGGCCGTCCGCAGCAGTGGGGCCGGCGGGCAGAATGTAAATAAGGTATCGTCGAAAATGGTGCTCACCTTCGACCTGCCTGCGTCGGGATCGCTTTCTGAAGAAGAGAAAGCCCTGGCGATACAAAACCTCACCGCAAGGCTCACCACCGACAACCTCCTGATCCTGAATTGCGATGAAGACCGCAGCCAGCTCAGGAACAGGGAAATCGTCACCAAAAGATTCCTTGACATCATGACCAACGCGCTCCGGGTTCCCAAAAAACGAAAACCGACCAAAGTACCGCGCTCAGTCATCGAAAAACGCATCAGGGAGAAGCGCAGCCAGTCTGAAATCAAACAATCCAGGAAACGTCCGGAAATTTAACCTTCGATTGCGGGTTGTTTGGTATTAAATCAATAAATTTGCGCGTCTCAAAGGGGTGCTCTACCAAGGGCTGAGATTATACCCAAAGAACCTGGGCGGGTAATGCCGCCAAGGGACCGCCGAGCCGCTTTCGACTGCAGCGAATGTCAGCAACGCACATTTCAATTATTAACAATAAGAATAATTGCCCCTTTTATTCGTAAAATCTTACGAATGAAAACTTTATTTTCTTTTTTTTCAGGGCGTGCCCTCGTTGCTAAAACACGACAACTCACGTTCAAATCACATCGGCAACGAGGTCGGGCTGTACGCGGTGCGGGGCACCTGGCTTCCATCCCTCACGCAGCGCCATGTGCTGCCGCATTGCTCTTCTTTTCAGCGTCCGCAATCGGGCAGGACAAGCCCGTAGATTCCGTACGCACCATGCCGCTCGATGAAGTACTCGTATCCGCGGTCAGGGCCACATCCAAGACGCCGGTAACCTTCAGCAATCTCGGTAAGGAGGAACTCAAATCGAGGAACCTCGGACAGGATATTCCCATCCTGATGAATTTTTTGCCATCGGTCGTGACCACCTCTGATGCGGGCAACGGGGTCGGCTATACCGGAATCCGTGTGCGCGGCAGCGATGCCACGCGCGTCAACGTGACGATCAACGGCATCCCGTACAATGATGCGGAAAGCCACGGCACGTTCTGGGTCAACATGCCTGATTTTGCTTCTTCCGTAGAAAGCCTGCAATTGCAGCGTGGCGTAGGAACATCAACAAACGGCGCGGGTGCTTTCGGAGCCAGCCTGAATCTTTTAACGGACAGCTTCGCTAAGGAAGCCAATGGCGAAATCTCGAATTCGTTTGGCAGTTTTAATACCTGGAAGCACACGGTGAAATTCAGCTCAGGATTGCTGAACAAGGGGTTTGAGCTTGCGGGCCGACTGTCGTTGATTAATTCCGACGGGTACATTGACCGCGCCGCATCCGATCTGAAATCGTATTTCCTTCAGGGGACTTACGTCGGAAAAACGACATTAATCAAGGCGCTCGTCTTCGGTGGCAGTGAAAAAACATACCAATCCTGGAATGGTATCGATGCAGAGACCCTGTTCCGCGACCGTACCTTTAACTCTGCCGGAATCTTCACCGATGAAAACGGCCAAACCCGTTTCTACGACAACGAAACCGACAACTATTTCCAGGACCATTACCAGTTGCACTGGAATGAAAGGCTTTCTGATTCCTGGAAACTGAACACTGCGCTGCACTATACCAAAGGCAAAGGCTATTATGAAAATTATAAGGAGGACGCTGATTTTGAGGAGTACGGACTGATACCGGTCGGATTGGAAACCACGACCGATCTGGTGCGCCAGAAATGGCTCGACAACGATTTCTACGGCATGACATTTTCCGGAAATTATACTTCGGAGAAACTTGACGTCATCCTCGGTGGCGGCTGGAACAAATATGAAGGCGACCACTTCGGGAAAGTCATCTGGGCACGTTTCGCGTCGCAAAGTGAATTGGGAGACCACTATTATGACGATTACGCCGTGAAAACCGACGGCAATTTTTTCGCAAAGGCGAATTACAGATTGACCGCAAAATGGAGCGTATTCGGAGACCTGCAATACCGCAATGTACATTATAAAGCGGATGGCGTGCAGGCAGAGCCCGTCGACGATACATTTGATTTTTTCAACCCTAAGGCCGGAATCAACTATGCCATGAACCCCACTAACGCATTTTATTTTTCGTATGCCAAAGCCCAGCGCGAACCCAACCGCACCGATTATGAAAGCGGCAATGCGCGCCCGGAGAAACTCAATGATTTTGAATTGGGATGGAGAAATACTTCGGATAAATTGAAAATCAACGCCAACTTTTACTATATGGCATATAAAGACCAGCTCATTCTTACCGGAAACCTTGACGATGTCGGTAATCCGATCCGATCTAACAGCGAAAAAAGCTACCGTCTCGGATTTGAAGCCGATGTGACTTATGCTCTTTCGAAACAACTTCTTATCCGTCCCAACTTTACATTAAGCATGAATAAAAATGTAGACCTGGATGTGGCCGGACAAAATTATGGAACACGGGATATCGCTTATTCACCATCGGTAATTGCCGGAAATATTCTGGTTTATAGACCAACTGCACACTTCCAGGCGTCATTGCTTTCCAAGTTTGTAGGGGAACAATTCATGAATAATATTGAACTGCCTTCTGCGAAGCTTCCGGACTATTTCGTAAACGACATGAACGTATCGTACGAATTCCGGCCCAAGGCAGTTTTCAGGACGATTACAGTCAATATCCTCATCAACAACCTCTTCGACAAGCAATATGCCTCAAACGGTTATATGTATGACGTTTATCCTTATTACTATCCGCAGGCGGGCTTTAATTTCCTCACCGGGCTGACATTGAAATTTTAAATAAAAAAAACCGGCGTCAAGGCCGGTTTTTTAATTGGATATGCGGAGCAGGTTGTTCCCTATGACTGAAATCCGGTAGGGTTTCATGGCGTAGTCGCCCTGAGGCCCGTCTCCGGAGAAAATGCTGTACTGATAATTTTCACAGGAACAGACGGCGTTCACCCCGTCAATGTCCATCAGCGAACAGGCCGACGGCGTCTGGTTCGGGCAATGGGCATCCCAGGCACGGTAATCGTTATCGGAAATTTTCATGGCGATGATTGTAATCCCGCTTCCGTTGTCAGGAATGATGATCGGGTTTATGGGTGAGTTGAGTCCGCTCAGCGTGGGTAAATTGGTATTGATGTCCATCGAAAAGCCGTATTCGGGTAGAAACGGATTGCGGTATCTTGAGCTGCTTCCGGAACAGGCGGCTAACAGTATTAAGGTAAAAAGCGGTATTATGCGTTTCATATCAAAAAAATCAGCTGATAATTGTACGGACAAATTTAATTTAATTAACTTTGGGTTCTCCATGATTAACATATAATTATGGGGCCAACTGAAAAATACTATCTTTGTCAAAAGAAATCCCGTTGCAGATGGGATTTTTTCTATTTTATAAACGATGAAATTATGAGTAACGTATCATACTATACTGCCGAAGGACTGAAAAAACTGAAAGACGAACTGGAACAGTTAAAGAGCATAGAACGCCCGAAGGCCTCGCAAGCCATCGCCGAGGCACGCGATAAGGGCGATCTCTCCGAAAATGCCGAATACGACGCAGCGAAGGAAGCACAGGGACTGCTCGAAATGCGCATTTCCAAAATGGAAGATTTATATGCCAATGCCCGGTTGATTGATGAATCACAGCTTGACGTGTCCAAAGTACTGGTGCTGTCTAACGTGAAAATCAAAAATCAGGCCAATGGCATGGAATTGAAATATACATTGGTTGCCGAAAGTGAAGCCGATCTTAAAGCCGGGAAAATATCCGTAACCTCTCCAATCGGGAAGGGATTGCTTGGAAAATCGGTCGGAGAAGTCGCTGAAATCACCGTACCAAACGGCATCCTGAAGTTTGAAGTGCTTGAAGTGTCGAGGGATTAATCTTGAAGAGGAACCTATGCCGAGTATTTTTACCCGAATCATTAATGGCGAACTGCCTTCGTATAAAATCGCCGAGGACGACCATCACATCGCCATCCTCGATGTGAACCCGAATACAAAAGGGCATACGCTTTGTATCCCCAAAAAAGAAGTCGATAAACTTTTTGACCTCGATGCCGATTCGTATACCGGACTGATGCAGTTTTCCCGAAGAGTGGCCCTCGCGATAGGGAAAACCGTTCCTTGTGACCGCGTCGGCATGGCTGTCATTGGGCTGGAGGTCCCGCACGTCCACGTTCACCTGATTCCTTTAAATGAGATGGGCGACATGCGTTTCCAGAACAAAGTGACGCTCGACAAACCAGAATTTGAGGCGCTCGCCGCGGCCATCAGCGCAAACCTGTAACGTTATTTATCCACCTTTCGGTTGATTGTGTGTTTGATTTTGATGCAGTAATATTGCACCGAAATAATTCATCAATCATTAATCACAATCAACATGAAAAAACAAATCATGCTTCTGGGTGCTGCGACATTGTTGCTGGCGTCCTGCTCAGGTGATGACGACAACGGGTCATCATCTATCGACCAAAGCCTATTGCAAAGAAAATGGTACTACGTGTCTTACGAAGTGGCCGGGCAAACCTTCCCTTACGATGACCACGAAACCTGCGGAAAGGACTACATTGAACTGAAAACGGGAGGCGTCGTGCGCGACGTTGATGTAGTAGATTGCGAGGAAGTCGTGGATCAGTACACATACACCGTAAGCGGTAACGTGATCACACTCACGGCAGCAGGCGTTTCGAGAACGGGCAAAGTGTTGAGCCTGAACGCACAAACCATGCAGGTCGAAGCATCGTACGATTTCGATGGCGACGGCGACAACGAGGTGGTAAAGGAAACCTTCACCAGTACCCCGTAAAAAATCACCCGGCAACTGCCGGGTTTTTTTTGACTTCAGGATTTCGGGAGGCGTAAACCATACGTTTTCCGAAACCTTTTTTTTAGCCACGTCTTACCTGACAAGTTTCCGGAAACTGACCATTATGGTCGTTCCTTTCCCGAGTTCCGAATGCAACACCCTGATTTTGCCATCGTGATATTCTTCCACTATCCGCTTGGTAAGTGACAGCCCCAGTCCCCAACCGCGCTTCTTTGTAGTGAACCCGGGTTCAAACACGCGTCGGAATTGTTTCTTCGGGATGCCTTTTCCCGTATCTGAAATGTAAATCCGTAAAAAACGGTCGCCATCGATAATGGCAATGTCAAGATTGCCTTTGCCGCGCATCGCGTCGATCGCATTTTTCACGAGGTTTTCCACGGTCCAGCTGTGCAATATAGGATTGACCATCACCATCACCGGGTAGTGTGGCCCCGTAAATGTAAAGGCAACCTGGTTTGAAAAACGGGATTTGAGGTATTCCACTGAGGCTTCTGTCTCGGCAATGATGTCCTTTTCTTCGAGTATCGGTTCCGATCCGATTTTCGAAAAACGGTCCGCAATCGACTGCAACCGCACCACATCCTTCTCGATCTCCTTCACCGTGGTCTCATCAACTTGGTCCGCTTTCATGATTTCAAGCCAGCCGAGAAGCGATGACAGCGGCGTGCCGATCTGGTGCGCGGTTTCCTTGGCCATTCCGGCCCAAAGCTTGTTCTGCGTCGCCATCTTCGTGCTTCGGTAAAAATTGTAAACCACGGTAGCAAAAAGAAAGATGATCAGCAGCAGCGCGACGGGATAATATTTCAGTTTGTTCAGCAAAGACGAATCGCCATAGTAAAGGTACTGCGTCTTGTCCTTAGATAGCCTGGTGACAATCGGGTCGTTCAGCGATTTAAGTTTGTTGATGTAGTCGTTGAGCTTTCTCTTATCCTTTAAAATAGCCTCGTCGATGCCATTGGTATTCACGATGGTGTTGTTCATGGCCAGGATAATCGGGATGCTCGGCGGATGCTGGGCCAACGCAAATGGCAGCTCGAGGTCGGCGTTGACATCATTGACATCAATCGAGTTGATTTTTTCCTGCGCCAGCGCCCAGTTTTCGAGCTTAATGCGCTCCTCGTTCTTAAAAATCTGGAACAGCGCGTAAGTATTCCACAAGATCAGCAACACAATCACAAACGAAGCGGCGATAATCGCCCAGCGTGTGGCATTCCTCCTTTCCGAAAATTCCATGGGTATAATTTGTGCGTTAAATATAGCGATTTTTATTTTTTGAAGCTTTTCCGGCTATTTGTTGCAATCTTTTTAAAGGATTTGCCTCGCTGCGCCGCCAATTCCTTTAAAAAGGATTTCCACTGCTATCCGGGCTAGGGAATCGTCGTAACATTTGCGTATTTTTGCAAAAACTTCATTCCATGCCCAGCTTCGAAACCAAAGACCTTTCACCAGTTCAGTTACAGGGCTACCTGCAAAGCGCCGTCGGCCCGCGCCCGATTGCCTTTGCGAGCACCATAGATCAAAACGGGATTCCGAACCTGTCACCGTTCAGTTTTTTCAACGTATTCAGCTCAAACCCGCCGATACTGATTTTCTCACCCGCCAGGCGCGTGCGTGACAATACCGTAAAACATACGTTGCTCAATGTGCAGGCCACCAAAGAGGTCGTCATCAACGTGGTGAATTACGACATCGTGCAACAGGCATCGCTCTCCAGCACCGAATATCCCGATGGGGTGAATGAATTCCTGAAATCAGGCTTGACACAGCTACCGTCTGACATTGTAAAGCCATATCGCGTCGCCGAGAGCCCCGTGCAGTTTGAATGCCGGGTGAACGATATTATCGCGTTGGGCAGCGGCGGCGGTGCAGGGAATCTTGTAATCTGCGAAGTGCTTAAGATACACGTGCACGAATCAGTGCTTGATGAAAACGGAGCAATCGATCAGCATAAGATCGATTTGGTTTCCAGGCTTGGAGCCAACTGGTATTCCCGGTCGAATGCAGGCCTTTTTGAAGTCCCCAAACCCCTTACGACATTGGGTATCGGTGTGGACCAAATACCTGATTTTGTAAAAGATAGTAAGGTGTTTTCAGGAAACGACCTGGGCAAATTAGGAAACACCGAATCGTTGCCCACTACCGAAGAAATTAATATATTTGTAAAAGCTAACATCGCTGTCAAGGGTGTGCTGAGTGCTGATGATGAAGAGAAAATCCATCGTAAGGCGAAGGAATATCTTGACCGCGATGATGTACTTTCCGCCTGGAAAGTGCTGCTGGCAGAACGGATTTAAACAACAATAAATTACAAGACGATGGAAATTACAGGAAAAATCAAAGTGATCAACGCCGAACAACAGGTAAGCGCCACATTCCGAAAAAGAGAACTGGTTGTCACAACCGAAGAGCAGTATCCGCAGCACATCATGATCGAATTTGGTCAGGACAAATGTGACCTGCTGAACAATTACAGGGTAGGGGAGCCCGTGAAGGTTTCGATCAATTTGCGGGGACGCGAATGGGTAAGCCCTCAGGGTGAAACAAAATATTTTAACAGCATACAAGGCTGGAGGATTGAACGAATGGCTGCGGAAGCGCCTGTATATGCTGCTGCCGCGCCGACTGCACCGGCTTTTGAGCCCGCGCCGGATTTCAAGGAAGAAGATCACGACGATTTGCCGTTCTAAGAATAAAAAAGAGTTAACATCCTGGCTTTGGTCAGGATTTTTTTTGCCATGTATATACTGACAGACGACTTGTATTTTCCACCCGTTGAGCGCGCCGATAAGTATGGGGTACTGGCCCTCGGCGGCGACCTTTCGGCAGAGAGGCTGGCATTGGCATATCGCAGCGGCATCTTTCCCTGGTTCAACGAAGAGGAACCTATTATCTGGTGGGCTCCGCCACAAAGGATGGTGCTTTTCCCTGAAGAAATCAGGATTTCCAAAAGTATGCGGAATATCCTGAACAGGAATATGTTCGATATCACAATCAATCGGGATTTTGAAGCGGTGATTACACAATGCAGCAAAATTTCGCGCGCCGGCCAGCAGGGATCATGGATAACCAAAGGAATGATAAATGCCTACTGCCAGCTTCATGAGGAAGGTCTTGCCAAATCAATTGAAGTATGGCATCAGGGGCAACTCGCCGGCGGACTGTATGGCATTGATCTGGGGCACGTCTTTTCGGGGGAAAGTATGTTTTCATTGATTCCGAACGCCTCCAAAGCCGCCTTCATTCATCTGGCGGGGCAATACGAACTGGTAGATTGCCAGATCCACAATCGCCATCTGGAAAGTTTAGGATGCCGCGAAATTCCGCGAAAGGAATTCATGGAATGGCTGTTGAAAGCCTAAACCCTCGTTTTCTTCCAGCAACTGTCGATATGGTCGTCGACCATGCCGGTGGCCTGCATGTGCGCATAGACTACCGTAGAACCGACAAACTTAAATCCGCGTTTTTTTAAATCCTTGCTTAAGGCATCTGAAATAGGTGTTGTAGCCTGAATTTGTGAAAGGCCACGCATACTGTTGACAATCGGTTTGCCGTCTACAAATCCCCAGATGTATTTGCTGAACGTCCCGAATTCGTGCTGCACTTCCATAAAGGCTAGGGCGTTTGTGACCGCCGCACGGATTTTGAGTTGGTTGCGAATAATTCCTGCGTCAAGCATTAAGTCCTGGATTTTGGCTTCGTCATATTTTGCTATTTTCTTATAATCAAAATTGTCGAACGCTTTGCGGAAATTTTCCCTTTTGCGAAGGATTGTAATCCAGCTCAAACCGGCCTGAAAGGTTTCCAGGATCAGGAATTCAAAGATTTTCCGGTCTTCATAAACGGGAACACCCCACTCTTCGTCGTGGTATTTTTCATAAAGTGCATCTCCGGCGCACCAGCCGCAGCGAATTTTTTCAGACATGGTATTGGCAATAAAAAAGCGCCTTCAATGAATGAAAGCGCTCACTTGTATGTTATCAACTTATTTAACTACGATCCTCCTGATGGCTTTCTGCGCGCCATCGGAAACAGACAGCAGGTAAACGCCGGCCTGTGCGTTTGGCAGTTGGATACGCTCATCGAAGTTAGCACGTCCGGGATATTTTTGGTCAAAAATCACCCGTCCGCGCATGTCGTAGACCATTATCTGGATGTTTTCTGAAACCAACCTGTCCGATTGAATGTTGAAACTGCCGTTATTCGGGTTCGGGTATAGGCTGAAATTAAAAACTGCCGGTTCTTCAACTCCTAACGTCCCGGTAGTAAATTGTGATACAGTTGAATAAGATCCCGCACACGCACTAAACCTGGGCCTTACACGCCAGAAATATGTGGTGTTTGTGTTAAGCGAAGTTTGGAAACTGTTTGAGGTTACTGTCTGATTCGCCACAATATTTACGAAATTTACATCGGTTGCAAGCTGCACGTCATAACTGTCCGCTGCGAACGAGTCTTCAGTCCAATTCAGCACGACATTGGTCGGTTGATTAGTCGAGAGATTCACGGGGCTCACGGGACTAACTACGGAAAAGAATATTTCGGATGCCGTCAAATACAGGTTTACCGTTTTGGTTGTGGCGCCTGATGTTGCAGTGACCGTCATTGTATAAAAGCCGTCGGGCATTCCTGATGTATTCGAAACGGTCATCGTTACACCGCCGCCCGCATTTACCGGATTAGGCGAGAATGTCACTGTAGATCCCGGTGGATTTCCGGTGACGCTGAATGTTGTATTTCCGTTAAATCCTCCCAGGGCAGCATATGTCAACGGATATACGATAGTGCTTCCTGCACAGGCAGTCTGGTTTTGTTTGCCTGCGATGCCTGCAATTGCGATAGAGAAACTTGATGGCGGACTTGAAATCGCGAAGTTCGCGTTGGAGACATCATAGAAGATATTGTCAGTCGCGCGCACCATAATGCGGTTGCTTGAACCGATCAGGTTTGGAATTGTCACGATCTCTGAACCGTCATTTGGCACACCGCTTGCCAATAGCGTCGGAAATGTCGATCCTGAATTGCTCGACATATAAATATCCACAAAATTACAATTGATGCCATTGGATGTTGTACCGGCGACGTCCCAGGTTATCGTCTGGTTCGAGCCCGCGACGAAAGACACTGTTGTGTTCGGGGCAGTTACCACAAACGGGCCAACGTTGGCTGTGGTTACCGTGATATCCTCTCTTTGCGTTTGCCCTCCATCCAGTAGATTGTTATCGCGTACGGTGAGTACAAAATTCATAGTCCTGGCCACAGAAGGCACTACTTCGAAATTTGGTGTGATGTTGTTCGCCAACACGCTGGAGAGCAATGGCATATATCTTTCCGGCGAAGCGGAAGGTGGCCTTGACCGGAAATTAGGGCCGCCGGCATTTGCAGCCACCGGTGGAGCTGACTTCGCGGCTGTATTTTCATTCCAACGGTCATTCTCTTCCCAGCAATAGGTAAGCGTGTTGCCCTGGGCATCAGTAGCGTTTCCTTTTAAAATGAATGGCGTGCTTTTCGGAATTGTATAGTTCGGAATCGGCTTAATGACCGGAGGTGAATTGGTCATGGCGACGTTAGCCGAACAATTTCCGCCGGATGCCACATAGCTGTCGATTTCCTGGATGCTCATGAAACTGAAATGGGCGTCAGAATTGTTCTGCACATTGTTCACGTTATTGCAAATTCCTGCATACGCCATGATGGTGGTTCCGCTTCCGGGCTCGACTGCGGTTGGCAGGTTTTTATTCGTTTCACAAGATCCGCTTCCGGTAAAGTCGGCATTAAAGGTATGGTTGCCGCCGAACTGGTGTCCCATTTCGTGGGCAACATAATCGATATCGAAGGCGTCGCCAACCGGAGCCCCTGAACCTGTCACACCTTTGGCTTTCTCAGCACTGTTGCATACACTGGCCCGTCTCGCAATGCCTCCGCCTCCTGTTGAGAATACGTGCCCAATATCGTAATTGGAATTGCCTACGTTGGCGTCTACGAAACTTTGATTCTGGCCGAGCAACGAGCCGCCGTTGGTGTTGCTGAAATTGTCGGACGTAATGTTGATCAGTACGTCATTGTTTGAAATCAGGTTCATGTGTATGGCCAAATCCCTTTCGAAAACGCCGTTTACCCGCGCCATTGTGACCACCATCGCAGCCAATACGGCAGCCTTTTTCTGAGCCAGGGTTCCGCTCGAAACGCCTGCGGCGTTAACATGGAAATCAGCGTATTCTGTCGTGCAGGAAAGAGCCAGCCTGTACGTGCGGAAAATTTGCGTGCTTGACTGCGTGCTATTGGCATCGCGGTGCTGATCGTCCGATTTTTCATCCATAAAACACTCAAACGCAGGCGGAGTCAGGATGCTGCCCCTGTCATACACCATATACTTGTTAAGGTCATTGGTGTAAGGTTCTATGAACACATTGTTGTGGTTCCCTGATAATGTCATGGAATGCAGTCCGAACAGCGTCGTGGTAAAGCAAATCGTGGCTGCAGCATCATCGGCGCCGATGCCGACATACGACTTAATATCGGGATATTTTGCTGCCAATGCGGGATCCATTACAGCCGATTCGAAAACCCTGTAGTTTTCCAATACGCCGGTTTCATTCGGGAATTGAAGCAATACGCCGTCTTTTATTTTATTGTCTTTTCGGTCAGGTGCACCTGCCAATCTTGATTTCAGCTCCGCCATATCAAGCGTAAATACCTGAAATTTGGAGGGAACCGATCTTTTAACCAGTTTTTCAGATACGGGCGTTTTGTCGGACTCGATTTTTGTCCACAAACGGCCGCCCTGGCCATAAGCGCCAAAGAATAAATTGAAAAACAGGAGTAGGAGTAATGTTCTTTTCATCGCGTAAAAGTTTAATTGTCAGTCAAATTTAATAAAATTTGCCAAACGGCAGTTTAAAATCCAAGGTTTTTAAGAAATCGCGCATTTGATTGGCAATGGAAATTTTAATTTGATAAATGACTGTAATTTGGGCAGATGCTCTAAATTTGCAGTTAAATCGACCAGCTTGAAAATCTTTAATTCCATCGATGATTTTACACCCGGAAACGGCACTGTAATGACGCTCGGGACTTTTGACGGGGTGCACCTCGGCCATAGGAAAATCATCGAACGGCTGCTGCAAAGCGCCCATGGCGGCCTTGAGACGCTCATACTCACTTTTTTCCCGCATCCGCGGATGGTGCTCCAGGATGACAATGACATCCGGCTGTTAAATACGATTGGTGAGAAGTGCGGACTGCTCGCCGAAACCACCCTGGACAATCTCGTCATCCATCCATTCGATAAAAATTTTTCAAGACTCACTGCCGAAGCGTTCGTGAAGGACATCCTCGTCGGGAAATTCAACATCCGAAAGATCATCATCGGGTATGATCACCGTTTTGGCAGAAACCGTACGGCGGACATCAATGACCTGATCCAATTCGGGGAAGCCTACGGATTCGAGGTAGAGCAGATTTCACCGATCGAAATTGATGAGATTGCCATCAGCTCCACCAAAATCAGGAACGCATTGCTTTCAGGCGACATTGCCTTGGCAAACCAATACCTCGGATACGAATACTTTTTCAGCGGGACAGTCGTTAGAGGCCGGCAGCTGGGTCGTACCATAGGGTATCCTACGGCCAACTTCCACATCAGTGAAACCTATAAACTCATACCGGCAATAGGAATTTATGTAGTGCGCAGTATCGTTAACGGGCGTATGGTTTACGGCATGATGAGTATTGGCACCAATCCTACCGTGGGTGGAACGACGCAAACCATTGAGGTCCATTATTTCGATTTTCAGGATGACTTGTACGGCGCTGACATTACCGTCTCCATATGTTGTAAAATACGGGACGAGGCGCATTTTGAAAGCCTTGAACTGCTCCGGCAAAAGCTCGATGAGGATCGGGAATTTTCATTGCGTTATATAGCTTCCAGATCGTCAGGAAGTTAGGTAAAGATTCCAGCAATATCGACACTATTATTAAAAGTTTGCCAAAATGGGAATTTTGTAAGACCATTGAAAAGCTTTGCCCGGATTAATTCGTAATTTTAGGTTGAATTTAAGATGCAAAATCTTTCCAATAACCAAAAACCGGATTATCATGAAACTATCTAGAGAATTTATCAATGGATTTATTATTTTCCTAGGAATAGGAATTTACTTTCTGATCATGGACGCCCTTGGGCTTTCGGGTCATTTTTACCTGCGTGTGCTGAACGTATTTATAGTAGTATATGGTGTCAACAGGACGCTGAGCCAAAATTACAACGAAGGCATACGCGGGTACAACACCAACCTGATTTCGGCGATCATCACCTCCATGATCGGAGCTGTGCTGAGTATCGCGGGATTGCTTTCGCTGATTTATTACAAAGGCGGCGAAGCCTACCTCGAAAGCCTTTCCGATGAATTTTTGTTCGGGGGCGGCGAAGCCTCAATCTACACCTATTGCATCGGATTGCTTTTCGAATCAGTAGCGGCTTCGATGATTGTTTCTTTCTGCCTGATGCAGTTCTGGAAGAATAAGGTTGAGAAGATCAACCGTGTAGATTAAAAAAGTGCGTCATTAAACATACTGAAGACCGTATTTTGCGGTCTTTTTTTATGGTTTGCCGGCACATTTAAACTTTGCTGCCCGATGTTTTTCCGTTCGGGGCGAATTCGTTATTTTTGAACCAACATTAAAACAAGTGTATGAGTGTTTCAAGAAACGACTGGACAAAAGACGAAATCATCGCAATCTATAATAAACCCATGATGGACCTGCTTTTTGAAGCGGCCACCGTCCACCGCCAATTTCATGACCCAAACGTTGTGCAGGTATCCACACTGCTCTCAATCAAGACCGGTGGATGCCCCGAAGACTGCGGCTATTGCCCACAGGCAGCACGGTATCACACGGATATCGAAGGAAACGATTTAATGACCGTAAGCCATGTTAAAGCCCAGGCATTGCGCGCCAAGGCGAGTGGTTCGTCGCGTGTTTGTATGGGAGCCGCATGGAGGAATGTAAAAGACGGCCCGGAGTTTGATCAGGTTTTGGAAATGGTCCGGACAATCAACAAACTCGATATGGAAGTATGCTGCACATTGGGGATGCTTACCGAAAATCAGGCGCAACGGCTTGCGGAAGCCGGCTTGTACGCTTACAACCACAATCTTGATACGTCAGAGGAATATTATAAGGAAGTGATCTCGACACGCGGATTTGAAGACCGCCTGCAAACCATAGAGAACGTGCGTAAAACGAACGTTACCGTATGCAGTGGCGGGATTATCGGAATGGGCGAAAGCATTGAGGACCGTGCAGGCATGCTTGTCGCGTTGGCTACGTTGAATCCGCAGCCGGAATCGGTGCCCATCAACGCGCTTGTTGCTGTGGAAGGCACGCCGATGGAGGATGAAAAGCCGGTAGAAATCTGGGAAATGATCCGAATGGTCGCCACCACCAGGATTGTCATGCCGCAAACGCAGGTCAGGCTTTCCGCCGGAAGGATGAGTATGAGCCGGGAAGGTCAGGCGATGTGCTTTTTTGCCGGAGCCAATTCAATCTTCGCGGGTGATAAATTGCTTACAACACCAAATCCGGATGTGAACGATGACATGAAAATGTTTGACATGCTGGGGCTGATTCCGCAAAAACCTTTCGTAAAAGCCGCCCAACCTGAAACCGTGGAAGCCGAACAGTCGAAATTTTCGGCGCTTGGCGAAAAGCCAAAATGGACGAGGCCAGGACACACAATCGAAAGAAATATCGAAGCTTCGCAAAAGTCGAAAGTCTGATATGTTTCGGTTTTGTTAAATTTATATAATTAAAATATTGGTTTTTTAACTTTGCCTTTGACACCATCAAAGGCATTTTTAATTTATTTCGTTTTCAATCTTCTCATATGAGTCTGAACTTAACCCAAATTGAGCGCGTAAAGACCATCACCAAAAAAGACTTTTACGACAACTATGTAAAAAAACAGAAACCCGTCGTCGTGGAGCAGCTCATCGAGGATTGGCCGGCGTTTACCAAATGGGATCTCGCTTATATGAAGGCTGTGGCAGGGGATAAGATTGTGCCATTGTATGACGACCGCCCGGTCTCGCACAAAGAAGGTTTCAACGAGGCGCATAAGAAAATGAAAATGTCCGATTACGTCGACATGCTGCTTTCCGGCCCTACAAATTACCGTATTTTCCTTTACAACCTGATGAAAGAAGTGCCCGTATTGAAACTCGATTTCAAATGGCCCGATATGGGTCTCAGGCTGATCAGGCAATTGCCGATGTTGTTCTTTGGGGGCGAAAACTCAAAAGTCTTCATGCATTACGACATCGATTATTCAAACATACTGCATTTTCATTTCCATGGAAAAAAACGCTGTGTGATATTTCCGCAAAGCGAAACCCGGTTCATGTACAAGGTACCGCACGCGTTGATTGCACGTGAAGACATCGATTTCGATAACCCAGATTATGAGAAATGGCCCGCTCTGAAAAACGCCCGCGGACTCGTATGCGATCTCAGTCACGGTGAAATGCTCTACATGCCGGAAGGGTACTGGCACTATATGAAGTACCTCACGCCGGGATTTTCGATGAGCCTGAGGGCTTTCCCGCGGAATGCGGCCAATCTGTCCAAGGCAGTGTACAACATTCTCATCATGCGCCATTACGATGTGTTCATGCGCAAATGGAAAGGTCAACAATGGATTGACTATAAAAATGAGCAGGCCATCATCCGGACTAACAAAAACCTCAAGAAATAAAAAAGCCCATCAGTTATGACGGGCTCTTTTCAGATTCAGATTTTATTTCAGTACACAATTTTTTTCGTCACCGTAGTTCCATTATCAAGCGTAATCTTAACGATCAGCGCCTGATGGTTCAGTACAATATCGCGTGCTGAAAATTCATGGGTTTGAAGGTCGCCCTTCTCAAACACTTTTCTTCCCGCAATATCAAATACAGCTACCGCCGATATATTTTCTCTTACAGATTTTATTGAAAGCAAATTCTTATTCACGGCCACAGCTACATTTTCGGATTCAAAGGTATCGGTATTCAACGTGCCGTTGGTGTACCGCAATACAAAACGGCTGTCGAAGGTACCGGCATCGGTGGTGAACTGATACGGCGCGGCATTCAGGTCATGAATGATGCCGAGCTGCAGGTCTTCAACATAGATGTCCTGTGCATTTGCAAAAAATCCCTCGGTGCTGTCGAGTGTTATGGTGTAATTGCCCGGATTGGTGACGCGCAAGCCCAGCGGTACCAGATCGCTGTCGGTGAACGGCACTGCCCTTCCCTGGATCACGAGCGTTTTTTGATCGGCCAATGAATAAAAATTGACTTCATTCGACGTAATGCTGTTGCCGTCAAACAGGTTGTCATAACCATTGGTAGCACCGTTGACGTAGGCTACGAGCATCTGGCGGAACGCATGGTTGTCATTGCTTAGGTTCAGCCATAATTTCCCTTCATCAGCAACGGTTTGCGATTCATTGCTGTTCCTGAAAAATTGCGTATTGTCGGCAGTAGTGCGCACCCGCATGCCGTTGTTGAAAGTAACATTGTAATCTTCCAGCAGTACGGCAAAGAATCCTTGGCCGG
This sequence comes from Flavobacterium magnum, assembly GCF_003055625.1. NCBI lineage: Bacteria > Pseudomonadati > Bacteroidota > Flavobacteriia > Flavobacteriales > Flavobacteriaceae > Flavobacterium > Flavobacterium magnum. The sequence goes on along the minus strand of NZ_CP028811.1, from coordinate 626,690 downwards.
ACGCGATTTTTCCTGTAGGCTTCAGATTGTCATTTGACGAAAAATCAGTGGAAGCCTTCACACCCGTCGCTCCCGAGAGATTCCAGGTTGCATAATCGTTGGTGTTGTATTCTCCTCCGGTATAAACGGTGGAAGAAGTCCAGAAGTAGAGCGTCCCTCCAATCTTATTCAGGTTTGCCGGATCGGTAATGAATGAGGACGCATAGATTGCGGACGGGTACGGGTTACCCAGCAATATCGAGTTACCCGATGATGGCGTCACCCCGTCGTAGCTGTCGCCGGGCACGGTCACCACGCCGTTGTTTGGCGTCCCGTTAAAGACAAAATTCTGCCCCGCTCCCTGTCCGGCCGCGCTTACGCGGGTAATGAAGCCGCGTCCCGGGGTGGTTGCTGCCATTCCATCCCAGTAACCGTCGTAATTACCGTTGAGATTCCATTCATACGCGGTGTCAAAGCCGGATGGCAACTGAGGCAATGCGTTTTCCTGGACTGGTGTGCCCCAATATACATAATCATTCTCCACCATTGCCCTGCTGATCCTCGTCGCGTAAATTTTTCCTGTGTCGGAAATCCCATCATTGATTTGCACCAGGTTGCCGTTATTTTTTACATCAATCGCATTGTCAATCGTATTGATGGCATTGGTCACTGTCAATAATTTGTTGGCGTCAATCTGTAAGGTCGATGCAGTAACCGTTAAATTGTTCCCGACCAATATCTCCGAAGTGCCCGGAATCGTCTTCGTGCCCGTACCTGAAACCTTCAGGTTGTAATACGATGGTGAGAAAGGCGTAAGGCTTTGGTTTGCACCGGCGTAGTCGATGGTGGAGCCGGTTTCCAGTGTAATTGTCGGGGAATTTGTATTGTCGATTGCTGTTGAGGTGGCGCCGCTGAAGCCGTTGGTATTGCTCATGCTGAAAACAGCGCCGTTTTTAACGGTAAACGTAGTGCCCGATTGCATCCTGATGCCGGTATTGGCCGAAGAAGTCGAAACATTGCTGCCGCTAACCACAATATTGGCATAATTGATTGGCGCGCCCAAGCGGATCAACGTTGCCGACGTACCGTAAAATTCAATCTTCGAAGTGGTACTCAGCGAGTAGGTGCCCGATGGGTCCGGTTTGCTCCCGGAGCCGCTGTTTTTATACTGCGAGGTATGGGTCATTGTCAGGTTGGTGCCACTGCCACCCATATTAAAACTTGCCACGTCAAGCACGACATCGTTGGCGACGGTTACTGTTCCGGTGATTGTGCTGACGGAAGATGAAATCGTCTTGGTCCCGGTGTTTGAAAACGTGAGATTCCTGTAGGTTCGCGATCCCCTCAGTATCTGTGACCCGGCACCATTAAGCTCGATCGTTCCGCCGTTAAGGTTGTATGTTCCGGACAATCCATCAAGGCGTGGAATCAAGTCAGTACCCGATGATGATAATGCTGCAACCTGGTAGTAGGTGTTCGACTCCATCGTCAAACCGCCGGTGCTGCCGATAATGTAAGACGAACTGGTTTCTATCACCTGCCCTTTTTTAAGGTTTAGAAGTCCCGGGGACGTGATTGAAGTGGAGTTGGTGAGCGACAATTGCAGTGTGTCCGCATTCAGTTCACAAATAATGGACTTGCTGTTGGAAGCAGTCGTGATGCCGTCTCCCGTGACCTGGTTTGCCTTCCCGATGTAATGGAACGTGGACAGCGCCTGGGTGTAAGTCCTTGTGTCGGTCTGCACGTTGCCACTCCCCGACGCCGTGATCCCCGAAGGCGATGTGATTTTAAGAGTGCCGCCGGAGTTCAGCACAAAAGCGGTTGTCGCACTGGATGTGGTTTCGATGACATTCAGGGCTGTTGTTCCGGAAAATCCAAAATCCATGGTAGCGCCTGACTCTACCGTGATCGACGAGCTGTCGGCCAGTTTCCAATCCTGGTTGATAATCTGAACGTTGGCACCACTTTTTATAAAGAATTTATACCGGAGCATGTCGCTGGTGTTCACCACGGCGTCCACGGTCTGTGCGGCGCTTCCCAAGAAATTGAAAGAGATGTTTGCGCTATTGGAGTTGGAATTCGTCATACGGCCCGAAAGCAGTTTCTTAAGGTTGCCTTTCAGGTTGATTTTGGTTGTGGCGCCACTGGTGCTGTTTGCATCCATCACAAAAAAACCATTGTTTACCGTAAAATTTCCGTCCACATTCATGGTCATCACATTTGTGGAAGTACTCGAGACGTGAAACCTGAAGTCGCCGGTGCCGTCTTTCGTAAAATTGCCTTTCACATTAAGTGTCAGTGCACCGTTGCCCACCTGCCCCTGAATGTTTCCGCTGCCGGCTGCATACAAATCGCCGCCGATAGTCAGCGTTGAGGTATTGCCCGAATAAAGGTTGATGTTATCGGTTTCCTCGTTGTAAATCTCGAAATCCCGGTGGGTAAGGTACGCGCTTACGTTTTGAGGGAAAACAGTCCAATTGCCCGCCAGTGCGCCTGAAGCAATGTCGATGGTAAGGTAACCAAACATCGCGGAAGCACCCGCAAAAGTCGTCGTGGAAACAGTCGTGCTGGCATCAAAAAGCCTTTCACTGTTGGTCCATTTTGTAATGTTGAACCACGAATCTTCGTGGAAAATTTCCGTACCGTTCCAGATCCCTGCCGTGGAATGGTTTGTCCACGTACCTGAAACTTCGACGTAGGCGTTATTTTCCACCTCAAAAGTCGATGCGGCACTTCTCAGGAAAGAGGATCCTGAAATCCACATTTCCGCATTTTCACGTACTATCAGGCTCGAACTGCCCAGCATCTCAAACGCGCCGCTGCAGTCAAAAATTCCCTTCTTGACCTCCAACGTTTTTCCCGAAGCGATGGTGAGGCCAGGGGAATTGCTGGCAGCCGTTACCACAGTGGTAGCCGTTGGCATATCGATATAGATATTATTGTAGGTGCCTCCTCCGGCAAAGCTAACCCCCGAGCCGCTGGTTATATAAATTGTGCCCGGCTTTGTTACCAGTGCTTCCGGCCCTTCCGTAGCGCTGCTGCCGGTTACGTCTACCCAGGAGGAACCATTGTATTTTTGCCACGGGCGCACACCCCCTGAAGCGGTGGTCGAGTTAAAATAGATGATTCCAGAGAAAGCCGGATTCGTCCTGTAATCACCGGCAACGCTTGTAATTGCAGTGATGTTAAAGGCTGAAGAATCGACGCTGTTGCCCGTCGCCAGCCCTGTCGTGGATGCTGTTAAAATTAAACCGGTACCCGCAACCGTATGGGTCAGCGAAGCGAACGTCGCAAGGCCGGACGCTGCAGCCGCACTTACCGGCGTTCCGCTGAGTGTGCCGGTAGAGGTGACGCTGACCGTCCCGGTGTAATCGAGGTCGCGATTGCCGTTTACGTCCACACCCGCTACCGTTACCGACGGCGACATGGCTGCATTCACCGTAGTATTAGACGGTTGCTGTACGATAGCCAGGCGGTCGGCCACGACGACAATCCTATTCCGGTTAGAGGTGGTGCTGGACACCACGCTTGCAAACGACCCGAACATTGACGAGGTATTGGTCCCGGACGCGCTCACATTGGCGCTGGCTATCGTCACCTGAAACTGTGTATTGTCGGTTACTGCCGATGTAAAGGTTACTCTCAGCGTAAGGCCTGCTGAACTGCCATCGGCCGCAGTAACATTGGTGCCTGACAATCCGCTGAACGCTATCGTGCCTGCGCCGGTATTGATTGTCGGGGAGGCGTTTACCAAGGCGTTTCCGCTGAAAAGTGCCGCCGTACGTATCATCGATGTATTGCTTACGCTAAACGTGATACCACTCAGGATTGTCGGCAGGTTATCGGCATCTGCGGAAGCGCCGCCATCGCGTACGTCAAACTTGAACAAATCGATTGAGTTTGAGGTATTGGTAATGGCCGCAGCCTGGTAATCCTTGTACGCAATGTTTGAATTGTAAACGTATCCGGAATTTGCAATGATATCACTTGCCACGCTCGGCGTACCTATTCCGGTGACGGCGAAAGTGTAAGTGCCCTCATCCGAATCGTTGTTGGAAATGCTGACACTGGCTGTTTCGGCAGTGTAGGCGCCAGAGGTGTATGTAATCTGGAAGGTCAGTGAGCCATTGGCCGCCACGGCTGCCGCAGCCGGCTGCGTGGTGACTGCAAACGATGAGGACCCGCTGAGTTGTACACGCGGTGTGCCCAATAAATTTAACGCAGATGCCCCCGTATTTTTTATGGTGTAGGTACGCACTACGGTACCGCCATAAGTCACGCTGCCGAAATCGGTATGGTCGGCCGCAGAGGGTGTACTGTCACCATTGGCAATCGAAACGCTGTTACCCAAAACATCGATTTCAGGTGGTGACAATGGGTTTCCACCCGTGAAGTGGTTTGTCGCAGGCAGTGTCGTCAGCCCGGTGACAGAGACCGTATTTGAAGCGAGGGTACTTCCGAGTATCCAAGCGCTGCCGTCCCAACGTCCGGAATCACAAGAGGTTTCCGTTCCGTTAATATCAGAACCGGACCCAATGTACTGGCCCGAAAAATTATAGGTTGGTGAAGTAATCCCGGATGCCGATACCGCCCAGTAACGGGAGATATAATTCGTCGGCGCACTATTGTTCGGGTGCTTTGCATCAACGACTTTCACTCCTGCGTAGGCACTGGTGAAACTGCCGGCAGTGAAGTTTAATGTGGCCGGACTGTACTCTGCAATTACGGTATTGTCTCCAACAGGGTATGTAAATGATCCCGTTGCGGCGTAGCTTTTCCTGAATTCACCACCGCCGTCCGCGATGGCAAAGCTGTTGGATGAGCCGCCCGTCACGGTTGCTGCAGAGGCCAACGTCAGGTTAAATGAGGCAAGGTCAATTAACCCATTGGTCAGTACCAAAGCGGTATTGACAGCCAGATCAGATCCCAATACGGCACCCACAACGCCGTTTTGCCTGCTCATGGTTAAGGTACCAAGCGTTTGCGAACCGGATGTAAACCGAAGTGTCCCAACGCTGCCCATTCCCAGTAATGTCAGGTTTGATGACGCGCTTCCTTTAAAGGTTCCCAATCCGCTGATGCCGTTATTGATGCCGGCATTCCCAAGTGTAAGCGTCCTGCCGTTGAGGTCAAACACGTCAGCCGCACTGTTAAAGTTAAGCAAGCTGCCCGTGGAAGTCGGAGCAAGGGTCATATCCGCCCCTACAAGTTGCAGCGTCGTACTGCCTGTGGCGGGCTGGAAGAAGATGTAGTTGAAAGTTGAAGGCCTTGCTACAGGTGCTGTGATTGTCTGCGTACCGTTTTTAGTAAAATATACCGCCCTGTTGTTCGCATTGAAATTATATGTTCCGGTAAAGCTGATGTTGCCGCCGACTTTAAGGTCACCACCACTCGTCCCGGAAAGGTTCATTGTCGCCGATCCCCCTTGACCCAGAATCAGGTCGCCACCAATCGTCAGGGGTTGTGACATGGCGCTGCTGCCACTCATACGCATTTCGGCGCCGTCATCGATTGTCAGGTTTCCGGCTAAAGCCCTTGCTGTAGCGGCACCGCCATTGGCTCCGAGATCCAGTATGGTCGTGTTGCTGATTTGTACATTGTTCGGGTATCCTTTGGTCGTGCCGATTGTCCCCGCTCCGTTGGCGTTCCATTCGTTGTAGCGGCCGTACACACTGTTCGAACCGTTATACCAGTATCTCAGCGTGGAACCGGCACCATAGACCGGCGGGCTGTTCACACCACCGCCAGCGTTGAGTTGCAGCGTCCCGTTGATGTAGGTATTTCCCGAGCCGAAGTCCATCGCTGCATTGGTTACGTGCACGGTCAGCAGGTTTCCAAAAGTCAGGGTGTCGGTACCCGAGTTGTTATAATACACTGACTTATTCGCGTTGATGTTGACCTGGGCTGTCGCAGCGGACGTGATGCTGCGGGCACCTCCCGATACGTATATTCCCCCTCCGGCATTGTTGAGCGTAAGGGAACGCCCGTTCAGGTCGAGGCTTCCTGTATTTAGAAGCTGCAGGACGTTTCCGGAGCTGCTGTTGATGGTGATGTCGGTAGTGGCATTCACTACGGCATTTCCGGTGGATTTATTAATGATGAGGTAGTCGAAATACACGATGCCGCCGCCGGTTTTTGTAATTGACTGGTTCCCGGCTGATCCATTGAAGGTGACTGCCCGGCCGTTATTGGTTTGTGTCGCTGATGCTCCGATAGTCCAGTCGCCCGCCACATTGACATCACCACCGGACACGGTGGAAAGCGCTAGTGTTCCCGAAGATACGGTTACATTTCCTGAGACGGTAGTAGCCGCCGTTGCCTGATTCATGGTGTAATTACCTCCGCTGATGTTCAGGTTTCCGGTAATGCTGACGCCCCCGGATGTTTGCGCCATGTCATACGATCCGCCGGAAACATTGAGATCTCCGGTCACGGAGACACTTCCTGTCGTTTGGTCCATATTGAGGCTGCCACCGGATACATTGAGGTTTCCGGCCACAGCGGTGGTGCCGTACGGTCCGCCTCCGCTTCCGAGGTATATGGTGCCATCGCCCACGCTGAGGTTGCCGCCGATTACCCAGTTCCCCGCAGTGCTTCCGGTTCGGGACAAATACTTTCCATTGGTATTCATCGTGAAATCGTAAGCTGTTATGGGTCCGAAAGCGGTTACATCCGATGCGCTGTTGAATACGTAACTGTTGCGGCTGAAGGGTGGCGTACCGCTGCCAATCGTCGTGCTGCTGACCGTATAATAACGGCTGTATCTGGCTGCTGTCCCGATGTTCCCGCCGGCATTTTCTGATGGCAACTGCGCATAGACAAAACCACCGGAGCTCGTTACATAGGAAAAGAAATTGAAAGCTGAGGGCATGCCGCCGATCACAGACCATGGAATAGAAAACTCCCTGACCGTGCCGGTGTCGGCGTAATTGCCGAAACCACTCGTGGCAGCGCTCCATCCGTTGCTGCCGTTGGCCGTCCGATATTCGCGGTAGCCATTTTTGACATACAATACCAGATCGGCACGGAATTGCAGTTCAGCAAAATTGGTATTGTCGTAGCCTTGGCCAATATTGGTGCCATTTGCGTTGGTGCCGCCGTTCACCAATGTCTGCGGATCCTTGTCGAGGTACATTACAAAGCCTTCACTCAACGAGGCTCCGGTTACCCCGACGTACAGGTTTGTGGCATCCCATTTCATATAAGTTACCGAACTGCCTGAGGTTTGCCGGTTGTTGCCATCGGTGTGGTTGCCGTATTCGTTAGCTGAAATGGTGCCGTCAACTGCGAAGCCGCTGCCGGTCGTCGCGGTAATGACACATGAATTTCCGCTTGTGGTTGGGATTGCGTTGACTGCACGAACCCGGTAATAATAGGTTGTCGTGGACGAAAGTCCCGTAACGCTGTAACTTGTAACGTTCCCTACATTCAAATCGGAGTATCCCGAAACGAACGAAGAAAAATCGGATGCCAGAGACACATCAAGCCGGTAAGAGCTTGCGCCGGTGACGGCACTCCAATTGGCGCTAAACCCGCTGCCCGTGATGCTGCTGGCCGCTGACGCGACAGGTCCGCGTAAAAAAGTAATAAAGTTCGTGTTGTTCGTATTGTTTCCGCTGCCCAGTGTGTAGCCGGTACCGACAGTAACTCCCGAGGTCCCGAGGTTGAAATCACCAATCACTGACGACGCGTTGTCGACAATTGCGTAGCTGCTGGCGGTCGACGTAGTCCCGATTTTGGTTCCTGTGGAGATATTCGTCCATTGCGTTCCCGCTGCGCCTGCCCTGAGCGTGTGAATGTTGTTTGCCGTTCCTGCGGCCGTGCCGCTTTTGATCATGACCATGTCGTTCGTACTGATGTCGAATGATCCTCCGCCTGCGGTAAAATAAGTGGTATTCGATAGTCCGATGTCGAGGCTGAAATCGTTACAGGCCACGCTGACATCGCTCGCGGCAGTGGAACCCTGTCGTAAAACGATCAGTGTTCCGGCCCGAAGGCTGCTCCACAATGTATTGGTCGTAAACTGGAAGCTGCCCCCTGCGTCATTCGCATTGCTGCCGGAGAAATCCTTAAGCCATAAACCCCGCATATCGGTATTGTCGGCGATGACGAGTAATTCCACTATGTCGGTCGTGCCGCCGGAGTTGAAATACTTATTAATTACAACACTTTGGGCAGATAATTTTCCGAGGCATAAAAAGCACAGCGACAGTAATAATAAAACCTTAATCTTCATAAATAATCATGTTGGGGAACATTGGTACTACCCGCATGATCATCTTTTAATGTATGGGTTGGATCAATTTGGGGGAAGTAAATTTAGAGACAAACATTTCATTTCACAGCATCCCTTTTTAACTAATTTTTAACTTCTCGTTGAACTGCTTTTTTTGTCGGCTAAATGCACGAAATCGCGTAGAAACGAATTGTAAACGAGCATCTTAAAACGTATTTTCGCTCAGCCGGTCGTGCTCAGGTTACTGCAATATTAAGCTGTCGTAAATTGAATATTACGGCAGTTGGGAAAGGTGTCAGATCCGGTCCACAACCGGGAATAAATGCATCACATACATTCCAGTTATTGGCTCATTACGTATTTTTGTACCATGTACAACAATCCTGCGCTATCGGATGCCATTAAAAAACTGGAGCGCTTCTGCGCATATCAGGAGCGTTGCCATCAGGAGGTGGCTGAAAAATTGCGTTCATTTACGCTGAGTGCTGACGAGAAAGGAGAGGTGGTCGTTCACCTAATCCAAAATGATTTCCTGAATGAAGAACGCTTTGCAAGAAGTTTTGCACGGGGGAAGCACCGCATCAAAGGCTGGGGATTCCAGCGTATCCATAATGAGCTGAAAATGCGCGGTATTTCTGCATTTAATATCAAGGAAGCGTTACAGGAAATTCCTGAGGAGGAATATGCAGGCACTTTCGAGAAGCTGGCGGAAAAACAATGGCAGTCGATCAGCGAAAAAAACACCCTGAAGAAACGCAGGAAATTCTGCGACTATTTTCTTCGCAGGGGTTTCGAAAGCGATCTGGTGTATGCCAAAGCCAAACAACTTGAGAGTGCAGCACGCTGAAATAAGCGTTTAATACACAGCAATTTACCGGAAAAAATGTTAAAATTGGCGAAATCGTTTTCGGTAAAAGCGCATTACGTCGGTGTTATTTGATCATTGGTCGAAAACCTTGAAACTTTCACACTTTTTAAAATGTTTTAACTCCAGTCGGCGATATTTTTGTGCAAGCAATAACAAAAGCTATGCTTGCATAGCATTACAAGTGTCCCAATCACATGAAGAAAATTTTACTGTTTTTTATTATCCCTTTTTTAACCCACGCCCAAATCAACGGAACCAAAAAAATCGGAAGCACTACCACAGATGGGGTGCAATACCTTACCTTGGCCTCCGCCATTACTTATGTCAATACTGTAGGGATTAACGGCGCAACCACGTTCCTTATTGATGAAAACCAATCGCTGGTTGCCAATACCCCGCTGATCATCAATCAATACACCGGAAGTGCCGGCAATACGCTGACGATAAAACCGAATACGGGCAAGACCATCACGATTTCAGGTTCGGTTTCCAATGGTGCGGTATTTCAGTTCAACGGCGCGGACAACGTGACCATTGACGGTAACAACGGTACAAGCGACAAGCAGCTCACGATTTACAACACCTTTAACGATTCGGGAAATTCTTATACGGCGCGGGCGGCAGTCTGGCTTTATAACACTGCAAATAACAACAAAGTCAAGAACAGCATTCTGAGGACGAACATCATCGATGCCAGTGCCGGCACCCTGTCTGTCGGAGTGTATTCCGGAGGAAGCGGCCTTGGGAATGCCGCGGATAATTCCGGCAACGAGGTAAGCAACAACACATTTACCACTGTCAAGCAGGGTATATATGTAAACGGCAGCAGTTCGTCAAATGCGAACTGGACCATCAGCAATAACAGTATCGGCGCGGCGACTGACAGCAGTAAGCCTTACGTCGGGATTTATGTAGCCAATGTCACGACGTATACGATTTCAGGAAATACCATTGACGGTGTAAAGAGGCCAAACGGCGTAGGGGGTACGGCATTTCACTCAGGCATTTATGTCACTGGGGCCAGCACCGGGACCATCTCTTCGAATACGCTGACCAATGTTGAAAACGCCTCGGGAAACAACATCTGTTACGGACTGTATGTTTCAGGCTCTTCAACAACAGTGAACGGAAATACCATCACCGCGGTGACTTCAAATTCTACAAACGATGGTAATGCGGGGATTTCGGTTACGGGTGCCAACGCCACCATTCATAGCAACAAGGTGTACACCATTACCATGACCGACAACAAACTCATGAGCGGGATTTACATCAGCGGGAACAATGCGTTGCTCTATAATAACATGATCGGAAATGTAGTATCTGCCGGTGGCGGAAGCCCGGATTCGCAGAGCGGCAATGGTATTTATATTGCCGGCGGGACGTCAGTAAAACTATATTTTAACTCGGTAAGACAGGCGACCAACCAATCCACAGGCGCGTCAGCATGTTTGTTTATTGCCGGGGGTACGCAGCTAGACATCCGCAACAATATTTTTGTGAATGCCCAGACTTCCGGCTCAACCCGATTCTGCGTTTACACTACCGTGACCAACACTTCTGATTTCACCAACATCAATTACAATAACTACTACGCTTCCCAGTACATTGGAAGCTGGGGAAGTTTTTATTCGTCCGGAAATCTTAAAACCACACTGGCCGACTGGAAGGCAGTCACTACCAAAGATGCACAGTCGATTAACGTCAATGTGCCGCTGACAACAGGTTTTACTTCAGCAGTAGACCTGCACCTCGCGAGCGCACAGGCCGCTTTGAATGTGGGAACGGCCATCAGTGGCATCACCACAGATATTGATGGCGACACCAGGGGCACAACGCCTACCCTTGGCGCCGATGAATATTCAATCTGTTCTGGCGGAACCACTACGTGGAACAACAACGGGTGGAGCAATGGCACGCCCAACATCAACATGAAGGCGATTATCGCAGCCGATTACAACACAACGACCAATGGCGGCATCACGGCCTGCGAATTGAAGATAAACAACAATAATACCCTTACGATTACTTCGGGCAAAGTCGTGCAAATACAAAATGACCTGACAATCAATGGAAGCATTGTGATTCAGGACAAAGGGGCGCTGGTGCAAAACAGCGATTCGTCCACCGTAAGTGGAAACATCACAATGACGCGCACGACCACATCGTTGAAACCCTACGACTACACATACTTCAGTTCGCCGGTTACCTCGACCACATTGGCATCAGCCATTCCGGCGTCTGTAGACTATAACTTTTATTTCAATCCGTCGATCTATTATTGGTCTGATCAAAGTACAACGGCTCCGCTGATTCCCGGGAAAGGCTATATCATCAGGGCTCCCGAATCGCTTAATTTCAACCCTACGGCGACGTTTAATGCGGTATTTACCGGCGTTCCGAACAATGGTGTCGTTAACGCATCGGTAACCAAGACCGCGTCCTGTCCTTACAACCTCGTCGGAAATCCGTATCCATCCGCAATCGACGCGGACCTGTTCCTGAGTAATGCCACCAACGCTTCCAAAACTACCGGGATTATTTACCTCTGGACGCACAATACGGCGATCAGCGCGCAAAATCCGGGAAGTGAAACCTACAACTACCTGCAAAACGACTATGCGAAATACAACAAGACCGGATCTGTCGGAAATCCTGCTGCTTCGGGAGGGGTTACTCCTACCGGGAAAATCGCTGCGGGTCAGGGATTTTTCATTGAAATGACCGGATCGAACACCACATCCAATATTGTTTTTAACAACGGGATGCGCGTAAAAACCGATAACGGCAATGGTAATTTCTTCCGTAATGCGATTTCGGGAACGCCCGATGATGTGGTCGAGAAACACCGCGTATGGATCAGCATCGGCAATCCGGGAGGCGCTTACGACGAGACTTTGGTCGGATATGTCACCGGCGCCACGAATGATATGGACTACGGTTATGATGGGAGGACGTTCGATTCCGGAAATTATGTAATGATTTATTCCATCATCGACGGGGAGAAATTGTGCATCCAGGGCCGCGACGTGAATTTTAACCAGGATGATATCATTCCGCTGGGGTTCAAGAGCTCCATCGATGGTCCGTTGACCATTAATCTGTCAAGATTTGACGGTCTTTTCGACAACCAGGAAGTGTACCTTCTCGACAAATATACCAATACGCTGACCAACCTCAAGGAAGGCCGTTACACCTTTACGCCCGCAGACAGTGCTACGGTTGAAGATCGTTTTGAACTTCGTTTCACGAGCGCACCGCTTGGCATCGACAATCCAGCGGCCGATAACAACAACATCCAGGTAATCGCCAAGTCGCAGCAACTGCAGTTCCTGTCTTCAAATGAACAAATTACTGCCGTTACTGTATATGACTTACTCGGAAGGATGGTATACCAGAACAATGCCGTCGACAGCCTCGAATTTGTGGCGACTGTTCCCGCCGCGAGCCAGGCGCTGATCGTCAAAGTGAAAACGGCCGGTACCGAAACGACCAGAAAAGTCATGATGAAATAGCGAAGTTTCGAAGCTTGCTAATGTGATAAAAAAAGCGCTCCGTATCCGGGGCGCTTTTTACTTTATATACGCCACCGTTTATTTTTCCAAAACCACGCTTACCGCGTTGCCGCCAAACCCCACGGCATTTACCATGACCTTTTTTATCGGACGGGTCTGCACCTGTGCTTTCGCAAACGGTACGCCAATGAACGCATCGAGCGCAAGCATCACCAAGGCCAATTCCACTCCGAACATCCCTGAGGCCCCAAAAGTGTGCCCGGTTTTCCATTTCGTCGTGGTCAGTAAGGGCAGCCTGTCACCGAAAACTTTCTGGATTGCTTTGTACTCCGTCAGGTCGCCCTTGATGGTGCCCGGCGCATGCATTACAATCACGGCGATGTCTTCCGGATGGATCTCCCCCAAAGCCATGTTCATGGACTTCTGGAAACAGTCCGCTTCCGCAGAAATTGAAACGCTGTGTTCCAGCAATTCCGTAGCATACCCTATTCCGGCTATAGTGGCCAATGCGTGGTCTTTTTTTCCGGCTTCAAGGCAGCACACCGCAGCGCCTTCGCCTAAAACCATAGTGTTTTGCCGCTTTTCCAGATCCAGCGCGCGGCAGGGAAAATCACCGTGGCCCTTGGCATAAATCTTCATCGCCTGCATCTGGGCAATCGTAAACGGGGTCAGTGGTGCTTCGCTGCCACCAACAAGGAATTTATCTGCCAGCCCCGATTGCAGCCAGGCATAGCCGTTCAGCAGGGCGTGCAACGCTGTTGAGCATGTAATCGAATGCGACACTTCCGGGCCGGTGCTTTGTAAATCGTGCGCCACCCAGGACGAAATATTTCCCAATGTCGTTGCCGGTGATGCCAGGACACTCGACTTTCCGGTCTCAAGGTATTCCGTGAAATGCTTTTCAAACAACGCCGTGGCGCCGCGCGATGAGCCGATATTGATCCCAAAAATGTCCGATGCGTTCCATCCTGCCTTTTGTACCGCATCACGCGACACAGCAATGGCATATAAGACGGTATCGTCGAGCGATTTGTATTTCGGGTCTGAATGCCTTAACTCGATTATTTTTTCCCTCGCTTCCGCAGATAACGCGCCGACGGGAACCACCTGCGAGCCGATATTCTTTTCGGAAAGAAAATGCCTGTCGTCCTGGTAATGCCTGCGGATGGCGTCCGGTTCAAAACCCAGCGGCGATAGCGACGCGATGGCTGTAATGGATATGGTTTTAAGCAAGGCAGTAATTGTTACGTTGCCGCAAAATTACGCTATTTCCAAAGCCTGTTCAACGATTTGATATACTTTTTCCAATTGCGTATCGCTGATGATATATGGTGGAAGGATGTAGACGATATGCCCCACAGGGCGTAAGATTACGCCATTTTGGATAAAGAAATTGTAAAGTTTATTCCGAAGGGTGCCATAGTAACTTTCTGCGCTGTCGATTTTTATTTCCAGGGCAAAAATGACGCCCAGCACCCTCGTCGTACTTACTTTAGGATGCTTTTCTATACGTTCCTGAAACTGAAGGTGTCGCTTGTGTACGCGCGCGATGTGGTCCTGCATCGCAGTTGTCTGCAACAATTCAAGGCTTGCGAGGGCCGCTGCACAACCCGTTGGGTTCGCGGTAAAGGTGTGCCCGTGGAATAATGCCTTGTTGATGTCATCGCTGTAAAAGCCGTCAAAAAGTTCCTGTGTAAAAGTCGTGATGGCCATCGGGATGGTCCCGCCCGTTAAAGCCTTGGACAGGCACATCACATCGGGCTGGTATCTGAGGTAATCGCAGGCGAAGGTTTTACCTGTCTTTCCAAAACCGGTCATGACTTCATCGGCAATCGTAATGACGTTATGTTCTCGGCAAATCCGTATCAGTTCGTCCAGCGCTTCGGGGGCATACATCACCATGCCGGCGGCGCCCTGCACCAAAGGCTCGTAAATAAATGCGGCGACCTGATGGGTTTGAATGCTTTCGCGTAAAGCGGCATAACTTTCGGCTTCGGCACCTTTTACCGGGACCGGAATCCGCACTACATCGATGAACATGCCAGAAAATGCCTGAGTGTAGAACGAGATGCCGCTGGCCGCCATCGCTGCAAACGTGTCGCCATGAAACGCATTCTCAAAAGCTATGATCGTAGTACGTTTTTCGCCTTTATTGTAAAAATACTGCAAAGCCACTTTGATGGCCACTTCGACTGCAGTGGAGCCATTGTCAGAAAAGAATAACTTTTGCTGGTTCGGAGGCAGCATTTCCATCAGCTTTTCGGCGAGCCGTATGGCCGGTTCGTGCGTAAACCCGCCAAAGAGCACATGCTCCAGGGTTGTCAGTTGTTGGTAAATCGCATCGGCAATGAACCGATTGGAATGCCCGAACGGATTTACCCACCACGAAGCGATGGCATCAATGTATTCTTTCCCGTTTTCATCCCAAAGCAAAGCGCCGTCGCCTTTTGAAATCGCGATTGGCGGTGCAGCCGTTTTGTGTTGCGTATACGGATGCCAGAGGTATTTTTCGTCTTTTTCGGTCAGGCTCATAGTTGTAACAATGTATCACGGAACAAATCCGCGTATTCCTGAATCACGTTCTGGTCAAAAAAGGGTTCGTTTTCAATCCTCCCGATACAGCGAATCCCGGTTTTATCCCGGATAATCGATTCGGTTGAAGGGTTTTCATCGCCGTTAAAAATAACCCCGGCAATATTGATTTTCCTGTGCTGTAATGCCTCGACGGTAAGTAGCGTATGGTTGATGCTCCCCAGATAATGCCGTGACACCACAATCACCTTATGGTCCGGTTGGATCAGGTCGGTGACGGTGTGTTGCGCATTTAACGGTACAAAAAGTCCGCCGGCGCCTTCGATAACCAAATGGTTTTTGGTGTCGGGCTCAATGATTTTTTTGATATCGATCCGGACATTGTCGCGTGCTGCAGCCAGGTGCGGACTCGCCGGGGTCCTCAAGGCGTAACTGTTTTCAAAAAAGACCGATTTTGAATTGGATACGAGTGATTTTACCTTGTGTGTGTCCGAATTATCAAGATCGCCGGCCTGTATCGGTTTCCAGTAATCGGCTTCCAACGCCTGTGTAATGATGGCAGAAGCCATTGTTTTGCCGACGTCTGTGGAAATGCCCGTAATGAATAATTTCATAATAAATTGAAAAATTTGAGAATTGCAAAGTTACAAACAAGCGTGCCGGGAAAGGGCTTATGTCAATGTTAAATCGGCAATGTGGTGCAGCAATCGAGAAATCTGGGTGTCCTCGTTGTAACTGTGCAGGCAGATCCGCAGCCGTTCCTGTCCTGCCGGAACGGTGGGTGACAGGATGGCCTTCACATCAAATCCTTTTTGCTGCAATGCCGTGGCGACAGCTTTCACTTTTTCGTTTCCGGGAATCACGGCGCATTGTATGGCTGATTTGCTGTACACGAAGAGCGGTTTCAGGCCCAGCATGGTTTTGACCTGGTTGAAATGGATGATGTTGTTTTTGAGCCGGGCCAAAGTATCGGTGTGCTGCAACTGTCGGTACGCCACGCCGATCGTAGCCAGCGAGTGTGGGGAAAGCCCGGTGGTGTAAATGAAGCTGCGTGAAAAATTGACGAGGAAATTTCTGAGTTCGGGCGACCCGATGACGGCGGCACCATGGCAGCCCAATCCTTTCCCGAAAGTCATGATGCGTGCAAAAACCTGTTGCTGCAATTGCAGTTCCTGGACCACACCGGCACCGTTTTTGCCGAAAACACCCAAAGCATGTGCCTCGTCGACAACGAGGTAGGCCCCGAATTTTTCACATATTTTGGCAACTTGGGCTAAAGGCGGTGTATCACCGTCCATGGAAAAGACGCTTTCGGTGGCCACATAAATATGCGCCTGTTCTGAATGATGGCGCAGGATCAGTTGCCCGAGATGCTCTGTGTCGTTATGCGTAAACTTATATGATTTGGCGTGCGAAAGCTGTATGCCGTCACGGATCGAGGCATGGCACAATTCGTCATAAAATATAAAATCGCCTTTTTGCGGCACACAGCTGAAGAAGCCGACGTTCGCATCGTAACCCGAATTGTAAATCAGTGCCGATCCGGAGTCATGGAATTCGGCCAGGTATTTTTCCGTGGCGTCGTACAGGGGATGATTTCCCGAAATCAGGCGCGAGCCGGTCGCACCATTTTGTGTGAGTTGATGTTCAGTGAGATATTGATGGGTTTCGCTGAATATAGCCTCCGACCTTGAAAATCCGAGATAATCATTTGAGGCAAAATCAATCAGCCCGTTTGGCGAAGGCAATTGCCGGAGCGCATGCTGCTGCCGGCGCGTGTCCATTTTCTGCCTGAGTTTTTCCGGTAATTCCATAGAGGCAAAAATACGGTTTTTGGAAGTGAAACGGGAAGCGGAAACGGCGTTTTTAGCCCTGATGGGAGCGGCATCCTTTTGTCCCGTTTCTTTAGCGGGGCAAAAGATACAGCGGACAGCAGGAACAGCTTCAAAGAAAACCAACAAAAAAAAGCGCCCCGATCGGAGCGCCTGAAACTTTGAAGTACTAATATATAATTATATATTAAAGGACTGTTACCTGGGCAGCCACTTTACCTTTTCTTCCTTCTTCCTCTTCGTAAGATACTTTATCACCCTCACGAAGTTCTTCCGCTTTGAGTCCTGAAGCATGAACGAAAATGTCTTTTCCTGTTTCTTCATCTGTAATGAATCCGTAACCTTTGGATTCATTGAAAAATTTTACTGTACCTGTACGCATTGTGTAATAAAAAATAATTAATAAGCAACAAATGTACTATTTATAATGATATGATAATCAGCGAATGTTAAAAAAATTAAAAAAAAGTTAAAACGCTGTTTTCGGAAAATGGTCCCGTCGGCGAATATGCGGACAGGATGCTTATTTCAGGGCGATGCTGAGCTCTTCCAACTGCTTACCGTCGATTGCCGATGGCGCATCGATCATCACGTCGCGGCCGGAGTTGTTTTTCGGGAACGCGATGAAATCACGGATCGTTTCCTGTCCGCCGAGAATCGCGACCAAACGGTCGAGTCCGAACGCCAATCCGCCGTGCGGTGGCGCGCCAAACTGGAAGGCATCCATCAGAAAACCAAACTGGTTGCGGGCTTCTTCTTCGTTGAAACCCAGATATTTGAACATCAACTGCTGTGTCGCCTTGTCGTGTATCCTGATCGAACCACCACCAATTTCGTTTCCGTTCAATACCATATCGTAAGCGTTGGCGCGTACTTTACCCGGATCGGTCTCCAGCAGCGCCATGTCTTCGGGTTTCGGTGACGTAAACGGGTGGTGCATGGCGTGCCAGCGGTTGCCGTCTTCATCTTTTTCCAATAAAGGAAAATCGACCACCCAAAGCGGTGCAAATACTTCAGGATTTCTAAGTCCTAACCTCGTGGCGAGTTCCATACGCAGCGCGCTCAGTTGTGTCCTTGTCTTATCAGCCGGGCCCGAAAGCACAAAAATCATGTCGCCGGCTTTGGCGCCTGTTACTGCTGCCCATTGTTGAAGATCTTCCTGATCGTAGAATTTGTCTACGGAAGATTTATACGTGCCGTCTTCATTGCATTTTACATAGACCATTCCGCTCGCGCCTATTTGCGGGCGTTTTACCCATTCAATCAGCGCGTCGATTTCCTTGCGGGTCATCTCGCCACATTTTGGGGCGGCAATCCCAACGACGAGCTCGGCGGAATTGAATACGCCGAAATCCTTATGTTGTGCCACGGCATTCAATTCCCCGAATTCCATCCCGAAACGGATGTCCGGCTTGTCGTTACCGTAGGTTTTCATTGCATGATCGTAAGTCATACGAGGGAATTTCTCGACTTCGATACCTTTGAGCTCTTTCAGGAGGTGGCGTGTCAATCCTTCGAAAACATTTAAGATATCTTCCTGCTCTACGAATGCCATTTCACAGTCGATCTGCGTAAATTCCGGCTGACGGTCGGCACGCAGATCCTCATCACGGAAACATTTTACAATCTGGAAATATTTGTCCATGCCGCCCACCATCAACAATTGCTTGAAGGTTTGTGGTGATTGTGGCAGGGCATAAAATTGTCCGGCGTTCATGCGGCTCGGCACGACGAAATCGCGTGCGCCTTCCGGCGTGGATTTGATTAAATAAGGCGTTTCCACCTCGCAGAAATCCTGATCTGACAGGAATTTACGTACTTCCATCGCCACTTTATGACGGAACAACAAAGCGTTCTTCACAGGATTTCTCCTGATGTCAAGGTAGCGGTATTTCATGCGAAGCTCCTCGCCGCCGTCGGTTTCGTCCTCGATGGTGAACGGAGGGAGCAAGGCAGCATTTAATATATTAAGTTCAGAAACTAAAATCTCGATGTCACCGGTAGCCATGTTCTTGTTTTTGGCTTCCCGCTCAATAACGGTGCCTTTGGCCTGGATTACAAATTCGCGGCCAAGGGTTTTTGCCAGTTCGAAAACGGCTTTGTCGGTGCGGCTTTCATCGAATACCAATTGGGTAACGCCATAACGGTCGCGCAGGTCGACCCAGTTCATGAATCCTTTGTCGCGGGATTTCTGGACCCATCCGGCGAGGGTGACTTCTGTATTGATGTGTGAGGCGTTGAGTTCACCGCAATTGTGGCTTCTGTACATATCTGAAAAATTTGAGATGCAAAAGTAGTAAAAATGCGCAAAATTCAGGAAGGTAATCACTCGGAAGTTTAGGATAATGCGGTCCGATTTCTGCGGATGCCGGACAGTCAATCTTAAAATAAAAATCCTATATTTGGGAGACAAAAATCAAAACCACTACTTATGAAAAAACTTAGCATGCTTTTATTCCTGTTTGTTTGCGGTGTCTATGCGCAGGATGTAAAGTTTACCGCCAAAATCGCCAACCGCAATTCTGATAAGATTACCATATCGGGAGACAAGAAATTCAGTAAGGAAATAGCAATTGATAAGGACGGTGTTTTCCGGGCCACTTTTGCCGCACCGGCCGGATTGTATGAAATGGGCGATGGCAAAGAAATCACCTCATTGTACCTCAAACCCGGTTACGACCTGAATCTGACCATGGACGCGAAGCAATTTGATGAATCCATAGTATACACGGGAAAAGGAGCTCAGGAGAATAACTTCCTGGCCAAAAAGACCCTGATGGAAGAAGAAATGCAGACCAATATGGCGTCGATCAAGAGCCAGGAAGATTTCAATAAGGCAATTGCGTCGCATCACGCTAAAATTGCAGAAAACTTAAAAGCCAAAGGGCTTGATCCGGATTTCAAAGCGACCATCGAGAAAGCGATCAAGGAAGAGCAGGACGCTATCGCCGCCCAGGCAGCCGAAGCCGCCGCACAAAAGGCAATGAAAGACAAACTGACCGGAAGTGTCTCTCCATCGTTTGAGTATGAAAACTTTGCAGGCGGCAAGACGAAACTGGAAGATTTGAGGGGCAAATATGTTTATATCGATGTTTGGGCGACCTGGTGTGGGCCATGCCGTCGTGAGATTCCGTTTTTGCAGAAAGTGGAAGAGAAATACCACGGAAAGAATATCGCTTTCGTAAGTCTTTCAGTCGATGAAAAAAAGGATTACGAGAAGTGGAAAAAGATGATCACTGAGAAAAGTCTGGGCGGCATCCAGTTGATCGCAGATAAAAACTGGGCCTCTGATTTTGTGATGGCTTATAGTATCAATTCGATTCCGAGGTTTATCCTTATTGACCCACAGGGCAAAGTAGTCGATGCTGACGCTGCAAGGCCATCTGATCCGGCGCTGGAAGCGCAGCTTGACGGATTGCTGAAGTAATTTTACTATGATATTGATAATGAGCCTGTATGAAAATACAGGCTTTTTTTTATTCCAATGTTAAGTTTTTAATCAATGTTACCAAATTGTTAAGCGAAAGTTTTTTTAGTGTAAAGTAATTTTTATATTTGTTATGTAATTATTAATTGACTAAAACCCCAGAATTATGAAAAAGATACTATTGACAGGAGCATTGCTGATTTCAGGAGTGATTTTTGCACAACATACCGAACCTAAAAATGAGATTGTCGGACAAATGGTAAAGTCTACCTATTACTATGCCAACGGTAAAGTAAGCCAGGAAGGGTTTTACAAAGACGGCAAGGTTCATGGAAAATGGATTTCTTACGACGAAAACGGCAACAAGACCGCTATCGGCGAGTATACTGACGGCGCGAAAACCGGAAAATGGTTTTTCTGGAATGACGGTGCGCTTAGCGAAGTGGATTATTCTGACAGCCGCGTGGCGTCGGTAAAAAACTGGAAACAGGAAGCCATTGTAAACAGGAATTAAGCTTTTACATTCATTAATAAAAAAACCGTCCCGTTAATCATAACGGGACGGTTTTTTTTATGGGTTTAGATCCGCTTCTATGTAATGTCGTTAGGCATTATCCTGATACACAGAAGCGGATCGCTGCTTACAAGCTATTATTCGGCGGCTTCCAAGCGTTTTCTCTTGCGGTCGCGCAGCCAGTGCTTGGTGTTTTTTACAAGGTAAAACATCACGGGCACCATAATCAACGTCAGTACGGTGGCGTAGGTCAGTCCGAAAATAATCGTCCATGCCAATGGCCCCCAGAAAATCACGTTATCCCCTCCTATGAAAATGTGCGGGTTCAAATCGGTAATCAGCGAAAAGAAGTCGAAGTTCAAACCGATGGCCAGCGGAATCAGACCCAAAACTGCCGTCAAAGCGGTCAGCAATACCGGGCGAAGCCTCGATTTTCCGGATTCGATAATCACCTCCTTGATCTCCTCCATCGAAAGGTCGTCGTGCTCCTTCAGGCCTTTTTGATGTACTTTTTCATCGAGGAGCAGCACGAAGAAGTCCATCAACACGATCCCGTTTTTCACCACAATCCCCGCAAGCGATATGATGCCCATCATCGTCATCAGGATTACGAAATCCATGTTGGCAATCACATAACCGTAGAATACCCCGCTGAAACTCAGCAAAACGGTGAACAGGATAACCACTGTTTTCGACACCGAATTGAACTGCAGTACAATGATAATCATGATGCCCGATAAAGCCAGGAACAGTGCATACATCAGGAAGCTTTGGTTTTTGCCCTGCTCTTCCTGCTCGCCGGAGAACGAATAGGTTACGTTTTTCGGGAGTTGGTAAGTGTTGAGTTCCGCAGCGATTTGTTTCGAAATCTCATCGGCGTTGTAACCGGTCAGCACGTTTGAATAAATCGTCATGATGCGCTTCTGGTTCTTGCGCTTGATCATATTGTAGGTTTCCGTTTTGCGTGTCGATGACACCCCTGAAATAGGCACCTGCTGCATCTGTCCGGTCTGGTTGCGGAACGTCAGTGACTGGTTGAAAAGCACACTTTCATCCTTGCGCTGGTCTTCCTGCATCCGCATGACGATATTGTAATCGTCATCGCCTTCCTTATAGGTCGAGATTTCCTGCCCATATACCGAGCGGCGTAGGTTATACCCCAGTTGGCCGGTTGAGACACCCAGGCTTCCGGCATTGACGCGGTCTACCTTAACTTCGAGCTCCGGGCTCTCCTTATTGACGTCTACCTGAAGGCGCTCGATACCGGGTATGTTCTTCGAATTGATGTACGCGATCATCCTGTCAGCCTCCTTGAGCATCTGCTCATAGTCCAGTCCGGTAAGCTGCACACTGATCGGGTATCCTGATGGCGGCCCTGCTGCGTCTTTTTCAACGGTGACGGTAGCGCCCGGAATGCCTTTTACCTTGGCACGGATTTCTTCCAGGATGTCTGCCGTATTGATCCCGCGCCTGAATTTAAATTCACGGAAGTTCACAGTTACCTTCCCCTTGTGTGGGGTTTCGGCCTGCGAACCGGCATCGACATTGGCATTTCCGGCGCCGACACCCACCTGGGATACTACTGATTCGGCAAGGAAATTTTCCTTGGTTTTCGGGTCGACATATTTCTTCATGATGCCGATGACCTGTTTTTCAACGAATTCCGTCGCCTTATTGGTCTTGTTGATATCGGTTCCCTGCGGGTATTCGATGTAGGCAATGACCTGATTCGGGATGTTGTCCGGGAAGAACAAGACCTTCCTTGGGAAGATACCCAAAAGCATAAACGAGAATATCAGCATCCCGATGATTCCGAGCAAAGCCAGCCATGCAGTGCGTCCGTGAAGGATGCGCGCCAGGAAACGCTTGTATCGCTCTTCCATCCTCGGGAAAAAACTGTGCTGGAAGTCCTGTGTCCATTTGTACATCCGGACGCGGTAGAGCCACATCAACACAAAGGCAATAATGGAAAGGTGCCCGATCCCGCGCATGAGTTTCGAATCGTTCATGTTACCCAACACCACAAATATTACGGCGATGATGGTAAAGATGATGGAATATTTCTTAGCCGATTTTTTACTCACGTTCTTGTCCTCGATATCCATCGAACCGCCTGTCATGGCCGCATTGATGATCATCGCCACAAACAGCGATCCGGTCAGTGTAACCGTGAGCGTGATGGGGAAGTAACGCATGAACTTACCCATTGTGCCCGGCCATAGCAGGAACGGGAGGAACGCCATCAGCGTAGTGGCAGTCGATGAAATTACAGGCCAGGCGATTTCCCCGATACCGATTTTCGACGCATGGTAACGGTCCATGCCTTTTTTCATGTTGGCAAAAACGTTGTCGACGACCACGATACCGTCATCCACGAGCATACCAAGACCCATGACCAGACCAAACAGCACCATGGTATTGAGTGTCAGTCCCGACGCGGAAAGGATCGTAAATGCAATCATCATCGAAAGCGGAATTGCTGCCCCTACAAACAGTGAGTTGCGCAATCCCATGGTAAACATCAGTACGATCATTACCAGGATGATCCCGAAAATGATGTGGTTCGAGAGTTCGTCAACCTGATGCTCCACACGCGAAGACTGGTCGTTGGTGAGGTTGATCTGAAGGTCAGCGGGAAGGTAGGTTTTTCTGGCTTTTTCCAAACGCTCCTTAACCTGGTCAATCGCCGAAATCATGTTTGTATTCGAGCGCTTCTTCACGTTGAGCATCACCACTTCCTTGCCGCTCTCACGGGCATAAGTCGTTTTTTCCGCTTCCTTAAAACTGACCTGGGCGACATCCTTGAGGTATACCGTACCGCCGTTCGATTTTACGATGACGTTTTCGAGCTCTTTCGGATCTTTGATCTCGCCGATAATCCTGATGTTGTTGCGCGACCCCTGCGACACGAGATTCCCTGCGGAAAGCGTGGTATTTTCGGCGCGTACGGCATTCTGGATGTCGTCAAAAGTGACCTGCGCCGCCGTCATCTTGAAGATGTCTACGGCAATTTCGACCTCTTTGTCATCAACACCTAAAATGACAACATCCTTTACTTCCGATATTTCTTCGAGATCATCTTCGATAAGTTTCCCGTAGTCATTGAGTTGCTGTGTCGTATAATTTCCCTGAAGGTTGATGTTCAGGATCGGCACTTCTTCGGAAATGTTGAGGTCAAAAACACTCGGTTCCACTTTACTGCCGTTGTCGAGATTCGGCCAGTCGGTATCGGCTTTGACCAGATCCACCTTGTCCTTGGTTTTCTCCTTTGCCTGTTCGATCGTCACGTCGTCATCAAATTCGACGATAATCATCCCATAGTCCTGCAATGAGGAAGAGGTGATTTTGTTGACGCCGCTGATGTTCTTGATTTCCTTTTCGAGCGGCTTGATAATCAGTTTTTCTACATCCTCAGCCGAGTTACCCGGAAATACCGAAGAAATGTAAATCTTGTTTTCTATGACTTCCGGAAAGTCCTCACGCGGCATCGTGATGTAAGCGATAATGCCCGTAATGGTGATCAGTATCGTAAAGATATATACCGTCACGCGGTTGTCGACCGCCCAGCTCGATATGCTGAATTCATGTTTTTTTTGACTCATGATGTAAGTTGTTAGTTGACCGTTTGCAGCTTATGGCTTGCAGTTTTCCTACTGTATGCCATGCGCCGGAAACTGATTTAGAAATTCACCTTCATTCCTTCGGAAATGGTGTTTGAGCCTTCTGTAACGATGATGTCCTGAGCATTCAGGCCACTTAAGATTTCAGTAAAATTGCCTGCGGACTGCCCTGTTTTTACAATTGCTTTCTTCGCAGTACCGGTTTTTCCGTTGCTGTCCGAAACGACAAATACGAATTGGTTCTTCTGTCCGTCCGACTGTATGACGTTCGTCGGGACGACCAATGCTTTCTTATTGGTATAATCAATGATTTTCAGTTTGGCGACCTGGTTAGGGCGCAGCAAATTGTCCGGATTCGGGATGGTTACCTCTACTCCGAAGCTCCGGTTGTCCGGATTGATGCTGCTGGCGACCTGGCGTATTTTTCCTGAATAGGTTTTCCCGATGGAATTGATTTCCACATCCACGGGGGTCCCCACTTTAACCTTGCCCACGTAACTTTCCGGAACGGTAGTTGAAACGTACAGGTTGCTCAGGTTGACAACCCGCATCAGCCCTTTTTGGCTGGGCGCAACCACTTCGCCACGTTCCACGAATACTTCGTCAATAGTTCCGGAAAACGGCGCTTTAATCAGTGTTTTCGACAATTGCGCCTTGACCTGGTTTACCATTTTCTCCGCACTGATCATTTGTGTCTGTGCCTGGAGGAACTGGATTTCAGAACCGATTTTCTGGTCCCAAAGACGTTTCTGCCTTTCGAAAGTGGTTTTTGCCAATTCGTACTGCGTCTGCAACTGAGCGACCTGTTGCCCGATTCCGGCATCGTCAACCCGTCCCAAAACCTGCCCTTTGGACACGCGCTGGCCCGCCTTGGCGTTCAGCGTCACCAGGGTCCCTGACATTTCAGGCTGGATGGTAACGTTTTGCTGGGTGTCGACATTTCCCTGTATTTCGAGATAATGCGTGAACACGGTATCTTTTACGGTAGTGACGGCCACCAGCACTTCTTCGGGCTTGGCGTCCGGCTTCGGTGCGGTCTTTGGCTCTTCCTTTTTCCCACATCCAAAGATGGCCAGGGATACTGCGGATATTAAAATTAATCTTTTCATATATGATTGAAGTTAGTGGTTTATTATTTGTTGTTGGTGATTTTTTCCAGGGCAGCTTTTTTGTTGATCACATCAATCATCGACTGCAGGTAGCTTTGCTGTGCGGAATACAGCTGGCGCTGCGCGTCGCTGAAATCGAAACTCGTCGACAAGCCTTCGGTAAATTTAATCTGCTGTTTGTTTTCAATCCTTTCGGCGAGCCTGAGGTTGGATTTTGAGGTGTTGAATTCCTCAACGGCAAAGTCGTATTCGCTTTTGGCATTTTCATACGCCAGCTTCAGTTTTTGTTCCGTTTCGGTGAGCTGGGTGTTGGCCTGCTCCATCCTGATTTTGGCCTGCTGCGACCGCGCGCTTCTGGCACCGCTGCTGAAAATCGGGACGTTCAGGCTTACGCCAAGGTTTGAATAATTGAGCCATTTCTGGTCTTTCTGGAAAAATTCAAACTGGTCGTTAAATGCGTTGTAACCGAAGTTCAGGTTCGCTGACAGCGTGGGCAGCGCCTTGCTGCGCTCGAGTTTGTATTCAAGTTTACGCTGCTCAGTGAAGTTTTGCGCGATTTTGTAGTCGATGTTCTCTTTTACATTGAAACCTGCCTGTGACAGCGCCAGGTCCAGATTCTGCAGTGTGAGGCTGTCGAGTTTGTCGGTTAGTGTGAGTTCGTCGCTGATGTCCAGCCCCAGGTTGATCTTGAGCATTTTATACGCGATGTCGCGCAGTCGGATGGCATTATTCAGACTGCTGTTCACTGTGGCCAGCGTAATCTGCAGTTGCTCGACATTTTCCTCTTCAATCAGTCCGTTTTTGAAGGTTTCCTGTGTGTCGCCAAAAATCTTCTGCAGATTGCCCTTATTTTTTTCCAAGATGGCGATGCTCTCTTCGGCTAAGAGTACGTTGCCATAGGCATTTACAACCATCTCACGCACCTCGTTGTCGGTTTTGACTTTGGCGTTCTGGTAGTATTGAAGATACGTTTTAGATGCCTGCAGTGCCACAATGTAAGAGCCGTCGAATATCAGTTGGCTCAGGGTCGCGCGACCGGTCATCGTATGTTTGGTGCCAAAAGCCACCTCGATGAATTCGCCCGGATTCCCACCGAAGAATTCTGCGGGTACGATTGACTTCTGCAATTCAAAATTGTATTGGTAATCGACACCGGCATTGATCTGCGGAAGACCCGAAGCGGTGGTTTCCCACTTTTTCTTTTTGGCAATGTCAATATCGCGCCCCGAATTGATCACGGTATAATTGTGTTCAAGCGCGTGGCTGATCGCCTGTTCGAGGCTGAAGGAAAATTTTTCCGGTTGTTTGTCCTGCGCCGTTATCCCAATGGCCAGTAACAGGAATGTGATTAGTGTGATTTTTCTCATTGATGGTTTTTATTTAGGTGTAAGTGTTTCTCCAGTTCAGCCAGGCCTTTTTCGGTGGCGATGGCACGGGTATGGTATTCCAAGGCAGACAATTCCAGGACCAGTGCGTCTTTTTCCAGGATGGTATTCTCATTGATGCTGAAAATCAGCGCGTAATAAAACTTCACGATATGTTCTAACGGAATGTCCTCGCGGTAATAACCCTGTTCGATGCCTTTCACGACATTGTGCCTGATAAACCCTGCACATTCTTCGAACTGGAATGCCATCACTTTATGGTGGATTTCAGGATAATGTTTCCGCAATTGATATAAAGGGGAGGTGTGCGCCGCTTGGAACAATTCCTTGAACATTTTACGGATTTCGAAATTTTCGCAAACAGGATTGTGGTTTTCTGAAAAAATGGTTTCCATGGCCTGCTTGATTTGTTGCTGCACCATTTCGGTAGTGGCTTCAATCAGCAGCTCCTTATTTTCGAAATACTTATAAATCGTTTTTTTGGAAATACCCATGTCAGTGGCGATGTCATCCATCGTAATGCTCTTGAAACCAAGCTTCAGGAACAAATCGGCGGCACGCTCGATAATCTTAATTTTCGGATTTTCCACTGTTAAAATTTTTGGCAAATTTAGATTGGAAACTTTGAAAACAAAAATAGTTTCCCAAGTATTTACATTTATTTAACATTTGCGGCGGTGATCGAATTTGATATCCCGCGTGAATGCAGTACTTTAGCGGAAATTTTGTTTTTCATGCATTCCATCCCACAGTATCAGGAATTTATAGAATCGTACATCAGAGACCAGCACATCCTGAAATCGCCGCAAAACCTTTATGAGCCTGTGCACTACATCATCAATCTGGGAGGGAAGCGCATGCGCCCGCTGCTCACGCTGATGTCGGCTGAGGTGTTTAACGCCGATTACAGGGAAGCCCTCCCGGCGGCGTTGGCGGTAGAGATGTTTCATAATTTTTCATTGGTGCACGACGATATTATGGACGATGCGCCGCTGCGCCGCGGGCATGAAACCGTTCATGAAAAATGGAATACGAACACAGCCATCTTGTCGGGCGACGCCATGCTGATCCTCGCTTACCGTTATTTTGAACAATATGAGCCACCCGTATTCCGTGACCTGGCGAAGTTGTTCAGCAAAACTGCGATCGAAGTCTGTGAAGGGCAACAGCTAGACGTCGATTTTGAAACCCGGGAGGACGTCACCATTCCTGAATACCTCAGGATGATTGAGTACAAAACGGCAGTACTGGTAGGCGCTGCGATGAAAATGGGAGCCATCATTGCCGAAACCTCAAAGGAGAATTGTGACCTGATTTATGATTTTGGCCTCAATTTGGGATTGGCCTTCCAGCTGCAGGACGACTACCTTGATGCTTTCGGGGATCCGGAAACTTTCGGGAAGCAGGTGGGCGGCGACATCATAGAAAATAAGAAAACCTACCTGTATCTGAAGGCGATGGAATTTTCGAAGGCAGAGCAGGCCCAGCAATTAACCCATTTGTATTCTGTCCATCCTGCGGACAGCTCGGATAAGATTGAGTCGGTCAAGAAGATTTTCGAAGAGTCCGGCGCTTCGGCGGCAACCGGTGAAGCCATCCAGGCATACACGCTAAGGGCTTTTGATACGCTGGCAAAAATGGAAATTGCGTCGGACAAAAGGCAGATGCTCGAGAATTTCGGTAAAAAGCTCATGCAGCGTAACGTTTAATTCCGCACCATGTACAACGTACCCCTGAGCCCCGAAGCCCTGCTTGAAGAAGCGCAGCGAGAGGATTTATACCTCAAACTCATCGTGCAGGTCAATAAGGACTTCAACCTGGCCAATGAAGGCGTCGATTTCCCGATGAGTACCAGTCCCGACGAACTCAAAATCCAGCTGCACGAGAAAATCTACAGGATGATCCAGTATAAATTCGCCGAATACCTCAATTTACTCTACATCATTGATGTCAATGAGAGCGAGATTAAAAAATTAGACGGTTCAGATATCTCAGAACTCGCCGGACAGGTAGCATTCCTTGTCCTGAAAAGGGAGTGGCAGAAGGTGTGGTTCAGGAACCGGTTTTGATGGGAAATGCATCGACCGAATGCACACCGTTCGCTAAAAATAAACCCGTACAAACGGCATGAACGGATCGGCATAGACGCTTTTATCCCGATCAAAAAGCACATTGTATCGCACGCCAACCGTGACGTCGCCGGTGTTATAGCCTGCCCCTAGGTATAAGGCGGTATTCCAGAAATTATCCCGGATGTCCGGTGTGTTTGGGTAAGTGAAAGTGGAATTCACGCGCACCTGCTCCAACTCTGCCGAAAGTTGCAGCTCCTCAATTGGGTTGAATGCCCCGAGCACACTGCCGCCATAAATCCAGGATTTGTAATGGTTCAGGTCGCTGTCGGTGTAATCACCGTCTACTTTGACGAAACTACCCTGAAGCCCAACGCCCAGCCCGAAATACTGATTGAATTGGTAAAGTGCGCCCGGAGCGAGCGACACATTGGTGTAATCGTTCCCGAAACTCGCCCCGATACCGCCACCGAAGCGCACATGGCTCCAGAAATCACCGCCGCCTGAAGGGCTGTCCTGCGCAAAAATCGGCAACGGTAAATTGGCCAGCAGCAGGCACAGGAGGTATTTTGGAATATTCTCAAAACAAGCAGTTTTCATGGCCTTTTTTATGACAGGTTTAAGCGATAAATGTAGAAAATAATTATTAGTTTGTCGTAATTATTGTACTTTTGCAAAACATTTTTAACAACCAGCATATTCTACACCAAATCATGGATAGGTTTTCCTTTTTAAACGCAGCCCATACCGAATTTTTTGCCGATTTATACGACCAATATCTGGAAAACCCTGACAGCATCGAGCCCAGCTGGAGAAGCTTTCTGCAGGGGTTTGATTTTGGGGTCACCACCTACAACGATGAGTACCCGGTTGGCGCGCCGCAACAAATGGCCGCCGCTGCCACTTCGCAGGATTTCAGCCAGGTTTCCGAGAAGCTCCAGAAAGAGTTTAATGTCCTGAAATTAATTGATGCCTACCGCACACGCGGGCACTTATTCACCAAGACCAATCCCGTTCGTGAAAGAAGGATCTGGTCGCCAACGCTAGACATCGCTAACTTCGGATTAACCGACGCCGACCTTAATACCGTTTTCGACGCTGCAAAAGCGATGAAGCTTGAGCCATGTACACTCAGTGAAATTCTGGGTCACCTTAAGAAAATCTACTGCGGATCGATCGGGGTGGAATACATGTACATCCGTAAACCCGAAGTCATCCAATGGATACAGGATAAGATCGGTTACAACGACAACATCCCGAAATTCAATACCGAACAAAAACAACACATACTCGAAAAGTTAAATGAGGCGGTTTCTTTTGAAAACTTCCTGCATACAAAATACGTCGGCCAAAAACGTTTCTCGCTTGAAGGCGGTGAATCCATCATTCCCGGACTCGATGCGTTGATTGAAGCCGCTGCCGAGAAAGGGGTGGAGCAGTTTGTCATGGGAATGGCACACCGCGGAAGACTCAACGTCCTGGCGAACATCTTCGGAAAATCCACCCAGGATATTTTCTCTGAATTTGACGGTAAGGATTATGACGACGACGCGCTTTTTGACGGCGACGTGAAATACCACCTCGGACTCACTTCCGACAGGAAAACCAAATCAGGGAAGAGCATCAATATCAACCTCGCCCCGAATCCATCGCACCTGGAAACCGTTGGTGCCGTGATCGAAGGCATTACGCGCGCCAAGCAGGATCGTTACTTCCCGGACGATTTTTCAAAAGTCCTCCCAATTGCGCTCCATGGTGATGCCGCAGTGGCCGGACAGGGCATCGTCTACGAAATCGTACAGATGGCACAGCTCGATGGCTACAGAACCGGCGGTACGATCCACATTGTGATCAACAACCAGGTCGGCTTTACAACCAACTACCTTGATGCCCGTTCCTCAACATATTGTACCGATATCGCCAAAGTGACGTTGTCGCCGGTATTGCACGTCAATGCTGATGATACCGAAGCCGTTGTCCATGCGATGCTGTTTGCTTTGGATTACCGCATGCAGTTCGGAAGCGATGTCTTCATTGATTTGCTGGGATACCGGAAATACGGACACAACGAAGGGGACGAGCCGCGTTTTACACAGCCCAAATTATACAAGATTATCGCCAAGCACAAGAATCCGCGCGATATTTATGCAGAAAAATTATTGGCCGACGGTGTCATCGACAGCCATTTCGTGAAGGGCCTTGAAGACACGTACAAAGCGAAGCTCGAGGAAAACCTTGAGGCTTCCCGTAAAAAGGACCTGACGATCATCACACCGTTCATGCAAAACGAATGGCAGGGTTTCAAACAGGCGGACCAGGCAGAAATGCTTCAAAATACCGATACGACTTTTCCAAAGGACACGTTGACCGGGATTGCAAAAGTGATTACCGAATTGCCATCGGATAAAAAATTCATCAGCAAGATCCAGAAGCTGATCAACGACCGCAAGACGATGTATTTCGAGACCGACAAGCTCGACTGGGCGATGGCCGAATTGCTGGCTTACGGAAGTTTACTGACAGAAGGATACGATGTACGCATCTCCGGACAGGATGTCGAAAGGGGGACTTTTTCGCACCGCCACGCTGTCGTAAAAGTAGAAGACTCAGAAGAAGAAGTGATCCTGCTGCAGAACCTTCCAAATGCCAAAGGCAAATTCCACATCTATAATTCATTGCTTTCAGAATACGGAGTTGTAGGGTTTGATTACGGATACGCTCTGGCAAGCCCTAAAACACTGACCATCTGGGAAGCCCAGTTCGGGGACTTTTCAAACGGGGCGCAAATCATGCTTGACCAGTACATTTCTGCAGCGGAGGACAAATGGAACAACCAAAACGGTTTGGTGATGTTGCTGCCACACGGCTATGAAGGCCAGGGCGCAGAGCACTCGTCCGCGAGGATGGAGCGTTACTTACAGATGTGTGCCAACGAGAATATGTTTGTTGCTGATTGCACCACGCCTGCCAACTTCTTCCATTTGCTCAGGAGGCAGATGAAAACGACTTACCGTAAACCATTGATTGTGTTTACGCCAAAGAGTCTGTTGCGTCATCCGCTTGTCGTTTCCACCGCCGACGAGTTTGCGACAGGAACATTCCGCGAAACGCTTGATGACACGACCGTGAACAAGAGTGATGTGAAAACACTCGTTTTCTGCACCGGTAAATTCTATTATGATTTATTGGCAGAAAGGGAAGCCAACGGCCGTAATGATGTCGCTCTGGTACGCATCGAGCAGCTCTTCCCTTTGCCTGTGGATCAATTGAAGGAAATTATTGCCTCTTACCCGAACGCGGACGATTATGTCTGGGCGCAGGAAGAGCCAAAGAATATGGGCGCCTACAGCTACATGCTGATGAATTTCAATGAAGTCAAACTGCGTGTCGCTTCACTGAAGGCGTACAGCGCACCGGCTGCCGGTAGTTATGCACGTTCTAAAAAACGTCATGCTGCAGCGATTGCAATGGTTTTTGATAAGAATTTATTTAATTAGGAGCCAATCCCGCTCTTCGCTATATCTTTTTATTTTTAAAGGAAAAATAAAAAGGATGCCGCTTCGATCGGGGCTAGAAAATAACGTATTTTTGAAATTAAGACAACACCAAATAAAATTATAGATCATGATTTTAGAAATGAAAGTCCCGTCTCCGGGAGAATCGATTACAGAAGTTGAAATCGCAACCTGGCTAGTAAAAGACGGCGATTATGTTGAAAAAGACCAGGCCATTGCCGAAGTCGATTCCGATAAGGCCACACTCGAACTTCCTGCCGAAGCGAGCGGGATCATCACTTTGAAGGCTGAAGAGGGCGACGCGGTCAAAGTAGGGCAGGTAGTTTGCCTGATCGATACTGACGCCGCTAAACCTGCCGGCGGAGCCGAAGCGCCTAAGGCAGAGGCAACAGCTGCCGCCCCTAAAGCTGACACAAAACAAGAGCCGACGAAAACCGAGGCTCCAAAAGCAACACCCACCCCGGCCGCGACTTATGCTACAGGTGCACCTTCGCCTGCTGCCAGGAAAATACTGGACGAGAAAAATATCGATCCGTCAACTTTATCCGGTACAGGTAAAGGCGGCAGGATTACCAAAGACGATGCGGTCAATGCACCCGCCTCAATGGGTACGCCAACCGGCGGGAACCGGGGTTCAGAGCGCACAAAACTTTCTATGTTGCGTCGGAAGGTAGCGGAGAGACTCGTAGCTGCTAAAAATGAAACCGCCATGCTGACGACTTTCAATGAAGTCAACATGACACCAATCAACAAAATCCGAAATGAATACAAGGATGCATTTAAGGCAAAACACGGCGGATTAAGCCTGGGCTTCATGTCATTCTTTACCAAGGCGGTTACAAGGGCACTGCAATTGTATCCGGATGTGAACTCGATGATTGATGGCGATCAGAAAATCTCCTATGATTTCTGCGATATTTCCGTGGCGGTATCAGGCCCGAAAGGATTGATGGTTCCGGTTGTAAGAAACGCGGAAAACCTTACTTTCCGTGGCATAGAGTCTGAAATCAAGAGATTGGCCATCAAGGCCCGTGACGGGCAAATCACCGTCGACGATATGACAGGGGGGACATTCACCATTTCTAACGGTGGCGTTTTCGGAAGCATGCTTTCTACGCCAATCATCAACCCACCACAGTCGGGTATCCTTGGGATGCACAACATTATTGAGCGCCCCATCGCCGTGAACGGACAGGTTGAAATCCACCCTATGATGTATGTGGCATTGTCATATGACCACCGTATTATCGACGGGCGTGAATCTGTAGGATTCCTTGTGGCGGTGAAAGAAGGCCTTGAGAATCCTGCTGAACTGCTGATGGATAACAATCCTAAGAAAGCACTCGAACTTTAATCAGGTTTTCGAAATAAAAAAATCCCGCTCACAAGGCGGGATTTTGTTTTTGCTGGCGTTTGCTTAATCGTAGGTGATCTCAAACATCCCGGCGGAGACAATGAGGTTTACCTGGTTCTCGGCATTGGCAGTAAGTTTACCGGAGAAAGTGCCGGTCACATGTCCGTTTGTACTCACGGTGGCGTTGCTGGTAAATTGCCCTTCCAATGCGGTGTAGACTTGACCGCCGAATGTGTACGAAATGGATTCGAGACTGGAATCACCCTCGTTAATATTCAGCACGATATTTTCAATGCCTGAAATGCCGCCGAAGGTAATCCATTTTTCGCCACCGTTGTCAACGCTGTGCGACTCAATGCTGAACGATTTTTTCTGCCCGTTGACAGTCAGTTGCACAATGCCGTTACTTGACGGATTCTTGCCGTCGTCGTTGCATGATGAAACGAAGAGTGCGCCGATGGCCAAGAGGGAAATCATTAATTTTTTCATGGTAATAAATTTTTAGTTTTTTCGATCATTTTTGATAGGCCCAATGCTGAACCGACGTCAGCGAAACGGTCACAGAAGGGCTTATCTGAAACAAAGAAAGGGCTTTCGTCTATTAGAAAACCCCTTGAATGAGTAAGTAACCACGTTGGGTTAGAAATTGAAAGGCTTTCACTAGAAAACGAATTTTTGGTCAGTGATCCAAGTCATTCTGCTGCCTGCCGATGGTTTGAATTGAGCAGGTATGTATAATAAAAAAAGGCCACTTTGCAGTGGCCTTTTTTTTAGATTGTTGCGAACGAACGGACAATCGTTCGATTTCCGGTTTGTTATTCCTTCACAAACTTCGATTGGTATATCCTGTCACCTGATGATGCTCTCAGGAGGTAGATGCCGCGTGCAAGGCTGTTGACATCAACTTCCGTGGAATCGCCGTCACGTTCCAACACAATCCTTCCCGACGAGTCGATAATGGTGATCTTGTCAATAACCAGATTCCCTTCCGGTTTCACGTTCAGTACGGACGACGTTGGGTTGGGGTATATCCTGATGCCATAGGCTACTGTGCTCGTAATGTCTTGTGTCTGTGCTGTTCCTGTGTCTGCGGGCTTCATTACACAAGACGAAATGGTGACGTTTGCTGCAGACCGCAGGCTTTCGCAACCGTTTAGTGTCTGCGATACGAAATAAGTCCCTGACGTAAGTGTCGTGGTTGATGCCAGTGGCATTCCTCCCGATGCCGAAGCATACCATTTCAGCGCCGTACCGGTAGCTGTAAGACTGCTTACGGATGCTCCGCTGCAATGCGTCTGGTTTGTGGTTGTGGGTGGGGCGGTCGCATTGACGGTCACCGATACCGCGCGCCTGGCACTCGAACAGCCGTCGACCGTCTGTGACACGTAGTAGGTGCCGGTCGCAAGTTGTGCCGTCGAGGACAACGCCGTGCCACCGGTCGGCACAGTGTACCAAAGCAATGCTGTTCCTGTTGCGATAAGAGAGGGTCTCTTGACATTGCAGGCAAATACCTGAGGTGATGGTGCGTCAGGCATAGGGGTGGTATTTATCGTCACGCTGACCGCCGCGCGATCGCTCTCGCAGGATGCCACGGTTTGTGACACATAATAGATTCCTGTAGCAAGCGGTGTGGTTGTTGCTAATGCTGTCCCGCCTGTCGATACCGTATACCATTTAAGTCCCATGCCCATAGCGTTAAGGCTTGCCACGGTGGCCCCGGAGCAGAGCGTCTGTGCCGATACCGTGGGTGCCGCCGGGTTGGTGATGATTACCGATACCGCCTTCCTGTTGCTCACGCAACCACCCGTAATGGTCTGGGTTACGTAATAAGTTCCTGTGGTAAGCACAGCCGTTGAGGACAATGCCGTACCCCCTGTGGGCACGTTATACCACAACAGTGACGTACCGGTAGCGGTGAGTGCCGTTCTTTTCGAACCGCATACCAAGGTCTGGGGTGATGGGGCTTCCGGCATAGGCGCGCCGCCGATAGTTACCTGTACCGGTGTCCGGGCGCTGTCGCACATCATCGAGTTGGTCTGAGAGACGTAATAGGTTCCTGTGGCCAGCGGGGTGGTTGATGCCAGAGGCGTCGCGTCGGTATTGTTCGCATACCACTTGATGCCTGTGCCGGTTGCCGTCAGATTGGCGACCGTTGCTGCAGTGCAGAATGTCTGCGCCGATGCTGTTGGTGCTGATGGCGTGATGATTGTTACTGATATTTCCCTTCTCGGTCCCTCACAACCGCCAATGGTCTGGCTCACGAAGTACGACCCGGCGACTAACAGTGTAGACGCGGAGATGGCCGCACCGCCTGACGCTGTGGTGTACCATTTAAGACCGATACCCGTAGCCACAAGGCTTGTTCTCCTTGCACCACAGTTATAAGTCTGCGATGATGGTGCATCAGGAAGGGCGGGTCCGTCAAGGGTTACCTGTACGGCAGTTCTCGGGCTCTCGCAGGTACCTGATTTCTGTGATACATAGTAGGTTGTTGCTGTAATTGGTGTTGACATCGGAAGCGGGGTGCCGCCAGTCTCACTCAGATACCACTTCAGGTCAGTACCTGTCGCCATAAGCTGCTGTACTGTGCCGTTATAGCATAAGGTCTGGTCTGAGGCCGTCGGTGCAGGGATATTGTTTATAATCACCTCTACTGCCTTCCTCGAACTCTGGCATCCACCGATGGTCTGGGTAGCATAATATGTGCCGGAAACAAGCAGCTCTGAGGAACTCATCGCAGTACCACCCGTCGCGGTGGTGTACCATCTGACAGCTGTTCCCGTAGCTGATAGGTTCGTCCTCTTTGCACCGCATAAAAAGGTCTGCGGCGACGGTGCTGCGGGCATAGCCACCTGCGCAGTTACGTTGACGGCGGTCCTTGCACTCTCACAACCATCAACCGTCTGTGACGCATAATAGGTACCGGACATCAAAGCTGTATCTGCTGAAAGCGCAGTACCTCCGCTCGGCGTAAGATACCAGTGGATGTCAGTGCCCGTAGCAACAAGCGCTGCAACGCTGCCGCTGCAAAAAGATTGCGTGGAAGGGGCTGTTGGTGCGGGGGTGTGGTTTACA
This sequence comes from Flavobacterium magnum, assembly GCF_003055625.1. Lineage (NCBI taxonomy): Bacteria > Pseudomonadati > Bacteroidota > Flavobacteriia > Flavobacteriales > Flavobacteriaceae > Flavobacterium > Flavobacterium magnum. Next base: position 589,660 of record NZ_CP028811.1, on the reverse strand, counting down.
GTCAGATGCAGCGTGTCGGTGTTCGCACATCCTGACGCATTAAGGCTTTCAAAAGTGTAATCACCGGTTACGGTATATAAGTTACCGTGCCAGGTGTAGGAATTGCAGGCAGTTATGGTTTCGGATGAAACTGTGCTGTTGTTGATGGTCAGGTGCAGCCTGGCCGTAGTGGCGCATCCGGTTGCGTTTGTGCTCTCGTAAGTGTAGTCACCACTTACCGTATAAACCTCCCCATGCCAGTTGAACGAATCGCAGGCGGTCACTTCTTCATAAGTTTCAACAGGCGTGGCAGGGACTATAACAACCGTTACGGCAGCGGAAGCGGAAAGACCTTCAGCATTGTAAATCGTATAGCTGAAAGTATCGATACCACTAAAGCAGTTATTTGGAGTATACACTATTAAATCGTCAGCAGGGTTATCGGGGGTGGCATTTTGATCGACAAATGCAGTTCCGTTTATTGGCTGGGTAGCGACAACTACGTTTGCGGGCAGCGAATCGCCAAAAGTATCGTTTGCTAACACCGAAATGCTTACGGCGGTATTGGTTAATGTCGCAACATTATCAGCTGCAGCATACGGAGGCATCTCTCCCGAAGAATCAGGGCGCACTGTTATGGTTACTGTAGCCATATCGGTGTCTCCGAACGCATTGGTGATGACGTAGGAAAACGTGTCCTGGCCGAAATAATTGGGATTCGGACTGTATGTTATCGTATCGTCGGATGGATCATTTGGCGTGCCGGTGTTGTTGACAATGACGGTCCCGTTTACGGGCATGACGGCAATTCCGATACTTCCCGTTGCCGGCCCATAGCTGCCGAAGGTGTCATTTTGAAGCACCGACACAGTCACTGGCACATCTTCTGCAGTATCCGCAACATCATCCGCAGCCGTAGGCGGATTACCTCCGGTCGTTGGCGGGACAACTGTCACGATTACCGTACCCGTCGACGTGACCATCATGACATCCGTGATGTGGTAAGTAAACACGTCCACACCATTGTAATTGGGATTTGGGATGTAATTGATTGTATCGTCAGTGGCATCACCTGGAGTGCCGTTGTTGTTTATCGTCGCAGTCCCATACGTTGGCTGGCTGGCTAAGCTGATGCTTCCCGGTCCGTAGGCGCCAAAAGTATCATTATTTAGGACATCGATTGTAACCGGATAATTTTCATCGGTGAAAGCCATATCGTTCGCAGCAAGAGGTCCTTCGCCCGGGCTGTCGATTACTATGACCACTGTCACAGTAGCGGTGTCTGAATTGCCGTAAACATCGGTAATAGTGTACATAAAAGAATCTGCACCCGCATAGTTGGGTTGGGGGACATAGGTAATCCTATCATCATAGGGATCGCCGGGTGTGCCATTATCATTTACCGTCGCGGTTCCATGTGACGGCTGACTTGCAATCGTCATCTCCTGAGGCCCGGCAGTACCATAAGTGTCATTCATCAATACCTCAATCACAACCGGCGAATCCTGTGATGTGGTTGCGGTGTCATCTCCCGCAAATGGGGGGTCATAAGGGGGACCGTCTTCACTGATGTACACAGTAACGGTTGCGGTGTCAGCATTTCCGTAAACACCCGTGATGACATAGGCAAACGTATCCTGACCGAAATAATTAGCGTTTGGCGTGTACGTGATGCTGTCGTCAACAGGGTTGTTTGGCGTGCCGTTGTTGTTGACAGTTACAGTTCCGTTTGCTGGATTTACGGCAATTCCGATAGGTCCGGTTGCCGGTCCGGCGCTACCGAAAAAGTCATTTTGCAGCACCGTAATGGTAATACTGACGTCCTCAGCCGTGTAGGCGATGTCGTCAACCGCCGTTGGCGGGTCGTTCGGGTCGGTGTCTGGCGTCACGACGATGTATGCCGTTGCCATGGTCGTCACCATTGCCGCATCGGTAATCTGATAGACAAAACTGTCTACGCCATTGTAGTTGGGATTCGGAGTGTAGGTAACATAATCATCCGCCGTGGTATTGGGGGTGCCGTTGTTCATCACCATCGTGGTGCCGTGCGCCGGTTGGTACACAACGTAAATCGACTGCGCAGACAGCCCGCCATTGGTCACATCGTTCGCCAATACATGGGCGTTTATCGCGATATTCTGCTCGGTCGTGAAATAATCATCAACCGCCTGTGCAGTTACCGTATTGCAGCATATGAGCAGAAATAAAATGATTGAGGAGTACACTTGTTTCATAACTAACGATTTAGTATTCAAAGATATCGATTTATTCACGAGCGTTATGTTGAATTTTGTAGACGGTTTTCTACAAAAAAGAGCCCGCTTTGAGTGCGGGCAGGTACAAAGGTCCGTAATCATTGTTTCAGGATCCGTATTGTTTTTTCCGCTTCCGCAGATATTACCCTGACCAGATAGACGCCACCTTCCAAGTCGGATGTGTCCAAAGTTCCCGAAACAGCATCTATCCTTTTCTCCAAAACCGGTTGCCCGAGAAGATTGTAAACAGTTAGAGTCTGAATGTTTTGCCTGCTGTTGATATTCAGCTTGTCCTTCACGGGATTCGGATACCAGGACAACGTATTGCCCTCAATACCATCCACCGAAAGCGGCGCCGTATATTCCGTCTCAAAAGTATTGGTAGTAATCGCAGGATTAAAATCAAAATAGATTTCAGCCGTGTTTGGGATAATATCGCCTATCGCATAACCCGGTTTCGGTTTCACCTGAAAAACAATAAAGCCTTTGCCGGCATCATCTCCTGCAGAAGGAGGCAGGTTAATGCCATTAAAGCGCCATTCTAAAAGATTCCCATTTCTTTCCAGCACATACGGATGGCTTGCCTGCACCATACGAACAGTAGTTTCATCTAGTTTCATATCAAGTGTATCGTCAACTTTTGCACTTAAAGCGGAAGCCGTCCCCGTATTTTCAAAACGGATGGTATACGTCAGATAATCTTCCGAAGAAAATGTACTGTGCACAATTTTACCACCATGGTTTTCGGTTTTGTCATTGGGGTCATAAGATCCTACCATGGTTTGAACCAATTCGGATACATTATTGGCCACATTGACTTCTGAAAGCGGAATGGAAACTGATGCTGTTGTAGTCAGTTGGTCACCAAGATTAACGGTTGGGATTGTTGGGACCTGCATGGTTACGATAAAATATCTTGCTTCACCAGGCAGTAGATTACTGAAGGTATGGGTAAATCCATTACCTGAAGGCACAGTGCCTGATTGTGATATTGATGTAATTGAGACAGCGTTATCAGGTATAAAAGTGATGGTTCCCGAAGGAATAGCCTGTACCCCATTATTCTTATAGCGGATGGTCGTCTTGTACTCAAAACCTGGCCTTGGGGCTCCCAACGGGTATAAAGTTGTCACCACATCATTGCACAAATCGGGAGTATAAGTAATCGGGAAATTATAAGTAAGTATGCCCGATCCAGCTGCTACGGAAACATTCGAATAGGTTATAGTGTTTCCATATTGGCAATTCTCATTTAAGTAATAGGAAATATTGTAAAGATGATCCGGGTTGGTTTCATAGAAAATGTAGGAAGGACTTGAAGATGAAATCTGGCTTGTCTGATTATCATCCACTCGGGTAATATTGAAATATCCACTAGTAAAATCCGCTTCATCATTGTCCTGAATATTGTTTGCATTGACATCTAAAAACGCATGAACCTTAAAACCATCGGAAATAGCAAGGTCGACGTTATCACTCCATATCTTGAAACCATCTCCTTGCCCATTTTCATAATATCCGCCATAATTTGCAAACTGATTGACAAAGCCATCGTTAATATTATTTTCAGTGATAAGATTGTTCAGTACGGCAGTCGCAGTAGAGTTAGCCGGAATCATATTCAATGTTCCGCTGGGATAGGGATCATCATTAAGGAAATAATAAATATCATGGAGATCACAGTCTGAGGCATTAGTAAACAGGAAATGGTACTGCACAACATCTCCGATATTTACAATTCCGTCGTTGTTGAGGTCGACATATTCACCGCTCATTTCACCCGTGAATGTTGCTCCGTTATTGGCAACATTTCCGACGTAAACATATAAATGATCTGAAGAACATCCGGACTCATTGACTACTTTTAAGCGATAAGATTCACTCGGTGTTAAGCCGGTTAGGGTGGTAGTCAAGCCTGTGCCTGTTGCGAGCTGGATGTACGGCGTATCCCAATAGGTAGGAAAGCCGGCGTCCATCTTGCCCCATATGGTCCATGAACCGGTTTCAGGTAGTCCGCCAAGCAGGACGGTACCTAAAGGGGTGTCGCATTCGGTAAGATCCACAGGTGCGGGAACGCCACACACCTGCACAGTGACTACGGCAGTATCACATAAATCCGGGGTGGCTGCACAAATCTGGTATGTGATATAATAAGTTCCCGCCGGTGTACCGGGCTCCACCTTTACATATCCGCCAACGGAGGTTATGAGGTTTACATTCGGACTGGTACTGGAAAGTTGTATCAGCCCAACCTGAGAGGCAAGTACAGGATTGCCGTTGAGTAAATCATTCTGGATCACGCGCAATGGATTGTTAGCAGGGATGGTGTTGCTGCCCGTAATCCCATTCATATCGTTAAAAACGTCGTCATTGGCCACCATCTGACCATACCCTTTTATCGCTGAAATCAGTATACAGGCAAACAAGGTAAAATAAGATTTCATTGCTAAGATTTTGATTGTTTCTGTAAATAAGACATATCTGAACCTATCAGTTTTTGATGATCCGTATTGTTTTTTCCGCTTCCGCAGATATTACCCTGACCAGATAGACGCCACCTTCCAAGCCGGATGTGTCCAAAGTTCCCGAAACAGCATCTATCCTTTTCTCCAAAACCGGTTGCCCGAGAAGATTGTAAACAGTTAGAGTCTGAATGTTTTGCCTACTGTTGATATTCAGTTTGTCCTTCACGGGATTCGGATACAAAGAGAACGTATTGCCTTCAATACCATCCACCGAAAGTGGCGCCGTAAATTCCGTCTCAAAAGTATTGGTTGTAATCGCGGGATTAAAATCAAAATAGATTTCAGCCGTGTTTGCGATGATATCGCCGATTGCATAACCGGGTTTCGGCTTAATCCGGTAAACGATGTACCCATGCCCAATCTGTGTGTTTTCTTCCGATGGCGGCAACTGCACATCCACAAAATCCCAAACCAGATTACTGCCGGCGCGCTCCATGGTATAGTTGTCACTCGCATCAACCATTTCAATGGTATCCTCATCCAATTGGGCGTCCAGCGTATTCTCCACGCGGATGTTTTCGGCATTGGCAGTTCCGGTATTTTCAAAACGGATCGTGTAGGTCAGGTAGTCATCCGATGTAAACTCAGCATGAACAATCTTCCTGCCATGGGCTTCAGTAATGTCATTCGGGTCGTATGAACCCACCACAGCCTGCGTTACCGCTGAAGTATCATTGGCCATAACATCGTCACCCGCGGCGCTCACCGAGACTGTATTGATAACCAGGTCGCCAAGGGCAATATCAGGGATGGCAGGAACTTGCATCGTAACGTAAATGAAACGCGTTTCAAACGGCGCAAGATTCGTGAAATCAAATGTGAAGCCGTTAGCAGTATTTGTAATTCCGGCCTGAGATACACTATTGACGGATACTGCCGTGCCATGATTAAAAGTAACCGTACCGGATGCCGTTTGCGCCGCATTATTATGGTAGATAATGGTGTTGGTGTAAAGAAAGCCGGGCCTTGGTGCGCTGGTGGGAACTAACTGCACCCCCACGTCAGCAAAACTGGATCCGGTTACAGCAAATTTAAATTCGCTTAGCCATGATGACGCAGCCGTTACATCCTGATACGAAGTAGAAACGGTATAATAAGCCGTCAGGTTACTGTTGACCGTGTAACTCAGGTCGTAAGTGTTCGATAAGTTGGTTTCGTTGATATAGAAACTTCCCGTTGAGGATGCGGCATCATACGCGATGCCGTTATTGTTTATCTCATAATGAAACTGGCCCAGGTTGAAATCTGCTTCTTCCGAATCCTGCGTGCCGTTGCCATTGACATCGAAAAAAGCCTTCAGCAGGATGCCGCTGTTTGTTACGGTCACGGTTACGGTAGCGTAATCCACGCCGTTACTCCCGAATATCCGGTACTCAAAAGTGTCCTGACCGATGAAACCGCTCTCAGGCGTATAGATGATCGTGTTGTCAGTGGCTGACGGGCTGCTGTTTTCGTTGATTTCTGCGATACCGTGAGTCGGATTTACCCAAATGGAAATATCATAAAACGGACCGCCTGCTACACCCATATCGTTTTCCAGTGCATTAATTTCCACCGGCGTGTTGATTGAAGTTGTAATGGCATCGTCTACCGCTACCGGCGGACCCGCCTCCGCATTGATGTACACGGTTACCGTGGCAGTAGATGTGTCTCCATTAGAATCGGTGATGGTGTAGGTAAATGTATCGGTACCTGTAATGTCAAGGTTTGGTTGGTACGTAATGGTGTCGTCCGAAGAGTCAGGTGTGCCATTGTCATTCACTGAAATGATACCGCCCATGGGGGTCATATCAGGGAAAGCCGGATTGGTTAACACAGGAACTGTACCGGGTCCGTCAGAGCCAAAGCTGTCATTGACAAGGACGGCTATCGTAACCGACATTTCTTCCACAGTAGTGGCAAAATCATCCTGTGCCAACGGGACAATCAGTGGGGTTGTATCGGGCGTGACAATTACGGTTACTGTAGCAGTTGAGGTGTCCCCGTTGCCATCATGCAGTGTGTATGTAAAACTGTCTTCACCGTTATAATTGGCAGGCGGTGTGTACAAGATGGTGTCATCTATAGCACTGCTTATCGGGTCCGGAGCGCTGTCTGTCGTAACTGTTCCACCCATCAAAGTTGTACCGGTAACGGTAATATAGCTGCCAAGTGCATCGCTGCCGGTATTGTCATTAGTCATAACGACTATCGAGATGGGAGAACCCTGCTGGGTCACGGCAAAATCATCAGCGGCTACGGGAACATCTGTTCCGTCATCAATTACGGTCACGGTAACCGTGGCGGTAGCGGTGAGGCCATTGGCATCCCTGATGAGGTACGTAAAGGTATCTGATCCGTTAAAATCCATGTCGGGAGCATACTCAATATAAAGCGACTGCGCATCGTCGGTGTTAGCCATGGCAGTACCATGGTTTGGGAATTGCACCACAGCTAGCGGATTGGTCTCGTGCGGACCCGCCGGTCCAAAATTGTCATTGCTGACAACCTGTGCAAAAATGTCTGAATCCTCTGTCACTGTGATGTTGTCATTTACAGCGGTCGGCTGCGCGAAAGATAGCAGGCCGCAGAAAGAAAGCAGTGATAAAAATAAGTAGTGTTTTTTCATAGGTAATTGCATTGCTTTTTGGAAGGAATTGTTCCTTCCGGGTTTAACGATATTACGGCACCAGAAGTCCCAGGTTCAAGGCTAAGATAATCGTAAAATAACATATTCCCTTTGAAAGAGAAAAGGTTCAATGAGCAGCAGGAGCGTGCCGGCGAGAATATGGCCTATTTCAACGAGAATGACATCCACAAAAAAACCAGCCCGAAAGCTGGTTTCATATTTCGATCAGGTCAATTTTTGCTGTTACGCTACTTTCAACACAAAATAATTCTTCTTGCCTTTTTGCAGCAATACAAATGTATCATTAATCAAATCTTTTGAGGTCAGTACAAAATCTTCCGTCACTTTTTCGCGGTTTACGGAAATCGAGTTTTCCGCCAAAGCCCGTCTCGCTTCGCCATTCGATTTCACAAATCCTGATTTCTCATTCAGTAAAGAAACAATATCAATACCATTTTTTACATCCGCCCTTGAAATCTCAGCCTGTGGCACCCCATCAAAAACCTCAAGGAAAGTCGCTGTGTCGAGTTGCTTTAAATCATCAGCATTCGAATTCCCGAACAGGATGTTTGACGCCTGTTTTGCCTTTGCCAGCTCTTCTTCAGAATGTACAAAAACCGTAATCTCATCGGCAAGGCGCTTTTGCAAAACACGCAAATGTGGCGCAGCCTTGTGCTCCTCGATCAGCGCGTCGATAACTTCCCTGTCAAGGAATGTGAATATCTTAATATATTTCTCGGCATCTTCATCGGTGGTATTGATCCAGAACTGGTAGAATTTGTACACTGAAGTCTTGTCGGCATCCAGCCAGATGTTCCCGCCTTCAGACTTCCCGAATTTAGACCCATCCGATTTTGTAATCAAAGGCGTCGTTAAAGCAAAGGCCTTTGCTTCGGTATTTGGGTTCATCCTGCGAACCAGTTCGGTTCCCGTAGTAATGTTGCCCCATTGGTCTGAACCGCCCATCTGCAGTACGCAGTTGTAATGCTTATGCAAATGATAGAAATCATAACCCTGGATCAACTGGTAGGTAAATTCAGTAAACGACATGCCTTCGCCCTCGCCGGAAAGCCGTTTTTTCACCGAATCCTTGGCCATCATATAATTGACGGTAATCCTTTTACCGACTTCCCTCGCGAAATCAATAAATGAAAAATCCTTCATCCAGTCGTAATTGTTCACCATAACCGGTGCATTCGCGTCTTTGGAATCAAAATCAAGAAAGCGCGACAGCACATTCTTAATGCCCTGCACGTTTTTGTTCAGCTGTTCTTCATTGAGCAGGTTGCGCTCGTCGGATTTGCCCGATGGGTCGCCAATCATTCCCGTAGCACCGCCTACCAACGCAATGGGCTGGTGTCCGAAACGTTTCAGGTGCGTCAGCAGGATGATCTGTACCATGCTTCCGATATGCAAAGAATCTGCCGTCGGGTCGAACCCGATATACGCCGTCGTCGGTTCCTTTACAAGTTGCTCCTCGGTTCCCGGCATGCTGTCGTGGTACAATCCCCTCCAGCGCAATTCGTCGACTAAATTCTTCATTTCGTATTAAAAATTTCGGCAAATATAACGCATTTAAACAATTTGAAAACCGGGGCAGCCATTTTCATTTGCCATAATCATTACCTTTGCCGCATGATTCTAGTCACTGGCGGCACCGGTTTGGTAGGCATGCATCTTTTAATGCTTCTCGCGGAAAAAGGCGAGCCTGTTCGCGCCATTTACCGCAATGCGGCACGCATAGACAATGTCCGGCAACTTTTTGAAATGCAGGGCAGGGCGTCAGCTTTTGAAGCAATCGACTGGCAGCCGGGCGACGTCACTGACATCCCGTCCCTAGAAAATGTATTCTCCGGCGTTTCGAAAGTGTATCATTGTGCCGCGGTGGTCTCCTTTGACCCGTCCGAGGAATTGCTGTTACGGAAGACCAACATCGAGGGCACAGCAAACATTGTCAATTTTTGTCTGGCTAAAAATGTCCGAAAACTGTGTTTCTTCAGTTCGATTGCAGCCTTGGGCGACCTGGCAGTCAATGAACATCATTTTTCGGAAACAACGGAATGGAATCCGGAGAAGTACCACAGCGACTATGCGATTTCGAAATACGGTGCTGAAATGGAAGTGTGGCGCGGCCAGCAGGAAGGGCTGCAGACGGTCATCGTCAATCCGGGTGTGATTATCGGGCCTTTGCCTGCCAAAGCAGATTGGCAACAAGGCAGCGGCAGGCTTTTTTGGGAAACCGCCAAAGGCATGAAATATTTCACCAAAGGCATGACGGGATTTATAGGCGTTTGGGATGTTGCGAAGATTGCGTATCAATTGATGGAAAGCGATATCCGGTCGGAAAGATTTGTCCTCGTTGCCGAAAACCTGCCGTTCGACGCTTTATCCCGAACGCTCACAACTGAACTCGGCGTGCGACCGCCCACGGTATACGCATCAAGATGGATGACGTCTCTGGCATGGCGTGCCGATTGGCTCCTGTCAGCATTGCTTTTCCGGAAGCGAAAGCTATCGCGCGCTACCGCACACGCACTGCATTCGCAGGAACAATATGACCACAGTAAAGTGAAGGCAGCGCTGGATTTCGATTTTGAGCCTATCGCGGATGTGATCCGGAAAACCGCCGTGTATTTCAGGGAAACTAACGTTTAACAGCGGGCTTGGTCCTTTTTGGCGGGCTGATCAGTTCGCTTTTACCTTCATCCAATTTGAGTTTAGGATGCGGTTTGGAAAGTTCGGCTTTCCAGATGGAATCTGACTTTTTCTGCTCGCTTTCGAGGCGCGAGGCTACTTTTTCATACATTTTGGCATAGCCGTCGATGTCATTGGCGTAATAACGGTCGCTCCTCGCAAACTGCAGGCTGTCAACCTTATACTTTTCATAAATATAAGTGGACGGGTTGATTTTACGCTCTGAGATCGAAGTGGGCTCAGACAGCCTGATTGCTTCAAGCAGCGACAAATCATAAATGATATCGACCATTTTATCCTTCGGAATCAGGTTGTCAGGCTTCTCCACTGATTTGCCCGTGCAGCCTGCCAGGAACAGTGCCGATAAAAAAAACGCAATCTTCCTCATAAATCACATTAACGGTTAAACAGCAGCCTTTGTCCGCACTGGATGTCTTTTACCTTGAAATTGTTATAAACCAGTTCGCCATTTACAAAAGTATGTGTAATTCTTGATTTAAACGTAAAGTTTTCAAAAGGTGACCAGCCGCACTTGTAAAGGATGTTTTCTTTCTTGACGCTCCAGGGCATTCCGGAATCGACAATCACGAGATCAGCGTGATAGCCTTCACGGATGAATCCACGCTTTTCTACGGCAAACAATTTCGCCGGATTGTGCGCCATCTTTTCTACAATTTTTTCAATCGATATCTTTCCCTGATGGTGGGCTTCAAACATCGCGACTACCGCATGCTGTACAAGCGGTCCGCCGGAAGGCGCCTGCAGGTAGGGTAATTTTTTTTCTTCCGAAGTGTGCGGTGCGTGGTCTGTCGCGATCACGTCAATGCGGTCGTCGAGCAACGCCTCCCAAAGCGCATTGCGGTCTTCGGCGGTCTTTACCGATGGGTTCCATTTGATGAGGTTGCCTTTGGTGGCATAATCGTCATTGGTAAACCAAAGGTGGTGGATGCAGACCTCCGCAGTGATTTTCTTCTCTTCTAAAGGAATCTTATTCGTGAAAAGCGCTGTTTCCTTTCCCGTAGAGACGTGGAAAATGTGCAGGCGGGCGCCGGTTTTCTTAGCGAGTTCAATCGTTTTTGAAGACGAAATATAACAGGCTTCCTCGCTGCGGATCAAATGGTGGGCCGTAACGGGTATGTTGTCGCCGTATTCGGCCTTAAATTTCTCGAGATTGTTTTTGATTGTGGTTTCGTCCTCACAGTGCGCCGCGATGAGCATGGGCGTGCTCGAGAAAATCCGTTCCAAAGCCTCTTCACTGTCCACGAGCATGTTTCCTGTTGAGGAACCGAGGAACAGCTTGATCCCGGCGACATTGCGCGGATTGGTTTTGAGGATCTCGTCGATATTGTCGTTGGTGCCGCCCAGCATAAACGAATAGTTTGCATACGAACGGCCCTGGGCCAGTTGGTATTTCTGCTCCAGGAGTTCCTGGGTTACCGCGTTCGGGATCGTGTTCGGCTGTTCGATGAACGATGTAATGCCTCCGGCGACGGCCGCCCTCGACTCGGTCGCGATATCGCCCTTGTGCGTCAGCCCCGGTTCACGGAAATGCACCTGGTCGTCAATCGCGCCCGGAATCAGGTAATTTCCCTGGGCATCGATGATTTTTGTCGATGATGATTTCGAGCTGATGCTGCCGGCTATCTCAGCGATATACTGGTCTTCTATCAATAAATCGCCTTCGAAAATGGTGCCTTCGTTGACGATTCTGGCATTCCGTATTAATGTCCTTTTCATATGCTTGCACTTTGGCTTATTGGCTTAAAGCCGGTTGAAAAATTTCCTGATCCGCAACGAAATCACCCCAAAAACGGCTTCCTTGATAATGGAATTGCTCATTTTCGACTCGCCCTTGGTACGGTCAGTGAAGATGATCGGCACTTCAGAAATGACGAACTTTTTCGCGTAAGCCCTGTATTTCATCTCAATCTGAAACGCATACCCGATGAATTTGATCTCATCAAGGTTGATGCTTCTCAGGACCTCGCTTCGGTAGCACATGAATCCGGCGGTCGCGTCATGGATTTTCATCCCTGTGATTGCGCGCACGTAAACCGATGCAAAATAGGACAACAGTACGCGGCTCAGCGGCCAGTTGACTACATTGACGCCGGTGACGTAGCGCGACCCGATGGCCACGTCCGCACTTTCAAAATGGCAGCAATGATACAGTTTTTCAAGGTCTTTGGGGTTGTGCGAAAAATCAGCATCCATCTCAAAGACATATTGATACCCTTTATTGATTGCCCACTTGAATCCGTGAACGTAAGCGGTTCCCAGCCCAGCCTTTTTTTGTCTTTGTTCCAGAAAAACCCTGCCCGGAAATTCCTGTTGCAATTCGGTCACCTTTGCAGCGGTATGGTCAGGTGAATTGTCATCGATAATCAGCAAATCAAACGGCTTGTGCTGCGAGAGGACGGCCCTGATGATGCTTTCGATGTTTTCAATTTCATTGTAGGTTGGGATGATTACAACGCTGTCGGTCATGCTGTAGTGGAATTTCACGGCAAAAATAATCTTTTTATTCGTGCCTATTCTTAATTAATCCATAATATATCCAAACAAAAATGTTTAATTTTACCGCATGACAGCGGCCATTTCATTTCACGAGCGGATCATCGAAAACAAAGACTGGGCGACGGTTTTGTTTGTAGTGTGTCTTGTGCTGATCGCCGTTGCAAAATCAGTTTTTGAAGGACGGTTTTCTGATTTTTCAAAACTCATTTTTTCTGACAAATACATTAAGATTTACAAGGACAGTTCAAACCTGATGAGCTGGTTTACCATCACGCTGTTTATCGTGCAGGTGTTGTCAGTGGCTTTTTTTGTGCAGTTCGTGCTGAGTTATTTCGGCTACGTTTCAAAAACCGACTGGACGGTGTACGTGCAGCTTTTTACATTGACGACCGTGTTCGTGTTGTCGAAGTTCCTCGTAGAAAAGATCATCGCGGTATCGTTTAATATTGAGGAGTTTACTGAGCAATTCAACCTGCAGAAGGTGAGCTACCGCACCTATCTGGGCATCCTGCTGCTCCCGGTAAATATTTTTCTCTTTTATACCGATTCTGTGTCCATAACTGCAATTTATACCATTATTGCTATTATTTTGATAATAAACGTGCTGACATACCTTAATTCTTTGAGGATGTATCAAAATTTGATAATGGGTAAGTTGTTTTATTTTATTTTGTATCTTTGCGCACTTGAAATAGCGCCCTACTATTTTATGTATTATTGGTTTACAAAAAGTTAGCCTAAAGAAAGTTTATACTATGAAAGTGAAAACAATTTTGGTCTCGCAGCCAGAGCCTAAAGTAGAGAATTCCCCATACTTCGAGCTGCAACAGAAGCACAAGGTAAAAATTGATTTCAGACCTTTTATCCATGTTGAAGGGGTTAGTGCAAAAGACGTCAGGCTGCAGAAAATCGACCTTAACAACTACACCGCAATCATACTAACGAGCAAGAATTCCATCGACCACTTTTTCCGCGTGGCGGAAGAGATGCGGTACAAAATTCCTGAAGGGCTTAAATATTTCTGCCAATCCGAGGCAATTGCATTCTACCTGCAAAAATATGTCGTCTATCGGAAAAGGAAGATTTACGTGGGTCAAAAGGACTTTGTTGACATGTCCCCGTTGATTAAAAAATACAAGGACGAAAAGTTCCTGCTTCCCGCGTCGGACCAGCTCAATGCCGATGCACCACAGGTTTTGAACAATCTTAAAGTCGACTGGACCCAGGCCACTTTTTACAAAACCGTCATGAGCGACCTGTCTGACCTCGCCGATGTGTATTACGATGTATTGGCTTTTTTCAGTCCGACCGGAATCAAGTCGTTATTCATGAACTTCCCTGACTTCGAACAAAACAATACGCGAATTGCAGTCTTCGGAAGCACGACGCAAAAGGAAGCCCTGGAGCACGGACTTCGCGTCGATATCATGGCGCCTTCGCCTGAAGCACCATCGATGACCATGGCACTTGAAAAATATATCGCTAAAGCAAATAAGGAAAAATAGGAAGAGAAAAATACTTTTACGAAAAGCTGCATTTTGCAGCTTTTTTTGTAGGCAGGCAGTAAGTTTTGTGGTACCGGCCATCGACCTGTTAGCGGCCATTCCTTCCTTCGTTAATAACGTTGGATAATAAAAAAACCCGCCTCAATTGAAACGGGTTTTCGTGAATCGCATCTTTATTTTTTATGTCAAAGGCCCGCCCGCTAAAATCTCAGCGTTGGCAAACTCTTCAAATTTTGCAAAATTGTCCCTGAATTTTCCGGCCAGTTCTGCTGCTTTGGCGTCGTATTGGTTTTGATCGGCCCAGGTGTTGCGTGGATCAAGGATTTCATCGGGAACGTTCGGGCACGATTGCGGCATCGCCAATCCGAAAACACTGTGCTGCCTGTACTCGACATTGTCAAGTTCCCCCCTGAGTGCGGCAGTAATCATCGCACGTGTGTATTTGAGTTTCATCCTGTGTCCAATGCCATAAGGCCCGCCGGTCCATCCGGTGTTAATCAGCCACACGGTCACGCCGGCTTCCTGCATTTTTTTGCTGAGCATCTCAGCGTAACGCGTAGGGTGCAGCGGCATAAACGGGGCACCGAAACAAGCTGAGAAATTCGGCTGTGGTTCGTTGACTCCGGCTTCAGTTCCCGCTACTTTCGCAGTGTAACCGGAAATAAAGTGGTATGCAGCCTGCCCCGGCGTCAATTTTGAGATCGGGGGCAGTATGCCGAAAGAATCTGCCGTAAGGAAGAAAATATTTTTAGGGTTTTTGCCGATCGATCCCGGCTGTATGTTGTCAATATGGTAAATCGGGTAGCTCACGCGCGTGTTCGGTGTGATCGAAACATCAGCGTAATCCACCTCGTTGGTGCCGGCTTTAAAAATTACGTTTTCGAGGATGGCGCCACGCTTGATGGCGTGGTAGATATCGGGCTCGTTCTCTTCAGAAAGGTTGATGACTTTCGCATAGCAGCCGCCTTCAAAGTTGAATACGGTATTTTCGCTGGTCCAGCCATGCTCATCGTCGCCAATCAGCTTGCGGTCCGGATCGGCAGAAAGCGTCGTTTTCCCGGTGCCTGAAAGTCCGAAGAAAATCGCTGTGTCGCCGTTTTCACCCACATTGGCGCTGCAATGCATAGGCAGCGTGTTTTTATCTACCGGAAGGATGAAGTTCAGCGCTGAGAAAATGCCTTTTTTCATTTCCCCGGTATATCCTGTGCCGCCCACGAGCGCAATCTTCCTCGTAAAGTTGAGGATTGCGAAATTGTGCTGCCTCGTACCGTCAACGGCCGGATCAGCCATGAATCCCGGTGCGCAGATTACGTGCCAGTCTGCTGTGAAATGGTCCAATTCCGAAGCGTCCGGCCTCAGGAACATGTTGTAGCAAAACAGGTTTGACCAGGCAGTTTCCGTCACGACGCGGACGTTAAGCCTGTAGTTGTCGTCGGCACAAACGTAACTGTCTCTTGCAAACACTTCCTTATTCGAAAGATAGGCAGTGACTTTGTCGTATAATTTATCAAAATTTTCAGGAGAGAAAGGGATGTTTACCTTACCCCACCACACTTCATTTTCGGTAATGTCATCTTTTACGATAAAACGGTCCTGGGGTGACCGTCCGGTGAATTCGCCGGTATTGATGGCAAGGGCTCCCGTAGATGCTTCGACACCCTGTCCGGCCTGTATCGTCATGTCGTGCAATTCGTCCGGGGTGAGCTGGTAATGGACTTTCGCGTTGTGTATGTTTAAATTTTCCAACGAAATCGATTTCGTGATCAAAGCGTTATTTGCCATAAAATTTTAAGTTGAGTTGTAAATTTTAAAGAGCAAAAGTAAAAAATTAAAATTACAACGTTGTAGTTACGCCAAAATTTATGATTTTTTGCGAAAAACGGCAACGAATAACCAAAACCAGCCTACAATCAGCAATGTTCCGCCAAAAGGTGTGAGGATTCCGACGAATCGGAGACTGATGTCAGCTGCCGACAGCAAGGCCAATGTGTAAAGCGATCCTGAGAACAGGACTACGCCCCAGACAATCAGGTTGAAGATTATATTTCTCGCGCGGTCTGTAATGAGGTCAAGTCTCCCCAGGACCAAAAGGAACACGGCGTTGTACATTTGGTAACGCACTCCGGTCTCGAATGCGGCCAGGAGTTCGGGAGTCAACATTTTTTTCAGCGCGTGCGCGCCGAAAGCCCCGAGCACAATGCCCAAAAATCCTAAAAACGCGCCGGTGCCAACGATTTTCTTTTCCATCGTCTAAAATTTGGATAAAAGTAATGCGCGCCATCCTAAAAAACAACCCGGCTTGCTTTTTTATAAATATAACAAATACCTACATTTGCGCCAGAATCACAACAAATGAGAAATATCCTGATCATTGGTGCCGGACGCTCGGCATCTTCGCTGATACAATACCTGCTTGCCAAATCCGATTCGGAAAACCTGCACCTGACCATCGGTGACCTTTCCGTCGAACTCGCGCAAAAGAAAACCAATAACCACCCTAATGCCACCGCAATCGCATTGGATATTTTTGATGAAGCGCAGCGCAGGGCCGAAATCGGCAAAGCAGACATTGTCATCTCGATGCTGCCCGCACACCTGCATTTTGAAGTCGCAAAGGACTGCATCGGATTCATGAAGCATATGGTCACGGCGTCATACATCAGCGATGCCATGCAAAGCCTCGACGCAGCCGCAAAGGAAAACGGGCTGGTATTCATGAATGAAATCGGACTCGATCCCGGCATCGACCATATGAGTGCGATGAAGGTCATCGATGAGATCCGGGATAAAGGTGGGAAGATGATTTTGTTTGAATCGTTCTGCGGCGGACTCGTAGCACCGGAGTCTGACGACAACCTGTGGAATTACAAATTTACCTGGGCACCGCGAAATGTTGTCCTTGCAGGGCAGGGTGGGGCGGCCAAGTTCATTCAGGAAGGCACTTACAAATACATCCCATACCATAAACTTTTCCGGCGGACCGAGTTCCTGGAAGTCGAAGGCTATGGCCGATTTGAGGGCTATGCCAACCGCGATTCGCTCAAATACCGAAGCATCTACGGACTCGACGATATCCTCACCCTCTACCGCGGAACCATTCGCCGCGTGGGGTATTCCCGCGCCTGGAATATGTTCGTACAGCTCGGCATGACCGACGATACGTATATGATCGACAATTCAGACACCATAAGCTACCGCGAATTCACCAACCTTTTCCTGCCCTACCACCCCACGGACTCGGTGGAAATCAAGATGCGCCTGCAACTCGGGATAGAACAGGATGACATCATGTGGGACAAATTGCTCGAACTCGATATTTTCAACCCGGATAAGATCGTCGGCCTCAGGAATGCCACGCCGGCGCAGATCCTTGAGAAAATCCTGTCGGATAAATGGACGCTGCAGCCGGACGACAAGGACATGATCGTGATGTATCATAAATTCGGTTACGAGATCGACGGCGAACAAAAGCAAATCGACTCAAAGATGGTCTGCATCGGCGACGACCAGACTTATACTGCCATGGCCAAGACCGTTGGGCTCCCCGTTGCCATGGCGACGCTCCAGATCCTCAACGGCAACATCACCACGCCGGGCGTCCAGCTCCCGATACGCCGGGAAGTCTATGAGCCCATATTGAAGGAGCTCGAGGAGTATGGCGTCATTTTTAATGAAAAACAGGTGACTTATTTCGGATACAATCCGGATAAGCTCAGTTAGTTTTTTTTGCAGCTATTCCGGCTGTACGCTGCTATCTTTTATTTTTTAAAGAAAAAAATAAAAGGATATCCGCTGCCATCCGGGCTGGGGTCCCGTGTGTGGTCGTTGCACAATTTCCCGATCAGGTTTACATTTCCAAATAAATGCATACATTCGGTTTAAATTTGCAACCGAATGAAAATAAATGCCCTTCAGATAGAAATTGATGGCATCGACAAGGAAATCCTTCGCGACCTGATGGCCGATGCCCGTAAACCCATACTGCAGATCGCCAACAAAATTGGCATTTCCGGCGCCGCAATCCACCAAAGATTGCGCAAGCTCGAGCAATCAGGTGTCATTTCAGGATCGAAATTTACCGTAAGCAACAAGGTTCTGGGTTACAGCACGATGGCTTTCGTCGGGATTTACCTTGACAAAGCCGCCCGGAATCCTGAGGCCGTGAAGGAGTTGCGTAAAATTCCTGAAGTCCTGGAGTGCCATTACACCACCGGAAACTGGTCCATCCTGATCAAGATCATCTGCCGCGACAATGAGCACCTCATGAACCTGCTCAACACCAAAATTCAGGTCATCGAGGGCGTCTCGCGTACAGAAACTTTCATCTCGCTTGACCAGCAGATTGAGCGACAGATCCAGTTGTAACCTGCACCGTCACGGGAAAAACAGGCGCGTCGGGTAAAAAAAAAGTCCGCAACCAAATGCTGCGGACTCCTCAATGATTTCATCTCCTGCTTACCTGCGGTTGTTCGAATACACTGAAATATAATACAACAACGTCGCAATCGAGCCGATAGCGGCGACGACGTAGGTACGTGCGGCCCACTTGAGCGCATCTTTCGCGCCATCGTGTTCCTGCCTTGTCAGCATCTGCCTGTTTTCAAGCCAGGCCAGCGCCCGTTGGCTCGCGTCGTACTCCACGGGTAGTGTGATGACGGTAAACAAAGTGGTCAGCGCGAAAGCAAAGATGCCCACGAGCAGCAACTCCGGAAAGGTCTTGATCATCAGGATGCCCGCAATCAGGATCCACTGGATCATGCCGGAAGCCACGCTCACCACGGGAACCAGTGTCGAGCGCAATTTCAGCATCGAATACGCCTGAGCATGTTGCACCGCATGGCCGCATTCGTGCGCGGCAACGGCAGCAGCGGCCGCATTGCGTTGGTTGTAAACGGCCTCGCTGAGGTTTACCGTTTTGTCGGCGGGGTTGTAATGGTCAGTCAGGCGGCCCTCGGTCGAGATGACTTTTACGTCATAAATTCCGTGATCGGCGAGCATTTTCTCAGCGATCTCCCGACCTGACATATTGTTCTGCAAATGCAGTTTGGAGTAATGTTCAAATTTTCGCTTCAGCGTATTGCCGACCAACCAGCTTACGCCCATAATCAGAATGGCGAGAATCAGATATCCGGGTCCCATAGTAATGTAGTTTAATAGTTTCCCGGGTAAAAGCAAAATGCAAGCCAGAGGAGAATTGCGTCAATTTGGCAGTGAACTAAAAATTTAAACCACATAGAAACATACGCTTTACGGTGTGTCTATGTGGTAAAAAATTAATAAAATAAGTCTATCCGGTTTGATGAGGGCTATCCGACAATATTGATGATTTTTCCCGGAACAACAATCACCTTATTGGGCGTACGGCCTTCTAATTGTTTTGCAGTACGTTCGTCGTTCATCACGATGTCTTCGATCTGTTCTTTGGATAAATCCAGCGGAAGCTCGATCGTAAAACGCGTTTTCCCATTAAAAGACACCGGGTATTCTTTGCTGCTTTCCACCAGATGCTCGGGATTGAAGATCGGGAAGGGTACCGTCGCGATGCTGCCGTCGTGCCCGAGGTGTTTCCACAATTCCTCAGCGATATGTGGCGCATACGGAGAAATGATGATTGCCAACGGCTCTAAAATCACGCGCTCGTGGCAATTCATGGCGCTGAGTTCATTGACGCAAATCATAAACTGGCTGACCGAGGTGTTGAATGAGAAATGCTCGATATCATCCTGGACTTTCTTAATTGTCTTGTGTAGTGTTTTCAACGCTTCTTTCGAGGCGGGATTTGCATTGACGATCAATCCCTTATCGTCGAAATAAAGTCTCCATAATTTTTTAAGGAAACCGAAAACACCGGTGATTCCGGCCGTATTCCAAGGCTTGGACTGCTCAAGCGGCCCGAGGAACATCTCGTACAGCCGCAGCGTATCGGCGCCGTATTCCTCGCAGATCAGATCCGGGGTGACGACGTTGTATTTGGATTTGGACATTTTTTCGACTTCGCGGGCTACGATGAATTTGCCGTTGTCTTCAGTGATGAATTCGGCATCCGCAAAATCAGCACGCCAGTTTTTGAATGCGTCGATATCGAGCTCGTCGGATGCATTTACCATATTGACGTCGGCATGAATGGGTTGTACTTTTTGGTCGCCCACCTTGTTTTTGGAAACAAAAGTATTTGTTCCCTCGAGTCGGTACGCAAAAGCGCTTGTCCCCAATATCATCCCCTGATTGATCAATTTCTTAAACGGCTCATCCTGATTGATGAATCCGCGGTCTTTCAGGAACTTGTTCCAGAAACGGGCATACAGCAAATGCCCGGTCGCGTGCTCGCTTCCGCCAATATATAGATCGACATTCTGCCAGTACGCTTCGTCTTCTTTCGAAACAAACTCAGCCTCATTGTGCGCGTCCATATAACGAAGCCAGTACCATGAACTTCCGGCCCAACCCGGCATCGTATTCAATTCAAGTGGGAATACGGTTGAGTGATCAATCTTGTCATTCGAAACGACTTCATTTTTGACAGTGTCCCAGGCCCATTCTTTTGAGTTGCCCAGCGGCGGCTGCCCGTCTTCTGTAGGAAGATATTTCTCCACTTCAGGAAGGTGGATGGGCAAATGTTGTTTGTCGATCATCTGCGGCATGCCATTTACATAATATACCGGGAATGGCTCGCCCCAGTACCTTTGACGCGAAAATACCGCGTCGCGTAAACGGTAGTTCGTCTTGCCTTTGCCCTGGCTGATTTCTTCGAGCGCCGTGATGGCTTTTTTGGTGGCTTCCTTATAATTGAGTCCGTCGAGGAAATCCGAATTGGCAATCACAACATTGTCCTTTGAAGCATGCGCGGATTCAGAGATGTCGATGCCATCAAAAATGTTTTTTATTGCGATGCCGAAGTGCTTCGCAAACGCGTAGTCGCGTTCGTCACCACACGGCACGGCCATAACTGCACCGGTCCCGTAGCCGGCCAGGACATAATCACCTATCCAAACCGGGATGGCCTCTTTTGTAAATGGATGTTCGGCGTAGGCACCCGTAAATACGCCCGAGATTGTCTTCACATCAGCCATGCGCTCGCGTTCTGAGCGGCGCGCGGTGGCCTCTACATACGCCTCGACGGCCGCTTTCTGCCCGGGCGTTGTGATTTTTGAAACGAGTTCGTGTTCCGGGGCCAGCGTCATAAACGTGACGCCGAAAATCGTATCAGGACGGGTGGTGAACACCTCAATTTTATAATCACTGGTTTCGTCGCCGGAAAGGATATAATCGATATTGTCGCTTTCATTTTCAGAATTTTTCAACCTGAAGGTGACCGATGCACCGACCGATTTCCCGATCCAGTTCCGCTGGCTTTCCTTGAGCGCCTCAGTCCAGTCGATGGTTTCCAGGCCTTGCAGCAGCCGTTCGGCGTATGCGGAAATGCGCATGCTCCACTGCGTCATCTTTTTGCGGATGACGGGATGCCCGCCGCGTTCTGAGACGCCATTCACGATTTCATCATTGGCCAGGACCGTACCCAGTGCCGGGCACCAGTTCACTTCCGTTTCGGCGAGGTAGGTCAGGCGGTACTGAAGCAGGACCTGTTGCTTTTTTTCATCGGAAAACGCATTCCATTCAGACGGGAAGAAAATGTCCACATCGTCATCGCAGACCGCATGCACGGTAGCATTGCCGCTTCGTTCAAAAATGGCAACCAGCGTTGAGATGTCGTCCGCCTTATCGGTGTCCTTATTGTACCATGAGTTGTAGAGCTGGATGAAGATCCACTGCGTCCACTTGTAATACTCAGGTGATGAAGTGCGTACTTCGCGGCTCCAGTCGAATGAAAACCCGATTTTGTCCAGTTGCTCGCGGTAACGCGCGATATTTTCCCTCGTCGTCTTCTCGGGATGCTGCCCGGTCTGGATCGCATATTGTTCTGCCGGAAGGCCAAAACTGTCGTATCCCTGCGGATGCAGTACGTTAAAGCCCTTATGGCGTTTGTAGCGCGCATAAATATCCGAAGCGATATAACCCAGCGGATGCCCTACGTGAAGCCCGGCACCGGAAGGGTACGGGAACATGTCGAGCACATAATATTTTGGTTTGCCTGAGTTGTTTTCCGCGGCAAAGGTCTGGTGGTCTGCCCAGTATTTTTGCCAGTTCTTTTCGATTTCGGTAGGATTGTACTTCATGAGGAGTTTACAGTTTACAGATTACAGCTGACAGTCGGGTGGGTGTTTAACATCGTCAGCGCACAATGAAATGCCGCAAACCATAAACCGTAAACCGTGAGCTGTCAACCAAAATCGGGCAAATTTACGCTTATTGTACGAAAGTCAAAACTTTGCACGTTATAAACTGCCGTTAAGGATTTTCTTTATATTTTTACGCCATAATTTTCCAACTATGAGTTCGTCTTACGAAAAGTTCAAAAAGCGCCGGCTGATTACGTCTTATTTTTCTGTCGTACTAAGTATTTTTCTGGTGCTTTTCCTGTTGGGCGGTTTAGGTTTATTTGTTATCAATTCCCAAAAGCTTTCCGACCATTTCAAGGAAGAAATCCCCATGACGATTTTCTTCAGGAATGAGGCAACAGACAGTGTTCACAAGGCGTTTGCGGCTGAGTTGAAAACAGCCCGTTTTGTGAAAAACAGTGAATTCGTTACCAAGGAAGAAGCGGCCAAACGGTATTCAAAGGAAATGGGCGAGGACTTCATGGCTTTTGCCGGAGAGAATCCGCTTGAGAACAGTTTCGATATCCACCTTAATGCCGCGTACATCCGCAACGACAGCATCCGTAAAATAGAGGACCGGTTCCGTAAAAATGACATGATTTCGGATATTGTTTACGATGACGTACTTGTCGACCTGGTTTACCAGAACATCGAGGACGTCAGTATGTGGATCCTCGTGGCCAGCGCTATTTTTGCACTGATTGCGGTACTGCTGATCAACAGCTCCATGCGGTTGTCAATATACTCCAACCGGTTTATCATCAAAACGATGCAGATGGTCGGTGCGACCAAATCGTTTATCCGCAGGCCGTTCATCGTGCGCAGCATACTGCTAGGGATCATCGGATCGGTGTTGGCCGTAGCCGCATTGCTCATTGCGCTGGTTACGCTTGACGAGCATTACCCTGACCTTAAAATAGTCGAAGACCAGGCCATGACGGGACTGGTGTTGCTCGGCGTCATCGTGACCGGCATCCTGATCACGTGGGTCAGTACGTTTTTTGCCACCCAGCGCTTTTTGAACCTCAGGACCGACGACCTTTATTAAGCAACTTCAGCAACACTTTAGCATAAGAACAGATGAAACATTCAGAACAGCACAAGCACAAGGACGACTTCCTTTTCGACAAGATCAACTATAAAATCCTGCTGATCGGACTGGGCGTGATTGCATTGGGTTTTATCCTGATGACGGGTGGCGGCAGTGATGATCCGAAAGTTTTCAGCGAAGATATTTTCAGTTTCCGAAGGATCCGCCTCGCACCGACCACGGTGCTGATCGGTTTCGGGATCACAATCTATGCCATACTGAAATCCCCTAAGTCAGTTGGAAACGAATAGCAAATATTCCCCAAAAACAACCTAACACGCATCCCGTATGGATTATATTCAGGCGATCCTGCTCGCAATCATCGAAGGCATAACCGAATTCCTGCCGATTTCCTCTACCGGGCATATGGTCGTTTTCTCGTCCTTTATGGGTATTGAGAAAGACGACTTTACCAAATTATTTGAAATCGTAATCCAATTGGCCGCAATCCTTTCCGTAGTGGCCATCTACTGGCGCAAGTTCTTCGATTTCAAAAGACCGGGCTTTTATGTCAAGCTGATGATTGCCGTGATTCCGGCATTATTCATCGGTGGTCTCTTCAAGAAGCACATCGAGAAGATGATGGAAACGCCCGTGGTGATTGCCATAATGCTGCTCATCGGAGGTATCGTACTGCTTTTTGTCGACAAGTGGTTCCCGAATCCGAAAATCACTGACGAGACGCAGATTTCCAACAAGAAAGCCCTTACTATTGGATTTTACCAAACCTTGGCCGTCGTGTTCCCGGGCACGAGTCGCAGCGCAGCGACGATTATTGGCGGGATGGAACAGAAGCTGGATCGGAAGACTGCGGCTGAATTTTCATTTTTCCTTGCCGTTCCCACGATGTTTGCGGCCACAGTGAAAAGCATTTACGACGTCTGGAAGAACTCGCCTGAGGTACTCAATACCGACAACCTCGGATTGCTGGCTGTCGGGAACGTCGTGGCATTCATCGTCTCTTACGCTTCGATTAAATTCCTGATCAATTACCTGACCAAAAACGGATTCAGGATTTTCGGGTATTACCGGATTGCACTTGGGATTATCCTGCTTTCGATTTATTATTTTGAATCACCGGCTTCTGCATAATGACAGCTGAAGATTTCCAGAATGGCCAGATCCTGCTGGTTGACAAACCCCTTCAATGGTCGTCGTTTCAGGCGGTCAACAAGATGAAATGGGCGCTAAAGAGTAAACTTGGCATCCGGAAAATTAAAATTGGCCATGCCGGAACGCTCGATCCACTGGCTTCAGGCCTGCTGATTGTCTGCACTGGGAAATTCACCAAAAGGATTCCGGAATTGCAGGGCCAGCAAAAGGAATACACAGGCACATTCTATATTGGGGCTACTACGCCGTCTTATGACCTGGAAACGGAAATCGACGCGACCTTCCCGATTTCCCATATCGATGACACAATGATTGAGCGGGCCGTAATGCAGTTCATTGGTGAAATTGACCAAAAACCGCCGGTTTTCTCTGCGATAAAGAAAGACGGCAAACGCCTTTACGAACACGCGCGCGCCGGCGAAACGGTTGAAATCGCTGCCAGAAAAACCACAATCCACGAATTTGAGATTACCCGTATCGCATTGCCTGAGGTTGATTTCCGGGTGGTATGCAGCAAGGGAACCTACATCCGATCGCTCGCCTACGATTTCGGGAAAGCACTGCAGTCCGGTGCCCACCTCACGGAGTTAAGGCGCACTAAGATCGGGGATTATCATGTTGACAATGCCATAAACGTTGCTGATTTTGAAAACACTTTGTTACCATAAATTATTAGGCTGCACTTTATTGTTCCTGGCCTGCCTCTCTGTAAACGCGCAGCAGGAAGAGCAGCCACGTAAAAACAAGAATTATTTTGGGTTTGAAATCGCCGCGCCCATCAAGCAAAACGAGGCGTACGAAGAAAATGAAGACGAACCTTTTTTTCGCGGAGCCGGATTTTACGTCCGTGCCGGTTTCGGCCGGCGTCTCAGCGATTGGGCGTCAGTGGGGCTGCATTCCGGGATAGAGTGGAAGTTTGATCCGGATTTGACCGCCGCACCGGTATTTGCAAATCTTAAAATTGCGCCCAAATTGTCACAGGACGATGAGGTCAGGCCCACCGTGTCATTCGGTTACGGCAAAGTTTTCGTATTGAACAAAAACCATTTTTCGGGAAATTTCCTGCGCGGCAACCTGGGTTTGGATATTGCTATCCTTGATGCCAATGGAAGCCGTCAGTCCGGTACGCTTTCGGTATTTTTCGAAATCTCTTATTATCATTTCAGGCCGGAGGATTTTGAGAACCTCTCCACATTTAATGTGGGCCTCGGCTATACCTTCCTATAAAGCGGCCATGATTGCCGCAATCTCGTTCTGGATGGAGATGCCCTTGTCTTTAGTATACCAAAGCTGTAGCGCGGTTTTTCCTTCGTCGTCAAATACCCCGACCCGCCGCTTATAATCCGTTACAAGTTCCACCGCGCCTTTGGGCCGCGGCCCCCAAACTGCCCTGACACCGAGATCCTCATCCAATATGATTAATTTCGGTATCGACCGTGTATTGTTCGTCAGGAACAAATCCATTAACGCCGGATGGTCGTCGCGCAGTACGATTTGAAGTGTAATGTGGTCATTTTCCCGCGCAAGTTTGTCCAATATGGGCAGGATCTGCGCCGCGTCACCGCACCAGCCTTCGGAGAGGACCAGCCAGGTGAAACCTGAGCCGATTGACCGGAGTTTGCGGGCGTTTTCTTCAGACACCGTAACGGTCTTTTCAAGCCGGTTCATACGGGCTTCATTCATGCGGCTGTAATGCGTGAGATCTTCAGACTGCCGGTGTCCGGTAGATTGGTTTTCGGACAGCAATTTTGCAATGAGGCTGCGGTATTCGGCATAGCTTAGCGCGTCGGCGAGGCCGGCTGTAATCGGGTTTTCCATGCGGCAAAATTAGGCCAAATACGCCGCAAATCCCAAAATCGGATTTGTTATTTGCCGTGGTCAATTATCAATTAAATAATTATATTTGCACAACTCAACAAAACACTATGAAATTCAAAAGAATCCTCCTGAAATTAAGCGGTGAGGCCCTGATGGGAGAGCGGCAGTACGGCATCGATCCGGCAAGATTGGCAGAATACGCCGACGACATCAAGACAATCCACGACCAGGGTGTGCAGATTGCCATCGTGATTGGCGGTGGAAACATCTTCAGGGGTGTCGCAGGAGCCAGCAACGGCATGGATCGGGTTCAGGGCGATTATATGGGCATGCTTGCCACTGTGATCAACGGCATGGCATTGCAGGGAGCCCTCGAAGATAAAGGCATGTTGACGCGTTTACAGACTGCGCTAAAAATTGAAGCGATTGCGGAACCCTACATCAAAAGACGGGCTGTACGCCATCTTGAGAAAGGACGTATCGTTATTTTTGGGGCAGGCACCGGAAATCCTTATTTTACGACGGATACTGCGGCTGTGCTGCGTGGGGTTGAAATCCATGCCGACGTGATCCTGAAAGGTACGCGCGTTGATGGTATTTATACCGCCGATCCTGAGAAAAACCCGGATGCGGTAAAATTCGACTACATCTCGTTTGACGATGTACTGAAAAAAGGCCTTAATGTCATGGACACCACGGCGTTTACGCTAAGCCAGGAAAACCAGTTGCCGATTGTTGTTTTCGATATGAATAAGAAAGGCAACCTGCTCAAAATCTGCGCGGGAGAAAACATCGGGACGGAAGTGAATGTATAGACCGTTTAGACAGCTTGGGCTTTCAGATTTCCGGCCGATACGGAAATAAGTTGCCTGACAATCCAATAATCTAACAATCTCAAAAATGAACGAAGAAATTGATTTTATACTAGACAGTGCAGAAGAATCCATGTCGGGTTCGATCGCGCACCTTGAAAAGGAATTCCTGAACATCCGTGCAGGTAAGGCCAGTCCGGCTATGCTGGGCGGTGTTTTTGTAGACTACTATGGTTCAGCCACACCGCTTTCACAGGTAGCTAACATTAACGTCCCTGATGCGAGGACCATCACGGTCCAGCCCTGGGAAAAGAACATGCTGCACCCTATCGAAAAGGCCATCATGATTGCCAACATCGGTTTCAATCCGATGAATAACGGTGATGTGATCATCATCAGCGTGCCGCCTTTGACCGAGGAACGCCGCCGCGATCTGGTAAAGCAGGCCAAGGCCGAAGCCGAAGATGCCAAAATCGGGATCAGGAATGCGAGAAAGGATGCCAATACCGACATTAAAAGGCTTGAAAAGGAAGGTACTTCGGAAGATGTCTGCAAAAGCGCCGAAGAGGAAGTCCAGAACCTGACCAATGCCTACATTAAGAAAGTAGAGGAACATCTCGCGATCAAGGAAGCCGAGATCATGAAAGTCTAAATCATAAAAAATTGATAAAATCCGCTCCGTTTACACGCTGGGCGGATTTTTTTATTTCGCTCCTTCGTACCTTGCAGCAATTTTGCACAGCGATGAGGGCCACCACCTGGATTTTATTATTTTTTTCAGCCTATGCGTTTGCACAGCATGCCGTAAGTGGTGTGGTTAAGGATGCCGATACCGGACGCCCGCTTGCTTTCGCTACCATCAGCGAGGGCAAAAATGAAAACCGCATCACCGATGTGGACGGCAAATTTACGATATCCGCAAAGACAAGGATTAATAAAATCTCTGTGTCTTATGTCGGGTATCAAAAAAAAGAAATTACGCTCCGGGGCGAAAAGTTTGTTGCGGTGCAGCTATCCTCCGCACTGAAAAGCCTGGACCCGGTCACATTGCACCAGGGTCAGGATCCTGCCATCGGGATCATCCGGAAGGCCATCGCTTCGAAAAGCGCCAACAATCCCCAGCAGAAGCTCAGGACTTTTCAGTTTAAGTCATACAACAAGTTGATTGTGACCGCCAATCCGGATTCTATCGACGGTGCCATTGACTCTGTTTTCATCAGGAAAAGTGACGGCTCTCAAATCGCAAAACCGGATTCTTCCTCGTTCCGGTTCAAGAAGCTCATCAGTTCGCAGCACCTGTTTCAGATGGAGAAGGTGTCTGACTTCCAGTTCTCCGGGCGCCGGCTCAAGGAAACCGTTCGCGGCATCCGCATGTCGGGTTTTGACAAGCCGGTCTATGAGGTGGTGGCGTTCAACCTGCAGTCGTTTTCAGTGTATGATAATAAGTATGAGCTGTTTGAAACCAAGTACAACAGCCCCATCGCCCGCGACGCATTTTCCGATTACTACTACCACCTGCTCGATACGGTGGCCGTTGGCGGCCGGCAAACATATCTCGTGTATTTCTTTCCGAAACGCAAATACCGCAAAACGGGTTTGCAGGGACTGCTGTATATAGATTGTGAAAATTACGCTGTTGCAAAGGCTGTGATGCGCCTCAAGACGGTGTTGGATGTCACGGCAACGCATGAGTTTGAATACCTTCCTGATGAAAAAATCTGGTTCCCGACAAACAAGGAATTCAAGATTGTGAAGGGCAGGAATGATGAAGATATTAAAATTCTGGGTGAAACTTTCCAGTTCGATGCCGATGGAACGGACAAGAAGCGCAAGAAGCAATCATCCGACTTTACTTACCTGCAATCAAAATCCTGGTATTTTGACCGCCAATACAACCAGCGGGTCACCATCAGCCGGTCGTCAGTGACCATGCACGTCAAGGACGACGCCGTGCATCGCACCGAGGATTTCTGGAGGCAATTCCGTAAAGACAGCCTCGATTCGCGCAGCCGGCAGACGTACATTGCTTTGGATAGTATCGTTAAAAAGGAAAAAGTCGAAACGAAATTGCGCATCGGCCGTCGGCTCATTAACGGGTATGTTCCCGTAGGCGCTATCGACATCGACCTGCGTTACCTGCTCAGTTTCAACAACTATGAAGGATTCCGGTTGGGCTTCGGCGGCGTGACTAACGACCGTTTTTCTGAAAAATACCGCATGGAAGGTTATACGGCGTATGGTACCAAAGACGGGAATTTCAAATACAATATCGGCGCAGCGGCAAGGATAGGGAAGTTTTCCAATTCGTGGATTGGCGGTGCATACACGGACGATGTGCGTGAAATCGCGAGTACCTCGTTTGCCATTGACAAACGCGTATTCAAGCTGTATGACCCGCGACCGATCAACCTGAGTACATTTTATGCTTACCAGAGCTGGCGCGGGTATATCGAGACGAGAATCATTCCCAAGACTGAAAGCATCTGGCAGTTGTCCCGCAGCGTGATCGAGCCGAAATTCAGCTACATATACCAGGTAGACGGGAAGAATTACACCCGATTTAATATGACTACCGCCATGGTGTCGCTGCAATGGAATCCTTTTTCTGATTTTATGCAGACGCCGACAGGCAAGATCGAAATTGAAAAACGTTACCCGAAATTTACGTTTCAGTTTACCAAATCGCTTCCCGGGATTTTGGATAATGATTTTGATTTCGGGAAAGTCGATTTCCGTACCGAATACCAGAAAAAATACCTCAATGGCCAAAAGACGGCCGTATTCCTCGAAGCAGGGTATGCCTTCGGAGATGTTCCGCTGACACATTTATACAATACGTCGCCGAACAGCCTGACCAAGGATAAAGTGCTGCAGCGGTTGACGCTGGCCGGGAAGAACAGCTTCGAGACCATGTACTTCAACGAATTTTTCTCAAGCCGCTATGTGATGCTGCAGCTTAAGCACGGCTTCAACCGCGTGACTTTGCTCAGGAAAGTGCGGCCGTCACTGGTGCTGGTCTCACGGATGGGCTGGGGTGATATGGAACGTCCCGAACAGCATATCGGGATTGCGTATAAGACGCTTGATAAAGGCTACTTCGAATCCGGTATCGAGCTCAACCAGATTTTTAAAGGCTTCGGGTTGTCCGGATTTTACCGCTATGGACCAAACCAATTGCCTCGTTTTGAGGACAACATTTCTGTAAAACTCAGCTTTATACTCGATTTCGGAATCTAGTGCGAAGAGACCATTTTCAGTCCGATGATGGAAGCAATCAGTGTGGTAATGAAGAATACCTGCCAGAAATCCGCCGGTTCCTTAAACAGGAAAATCCCGACCAATACCGTACCCACCGCGCCGATTCCAGTCCAGACCGCGTATGCCGTCCCGATAGGCAGTGATTGCGACGCCTTATATAAAAGCAGCATCGAAACGGAAAGGCAAGCAAAAAATCCGCCGAGCCACAGCGAGGAAGCGATGCCCTGGGTTTCTTTCGCTTTGCCGAGGCAGGTCGCAAAACCCACTTCAAAAAGGCCGCCGATGATGAGTAAAATCCATGCCATTGACAGAAATTAAGGCTTGATAATTAATACGGAAGGGATGTTGCTGAGCCAAGTGCTCTGCGAATTCACGAGTTTTTTCCAGCTTTCAAGGCTGATGATCATGATGTCCATCTTTTCAAGGAAATCCTTTTTCATCACGCGGTCTTCCTGCATCGAGATGTAATCGGGCTTGCCTTTTTCTATCTCATCAATCCTACCGTACAATGCTTTATTGTCGCGTATCGCGTGGTTCGGATCCATCAGCGTAATCCGCGCATCATTGTTCACGATGAGTTTTTGTGCGTAGTCAAAGAGGAATGCGTCTTCGGCGGTGAAAATCGGCATGAAGGCATTCTGCAATTTTTCAAGATTCTTATCGACCAGGATTCCGACAGGCATTTTGCTTTTGGCAATAATCTGGCGCGTCCTTTCGTCGAAAGGCGAGTTTTCGAACAATCCTTCTTTCCCCGTAAATTTGTCAAGGAGCCGGTCCGGATTGATGATGCGGGTCGTATAGCCAAGGACTTTCCCGAGCAGCGTCCCTTCAAAAATCGAATGGCCGAGCCCAACGAGCAACAGGTCGTATTCGCCCTGGTTCGCGATTTCCACAATGTCGTTGTCGATGTCATTGGATGCCTTGAACAGCGTCAGTATTTTTTGACCAAGCGCTTCTGATTCGTGGATAATCGGCGAGAAACTCTTCTTTTCCTGATCCGCGAGGTTAAAGGTGTGCAGTTCGTTGCTCAATGTCAGATGCATCGCCGTCACAATCGAATCGTCCTCGTCGTTTTTCACGAAACTGTTGGCGAGCCTCAGCAGTGCTTTCCCTCTTTCGGTGTTTCCGAAGGAAATCAATATTTTGAATTTGGATTCCGATTTGACTTCTTCTGGGATGATCTCGTCTTTGGTCTTGAAAATGAAATTGATCAGGTCTAACGCCGGCCCGGTCATGAAGGTGGTGACCAAAGCCATAATGACCAGGATGGCAAAAATGCGGTCGTCGAGCACGCCGAGATCCTTTCCGATATTGAGCACAATCAGTTCCATCAACCCCCGCGTATTCATCAGTGCCCCGATGGTAAGGCTGTCGCGCCAGTTCTGCCCGACGACTTTGGCGGCAATCGCGCTGCCGAGGAACTTGCCGGCGACTGCGACGACAATGACCAATCCGGTGATTTCCCACATTTCGGGCGTGTCGATGAGCCCGATTTTGGTCCGCAACCCGGTAAATACGAAAAATAAAGGCAGCAGCACGATGACAGACAAATCCTCAACCTTGTCAATAATGATACTCCGGAACTTCGCGTTATCCGGCATAATGGCGCCGGCCATAAACGCGCCGAACAATGCGTGGATACCTATGATTTCGGTGGTGTAAGCGGAAATGATCAATGTCAGCAGGAAGATTGCCACAACAGATTTACTCAGGCTTTGGCGCGAATTCTTGAGTTCACCGACTCTTGCAAGGAAGGGCCGCACCACGTTGAGCATCAGGAAGACATACGCTATGGCCATCCCGATCACGTAGAGCGAACTCACGAACGAACCCGCCTTTACGATTGCAATAACGGTAGCCAGGATACACCAGGCGGTGATATCATCTGCGGCAGCGCAGGTAATCACGATGGTGCCCAGCCTGGTCTTATGGATGCCGCGTTCCTGCACAATGCGTGCCAATACCGGAAACGCGGTGATGCTCATCGAAATGCCGATAAACAAGGCAAACGAAAGGAAATCGACGCCTACAGGCGCAAACTGCGTGTAGATGAAATAACCCAGCCCGGTGCCGAGTGCAAAAGGGAAAATGATGCTGGCATGGCTAATGACGACCGCATCGTTGGCTTTGTTGCGCAACGCCTTGAGATCGAGTTCCATCCCGATGACGAACATGAAGAAAATCAGGCCGAGCTGGCTGAAAAGCTTCAGGTTGCCCAGCGATTCTGTCGGGAAAAGGGTGTTAGAGAATTCTGGGAAATACAATCCGAGCAGCGAAGGCCCGAGCACAATGCCTGCAACCATTTCGCCGACCACGGACTGCTGCCCGATTTTTCGGAAAAACCATCCGAACACTCGCGCAACCAGAATAATCGACAGGATCTGCAACAGCAGGATGGCAAGCGACTCATTGAGGTTGTGCGTCATGGCATCGAGGAACTCATCCCATTGCCCTTTCCCGGCTTTGGCGATGACGTTACGGCCCTGCTCGAGGTGTTTGCCTTCATTAATGATCCAGTAAATCAGCGCTGAAAATCCGGAAACGGTTAAGATGTAAAAAAGCGAATTCCTAAAATTTTTCATCCTAAAAGGTTGGTTTGATTAGGTAAGATACCTTGCAAATATGCGAAACCAAATATATAAATTATATCGGTTTTCGGGCATTTAATGTAAATTTAAAACCGGTCTGCCATACCGTGCTATTTTTTAGAATTTCGCCACAGATTATATTGGTTTTATGTACCTTTGCAACCATTTTTTAAGGCTATGAAGAAGCGCATTAATCCGGGATTCTGGGAAGCTGTCGCCCGAGTTATTTTAAAGAACAGGAACGCCATCCTCGGCATTATCGTTGCGATTACCCTCTTTCTGGGCTGGCAGTGTAAAAACCTTGCGATGACCTATACGGAGGCGAACCTGCTTCCGCAAAAGCATATCGTAAACCGGCAGTATTCCGACTTCCTTGACCGGTTTGGCGAAGAAGGGAATCTCGTCGTGATTGGCGTGAAAGACAACGCATTTTTCACACCCAAAGCCTATGCTGCCTGGAACGACCTTATGGGCAACCTTAAAAAGAATGCTGATGTCGAATTGGTCATTTCGCTAAACGACCTGAAAAAACTGCAGAAAGACACCATCGCCCAAAAATTTGATATGGTACCGTTGATTGACCAAAGCCGTACCAAAGATCCCGCATACCTCGCGGGCATCAGGGACGAATTGTTTAACAGGCTCCCTTTTTATGAAGGGTTGCTGTTCAACAAGCAGTCGGGCAGCATCCGTTCGGTGGTGTACCTGAAGAAAAATATCGTCAACACAGCGGAAAGGAAGACCTTCATCATGGAAGACCTGCTTCCTGAAATTGAAAAGTTCGAAAAAGCGGCTGCCATCGACCTGCGCGTGTCCGGAATGCCTTACATCAGGACAATCAATGCCGAGAACATGAAAGGGGAGATCGGGCTGTTCATTGGCGCAGCGCTATTGACGGTTTCACTGATATTTTTCTTCTTTTTCAGGTCGTTCCGCGCCACGCTGATCTCGATATTCATTTTGCTCTTCGGTGTGATCTGGTCTTTCGGGACCATCGGCCTGTTCCATTACAAAATCACCATTCTGACCGCCATCGTACCGCCGCTGATTATAGTCATCGGCATCACGAACTGCATTTTCCTGATCAACAAATACCAGCAGGAAATCAAGATTCACCACAACCAGGCGAAGGCATTACAGCGCGTGATCTCCAAAATAGGCGTGTCGACGCTGATGACAAACATGACCACCGCAATCGGGTTTGCGACGTTTATGATTACGGGCAACGATTTGCTGTTCGAATTCGGATTGGTCACCTCGATCAATGTGATTTCGGTTTATCTGCTGACGTTAATGGTCGTGCCGATTATGTACAGTTTCATGTCGGTACCCAAAGAAAAGCATTTGTACCATCTCAGTAAGAATTACATCTCATCGTTGCTGGATTGGGTGGAACACGTCGTGAGGACAAAGCGTGCGGTCATTTACAGCCTCTACGGGCTGCTGCTGGTTTTTAGCGTCATCGGTGTGGCGCAAATGAAGGTGTCGGGCAGTTTGATCGGGGAGATGCCGAAATCAGCTTCATTCTTTAAAGACATCCTGTTTTTTGAGAAGGAATTTAACGGTGTCATGCCACTTGAAATCATGATACACCAGAAAAAAGGCAAGGCAATCAATCCGAAGACGCTCGAAAAAGTAGAGGAATTGCAGCAAACGATTGCGGGCATCCCTGAATTGTCGAAGCCGGTTTCGGTGGTGAATTTCGCCAAATACCTTAACCAGGCCTATTACAACGGCAATCCGGAGTATTACCAGTTGCCCAACCGGAACGAGCAGGCATTTGTACTGACCTATGCCAGGAGCATGATGAAGGGAAAGGGAAAAGGCGACAACCTGATGAAAAGCTACGTCGATTCTACGGCACACTACATCCGCATCACGACGTTTATGAAGGATATCGGTACCGATAAGATGGCGCTGATTGAAAAGAAGCTGCGTGCCAAAGTAAGCGAGGTCTTCCCGAAAGACAATTTTGAAGTGACGCTCACGGGCAAGGCGCTCGTATTCCAGAAAGGCACGGCTTACCTCGTCGATAACCTGATTGAGTCGCTGATTTTTGCAATACTGACCATTGCACTTTTGATGGCGTATTTGTTCCGTTCGGTAAAAATGGTCATGGCATCGGTGATCACAAATATCCTGCCGTTATGCATCACGTCCGGATTGATGGGTTATTTCGGTATTCCGCTGAAGCCCTCGACAATATTGGTTTTCAGTATAGCATTCGGGATTTCAGTAGACAACGCCATCCAGTTTATGGCAAAATACCGGCACGATCTGATACAGAATAACGGCCGTGTCAAGAAATCGATTTTCAGCGCGATACGCGAGACGGGCATCAGTACTTTTTACACATCCATCGTACTGATTTTTGGGTTTGCGATTTTCACCGTGTCGAGTTTCAGCGGTACGATTGCATTGGGTGCATTGATTTCGGTGACGTTGTTGTTTGCCATGTTTGCCAATTTGCTGGTACTTCCGGCGTTGGTGCTGACGTTCGAGAAGAAACGTGCCAAAAAGGAACCGGATTAAATTTTGCGACTCAACCCCAGCCCCGATGGAAGCGGCATCCTTTTGCTTTTTCCTTTAAAAAGCAAAAGATATAGCGGACAGCGGGATTGGCTGCTGAAAAAAATAAAAAATTATATTTGCGATTCGGATTAAAAATAAACGAAAAATGAAACACACCAAGATCAAGGATTTGCTTGCGGCGACACAGCCGATGAAAGACATTAACGCCAAAGGATGGGTGCGGACCTTCCGCAATAACCAGTTTATTGCGCTCAATGACGGCTCGACGATCCATAATATCCAGTGTGTGGTCGATTTTGAAAACTCGCCGGAAGCCGAACTCAAGCGCATTACGACGGGCGCGGCCGTTTCGGTAATCGGGGATTTGGTGGAAAGCCAGGGCGCCGGACAGAAATTTGAGATCCAGGCGCGTTCGTTTGAAATCCTTGGGGATTCTGACGCCGAGAAGTTTCCGATGCAACCGAAGAAGCACTCGCTCGAGTTCCTGCGTGAGAACGCCCATTTGCGCGTGCGTACGAATGCTTTTGGCGCGATCATGCGCGTGCGTTCCGTATTGTCTTACGCGGTCCACAAATATTTCCAGGACAAGGGTTTCGTGTATGTGAACACGCCGATTATTACCGGTGCTGATGCGGAAGGCGCGGGCGAGATGTTCCAGGTGACTTCGCTGCCATTGGATCATCTGCCGAAAACGGAAGACGGAAACATCAACTATAAAGAAGATTTCTTTGGAAAACATACGAACCTGACCGTGTCAGGGCAGCTGGAAGGCGAGACTTTCGCGATGGCGTTGGGACAGATTTATACTTTCGGGCCGACATTCAGGGCTGAAAACTCGAATACGTCGCGCCACCTCGCCGAATTCTGGATGATTGAGCCCGAAGTCGCCTTCAATGACCTGAACGATAACATGGACCTCGCAGAGGATTTTATCCAGTATGTGGTAAAATATGCGGTCGATCACTGTAAGGACGATTTGAAGTTTCTTGAAACCCGATTGCTCGAAGAAGAGAAATCAAAACCCCAGGCAGAACGTAGCGAGATGGCATTGCTCGAAAAGCTCGATTTCGTGCTGAACCACAGTTTCAAACGGGTATCGTACACTGAAGCCATCGATATCCTGAAGGATTCGACACCCAATAAAAAGAAAAAATTCCAATACCTGATTACCGAATGGGGTGCCGATTTACAAAGCGAGCACGAGCGCTTTTTAGTGGAAAAGCACTTCAAATCCCCTGTAATCCTGTACGATTATCCGGCAAACATCAAGGCATTTTACATGCGTTTGAATGAAGACGGGAAAACCGTACGCGCGATGGACATCCTTTTCCCGGGCATCGGCGAGATCGTCGGTGGTTCGCAAAGGGAAGAGCGTTACGATGTGTTGGTAGAGAAAATGCGCAAGCTCGGCATTGACGAGGAGGAATTGTGGTGGTACCTCGATACCCGCCGATTCGGCAGCGCCGTGCATTCAGGATTCGGATTAGGATTTGAAAGGCTGGTACTGTTTGTCACCGGGATGACGAATATCCGGGACGTGATCCCTTTTCCGAGGACACCGCAGAACGCCGAATTCTAAAAGAAATCCCACCATAAAAATTCCAAATCCTGAGGCCACGAAGTCTTGGGATTTGGAATTTGTTTTTTGTAATTTTGGGGATAAGAATTTTCACCCATGCTCAAGCAGTTCCTAAATCTTAAACTCTCCCAGAAATTATCACCGCAGCAGATACAGGTGATGAAACTCATCCAACTGCCCACACAGGCATTCGAGCAACGGTTGCTGGAGGAACTCAATGACAACCCCGCGCTCGAAGCGGGCAAGGAAGAACCGGAGCTTCCCGCTGATGAATATGAAGCGGAAGAATATGAGGATTTTGATGACAGCGAAACCGATCATGCCGAAGAGGACATCAACATCGACGAATACCTCAACGACGATACGCCGGATTACAAGACACAGGCCAACAACTACAGCGATGACGACGAGGAAAGAGAATCACCGCTGGCTGAGCCAATAAGCTTCCACCAGGATCTGATCAACCAACTCAATACTTTTATTTTGGAGGAGGATGAGCGCGAAATCGCGGAATTCCTCGTCGGGAGCATCGATGACACCGGCTACATCCGCCGCAGCATCCCTGATATGGTTGATGATATGGCGTTTACCCAGGGCATTTACACCGATGAGAAAACCGTTGAACGGATACTCCACGTGATCCACCAGCTCGAACCGGCCGGCGTAGGCGCGCGCGATCTGCAGGAATGCCTCTTGCTGCAACTCCGGCAGAAAACCCCAACACAGGAAGTGGCTTTGGCTACAGAGATACTCGAGCAGCAATTCGATGCCTTCAGCCATAAATATTATGACAAGCTGATGCAGAAATTCGGGGTGTCCGCTGCCGAGCTTAAAAATGCGATCCACCTTATCGAGAAACTCAATCCGAAGCCCGGCGGTTCTTATGCGAGCCGTGTCACTGAAAATATTGTCCCGGACTTTACGATACGGATTGTCGACGGCGAACTCCAGCTGACCCTGAACGGACGAAATGCCCCGTCGCTGCATGTTTCGAAAGATTACCAGGAAATGATGCAGACTTACAAAGAGTCCCGCGATAAATCCGCCGCACAGCGCGATGCGGTTCAGTTCATCAAGCACAAGCTCGATTCCGCCAAATGGTTTATCGATGCGATCCGCCAGCGCCAGGAAACCTTACTGGTGACGATGAATGCGATTATGCATTACCAGAAGGAGTATTTCCTCGAAGGCGATGAATCGGCGCTCAAACCAATGATTTTAAAGGATATTGCCGATATGGTCGGGTTGGACATCTCGACGATATCGCGCGTAGCCAACAGCAAATATGTGGAAACGCCGTATGGTACCAAACTCATTAAGGATTTCTTTTCTGAGGGACTTACCAATGACCAGGGCGAAGAGGTTTCGACAATTGAAATCCGGAAAATCCTGCGCGAGATCATCGACGAGGAAGACAAGGACAAGCCGTTGAACGATGACCAGCTCGCAGACATACTGAAAGGGAAGGGCTACCCCATCGCGCGCCGCACCATCGCAAAATACCGTGAGCAACTCGATATACCCGTAGCCCGGATGCGCAGGAAAATTTAAAATGGGAAAGCTATTCAACCTGTTTTCCTATGTTTTCCACCCGCTGTTCATCTCGGTGTATGCGGTGTTGGGCTTTTTCCTGTTTGAAGGCAAATCATTCCATTACAGCGAAATTTACCTGATGATCATCCAGATTGTCATCATCACGATCTTCATCCCGGTCACGTTTTACTACCTGTTGCTGTCGCTGGGCAAAGTTGATTCGATCATGCTCGCCGACAAGGCCCAGCGCAAACTGCCGCTGATGATTCATGCCATCCTGTTGTTTATCCTGATCCGGAAAAGCATTACGGTCGAAAGTTGCGTCGAGTTGTATTTTTTCTTTTTCGGAAGCCTCATCAGTACGCTGCTCGCGCTGCTGATGGTTTTTGCGGGCTACAAGGTCAGCCTGCACATGATCGGGATCACCGCGCTAACCGTTTTTATGATGGCCATCAGCCTGCATTTTCAGGTCAGGATGATACTTCCGATTCTGGTTTTGGTACTGTGCAACGGTTTTGTTGCCACCTCAAGGCTCCGCATGAATGCACACACCATGCAGGAGTTGGTCCTCGGAAGCCTCATCGGGATCGTGCCGCAGTCAGGCTTGCTGTATTTCTGGTTATAGGATGTAAAACATCAGCCCGAAGTTGAGCGTGCGCATGTCAATCGACTTGCCGTTCAGTTGCGCCGATTTAAAAAGGGGTGTCAGTCCGTAGTACACATGGAAATTCCACGTATTAAAACCCGTGGCGAGGTATGGCCCGATCTGGAAACTGTTGAAGTCCTTGTTCTTAAGGACCACAATCGTTTCGTCGCCCACAAACTTCGTCTTGTTCAACAGCAGGTAACGCAGCTTAAAACCCAGATAAACCCTGTAGAACTTATGGCTCTCGGGAGTCGAGTTCCTCCAGCGGAGTTCAATCGGGAGGTCGAGGAACAACTGCTCTAACTTATTTTTCGAATAGCTCACGTCCTCCAGAATCGCATAATTGTAACCGCCGCCAGCCTCAGTTACCTGCAGGTTGTTGTGGTATTTGTTATAGGAAATGCCCAGTCCGGCAGCAATGGCACGCGTGCGTTTCCTGTTGACGGGCATGTCGCGCAGGAATCCCAACCCGATGCCGGTAGAAAATCCATTCAGTGCGACGCCCGGTGGCTTGTGCTGCAAGAGATTGTAAGTCACCGAAAAATAAAACTGGTCTTCCCTGTAAAGCGAGTCGACCCTGGTGAAAAAAGTAGTATCCTGAACGGTCACGGGCGGTTTTTCCTGCGAAAAAGCGGTCGTGGCGACAAACAGGCAAAGGATTTTTAAAAAGCGCATGCGTTTTATTTAGTGCCCTAAATTACTAAAAATTTATTGATTTTATGGGCCTGTATCCGGCTGTCCGCTATATCTTTCTTCCGCTAAAGAAGCGGAAAGAAAGGATGCCGCTTCCATCCGGGGCAGTGACATTATTGTCATTGCGGCTGCTTTCCCGAAATGGAAATCGGCGAAATATCTTTATCTTCGGCAGAGATAAACCGGACCTTTGGACTTCAACGACATCTATAATGCGCACCATCGCAGGGTGTACAACTTCTGCCTGAATTACCTCCAAAGCCTCGAAGATGCTGAGGAAGTGACACAGGATGTATTTGTCAAAGTCCACCTTAAGGTGCATGATTTCAACCATCAGTCTCAACTGTCGACCTGGATTTACCGCATCTGCGTGAATTGCTGCATCGACTTCGTCAAGGCCCGGAAAAGGAAAAAGCGATTCGGCTTCCTCACGTCGCTGTTTTATGAAGACAGCCAGGCATTACGCCATGATCCTGCCCATTTTAACCATCCCGGCGTCGAATTGGAACAGAAGGAAGCGGTGGCCGCCTTGTTCTCCAAAATCGATATGCTGCCGCCTAACCAGAAAACCGCGCTGCTCCTCAGCAAGATTGAGCAGAAATCACAAAAGGAGATGGCGGCGATTATGGGCATTTCTGAAAAAGCTGTCGAATCGTTACTGCACAGGGCCAAGGAAAATCTGCTTAAAAAAATCAATACCAACGAATGAAAATGAAATTAAAGACGTCTAACCCGACAAATAACATGGCTATGGATGACCTGCTCAAACCGCTCGACAACATCCGGGAGGTGAATCCGCCTTTTTTCCTTAGGGACAAAATCAATGCGCGGATACATCGTGTTCCGGAGTACATTTCGCCAAAGGCAGCCGCCTGGGCGTGTGCATCGCTGGCGGTATTGTGTGCCCTCACATTGTATTCGGCAGCCGTGCCGTCAAATGCAGGCGCCGTTGGCTCGATAGACCTGATGCCGCATAACGACTTATACGCGCAACCATGAAAAAAGTAAAAGTACTGACGGTTTTCTGTATCACGCTAGTCGCGCTGAACCTGCTGCTGATCGCCACCACATTAATGGAGCGCCGGGAACACCGCGGGAAAAGGCCTGACGATAAGAAAAATACGGTCATCCATGAACTGCATTTCGATAAGGCCCAGATCACCGAATACGAGAAATTGATTGACTGGCACCGCAGCCACGTCCGCAACGCCGATGCTAAGATCATGGCAGTGAAAAATCGGCTTTATGAATCCTTAGCTGGTACTGAAACCGACTGGCGACGCAATGATTCGCTGATGGCCGAAATCGGCAAAGTGCAGGTCGAGATTGAACACATCCACTACAAACATTTCCAGGACATCAAAAGTTTGTGCCGAAAAGATCAATTGCCGTACTATAACAGCATGGCCACCCGCATCGCGGCCATTTTCTCAAACCCTAAACCTCGCCCGTAATAATATATAAGGATATGGTAAGTCCGCACCGATTTTAGATTGGACTTCCATTCTGCAATGAAGCCCACGATTGTGGGCTTTTTGGTTTCTAGCTGTAACCATCAGTTGGATGCGGCCTGCTCGTTTTTGCTGTACCTGCAGGCCCAATCGAGCAGCACAACGAGATGCTGTAAGAATTCCTCGCCTTTTGCCGTCAGGGTGTACTCTACTTTCGGCGGGATCTGCGGATATATTTTGCGGTCAATCAAACCGAAGGATTCCAGGTCGCGCACGGTAACGGTGAGCATTTTCTGGGAAATCCCATCGATCGTGTTTTTGAGTTCATTGAACCGCAGAGTCTTTTCGGCGCCGAGCGCCATCATGACGAAAACCGACCATTTGTCGCCTACTTTGTGCAGTACATCCTTAACAGGACACAACGACGTAGTGCAGTCGCGAGGCGTATTTAAAATTTCTTTTAATTTTTTTTGGGTGTCTTTTGCAGACGGGACGCTGATTGTTTCCATTTGGTAACTGTGTTTCCTGAAGGTGCCTTCTTGTGGGTGAATTTTTTTCTGCGCAAATTTGCAGTACCCAAAAGTAACTAAAAAACTTTTATAAACTTAAAATTATTTAGGCACTTTTGGAAATACTAATAACCATTTTTTAATTGATCCTACAAATGAAAAAAGTAATCTTGATTACCGGCACCAACAGCGGCTTCGGCTGGCTGCACACACACACGCTCTCTCAGGCCGGATTTACCGTGTATGCCACGATGCGCGACACTGCCGGAAAGAACAGGGAAAAAGCGGAATCGCTCGCAAAGCTCAACAATGTGCACGTTATAGAAGTAGATCTGGGCAGTGAAGTCTCGGTGAACAATGCCGTTTCGCACATCCTCGCTACCGAGGGACAGTTAGACGTTTTGGTCAACAACGCCGGAAATTTCATGGGCGGCATCGCCGAAACCTTTACCCAGAAAGACATCGATGCGCTGTTTGACGTGCATTTCAATGCAACCTGGCGCACTATTAAGGCCGTTTTGCCGCAAATGCGTGCACAAAAACAGGGACTGATCATCAATACATCAAGTGTCCTCGGAAGGTTTTCAGCGCCTTTCATGACATTTTACAACGCGGCGAAGTTTGCGGTAGAAGGCCTTAGCGAAGGCCTGCATTATGAGGTGCGGCCTTTGGGCGTCGACGTAGCCATTGTGCAGCCGGGGGCCTTTCCAACGGATATTTTTGGTAAATCCACTTATGGGTCTGACAGCAGCATCGCGGCCGATTATGGAAACTTGTCTGCGCTACCCGATCAAATCGGGGCAGGCATCGGACAATTATTTGAGAACCTGCAGCCCAATCCGCAGGAGGTTGCCGATGCCGTACTGAACCTCGTCAACACGCCACAGGGACAACGCCCGTTACGCACGGTTGTTGATGTGGCTACCGGCCAATTTGCCAGGGACGCCAACGCCCATGTGTCTGAAGGCTATAAAAATTTCGTCAGCGCTTTCGGATTACAGGAATTGCTGAACTAATGCGATAGCTTAAAAAGAAAACGCCGTAAATAGCTTACGGCGTTTTTTTTGACTGGCAGGTTAATGGGCTTCCATCTCGCCTCCGGTCCTGCTTTTTGACAAGAGGTAAAATGCGCCCTTGGAAACCACAGTTGCGTCGGTAGGAACAGGGTCTACGAACGACACTTCCGTAAAGCCAAGATCGCTCACGCCCTTCCTGACCTCGTGCATCGTAAAGTAGTAGTTGTCAGGATTGCGTTCAATGTTACAATTTTCATGCGCTTCACAATCGGTATGTATTTGACAGCGCTCATTCCCACACTGTTCATGCGCCTCGCATTGCGGGTGTTCTTTGCAATATTCGGATGGCGCGCACGACTCATGTGCCGCACATTCGCGGTGTGTTTTGCAGCCGGTCGTTTTATTTCGGATAAAAACCCACTGCCTGCCATCGCTGGTGAACACTGCATCTGACGGGACTACTGTAGTCATTTTCTGCCCGACATCGATCAGTGCATTGACATACATCCCCGGAATCAGCTGGTGGTTTTCGTTCTTGATCCTTGCATGCACCGCAATTGCTTTGGAGCCGTCTTCAAATGTTTTATCGATTCCGAAAATTTCGCCTTCAATGGCCTTGCCTTCATGTTCGCCCTGATGGTCGGGCATATTGGTGAGCGTGAAGTGGATTTTTTGACCTATTTTCACCTTGAAAATATCTTTTTCGTACACCAATAAATCACAGTGGATCCGGCTGTTGTCGAGAATTTCAAACAATGGCATGTTCGGTTCGGCATAACCCCCGGTATTGGCGCTTATCTTGCCGACATAGCCTGAAATCGGCGACTTCAGGGTGATCGAAGATGTGATCCTGCCGCGGTTCAGTTGCGCCATGTTCACTGAGAGGACACGCAACTGGCCCGACAGCGCATTGAGGCGCGACTTTCCGGCAAGGTATTCGGATTCGGCACGTTGGTACATTTTTCCGGTTCCCGCGTCATTGGCCGCGAGTTCTTTTTGCCTTTCGTATTCTTTTTCAAGGAAGGCGAGGCTGTTTTTTTCATTCAGGTATTCCTGCTGCAGTTTGATGAAGTCAGGATGCTCAAGAACAGCCAACGTTTGCCCTTTACTTACCTTGCTTCCCTGCAGCACCGCAATCGATCTGACCACGGCGCCCACATAGGACGACACCTGCGCCTTGTTCTGCGGAGGCACCTCAAGGTGTCCGCTGGCCCTGACGGTGGTCGAAAGATTCTGCTGGCCGATTTTGCCGAAAGCAATGTCGACCGCGTTGAACTGCTCTTTGGTAAGCGTTACAAAAGTAGGCGCATGGTCTGTTTTCACGGGCGCTGCCGGCGTGGTGTCGGGTTCTTTCCTGCCATTGCAGGCTACCGCGGTCAACCCGGCAAGCATGATGGTCAAAATCTTAATTGTTGTATTTTTCATATCGTGTTGGGCATCAGTTGCCTCCTGTTAAAAAGTTAATATTAATAACGGTTTGGTTGTATTGGTTCAGCGCGTCAAGATAACCAGACCTGATTGCGAGCGCCTGCGTGAGGTTCTGGATGTATTCAACATAACCGATTTCGCCTTTTTTATACGAAAACTGCGTAATCCTCAAAATCTGTTGTGCCTGGTTCAACCCTGTCGTTTCGTAATAATCCAACAGCTCCGAGTATTTTTTATTTTCCTGTAATTGTTGGTTGAAAAAGGCCCTTAGGCTATTTTCAAATTCCAGTGCATCATTCCTGGCGATGTCCTGTTTGATTTTTGCCGATT
The DNA here is from genome assembly GCF_003055625.1 of Flavobacterium magnum. Classification (NCBI taxonomy): domain Bacteria; kingdom Pseudomonadati; phylum Bacteroidota; class Flavobacteriia; order Flavobacteriales; family Flavobacteriaceae; genus Flavobacterium; species Flavobacterium magnum. Next base: position 544,965 of record NZ_CP028811.1, on the reverse strand, counting down.
GCACCCTGGCTTGCTGCGCGGAGAAAAATATGGGGATGCCAATCCCTACCTGAACACCCTGAAATCCCGAAATCCCGTCGAGCGACTGGTTGAAATACCCGATCGACAGGTCCGGCAGGAACTTATTCTTCTCAAGGCTTAATTGCGATGTCGCCAGCGAAATTTTTTGGCTGTAGTACGCCAGCATCGGGTTTTTCCTGATTGCAGCGGAATCATTCGCTACGATTAGTGGCAACCGCTGCAATTTTGAATCGGCAACAAGGATTTCCTGATCATTTCCAAGCAGTTTCTGAAGCGTATTCTGATAGATTATGATGTCCGCCTCGGCCTGGCGCTTCAGCAGGCGCACTTCTTCGTATTTGCTGATGGCTGACAATTTTTCCAGATTCGAGGTTTCGCCGGTTTTGTACTTGACCTGCGCCACATCAGCAAATCTTGAGTAAATGCTATCCTGCGTCTGAAGCAACTTTAGTTTTTCTTTACCTGATACAAGTTGATAGTATGCTGATTTCACATTGCGTATCAATTCCTCACGGGTTGATGCCAACGCTTTTTCGCTCAGGATGACCTGCTGCTGTTGTACTTTTGCCTGCCTGCCGTAAACTGTGGGAAAACTGAAATCCTGCGTGATGCCGAAATTGTTGTCCTGATGGCTGCTGTTGTATTGGCCATGCATCAGCGTGAGGTTGGTCCTGGGAAAGTCAAATGCAGTTTTTGTGAGCGCTTTTTGTTGCTCTACCTCCAGTGAAGCCGACTTGAGCTGTGGGTTTTTGCCCAGGGCCATTGTCACTGCCTCCTCTACAGTCAAAGACTTTGAAGGTGATGGCTGCGCAAAGGAAAGCACGGGCAAAAGCAGCAGCATTATGGTTGAAGCCGTTTTACGAACCTGAATTTTAGCAGTGCCCGAAAAAAGGATGTACAGGGCCGGAAGCACCAGCAACGTCAGCAATGTCGCTGAGAGGAGTCCGCCTATCACCACCGAGGCCAGCGGTTTCTGAACCTCCGCGCCGGCACTTGTCGAAAATGCCATCGGGAAAAAGCCGAGTGCCGCCACCGATGCGGTCATGATTACCGGCCGCAGCCTGTTTTTAGTGCCCACTTTAACACGTTCATAAATATCGGTGAGGCCCTCTTTTTCCAATGCATTGAATTCGCCAATCAGCACGATGCCGTTAAGCACCGCCACACCAAACAGCGCAATAAAACCAACGCCGGCCGAAATGCTGAATGGCATGTCGCGGGCCCATAACGCCAGTATTCCGCCAATCGCTGACAATGGGATGGCGGTAAAGATCAGCAGCGCCTGTTTCACCGAATGGAATGTAAAATACAATAGAACCAAAATCAACCCAAGCGCAAGCGGTACGGAAACCATCAGCCGTGCGTTCGCCGCTTTCAGGTTTTCGAATTGTCCGCCATAGGTTATGGTGTAACCCGGTGGCAGTTTTACCTTGGCGAGATTCTCCTGAATTTCCTCTACAACGCTTTCCACGTCGCGCCCGCGCACGTTGAAGCCAACGTAAACACGTCGTTTTCCATTTTCCCTCGATACCTGAGCAGGTGCCTCGACTACTTTGATATCGGCGATTTGGTTCAGCGGCACTTTGCTGCCTGATGGAAGCGGGATGTATAGGTGTTCTATGTTTTGCAGGTCTTCCCGGAGTTCCCGTTTCAGACGCACGACCATGGCAAAGCGCTTTTCGCCTTCGAAAACCACACCCGCGACATTTCCTGCAAACGCGGTACTCAGGATCATATTGACGTCGGAAATGCTTACACCGTATTGTGCCATTTTATCGCGGTTGTATTCAATGACGATTTGTGGGAGTCCGGTTGCTTTTTCAATTGTGGGTTCGGTTACACCCTTTACCGGTGCAATAATCCCCCCGACGACATTTGCCTGCCTGGCGAGTTCGTCAAGGTCGTCGCCGTAAATTTTCACCGCGACATCCTGGCGGATTCCGGTCATGAGTTCGTTGAATCGCATCTGCATCGGCTGGGTCACTTCCACATTGATTCCGGGGATAACTGACAATGCCTTTTCAATTTTTTCCTGCATTTCCTCGCGCGTCGCTGCATTTTTCCAATCTTCTTTCGGAATCATCTGCAACATCATGTCGCCGCGTTCGATCGGCATCGGGTCGGTCGGGATTTCTGCGCTGCCGATGCGTGTGACAACCTGACGGATTTCCGGGAAGTTCATCCTGAGTATTTTCTCTGCCTTGGTAAATGTTTCCACCGTCTGCGTAAGCGACGTACCCTGCATGCCGGAAATTTCCACGGTAAGGTCGCCTTCTTCGAGTGTCGGGATGAATTCGCCGCCTATGCTGCTGAAAATCCAGATGCTGAGGGCAAAGAGGATCGCAAATGCAGCAACAAACGTTCTCTTGAACCGCAAGGTAAAGTGCAGCACCGGACTATAAATACGCTGAAGTGCTGCGATTATCCTGTCGGAAATGTTGCGGTGCTGTTTAGCCTTTTTGCTGAGGAACAGCGCCGACATCATCGGGATATACGTCAGCGATAAGATAAACGCACCTAAAATCGCAAATGCGACGGTCTGGGCCATGGGAATAAACATTTTACCTTCAATCCCTGCAAGGAACAGGATTGGCAGGTATACAATCATGATGATGATCTCCCCGAAAGCGGCGCTGTTGCGGATTTTCGTTGCGGCACCGTATACTTCGGCATCCATTTGCGGCTGTGTAAGGGCTTGCGCGCCCGGTTGCAGTTTTTGATTTACCGATATACGGTGGACGATCGCCTCCACGATAATGACAGCGCCATCGACTATAAGTCCGAAGTCAATCGCGCCGAGGCTCATCAGGTTGCCCGATACGCCGAAAAGCCGCATGAGGCACAGCGCAAACAGCATCGCCAGCGGAATGACAGAGGCCACCACGAGCCCCGCACGGAGATTTCCGAGCAGCAATACCAAAATAAATATCACGATCAACCCGCCCTCCAGGAGGTTCTTCTCAACTGTACCGATGGCGCGCCCGACCAGTTCTGACCGGTCGATAAAGGGCTCGATGACCACACCTTCGGGCAGTGTCTTTTGTATCTGAGCCATCCTTTCCCTGACATTTTTACTCACTTCGTTGAAGTTTTCGCCTTTGAGCATCAGCGTCATCCCGGCAACGACTTCACCTTCTCCATTGCGTGTGACGGCGCCATAGCGCGTGGAATTCCCGAATTGAACGGTGGCCACATCGCGGACTAAAACCGGATTGCCATTGGTATTTTTGATGACGATGCGCTCAATGTCATCCAATGTCTTTACCTGGCCGAGTCCACGGATGAAATAAGCGCTGCTTTGCTGTTCGATATATGAGCCACCCGTATTTTCATTATTTTTTTCGAGCGCCTGATAGATTTCGGCAATAGTAACGTCCATTGCATTGAGTCTCTCATTGTCCAAAGCGATTTCATATTGTTTTACAAATCCGCCCCAGCCACTGACTTCGGCGAGGCCCTCGACACCTGCCAATTCACGTTTTACGATCCAATCCTGGATGGTCCGCAGGTCAGTTGCTGAGAACTGGTCCTCATAACCCGGTTCGGCATGGATGACATAATGGTAAATTTCCCCAAGTCCCGTCGTGATTGGGGCGAGTACGGGTTTTCCCAAGCCTTTCGGGATTTGCGATTCCACTTCTTTAAGTTGGGCCAGAACCTGCTGCCGTGCCCAGTATATATCGGTTTTGTCCTTAAATACGAGCGTGATGACGGAGAGTCCGGAACGCGAAATAGAACGTTTTTCAGTCATATCGGGAATGTTTCCCGTGGCCAGTTCGATTGGTGCGGTGATGAACTGTTCGACTTCCTGCGCGCCAAGTGACGGTGAAAGTGTGATGACCTGGACCTGGTTGTTGCTGATGTCGGGAATGACATCAATAGGAAGGCGTGCGGCACTCCACACCCCTGCGGCTACAAGTGCAACAGTCAGCATGGCGATGACAGGCTTGTTCCTGATGCTGAAAGCAATAATTTTATCTAACATGTTTTAGAAAGTATAATGAAATGAATATTACAGGAATTCATCCTGATTTTCGTGTTAAGACACGGCATATCCACCCGGGTTAACCGGGCATCATTATACCAGCTGCGGTGGCTGCCAGATGCTTCCGGAGAAGCTGGAAATAAAGTGGGATTTGTAAAAAGGTTCCTCGCGCGAAATGAGCTCTGCGGGGACGGGTAGTTCAAACGTAATGGTCGTCGCCGGGTTGATTACCTGGACGCTGCAACAGTTGCAAATGCAAAATGGTGAGCAGGTATCGGCGGATTTACCATCGGGATGGGATGATTTCTTTTCCGTAACCGGTGAAGCAGCGCAATCATCAGCGCCGTCTGCGCAGGGGAGGCATGACAAGGCGATGAACAGAAGTGAGAATATGATGCTTGCAAGTTTCACAGGCGTAAAGGTAAAAGATAATTTTCGGATTTCGGCTTTATAGGTAAAAGTTTGAAAGTTGTATGATAACGTGTTTGAGATTAAAACACATTGGTATACAAAATGGAATGATCATCATCACCAACGCATACATGGGTCTTTGAAAGCCAACGCCAGCAAAAAAGGCGCCTCGTTATCGGAAGCGCCTTTTACTTGCAGAGAGGATGGGATTCGAACCCACGATGCAGTTGCCCACATACAAACTTTCCAGGCTTGCTCCTTCAACCACTCGGACACCTCTCTAAGTTTAAGGCTGCAAATAACCTAAAAAAAAACCAGTCTGCGAAATTTACGGTAAAAAAAATTATTCGATTTCGCCGCGCAATGGGGTTTCGAAAATGGTCTTGAAAACCTCCGGCGCGACATGCTGTCCCAACAGGTACATGAGTTTTGTAATTGCGGCTTCGGTGGTAATGTCCTTGCCGGAAATCACGCCGATTTTTTTGAGTGAAGTACTCGTTTCATAATGCCCCATACTCACGCTGCCTCCGGAGCATTGTGTGACATTCACCACGTGAAGGCCATTTTTGATGGCTCTTTTTAGCAAAAGGATAAACCAATCTTCAGTAGTGGCATTGCCTGCGCCATAGGTTTCGAGTATGATGCCCTGCAGCCCCGGAATTTGAAGCATAGCTGAAAGCACCGGTTCGCTGATTCCAGGAAACATTTTTACAATGGCAACATGGTTGTCGAGGTTTTTATGGACCAATAATTTTTTAGCGGCCGTTCTCGGCAAAAACAGGTCGGGATTGAATTTAAGGTGTACACCCGATTCCGCCAACGGCGCATAATTGGGCGAGGAGAAAGCATTGAAATGCTCAGCATTGATTTTGGTTGTGCGGTTGCCGCGGTACAACTTGTATTCGAAGTAAAGGCAAACTTCCCGGATTACGGGCTTGTTCTTGTGTTGGAGTGAAGCAATCTGGATGGCGGTGATCAGGTTTTCCTTTGCGTCGGTGCGGAGGTCGCCGATCGGCAATTGGGATCCTGTAAAAATAACCGGTTTTGCCAGGTGCTCCAGCATAAAGCTCAGAGCTGAAGCCGAGTAAGACATCGTATCCGACCCGTGGAGTACCACAAATCCGTCAAAACGGTCATAATGCGCTTCAATAATCGTCGCGATCTGTATCCATCGGTCAGGATTCATATTCGACGAATCAATCGGATGCTCGAAGGAAACGGTTTCTATATGGCAATCGAGTTGCTTGAGTTCGGGGATTTTCTGCTGCAGTTTACTGAAATTGAATGCCTTGAGGGCACCGGTATCGAAATCCTTCATCATGCCGATGGTTCCACCCGTATAGATTAAAAGGATTCCGGGTTTAGACGACATCTTGGTATTTCAGTTTATTGACCACGGGATTGGCGTACATCGCAAGGAAACTTTGTACCTGCATCGGGTCATTTTCGTCGATGCGCATTTCCAGTCGGCGTTCAAAAAGCATTTTTTCGTTTTCAGTGTAGTGCGATTTGTAAGCGTCGGTGTTGTTGAGCAGGTCGTAAGCAATATAATTGGTGGGCCACAGGCGGTAAGTCGATAAAATTGAATCATCAATCGCCTGCGCCAACGCCTGAATCTGCTTATTGGAGTTGTCGAATTCCTGCTTAATCGCCTCGATTTCATGATTCATGATATCGCCCACATGAATGTGGATGCGTTTTTTCTGACCCATGATCCCACTGAGCAGTGTCATAAAATCCTCGTTTTTTTCCTTGATGTAAATTTCGTTGTTCGCTTCGGCCATGAGTTGCGGCATTTTTAGCGCATCAGTCGGATCATACTCATAGGAAATCGAAATCGGAACCAGTCTTACTTTCTTAAAATAATCCATCAGGTTGGCCTCGTCAGATCCCATCGCCAGCATCTTTAACACCCCCTGGTGGGTCGCATCATTGCCGTCCTTGGTACGCCCTTCACGCTGCGCAATCCATACCGAACGGTTTTCGCGAAGCAACAACTGCGCTATGTATTCGGCCATCAACTTGGAACTTTGCAGCAACTCGCGCGGTGGAAGTCCGCGTTGCACGAGGAAATTCCTGTTGAGCCTGGACAACGCGTGTAAAAACGATTTTTTTACGAGGTTATCACCGATAGCCGATGCGGTCATGACCAAACCGTGGTCGAACAGCGATGCATTGATCAGCGAGGTGTCGAGGATGATGTCGCGGTGGTTTGAGATGAAAAGGTAAGACGTGTTGGGTTCGAGTTTGTCAAACCCGGATGTCGTCAGTCCGTCGGAACTTTTGCGAAGCACCTGTTGCAGCGACTGGTAGATGAAATTGCATTGAAAATCACGTATGGAATAAGTGCGCTTGAGCTGTTCTTTCCAGACATCGTCGTCCATATCCGGAAAAGTAAAATTCATCAGCGCTTTCATCATCGGATGGTTTGCGACTTTCCGGATGGCCTCGTTTACCTCGGCATCATAAAAAGGGCGAATGGCGTCAAACTTCTGCATGTTCGGATTTTATTGGCATAACAAAAGAACGAAAATTTATTGACATGCTTGTTTTCTTTTTATTAAATCCCGAAAACCGCTTTGGAATTTTCCGTAGTGATACGTGCGATTTCTGACGCCGGAAGCCCGTAGATTTCCGACAATTTCGCAACCACATTGACAATATAACTGCTTTCATTTCGCTTGCCGCGGAAGGGCACGGGAGCAAGGTACGGGGCATCGGTTTCCAAAACGATATCCTGGATGTCGACCTGACCTAAAAACTGGTCTATTTTCCCGTTTTTGAACGTGGCAACACCGCCGATGCCCAATTTCATGTTCAGGGAGACAGCGTGCAGCGCCTGTTCGTAATTTCCGGCAAAGCAATGGAAAATGCCCCAAAGGTCCGCCGATTTTTCCGCTTCAAGGATCTCGAAAATTTCGTCAAAAGCCTCGCGACAATGGATATTGATTGGAAGCTGGTATTGTTTTGCCAGTTGGATTTGTCTTCGGAAGGCGATTTGCTGCAGTTCCAGCGTGGATTTGTCCCAGTAGAGGTCGATCCCGATTTCGCCGACGGCAGCAAAGCGGCGTTTGGCCAGCTCGGTTTCGACATGCTGCAATTCCTGTTCGTAATTTTCTTTCACATACGTGGGATGCAGCCCCATCATCAGGAAAACGTTATTGGGATAAAGCGCTTCCATCGCATACATTTTTTCGGTGTAAGAAGAATCGATTGACGGAACGAAAATCCGCTGGACACCCGACTCCAATGCGCGTTGCATCATCGCGTCGCGGTCTTCGGCAAATTCTTCACTGTAAATGTGGGCATGGGTGTCGGTAATAATCATAGATGGAATAAAAACGCAAAGTTAGTTTTTTGCAGGCAAAGGTTCTTGGATTTTGGCTATTTTTGGGACTTATCCTATTTTATGAAAGACCTGCACGACATCCTGAAAAAGGAAAAATACCGCAAAATCAACTTCAGGATTACCAAAACGCAGCACCTGCTCGTCAAGGCGAAAATCAACGGCATCGCCGGAAACTTCATACTGGATACCGGCGCATCAAACAGTTGTGTAGGGTTTGAGGCGATTGAGCTGTTCTTACTGAAAGCCAAAAAATCCAAAACCAAAGCGGCCGGCGCCGGCGCCACGGGAATGGCAACGCAGCTGTCGCTGGGCAACCAGTTGCAGTTGGTACGGTGGAAATGTGATGATTTTGACCTGATTATTTTTGACCTGTCCCATGTCAATGAAGCGCTGACACAGCATGGCGCAAAACCGGTACACGGGATTATCGGGGCAGACATCTTGATGAAAGGCAAAGGCATCATTGATTATTACAACCATTGCCTGTATTTGAAATGATTGACTGTAGCAATTTAACTACAGCCGTGCCGGTAGAAAGGAAAAGGCTTACATTTAACCGATAATTTTACATTTATGAAGAAACATTACACCTCGATCCTATTGCTGTTCGCCTGTGCCGTTTTTAGTTTTAACGGCATGTTCGCGCGCGGTAAAGCCGTGAGCGCTTCCCTTGAGCTGGTCCTGACGGGCCTTTACCTTGATTCAAACCAGGACGGTATTTTGAATCCGGGAGACAATATTGCATACACCTTTACGATTTCCAACAATGGGGATGAAAGCATCAATTCGCTGTTGCTCAACAACGAACTGCTTGGGATGAATGACCTCAATATCGGATCGTTGGCGGCCGGACAAACCACATCGTTTAATTCGAACCTGATCCTGACACAGGCCCATATCGATATGGGGATGGTGGTCACCACGGCCGTAATTTATGGTACAACGGCTTCAGGAAACGGTATCCAGGACCTCTCTGACAATGGAGATCCGACAGATGGCAGTGACGATGCCACAGTGATTTTGCTGGAGCAGCAGGTGTCACAGTTGCGCCTGCTCAAGTTCGGTTCGGTCAATGGGAACGGCGGCTTAGGCGATACCATCACCTATACGTTTTACGTAACCAATACGGGTAATACGCCCGTCAGCCAGGTTGGCATAATGGATGCATTGACTGGGAGCGTTGGCCTCCCGGTTTTCCCTTATACCCTGTCGCCCGGACAAACCGGTACTGCCATGGCAGACCATGAGATCACGCAGGCTGACCTTGACGCGGGAATGGTCGTCAATTCTGCTTCTGTGGTTGGTTTCAGCCCCGGAGGCCTCCAGGTGACGGACGTGTCCGACGATGGAGATAGTGAAAACGGCGATGACGACCCCACAATCACCTTGCTCAGCCAATCCGCCGAAATGTCGCTGATCACCGAAGTGTCATTCATTGACAGTAACAATAATGGAATTGCTGAAGCTGGCGAAACCCTTGTCATCAACGAGTTTATTATCAATAACGGGTCCGTGACACTGCACGACATTTTAGTGACGCTATTTTCCGGAAATAACAGCCAGGTTGCGCTGGCAGGTCCCGGGCTTCTTCTGCCGGGTCAATCCGGATCGATTACGACGGCGTATGTGCTCACACAACAGGATATTGATAATGGGGCTATTGATTTCACATCGGCCGCCGAGGGGTATGGTATTCAGGGTGAGCCGATTGTTTCGACTTCATATATTACCACGTTTGTGTTTGCCCAATCCAACACCATCAGGCTCAATGCTTTCCTGGACAGCAATGCCAACAGCATTCAGGACGAAGGGGAATCAGGTTTTTCATTGGGACAGTTCCGTTATGTGAAAAATGATTCCGGTGTATCGCAGTACCTGTATCCGTATTCGGGCGCGGCTGTGATTTACGGTTTGCCCGAAGACTCATATGACGTGTATTTCGAAATCGATCCGCAATACGCCGGATTGTACACGCTCGCGACAGCTTCTTTCGAGAACATCACACCGGGAACTGAAGCTGTTACCTACAACTTCCCGCTGACTACCGCGGGCGCAATCTATGACCTGAGCGTGAGCCTGCAGCAATTTGGACTTCCGCCCAGGCCCGGATTTACATATGATAACCTAGTGGTATTTACCAATAATGGCAACCAGACGATTACATCGGGCACCATTTCGTTTAATACGGAGGACATAGCAACGGTTGTCGCCGTGTCTGACGTAAGTGCGGACGTTTTTCCGGCAGGTTTTAACTATACGTTTATCAACCTGCTGCCCCTTGAAACCAGATACCTGTCGGTGACGATGCAGGTGCCGCCGATTCCTTCAGTGGAACTGGGGCAGGTGCTGACAAACTCCGTCAATGCCGCCATTGCTGAGAATGATGTGTTACCCGGCAACAATTCGGATTTCGTGATGCAGACTGTCGTGGGGTCTTATGATCCCAATGATAAGACGGAAAAGCACGCCGGGAAAATCGTGTTTTCCGATTTTTCGGCAGACGACTACCTGACCTATACCATCCGTTTTGAAAATACGGGGACGGCCAATGCGGAAAATGTCATAATCACCGATACACTTGACGCCATGCTTGACGAGGGTTCAGTAAAGATGGTTTCGGCTTCCGCGCCCTATGTGCTCGAGCGCAGCCAGAACGAGCTTACGTGGCATTTTAATGATATTGATCTGCCTCCGTCTGACGGGGACGGCATGCTGGGACATGGTTATGTGACTTTCAAAGTAAAACCGAAAGCCGGCTTTGCACTGGGTGATATTATCCCAAATACGGCCTCAATTTACTTTGATTTCAATCCGGCGATTGTGACCAATACCTGTCAAACGGAGTTCGTGTCGCAGCTTGGCCTTGATGATCCCGCCACAATGGATTTCGTCGTATATCCAAATCCGGCCAATGATAATATTGGAATAACGATGAATGGCAACCACAGCATTACAGGTTTGTCGGTGCTGGATGTTGCCGGGAAAATTATTCTGGATGATGATCAGCCGCAGGCCCATCATGCCGTGCTCAATCTTTCGGGACTGGCATCAGGAATGTATTTGCTGCGCATCTACACCGATCAGGGAACTGAAACGACAAAATTCATTAAAAAATAAATTACAACACCATCAGGTTGCATCCGCGGATGTCTGAATGATCAAAACGCCCCAGCACTTCGAAAGAACTGTTGGGGTATTTTTTTCCCAGATCCTGTGTCGCAATAAACGAACAGGAATTGATATTGGCCAGATCAATAATATTGATGCCGCCGGTCTTTCCGTTTCCGACATACGTTAGCGCGTCTTCGGTATCGCGGATCATGACCTGCATCCACGGCGGGCATTCGAAAATTCCATTACCCAGCGAGTACGCTTGCGACAGCAGTTCTGTCATGCCATATTCCGAGTGGATGGCACGCACGCCGAAACCGTCACAAAGCACTTTATGCAATTCCTCGCGGATCATCTCCTTGCGCCTGCCTTTCATCCCGCCGGTTTCCATAATAATGGTGTTGTTGAGGCTGAACGACTGTTTTTCCAGCAAATCCAATAAGCCATAAGTCACACCGATGAGGATTGTAGTTTGTTGCCCTGATTCAAGCCTGGCGAGTTTGTCGATAAGCTGCTCATGATTGAAGAGATAGAAGCCGCTGTCGGGATTGTTTGTCCGTTGGATAAGATCCTCGACCATGTAAATGAGTGACGAGCCTTCGCGCTCGAGGTAGGAGGGAAGCAATGCTAAGATCACATAGTCTTCGATGTTGCCGTAAAATGCCTTGAATGCATTGCGGTAGCTGGTTTCATACAGGCTTATATCGGTGATGAGGTGTCGGCTTGTCGCCATACCGGTTGTTCCGCTGCTGGTGAAGGTTTCCTGTATCGGATCGCTAGTGGAGACCACATCGTGCGTCTTGAAGAACTGTATCGGCAGGAACGGTATCCGGGTTAACGATTTGACGTCTTGTGGATTGACGTTCAGTAAATCGCAAAATTGGCGGTACACCCCATTGTTTTCGTATTGGTAACGGAACACCTTCAGCGCGGTTTTTTCAAATTGCTTCTGGGACGAAATGGTAAATATGTCGGAAGGGTTGACCAAAGTATTTTTTTTGCAAAAGTAGTAAATAAAAAAAGCGCCCCTAAGAGCGCTTTTTAAAATGATATGGGAAATGATTATTTGATCACCATTTTCCTTGTAGCCGTATTACCAGCTTCTGTGATTTTTACGATGTAAACACCGGCAGTAAGTTTAGAAACGTTTACAGCATTTGTAGTGGTTGTAGTGTTTACCACCTGCTTGCCCAAGACATCATAAACTACAACCGCTTTTTCAGCGTTAGCAGCAGTTTCGATGAAGAAAGTACCGTTAGATACCGGGTTTGGATATACTTTCAAACCTGCGATGTTGTTGTCTTTTACGCCAAGGTTAGATTCTGTTACAGACTCCCATGTTGTACCAATCCTCAAAGCATCGATGTTTAACGCTGGTGTTTCAGTGGCGCTATCCTGCCTGAAGAAAAACCTGTTGATTGACGCAAGGTCAGCACCAGTGTGGCTGTCTGAAACCGTTGCAGCAGTCTGAGCACCACCAACAGCCGGGTTAATCCACAAAGAAGCAGTATCGTCAGATGCTGTAGCGGCGTCGCCAAATGTGTATCCTACTACCACGAATAATGTCTCACCTGTAGCGTAGTTTCCGGACCAGCTGGTATTTGCTGCGTTTGCAGTCCTCACTTCAAGGCCTAAGTTGTAATTGGTATCATCCACAGCTTTTGTCCACAAAGTAGCACCGAAGCTCGTGTTGCTTGAACCCAAACCTGCAAAGTAACCTCCGTTAGCATCGGTTACACCAGTCATTGAAGCTACATTCAACAGGAAAGAGTAATATACAGTTCCTGAATTTTGCGTGTCGAAAGTCACTGCATTATCGATACCGGTACCGTCAAAAGCAATTGAATTTCCTACAGAAGCGATGCCTGTGTAGTCGAGGTTTCCGGCAGCAACCAGGATTTCGTCTGTTGTACCGCTTTGAACTGTCCAGTCTTGCTGTGTTGACAGTGCAGCACCGGCAGGGTAAGCGAAATTGTTAGTGTAAGGCAATGTCACGCCTGCAGGAGCAGGAGCACAGTCAGGTGAAGTTACATTCACAGTCAGGTTGCAATCACCACCTTCAGCAGTGAAAACGATAGCAGTACCTTCTGAAATACCTGTAATGACGATATTTCCTGAAGCCATCGTGTTTGGATCATCACCTCCGATGGTTCCTGAATCACTGTTAAGGGAGTAAGCACCTGTAGCACCGCCTGTGAAAGGGATAGTTACTGTGTAAGTATCTGTGCCTGAAGTGATCGCATCACATACTTTAGTGACTGTTCCCAAAGCCAATGGACAAACTGGTGGAGGCGTATTACCGAACCATCCTGAATCGATGTAAAGTCCGTCGATAGTAATGTTTTGTGATACGTTGAATTGCCTTAAGTGGATAGACATTACAGAAGCCTGTCCGCCACCTGTTGAAGTAGCTTCGGCAGCACCGGCGTCGCCTTCTGTAGCAGGAACACCTGAAGTTTCAACCCAAAGGCTTGAAGTTCCTGCAGTAGCCACCTCGCATTTAACGATCAGCAGGTAAGTGGTACCCAAATCGTAGTCAGTCGTACCGTATGAAGCGGTAGAGCCGTTTGCGATACCAAAGTTTATTTTACCAGCGGTTGCCGAATTCCTTACGAACAGCCTCGCTGTAAAGCTGGCTCCGGTTCCGTTTGACAAGTGCATGAAATAACCTTCCGATGCAGCTGTTACGTTAACCAATACTGAGTAGTACACTGTTCCGCTGGTTACAGCAGTGAAATCTCTTTTTACATCTTCGCCGTTGTTGTCAAGCAATGCAGCATTGCCCTCAGGAGAACCTGTGATTCCGCTGACGCCTGAGTAACCTGCGTAAGATAATCCGTTTGAGGCACCAACGTCGATGGCGTTTGTGTTACCGCTGAAATTGGCCCATCCGTTGTCTGTCAGGAGCGCTGCATCAGCATAGTTAAAATCGTCAGTCAGCAATTGTCCGAAAGACAAAGAACTCGCCGCTACGAATAACAAGGTGTAAAGTTTTTTCATTTTCTAATTTTTAATTAAGTTTTTACGCGGCAAAGATAAACACAAATTTGTTTTGTTTTAAACAAATCGTGTAAAAGAATGGTTAATTTATAACAAAAAATGGGAATGTTGCAAACAACAATTACTTGACAATCAGTTTTCTGGTGGCCGTCGCGTCACCTTCTTTGATTTTAATGATGTAAACACCAGGGGAAAGTGTAGAGATATTTACCTCTTTGCTTGTGGTGGTTTGCTGGAATACTTTTTTGCCAAGCACATCAAAAATTGCGATGTCCTTTTCCAGCGTGTTTTTAGAAGTAATATAAATCTTACCGTTGCTTACCGGATTAGGGTAGAAATTCAACCCTTCAGTAACAGCAGGCTGCGGCTTGCTTTCCTGCGCGGAGGCTCCGGCAAAGGATAAGCAACACAAAAGCAGTAACATAAAAAAGTAATTTCTTTGCATTTGGGGTTGTTTTATGGGGTAAAAGTATAAAAAAAATACATCTGCGAAACACTTGAATCTTAAAAACAGGAAATATTTAACAATTCCTGCGAAATAAAAAACACTTCCCGAAAGAGAAGTGTTTTTCTGTATAGTTACCGGACGGATCCCGCAGCTTATTGCAACAGGTTTGTCGTACCTACCATGGCCCAGTTTCCTGCAGTCAGTGAAGCACCGGTAGCCGTTGTAGAGGTAGTGAAAGTATTTGCCGGGAAAGCGACAATCAGGTCAACCGTAGCACCTACAGGGTTCGTTTGAGTAGTTCCTGAGATTTTTGCGTTGGTTATTTTTATCCTTGAGTTCAACACCTGGTCAGTGTTTGTAGCCACATCCTGGATTTTCACTGCAGCACCCTGGTAAACAGTTGCCCCTTCAGTGTAGTTTCCATAACCTTCAATCACTACATTGCTGAAATCCCCATTTCCTTGCTTCTTGAACTGGAAAGCATCGATTTCGATAGTTCCGGCTACTTCAGGAACGGTGTTTGCAGCTCTCTTCAAAGTTACATTAGTTACTTTAGGGAAGAAAGTGTTGTTGTTGTTAGACGCTTCGATTTCCATACCGAAGTTTCCTTTTACTTCCTGGTAAGCATACCAGTTGGAGTTGTTCTGGCCTTGCCATCCATCCTGCCAGTCAAATGAATCGTCGTAGTTTCCATAAGAAACCAGGTTTGTAGCGCTTACCGTTCCACCGAAAAATTCGTAACCGTCGTCAGCGCCTTTGTAAGCCACCAGGTGGTCTAAAGTTGTTCCTGATCCTACAGAGTAGAACGTGAACGCATTGTTTTCCTTAGTACCGTCAGCCAATTTGGCGCCGGCATATTCTACCCTTACATAGTTTAGTGAACCACCATTGTGGGCTGGGTTCGTACCACCGTAAGTCTGGTTGTTTCCATCTTCAGAAGTTGCTGTTACAGCACCTCCGACCGCCTTGATCGGTGCGTCACCGTACATGATAATGCCACCCCATGATCCCGGAACTTTAGAAGCCTCCGTGAATACTACCGGTTGCGACGCAGTACCATTGATGATCAATTTTCCACCGTTTAATACCACCAACGCATTGTCACCGGTTGTCTTATTTGCCGTAATTGTAGATCCTGCATCGAACGTTACCGTTACACCGGAAGCGATTTTTACAATTCCCTTCAACGTGTAATTTCCATAAGCAAAAACGGTGTTTGCTGAAATCGTACCGGTGATTTCCCCTACTACCGGTTCCGGAGCACTCTCGTCATCACTGCTGCATCCTGTGAAGATTGATGCGATAATTGCAAGGCTAAAAACTAATTTTTTCATGTTGTTGTTTAATTTTAAATTTTATGCCACAAATGTATTTCAGCGTGTTCGCAAAGGAGTTACCGCATTGTTATAATAAGGTTATCCTAAATCAAGCTTATCATTAAGTGAATGTTAAGCACGGCGCGCTGCAATCCATAAAAAAAGGCCGCCCGAAAGCAGCCTCTTTATTCAACTAAATCAAATTCTTTTTAGAAAGTGTAAGAAAAACCGAGTGAGAATCCGACGCCGCGCTTGTAATTCTGTAGCACACGTGAATCTTCGGTAAAATCAGTCATATTATTTTCACCCAGTTCAAAGCGTACATCCGGGTTAAGGATGTTGTCTGCGGAGAATTTAAAATCGAGATGCTCTGAAAGTTTGCTTGTCCAAACCACATCCAGCTTGCTCACAGGCAGTTCATAAATGTGGTCGAAAGGGATGCTGCCCACACTGAAAATCCGCTTGCCGAAAATCGAATACACTGCCGATATCGTATTGCTCCATTCCTTGCC
This sequence comes from Flavobacterium magnum, assembly GCF_003055625.1. NCBI lineage: Bacteria > Pseudomonadati > Bacteroidota > Flavobacteriia > Flavobacteriales > Flavobacteriaceae > Flavobacterium > Flavobacterium magnum. Next base: position 528,812 of record NZ_CP028811.1, on the reverse strand, counting down.
CAGATTGAACTGGTACTTCAGGTCAGAATTGATCAGCCATTTCGAAGCGCCCTGCAATTCCCTTTGCGGATGCGTTTCCCTGGCCGCAATCTTATCTCCGTTACTATTGATTACAAACGGATTGGTGTCCACTTCCGTCTGCATCAGCGAGGTGTTGAAACCCAGTGACAAATCAGAAAGGCTTTCGGTAAACCTGCCGAAATCAAACAGCAATTCGAGTTCTGCACCATACAGCGTAGCGTCTCCGGTATTGAAGAATGTCGTAATATAACCACCGGCATTGGCCTGGAAATTCCGCTCGATCGCATTCTTTATCTTTTTGCCAAATACGCCGATTGCAATGATTTCCTTATTGCTTGGAAAAAATTCATATTTAAGGTCGGCATTGAAGTTGTCGCTGTTCACCAGAAACGGGTTTCCGCTTACAGAGGTGCCGTCGGCGTTGATGTATGTAATTCCGAGTGCCTCGATCTGAACCGGTTTCGTATATGTAATGCCACTTGCAAAACGAAGGTTTGCCCTGTCAGACAAGCCGTATTTCACATTTAACGAAGGCAGCACATAAAATTTCTCGAAAGGTTCTTTCTTGAACGGCTTGTCAAAGGAGTCATTCTCGCGGTATTTTGTTTCCCTGCTCGCAAATTCGCCGCGGACACCGGCATTGATTTCCCATTTTTCATTGAAATGATAAATGATGTTGGCATAAGCCGCATTGGTATTGTCCATCAGTTTGGTCTGGTATTGTCCGTTCGACTGTTCCCTGAAATTGAACGTTCCCGCGGTAAGATCTGTTTCAATCTGCGCGTCGGGCGTGTTCAGCGGCACGTCAATCTGCGGGCCGGCACTGGTTCCAACGAAGCGGTAAGAGGTTTCTGCGGCGCTTGCATTTCCGTTATAGCCAAAAGTAAACAGCTGGTTCTTGTCTTCCCCGCTGCCAAACTTCAGCGCATATTCTGCCATACCCGATACATAATACGTGCCATCGATATCGAGGTACTGGCGCAGGAAGTTATTGCCTCCGTAAGAGACCAGGATATTGTCCCCTTCTTTCGAGCCGCCGAAAAATTTGCGGTCCGGTTGCTGGTAAGATGTTTTCGAGAAAGATACGCCGCCTTTCAGGCTTTGGTTCTTGTCCTTGGTCAGGAAATATTTACCGGTAAACTGTCCTGTAAAATAATCGGACTGGTCCAACTGGTTTGTCCTGATTAGGAAATTCTGGTTTTCAATCTTAGCTTCCGAAACCCCCAGCTGGTCCTCGATCGCGTTTTTAGTATTCCTGAGGTAGAACAGGTTCAGCGACAGGTCCCATGCGTCAGTCTTGTAATTTGTGCCCAAAAGCATTGACGTGTTCGTGTCATATTGGTACGATGTTTTCCTGAAATTATTGAAGTAAGTGATGTCTGTATTATCACCTCCGGTCACAGTCCGGTCAACCCCTTCGCGTACTTTGTAGCTGTTGTCGAAATTCAGCGAGAGGAGGTACGATATCTTGGCATCATTCTTCAGGGTAAATTTCTCGCCGTGTAAAATCCCGATGCTGTTATTTAAAGGGCTCTTCTTACTTTCCACGTTAAAGCCCGTCTTGAAGGCTGCTAACGATTGTTCTCCCGAAAGCGTCGGATTCGTAGGCTTTGAGCCAAAGATACCCGGCATCATGCGGTCTTTTCCGGTCAAACCGAGATAACCCTTAAATGTAGCCGCGTCGGCGTCGATACTGAAATCCGACAGGTTGTTATCGGTAGTATATCCAAAACCGATGCTGAGTTTTGTAACGCTTTTACCACCTTTAGAAGTGCCGATATTGAAGGTGCCTCCCGAAAAGTCGCCATAGATATCCGCATTGAAAGTCTTATAGACGTCGATGGCGCTTACGATGTCCGTCGGGAATAAATCCAAAGGAATAATCTTCCTGAACGGATTGTTCGAAGGAACCGCCAATCCGTTTACCAATAGATTATTGTAACGGTCTTCCAGTCCGCGCACGAAAAGCCCGCGTGAACCTACTTTTGTAATCCCGGTGATTTTAGTCAGGCCCTCTTCCACATCGCTTACGCCTTTCCTGGACAATTCCTGCGCGCCGATGCTTTGCTTGATGACTGTGGCATTTTTCTGTTCGAGCAATAAGACGGCCTCCTTCTCACGGTTGATGTTTTGGGTGACCACTACATCTTCCAGTTTGACGCTGCCGCTGCCAAGCGCCCTGTCCACCACGACGTTTTCATTGGCCTTAACGGTCACGGCGACTTCCTGGCTCTCATAGCCTACAAAGCTGATCAGCATCGTGTAGCTGCCTTCGGGAGCCGTGAGCGTGTATTTCCCATCCATATCGGTGCTCGACCCGATCGAAGTCCCCTTGAGCGTGACGCTCGCAAACGGCAGGGTTTCATTATTCATATCCTTATCAGTGATAGTGCCGGATACAGTGCCTTTGTTTTGTGCGAAGGCCGTCAGGCAAAAAAACAGTGTAATAATCAAATGGCTGATTCTCATCTCAGGGTTTTTAAATTTTCTGCAAAGGAACTCCTGTGATGTAAATTTTGCGTTAATCCGTTGTTACGTTTCTGTTGCTGCCGTATTATCAAAATGTTAAGAGATTAAATAACCGTAAATACATCATTTCGTTTTGTTTTATATTTACATTTACAATCGCAAATCGCACAATTTTCAGTATGAAAAAAAAGGACATTAAGATTTTGTTGGTTGATGATGAGGCAGATATACTCGAAATCGTAGGCTACAACCTCGCTCAGGAAGGCTACCAGATTATCACTGCTGTCAATGGCAGGGAGGCTGTCGCCAAAGCCAGGAAAGAACTGCCCCATCTCATTATTATGGACGTCATGATGCCCGAAATGGATGGTATGGAAGCCACCGAACTGATCCGCAAGACTCCTGAAACCGCACACACCATCATTACATTCCTGACGGCCCGCAGCGAGGATTATTCGCAGGTGGCCGGCTTTGATGCCGGAGCCGATGACTACATCACCAAACCGATCAAGCCGAAACTCTTGGTCAGTAAGGTGAAAGCGTTGCTGAGGCGGCTCAAGGACGAAGACCGCAATTCTGAAACCCTGAATGTAGGCGGCATCGAAATCAACCGTGAAGAATACAAGATCATTAAGGACGACCTGGAAATCGTTTTGCCAAGAAAGGAATTTGAGCTCTTTTATCTTTTAGCCTCAAAACCCGGCAAGGTATTCAAGCGTGAGGAAATCCTGGACAAGGTCTGGGGTAATGAGGTTATCGTCGGCGGGCGCACCATCGACGTACACATCCGGAAGCTCCGTGAGAAAATCGGCGACGATTTCTTTAAGACGATCAAAGGCGTCGGATACAAATTCGAGGTCTAGCGCGGTACCTGCTGCCAAACTTTGTAACTTTGGTGCTTTGCCTCTTCAAAAATGAGCCTCAACTTTAAGAAAACATACAAATTCGCCGTCAAATCGGCGCTGTACGTCACGCTGTTTGCCACCGGATTTGCAGCAATACTTGCGTATTTCTACTTCACGAAGCACCGCAGCGAACTGGTTGGATTCTGCCTGATTTTCGCTGTTTCGCTTTATGTGTTTGCGTTTTTCGTCATCCAGTATCGTGTCGAGGTTTTCATTTACCGAAGGGTGAAAAAAATCTATGATGACGTGTCTTTCCTGGAGTCAAGCACTTTCCGCAAACAATCCATCAGCACCGATATGGCGACTTTGACGCGCGAAGTGAAGAAATTTGCGACCGATAAGAAAATGGAGATCGAAACCCTGAAAGTGCGCGAAGAGTACCGTCGTGAATTTCTGGGAAACGTATCCCACGAATTGAAGACGCCGCTGTTTACCGTCCAGGGCTATCTTTCTACGCTGCTCGACGGTGCAATGGATGATAAAAGCATCCGGAAGAAATACCTGCAGCGTGCTGAGAAAGGTGTCGAACGACTCATTTTCATTGTGCAGGATCTGGATATGATCACCAAATTGGAGTCGGGTACACTGAACCTCAATATGACCGAATTCAATATCGTCGAAGTGGTGCAGAATGTCTTCGACCTGCTCGAGATGAAAGCCGAAAAGAAAAACATCATCCTCTCATTCGATAACAAATATTTAAAACCGGTAAAGGTCATCGCTGACCGGGAAAAGATACAGCAGGTGCTGATGAACCTGATCGTGAACGCCATCAAATACGGCAGGCAGGATGGTTCGGTCGAAGTAGGTATTGAAGACCTGGTCAACAACAAAATCATCGTACGGGTCAACGACAACGGTGAAGGCATAGAAAAACAGCACATCCCGCGCCTCTTTGAGCGTTTTTACCGCGTCGATAAAAGCGGTGCCCGCGCTGAGGGTGGTTCCGGACTGGGATTGTCTATCGTTAAGCACATCATCGAGGCACATGACGAGAATATTTACATCGAAAGCCAGTATGGAGTGGGTTCAGAATTTTCATTCACGCTCGAAAAGTCCGAATAACTGTTTCCAGCTCGTTTTGTTTTCGAACGGTTTAAGGCCACGGTACAGATCGGCTTCGGCGATGTTTTCAATCCTGAAATCATTTTGCTTGGCATAGGGCACCAAACCTTCTTTTTTAAGTTTCCTTGCAAGATATTCCTGTTCGTATTGCCCCGGCGTCGGGATAAAGAACGCTTTTTTCGACAGGAACGAAAGGTCCATAATCGTCGTATATCCTGACCTGCACAGGACAATTTCGCTTTCGTTAAACGTTTTTTCCAATTCCTCGGAAGTCATGAAATTGTAAAAAGTCACGTTGGCATATTCGAGGATCTTCTGCTCAGCTTCGATTTTCCCTTTAATGAAAACCACCTTCCCCTCGAAGCGCTGTACTTCGTCAAATAGTTTTTCCTCGAGGAAAGTACGCTGTGGCTCGGGCCCCGACAAGATCACCATCAGGTCGTATTTTTTAGGGATGGCGAGTTTCTTGAGGCGGCTTAACGCACCGATATACCTGATCCGGAAATCGGGATGGTCCAGATGGCCTAACTTTCCGCTCAGGTTCGGACTTTTCTGAAAATCCGGCACCCAGCATTCGGTAAATTTCTTGATGGCTGCCTGGTGCAGTTTGCTGGTGAGCCACGAGGTATTCCCCGTCAGCACATTGAGCTGGTGCGTGATAAACACCGACGGGACCTTTTTGCTGAATACGCCGAGCCGGTTGTCCGAAATAATGCCGTAAAGGTTGTATTGCTTCACCCACTGCTTCACCATCTTCTTTTCCGCCAGCACGGCCTCGATCATGGTCGGCATATTCTTGAGCATCTTCCATTTGAAATGGTTGCCGTTTTTGGCATATTCGATTTCATAGGAAGGCAGCTCCAGGCACAGCAGTTCCGGAAATTCCTTTTTGAGCATCATCAGCGCGCTGCCGTCTGAGGCGATGACCGGTTGAAAGCCGTTCTGCTGTAACGCCCTGACAATCGGGATGCACCGGGTTGCATGGCCGAGCCCCCAATTGAGCGGGGCGACGAGTATATTTCTGGTGAGGGTGTCCAAGGATAGTTGATTTTTGAAAAGCGCAAGGTAAAACGAATTGGGTTCTTGTATATTTCCTTAATTTTACCAAATAATTAAAGCAACGTTGTGGGAAGTAAAAATAAGTTAAAAAGGTTTAAGGAGAATGAGTCATTTGAGAATGTTTTCCAGCCGACAAGGGAAGAAGTCGTCAGTGACCGCTTTCCGTTAAAGGGAAAATGGAACAGCGATTTCTTCAAAAATGATCATCCGATAGTACTTGAGCTCGGATGCGGTAAGGGCGAATACTCAGTAGGGTTGGCTGAAAAATATCCGGACAGGAATTTTGTCGGGATTGATATCAAAGGCGCGCGGTTCTGGCGTGGGGCCAAAACGGCCATCGAAGACGGTATGCGAAACGTAGCCTTTGTCCGTGCACAAATCGAATTGATCGATCACATCTTCGCAGCGCACGAAGTCGATGAGATCTGGATCACGTTCCCCGACCCGCAAATCAAATACAAACGTACCAAACACCGCATGACCAACACGGAATTCCTGAAATTATACAAACGCATCCTGAAGCCGGACGGGATCATGAATTTGAAGACTGACAGCGAATTTATGCATGGGTACACCCTCGGACTTTTACACGGCGAAGGTCACGAAGTCTTATATGCAAACCACAACGTATACAACAATCATGGTGCGCCGCAGGAAGTCACTGGAATACAGACGTTTTATGAAAAACAATATTTGGAAATTAACAAAGCAATTACGTATATTCGGTTCAAAATAAAGTGATGGGTTATTCGCTGCCATTGTTCCTCGGATTCCTCACGGCCTCATTCGGCATCACGCCGCCGGGGTTGATCAATATGACAGCGGCAAAAGTGAGCCTCAACGAAGGCCGTAACAGGGCATTGATCTTCGCGCTCGGCGCTACCCTTGTTGTGTTGGTGCAAACGTTCATCGGCGTCATTTTTGCAAGATTCATCGACGATAATCCGCACATCGTAATCATGCTGCGCGAAGCCGGGCTCATTGTTTTCACGATACTGACGATTTACTTTTTCTTTTTTGCCAAGAAGCCCAAAGAGGCCCGGGAAGAAACCAAGCTGTACAGTAAAAAAAGCCGTTTTTTCCTTGGTATGCTGCTTTCGGCGTTAAATTTCTTTCCGATCCCGTTTTACGTTTTCATCAGCGTAACCCTGGCATCATACCACTACTTCGTTTTTGAACTGCCTTTCATTTATACGTTTGTTGTCGGGTCAGGGCTGGGCGCATTCTTTGCGTTTTACTGTTACATTGCCTTTTTCAAGAAGATGGAATCCCGTACGGCATTCATACTCCACAACATGAACTATATTATCGGTTCGGTTACGGGACTGATTTCCCTGATTACGCTGGTTAACGTGCTCCTGTATTATCTTAATTGATGGCTGCTGACGATAATTTCTTCGAAAGAGTCTATGCCGTCGCCAGGCAGATTCCGTACGGGAAAGTGACCTCGTATGGGGCCATCGCAAAAGCCATCGGCAGCGGCCGTTCCGCACGGATGGTCGGCTGGGCGATGAACAATTGCCCCGCGGATGTACCGGCGCATCGCGTGGTTAACAGCGTTGGCCTGCTTACCGGAAAGCACCATTTTGACGGGACCAATCTCATGCAGCAGCTGCTGGAAAGTGAAGGCGTGGCGGTCGAGGACAACCAGGTTGTTGATTTTGAGCAATATTTGTGGAAACCTGAGGTGCAATAATCAGTTTCGAATGAGAAAAATACTTTTACTTTTTGTGGTTGCGCTATTTATTTCTTGTGAGAAAAAAGAAAAGAAACATCGTTTACCACACCTTATAGATAAAAAAGCAAAGAACGTTATTCAGGTTAACTCAAAAGTTATGCTTGCATCCAAATCCAGATTCCTTGCATATAATTTTAAAAAAGATGTAGGTGTACCTTATGCTTTCTTGCATCTGAAAGAAATGACCAGTTTTGATTTTTTTAGTTTGTATGATATTTTGCCAAAGTATGAGTTGGAAATTATCGTTGATACCAGTTACAGTTTTGCGGCAGACCGTTATGAATATAAAAGGATTCCACATTGGCGTTGGGGCGATGATCAAAGTTTTGAAAGTTATAGTAACGCTGTAGGAAAGATTAGAAACCAATATGTGAATTCCTATCCGGTATTAATTCGCAATGGCGGGAGAGAGGTAGCATTGTTCGAGGCATTTCATCCGTTTCCGATTATACAGGAAGCACTAGACACTGACGGCATTTGGAAGCCAATAGAATTCGTCGAGCCAAGAGTTATGGGTTGTATTCCTGGTACTGCAGCTTATTTGTTAATGCCGGGCACTTACATGGCAACTTCGGTGATACGTTATCAGGGTGATTTTAAAACAAAAATCCGCGTAAAAATACAAAACGGGCGAAGTAATTATTACTCAAATGAAGTGACAGGCTACATCAACCGTTCACAATTCAATCAGGATTTCATATACGAATATCTTAAGGATTTTCGTGCTTTACGCGAACTTTATTTCGAGGGTCAGAAAGACCTGATGTTTTTAAATCCAGTTGATCCGTCCTATTGGGATTCCAAAGAACAACAATAGACAAATCCAATCCAATTCCTTTACAATCACAACTTTTCCCATTATCTTTGCAATCTGAATTTAGTCTTAATAAGACAGCAAAAAACTATGAAACTAGACAGGAAAGAAATACTCAAAGCGCTTGAAACCATTACGGTGGCGGGCGAAGGTAAAAATATGGTCGAAAGTGGCGCCATCGCTAACGTACTGACTTTCGGCGACGAAGTTGTCGTTGATGTCGTGTTGCATGCTCCGGCGATGCACATCAAAAAACGTGCGGAAGATGACATCCGCAAAACCATACTCGAGAAAATATCTGCGGAAGCGAAAATAAAAGTCAACATCAAGGTCGAAGTCCCTGAAAAAGCCGACGGCAACGAGATCAAGGGCAAAGCCGTTCCGGGCATCAGCAACATCATTGCGGTAGCTTCCGGGAAAGGCGGTGTCGGCAAATCGACCGTGACGGCAAATCTCGCAGTGACCTTAGCGCGCATGGGTTTCAAGGTGGGCGTGCTCGATGCCGATATCTACGGCCCATCCATGCCAATCATGTTTGATGTCGAATCGGCAAAGCCGGTATCGGTGAACGTCGACGGCAAATCCAAGATGAAACCGATCGAAAGTTACGGAGTAAAAATCCTTTCCATCGGATTCTTCACAGCCCCCAGCCAGGCGGTAATCTGGCGGGGCCCCATGGCTTCCAAGGCGCTGAACCAGATGATTTTTGATGCCGATTGGGGTGAACTCGATTTCATGTTGATCGACCTGCCTCCGGGAACCGGCGACATCCATTTGTCGATTATGCAGGCACTGCCGATAACCGGGGCTGTTGTGGTCAGTACACCGCAGGCCGTGGCGCTGGCTGATGCAAAGAAAGGCGTTTCGATGTTCCTCTCGGACAGCATCAGGGTACCCGTACTGGGCATCATTGAAAACATGGCCTATTTCACACCGGAAGAACTGCCGGCCAATAAATATTATATTTTCGGGCAGGAAGGCGCGAAAAACCTTGCGGAAGACCTCAACGTGCCGTTCCTCGGCGAAGTCCCTATCGTACAATCCATCCGTGAAGCCGGAGACTACGGAAGGCCCGGTGCGCTGCAAACCGCCTCGCTGGTCGAAGCGGTCTTTGAGGAAATCACGCGCCATGTCGTACAGCAAACCGTAGACAGGAATGAAAACCTTCCGGCAACCGAGGCCATCAAGATCACGACAATGGCGGGTTGCTCGGCAGTAAAAAAATAAGCCCATCAGGCGCCTTCGGCTATCGGATAATCAAATCAATCTGACAGGCGCGGGCAGCCTAACCCTTTAACAATCTGAATAATGACAACTGAAGAACTCACCCTGAACGTCGAAAAAGCCCTCGAAGAAATCCGGCCCTTCCTGAATTCAGACGGCGGCGACATCAGGCTCATCGGTATTGAAGACGGCAAACACGTGACCGTACGCCTCGAAGGCGCCTGTACGGCCTGCAGTGTAAACCAGATGACGCTGAAAGCCGGCGTAGAAACGACAATCAAGAAATTTGCGCCGCAGATAGAAACGGTCAGGAATATTGCTTAATTACATTGGGCGTTGCCTCCGGCCGGGCTTTCCGTTGCAATCTTTTTGCATTCCGCTGCGCTGCATGAAGATTTCCTTCGCTTCGCTACGGACAATCCAAAAAGGATTTCCACTGCAATCCCTAACGCGGCCGCCCGCACCGGACACCAGTCCGGAAAGTCAAACCTGCAGTACCCGGGGCCCAGGCTACCAGGCACTCACACACCCAGCTACTCAAAATGATCAAGACAGACATACTCATCATTGGCGCAGGACCCACGGGTCTTTTTGCCGTATTTGAAGCCGGACTGCTCAGGCTCCGCTGCCACATCATCGACGCTTTGCCGCAACCCGGCGGGCAGTTGGCCGAATTGTACCCCAAGAAGCCCATCTTCGACATTCCGGGCTTCCCGGAAGTGCTGGCCGGCGACCTGGTCAGCAACCTGATGGAACAGATTAAGCAGTTCGAGCCCGGATTTACCTTAGGCCAGCGCGCGGAAACCATCGAAAAGCTCGACGACGGTACCTTTATCGTCACGACAGACAAAGGGAAGAAACACCACGCCAACGCCGTCGCAATTGCAGGCGGACTCGGCAGTTTTGAGCCGCGCAAGCCGCTGATTGAAGACATTGAATTTTATGAGGACAAAGGCGTGAAGTATTTTGTCAAGAATCCTGAAAAGTTCCGGGACAAGCGTGTGGTGATTGCGGGCGGCGGTGACTCGGCGCTGGATTGGAGCATTTTCCTGTCCAATATCGCATCAGAAGTCACGCTGATCCACCGCAGGAATGAATTCCGCGGCGCGCTCGATTCGGTGGAAAAGGTCCAGGAACTCAAAAACGCCGGGAAAATCAAGCTGATTACGCCCGCCGAGGTGACCGGATTGCACGGCCACGAAAGACTTGAAGCACTCGACATTGAAGAGAACGGCGCCCACCGGAAAATTGAAACGGATTATTTTATCCCGCTGTTCGGTTTGTCGCCCAAACTCGGCCCGATTGCGAACTGGGGACTCGAGATTGAAAAAAACGCGATCAAGGTCGACAATGCGCTGGACTACCAAACCAACATACCCGGGATCTATGCCATTGGCGACGTCAACACCTACCCGGGAAAGTTAAAACTGATCCTTTGCGGGTTTCATGAGGCGACATTGATGTGCCAGAGTGTATACCAGCGTATGAACCCCGGCAAAAAATATGTGATGAAGTACACGACCGTTTCCGGTGTGGACGGATTTGACGGTACGAGGAAGGAAGCAGAGAAAGCCGTCGTTAAATCGATTGACTAATCAAAACGCGGAGCCCTAGCCCCGATAGAGCCGGTATCCTTTGCGAGGTACGAGCAAAGATAAAGGCGAAAGCGGGAAAAAGCTCCTGAACATTCGGATATGGATATTACGATAAAAATCACCGACCGCGAGGGCACCACCCATGAAGTGCAGGCCCCCACCGATATGGCCATGAACCTGATGGAATTGTGTAAGGCGTACGAACTCGCGCCTGAAGGAACCATTGGTGTTTGCGGCGGGATGGCCATGTGCGCATCCTGCCAGTGTTATGTACTTAATGATGTGGATTTGCCTGAAAAAGGCGGCGAAGAAGAAGCCATGCTCTCAGAAGCGTTTCATGTACAACCCAACAGCCGGCTGGGTTGCCAGATCCAGATCACGCCGGAACTCGACGGACTGGCTATTGCTCTGGCACCGGAATACTGACCAGGGTAGCCTTAAAAAGAAAAACCCCGGAAGGGGAAATTCCGAAGTTCTTCTAAATATAAACAAACTACTATAAAAATTCTTTGTGTGATTGTCTCCAGGCAGGCTTTGCTTGCTGATTACCTGACAAACATATTGCGGTTTTCCGAGTGCCAAAAATAAAATAGGCGAAAGTGTTTTTTCCTGAGGTAAAATGCTGTTACCGTAAAATCTCTTTGGCTTTCGGGAGCAGCCGCGCAACGAATTTAGCATAAGCGAGTTGCGACGGATGCAATCCATCCGGAGCCACCAGCGCCGGATTGGCAATGCCTTCCCTCGTAATGTCAGTGATGTCTGCGAATGCAATGCCGTTTGCTGCGGCATAACTTTCTGCGAAACGGTTGTAGCGGTCAATTTCGCTGGAAATCTGCCCGGGATCCGACGCGCTTTGTCCGTATGGCGTGTAGGCATAGTCGGGAATAGAGACGATAATCACGCGTTGGCGGTCGCCTTGTGCGAGCCGGATTGCGGTATTGACCAGTTGCGGAAACTCCACTTCGTACGTTTCAAAAGGGAGGCCCTGGTATTGGTTGTTCACCCCGATGAGCAACGTGACCAGATCATAATCAGGTGACGGGTTTTGCGCGGCGATGGCATTCTTGAGATTCGTGGTCGTCCATCCGGTTTGTGCGATGATTTTCAGCGTGTAGTCCGCAGCCATTTCACCGGCAAGCGCCGTTTTCAGTTGCTCCGGGAAACGACAGGTTTCGCAGACACTTTGCCCGATCGTGTAGCTGTCACCCAGGGCGAGGTACTTGACGTGGCGTGCTTCGGGATTTGCCGGGCCGACCGGATCGGGATTCGAGACGGTGCCACGGCGGTCATCGTTACTGCTGCAGGAAAAGGCCAGTAAACAAACGGCAATTTTGGCTAATGCGTGTATTACTTTCATGGTTTGTGCTTTTAACTATTTACGGATGTCAGTTCGCTCTGGTTTTTTTAACAGTTTTGTAACAAATGGAAACAGTGTCCGTATAACCAAAGTCAAAACAATTCAATGGACACTTCCCAATATTCCCCAGGACTTCATCAATTGCTTACGCTTCGTGTTTCGGTTTCAGAGAAACTTACTGAAAGTCACAAATTTATTGAATTTACGCAACAGTTGCTTACCCGATTTGACCTGGAACAGGTTGGCCTCGCAGTGCATGATTTTGAGAATAGGAGCTTCACGCTTGCCTTTTGCTTAAAGGAATCACACATTTGTATCCATACCTGGCCTGAATTCATGCAGTTGACGCTGGACGTCTACCTGTGTAATTATATGCAGGACAATTCAGAAAAAGTGAAGGCAATTTCTGAAGCCTTCATTGGATATTTTGAGGCTGATATCATTACCAATTTTCAAATAAACAGATAAATGGTTGAGAACTGTAAAAAATGCGGTGTTACCACAGCAGTTAATTTGTCATTTGATGTAAAAAGTTTTGCCTGTCCTGATTGTGGCAGCCATTATGCGCTTGCAAACGGCGAATGGGTTCTCAGGAAAATGTTCAAGACAAAGCCGGCAGAAAACACCCTTAAAGTTGGTGCTACAGGGGTCATCAAAGGTGTTTCATACATTGTTTCCGGTGTCATTGTGAAATGTGCCTACCGCAGTTTTTTCTGGAATGAATACATCCTTATCGATGAAAATGGCAATTTCAGGTACTTATCCGAGGCCGACGGGCATTGGATTTTCCTTGAAGAAATCCCTGACGATTTTAATGTCGGCAGGCAGCCCAAAATCATTAAGTATAACGACGAGGTTTACGATCTTTTTGATGATGCCAAAGTCGATATTGCGGGCGCCGCCGGTTTTTTTGATTTTGAAATAAGTGATAACGATATCATGATGCATGAATTCATCAATCCGCCTTACATTATATCGGTGGAAAAAATGAATGGTAAAACCACAGCATATTTCGGAGAGCACATTAGTCCGAACGAAATAAAAAAAGCATTCAAACTGTCGTATATCCGAAGCAGGGTTGGAGTAGGTTTGGTACAGCCACAAATTGTCAATACGAGGCTGATGGCGATGATTTTCTGTGTATCCGTATTGCTGATGTTCCTGACGCATTTTTTTATTTACAGCGGGCAATCAGAGCAGGATGTGATTAATGCGACACTGGTTCCCGATGGAAAAGACTATACGAGCACTTCCTTTGAATTAAAGGGAGGCTCGGCGCCTTTGAGTGTTTATGTCAATGCGGATGTAGACAATTCATGGGCCAGTATCCAGGTTGCTTTGGTCGATGAAAAAACCAATGATGAAATCTATGCGAGTAAAGATGTAGAGTATTATCACGGCTACACCGATGGGGAAAACTGGACGGAAGGAAGTACTGACGAGCGGTTTAACATTTGTGGTGTTCCGGCAGGCAAATACCATCTTGTGCTTACGCCCCAGATTGCCCCGGATAATTTTTCAACGAAATTTGTAACGGTCAGGGCGGTATGGAATGATCCGTCTACACGGAATGTCTGGCTGCCCGCCATCATAATGGCGGTAATTGTATTGGCGTTTTATTACTACAATAAGAATTTTGAAACCAGAAGATGGGCAGACAGTGCTAACTCACCTTATATAGAATAACATGGATAGAATCATCAATTTTTTAAAGCAGAATATTCCGGCCATTGTCATCAGCACTTTTTTCTACGGATTGTTTCTTTACTTTTCCTACACCGGCAACCGCATGTGTGATTGCCAAAGCACAGAAAAGTACAGGGCGAATCAAAATGGCAGTCGCATTTCAACATATCATTATTATCACAAATAACCAAAATCAGCTTTTATGGAAAACCTAATTAAACCACTGTTGAATTCCGTCGTATTTTCAGTAATAGGCATCATTATCCTGTTCATTACGTATGCCATCATCGAAAAAATCACGCCTGAAAATACGTGGAAAGAAATCGTCGAGAAGAACAATACTGCAATCGCAATAGTTTTTGCGGCATTTATCATCGGTATTTCAATGATCATCAGCGCTGCCATTCATGGCTAGTAAATTCCTGAAATTCGAATACCTATTACTTTTCGCAGTTTTCACCATCGCGACCTGCGGACTGGTTTATGAACTTGTGGCAGGAACGCTCGCCAGTTATTTGCTGGGCGATTCGGTAAGGCATTTTTCATTTATCATCGGGGTGTATCTTTTCTCGATGGGTATAGGCTCCTATTTTTCAAAATTCTTCCGCAGGAACATGCTCGATACATTTGTCGAAATTGAGATCCTTGTCGGATTGGTTGGCGGACTGAGTTCGGTAATACTTTTTATATTGTTTGAAAGCGTCAGTTACTTCCAGCCGATTTTGTATTTCCTGGTCTTCCTGACCGGTTGTCTCGTAGGTCTGGAAATCCCGCTCCTGATGAACATCCTGAAGGATCGTGTGCGGTTTCGCGATCTGGTTTCGAACGTTTTTACATTTGATTACATAGGGGCTTTGCTTGCTTCGTTGCTGTTTCCCCTGATTTTGGTACCGAAGCTGGGCATTATGCGTACCTCCCTTTTATTTGGGATGATTAACATCGGCATCGCTATCGTCCTGTGTTTTATGCTCAAGAATGAACTGCGGAAGGCCGGAATTTTAAAGATGAAAGCAATCGGTTCTTTCCTTTTATTGCTGGTAGTTTTTGTTTTTGCGGATAGCATACTGGCCTATTCAGAAGGGCGCTTGTATGGAGAGAATGTCATTTACACCCATTCAACTCCTTATCAGAGGATTGTACTCACGCACAATAAGAACGATTACCGTCTTTACCTGAATAACAATTTGCAATTCAGTTCTGCAGATGAATACCGCTATCACGAGGCCCTGGTGCATCCGGCAATGTCAATCGCCAAAAAGGCGGAGCACGTTCTTGTATTGGGTGGGGGAGACGGACTTGCTGTCAGGGAGATTCTTAAGTATAACGAGGTAAAAAATATTACGCTCGTCGACCTTGATGAGGGCATGACCAATCTTTTTAAGACGAATGTAATCCTGACCGGTTTTAACAAAAATTCCCTGAATCAACCCAGGGTAACAGTACTCAACAAAGACGCTTATGTGTGGGCCAAGGAAAGTAAGGCGCTTTTCGATGTCGTGATTATCGATTTTCCCGATCCTTCCAATTACAGCCTCGGCAAACTGTATTCACTGAATTTTTATGCGACCATAAAGCACTTGCTTTCGCCTGATGCTGTTGTCGTGGTGCAGACTACTTCGCCCTATTTT
Organism: Flavobacterium magnum; assembly: GCF_003055625.1. Taxonomy (NCBI): domain Bacteria; kingdom Pseudomonadati; phylum Bacteroidota; class Flavobacteriia; order Flavobacteriales; family Flavobacteriaceae; genus Flavobacterium; species Flavobacterium magnum. The sequence continues at coordinate 513,251 of NZ_CP028811.1, read as the reverse complement.
GCGCCGAAATCATTTTGGTGCATCAATAAAACAATGCATCAGATTTTTCCAAAGGTTGGTTCCTATCATGCTTATGTGCCCTCGTTTGGGGAATGGGGCTACACGATAGCCGGTAATAGTACAGCTGCCGATTTTGGAGCGGTACACCGAAAAGTCCCCGGCCTTCGGTTTTACGACTACGATTTCAACAGGTTCAATTATTTTTCAAAGGACATGATTTCCCGGAATATAGAAGTCAATAGGCTTGATAACCAGATTTTAGTACGTTATTTTGATGAAGAATGGGGAAAATTATAGCCGTCGACGGTTCATTAGGAACTTAGGACTGGTTGCCGCGATGCTTCCGATGCTTCAATACTGCAAAAATGAAGCCGTAAAGCTTATACTCCGGATTTCCGGGACCAACCATATATTAGGGCATCGGCTATGGATAAAAGACTTCCCGGAACCCGTAGAAAAAATAGCAATCAAATACCTTATTGTGGGTGGAGGGGTCACGGGACTCAGCGCAGCAAGACAGTTCAGAAAAAACGGAATTGACGACTTCCTGCTGCTGGAACTTGAGCATCATTTGGGCGGAAATGCTTCAAATGGGGAAAACAAATACTCAAAATTTCCATTGGGTGCACATTATCTCCCATTGCCCAACTTCAACGACAAAAAACTACTGCAGTTTCTCGAGGAAGAAAACATAATTACAGGCTATGATACTGCAGGTTTACCGGTTTTCGATGAGACCCAGTTGACGTTCTCCCCACAGGAAAGACTGTTTTACAACAACTCCTGGCAGGAAGGTCTTGTACCCAAAAACCTAAATCAGGCAGAGCATAATGATTTCGATACTTTCTTTAAAAAAATGGACGGGTATATGTCGGCAAAAGGAACCGATGCTAAATTTCTGTTTGATATCCCGATTCAAATGTCTTCTTCAGACGCGGTCATCCGTGATTTCGACAAGATTTCGATGAAAGAATGGTTACTGCAAAACCGATTGGTTTCAGAAACCCTTCACAGCTACATCGATTATTGCTGTCGCGATGATTTCGGATTGGGAATTGACTATGTTTCCGCCTGGGCAGGTATTCATTATTTTGCCGGGCGGAAGCACGATTCCACTTCGGATAAGAAAGAAAATGTACTGACCTGGCCTGAAGGGAATGCGCGTCTCGCAAATCATTTGAAAAAGTATGTTCAGGGAAAGAATCTTCCGGGTCATTTGGTTTATGATGTAAAGATTGCCGGCGATGCGGTAGCGGTAAAAGCATTCGACAATGTTGGAAAGAAGTCGATTTTGGTTGTAGCGGAAAAAGTCCTGATGGCTTCACCGCAATTTGTCAACCAATATTTGTTTGAGGGAAGGAAACCACTGGCATCGAAATTTCATTATGCCCCATGGCTGTTGGCGACACTTACGGTTCGCGACCTTGTCGACAACCAAAGTCATCCCCTGAGTTGGGATAATGTCATTCATGGTTCGAAAGGATTGGGTTATGTGTACGACCAGCACCAGTCACTGGCACAAACCGAAGTTAGAAAGGTTATTACCTATTATTATTGCTTTTCCGGCCCTGATTTAAGAAAACTGCGGAAAGAAGTCTATTCCGGAACAAACGAAAAATGGAAAAAACTTGTGTTTGATGATCTAAAGATAGCCCATCCGGATATCGAAGATCAAACCGAGCATATTGATATTCACCTGCTTGGGCATGGCATGATCAGTCCAATCCCGGGTTTTATTTTTGGTGATGCCAAAGCGCAGGCCGCCAAGCCGATTGGCAACAGGGTCTTTTTTGCCCACAGCGATTTGTCCGGGATTTCTATTTTCGAAGAGGCTTTCCATCAGGGAATTAACGTCGTAAATCAAATGACGCATGCAGCAACCCTGGATTCATAAAGCGAAAACAGATAGTGTTTTTATTCTGGCGCCATCATTTGTGGTGTTGGCTATCGTATTCATTTTTCAGAAACAACTGGAAGTATTGCAGGAACAATATTCCTTTTACACCTGGTTATTCCTGATTGTTTTCATAGATGTGGCGCATGTTTATGCCACCCTTTTTAAAACTTATTTGGTAAAGGAGGAATTTCAAAAGCAAAGAAAGATGCTGATTTTGCTTCCCTTTATCTGTTTTATAACCGGGCTGGTCCTTTTTGCATTGGGGAGTGCAGTATTCTGGCGGGTTTTGGCGTACGTGGCGGTGTTTCATTTCATCAGGCAGCAATATGGTTTTATGCGGCTGTATTCGCGAAAGGAACGCAAGACGCCGGGAAGTATTTTTATTGACAACCTGACTATCTATGCTGCAACCGGATATCCGATGCTGTTTTGGTTCCTGTCGCCGCGTAGAGAATTCATCTGGTTTACCGAAGGTGATTTTTTTACTTTTGAAAACGCATTATTGCTGAATGTGTTGCAATGGATTTACTTTGCAGTAATGGGATTTTATGCGTTGCGGACCTTACACAAGTATGTTACTGAAAAATATTTTAACATCCCCAAAAATACCATCATCACAGGGACAGCATTATCGTGGTATTTCGGAATCGTATACTTCAATGACGACCTGATTTTTACTATGCTTAATGTCGTATCCCATGGCATTCCGTACATGGCACTGGTTTACCTAAAGGAAATTAATGAAAAGCCTGAACCTCAATTGGGCGGTTTGCAGTTTCTTAAGGCGTTCCGAGGTGTTTTTATCTACATCGGAATTCTGCTGCTAATCGCTTTTTCAGAAGAATACCTTTGGGAAATACTCGTTTGGAACGAACAGTATTCGCCGGCTTCTCCAGGTTTGGGGAAATACGCGTTCCTGTTGGTGCCATTGCTCACCGTACCCCAGTTTACCCATTACATCCTCGACGGATTTATATGGAAATCCAAAAAATAACGGTGCTGCGCGGGTGCAGGCGGTAAACAAAACTTTAAGAAAAAGTGTGGTTTTTGTGTAAAACCATGTTGTCGGGAATTGGTATTTTTACTTCAGGGAAGGGGATTATGGGCGTCTTCCCTACAAAATCCTGAAATTATTCCAATACGCAAAATCCGTAAAAATTGTTAAGCTTTCGGTTGTTTGCCGATAGGCGGTAAGCTCAATGTGGCACAGCACAAAAAAAGCTCCCAAAGAAGGAAGCTTTTTATTGTAATAATTCGTTTTCTTATTTAAACGCTGCGATTCCGGTGATATCCATACCGGTAATCAGCAGGTGGATGTCGTGTGTCCCTTCATAGGTGATTACCGATTCTAAATTCATCATGTGGCGCATGATGGAATATTCTCCGGTGATTCCCATTCCGCCCAGGATTTGCCTTGCTTCACGGGCAATTTCAATCGCCATGTTTACATTGTTTCTTTTCGCCATCGAGATCTGTGCCGATGTTGCGCGGCCTTCATTTCTCAGGACGCCGAGCCTCCATGTCAGTAATTGTGCCTTGGTAATTTCAGTAATCATCTCAGCCAGTTTTTTCTGCTGCAATTGGGTTCCTGCAATCGGCTTGTCGAATTGAATACGCTCTTTTGCGTAACGCAGGGCCGTATCATAGCAATCCATTGCTGCACCGATAGCGCCCCATGCGATGCCGTAACGCGCGGAGTCAAGACAGCCCAGCGGCGCACCCAATCCGGATTTATTCGGCAGTAAATTTTCTTTAGGGACTTTGACATTGTCGAAAATCAGTTCGCCCGTCGCCGACGCACGAAGCGACCATTTGTTATGGGTCTCAGGAGTTGAGAAACCTTCCATGCCGCGTTCTACGATTAATCCGTGGATGCGTCCGGTTTCGTCTTTGGCCCAAACTACCGCGATGTCTGCAAACGGAGCATTCGAAATCCACATTTTGGCGCCATTCAAGAGATAATGGTCCCCCATATCCTTAAAATTGGTGATCATGCCGCCGGGATTTGAGCCGTGATCGGGTTCCGTAAGCCCGAAACAGCCCATGAATTCCCCGGAAGCTAATTTTGGTAAATATTTTTTGCGTTGTTCTTCATTTCCGTATTTCCAGATCGGGTACATTACGAGTGACGATTGCACGGAAGCGGTGGAACGCACCCCTGAATCGCCCCTTTCAATCTCCTGCATGATCAGTCCGTAGGAAATCTGGTCCAGTCCTGCGCCCCCATATTCCTCAGGGATGTAAGGTCCGAATGCGCCGATATCGGCAAGGCCTTTGATGATTTGGCTCGGAAATTCGGCTTTTTGCGCGTAGTCCTCGATGATTGGGGAAACTTCACGTTTTACCCACTCGCGGGCTGCATCGCGCACCAATTTATGTTCGTCAGTCAGTAATTCGTCTAACAAATAGTAATCCGGTGATTGGAATAAATCTGGTTTCATACAGGCGTTTTTTTGTTTGATGGTGGCAAATTTACAGAAAGAAGTTTAACGATACATCCGATTTTTGGTATAATTTATTCCGAATTTGATAAAATAAACCTCATGACGGCACAGCCGCTTGAAAAATCCCTATAACTTGACAATTTTGCGCGAACTGAGTCCGTGACCCGATTTTATTTTCAGGACATACACCGACGCTTCATAGGCACTGATGTCGATTGTGGCCTCGAAACCGTATGCCTCAAATTGCTTCAGCAGGACACCCTTTATGTCATACAGTGAAATCGCTTCGATGGCCGACGAAGAACTTACTGTTACCGTCGCATTGGCCGGATTCGGATAAACTGAAATCTTTTCATCCAACCCAGGGACTTCGGCTCCGGTTTCCAGTGTACTCATGTTTACCCTGTTGATGCGACCGCGATGTACGCCGTTGTATTCCGTAAAATCTCCGGCTACGATCAGTTCCCCGTCGTCATCCAGCAATGAAGAGGCGGCATAAAAACCATTGGCGCTTGTGGTTAGAAACTGGGTGTCGACACTTCCGTTGGCATGCAGCCGGGCTACCTTTTTTGACGGATGTCCGTTTACAGCAGAAAACGCTCCGGTAATGATAATTTTACCATCCGATTGTTGCGTGATCGAATGGACCGGTGCATAGGCCGTCTGGTTCACAAACGTGTTGTCAAGCGATCCGTTTGCATTGACCCGAAATACGCATCCCACGGTGGTATTGTTATAGTTTGTTGAAGTTCCGCCGAAGAGTATTTTGCCATTTGGATACAAGCTGGCGGCGTATACATTCCCGTTTGCCCCGCTGGTAACGTTGAACCCGGTATCAATCGACCCATCGGGATTGACACGCGCAACGCCATGTTTGCTTTCTCCGGTTCCATAGCTGAAGCTTCCCGTATAAATAATCTTCTGGTCCGGTTGCACGGTAATTGAATACGTATTATAAGGACTCAGATTCGGATCGAAAGCGGCATCATGGCTGCCATCAGGATTTAACCGGTAGTAGGCACTCAGGCCGAGGTATATTTCTCCGGACAGCAAAACCTTTCCGTCAGCCTGTATTGCTATATGGGTCGCATACTGGCCGCTGGCAAGTGGTGCCTGAAAGCTGGTGTCGAGTGTGCCATCAGGGTGAAGCCGGACAACCCCGTTAAGACCTGAGTTGAGTACATTCGAGAAAATTCCACCTACGATGATTTTACCATCACCAGAAATGGCGAGGTCATTTACAGTGCCATTAAGGAATGCCGTGCCGCAATCGAAGCTGGGGTCGACTGAGCCATCGGCCAGAATCCTCGCGACGCCGAAATGCGTGGTGCCGTTGAATTCTTCGAATTTCCCGGCAATCAGTATTTTCCCATCGGGCAGTTTGACCATTTTCCTGATTTCGTCATTGGCGCCGGTACAAGGATTGAATGCCGCGTCAAGAATGCCATTTTCTGAAACGGCAACCAGATATTTCCTTGGCGCGCCCTGGAAGGTTTTAAAATCCCCGCCGAAGATAATCCTGCCATTGCTGAGCACGTGTACAATGTTAGCATCCCCGTCGACAAGCGAATTTTTGAAAAAAGACGTATCGACGCTGCCATCCGGATTGAGCCTGGTTGAAAAACCGGTGTTGTTAGGGGAATAATCGGTGGCGAGGAGGATCTTGCCGTCAGGCTGGACATCGATGCTGTTGACCGGATAAATGGTATTGTCTACGGGAAAGCCGGTGTCGAGCGTGCCATCGGGATGTAATTTTGCGAAATGATTGCGCGTGACTCCGCCGAATTCGTAAAAGTCGCCCCCGATAAGGATGCTGTCGTCGGGCAATACTTTCACACAATGAATCTCGTCGTTAATGTTGCTTTGGTTGTTGAAAGTGGTGTCGAGGGTGCCGTCTGTATTCATCCGGAACATGTTTTTTACGATGGCCCCGCGGTATCCTGAAAATTCCCCGACTACAATCACCTTCCCATCAGACTGCTGTGCAAAACCCCTGATCTGATAAGCCTGCACCGAGCCTACGTTCTGGCCCACTGTCGGGAACGTGGTGTCAAGCGTCCCGTCATTATTGAGCCTGGTGATGCCCTTGGTGATGTATCCATTTTGATTGTGCTCACCGGAAAGCAGGATTTTCCCATCGGCCTGCAGCAGTGCCGCATTGCAGAGATTACCGGAGATGAGGTTTCCGGGATCGAGGACATGACCGTAGCTATCCAGGATGCGATAACTGGCGATACCCCCGTCGAACTGGCCCGTAATGACAATTCTTCCGTCGGCCAGCACCAAAATATTGGTGACCCGCGTAAAATATTCTTTGGTAATGGTGGAGAGGAAAGTCGGATCTACGGTGCCGTCCGGATTCACACGCACCACTTTCGGGCTTTCAAGTTCGTTGAAATTGTAAAAACCGCCCCCAATCAATATTTTTCCGTCCGGCTGCTCGGCGATGGCAAACACCTGATTGTTGTCGAGGTTTCCCGACAAATTGCCCTGCGGCCCGGTAAAGCTCAGGCTGTTATACGGCTTGTTACCCCATTGCTGGTTGTTGCTGTTGTCCTGTGCTGAAACCAGCAATCCTGAAAACAGCAAAAGATAGAAATATTTCATTTTGCAAAATTTTTTTTACGAAAGTAATCAATAACTGTTTTGATGTCAATAAATTACATCTTAATATAAAATTCGCCGGTGAGTGCAATATATTCAGGAGTGTACTGATGGCGCGCCGTTTCGATGATGAGCTCGTCTGTCGCGAAGTCGGGAGCTTCATTGCGGGTAAAGGCCAGTAAGCTGCGTTTGATTTCCGTTTCCGGGGTTCCCCTGAGGCGGGTAATCTTACTCGGGAACAAACCCTGTGCGCCGGCCATAGCGGTAAAACTTTCCTCCTCCTTATAAGGTATGATCACGCAGAAAATGCCGTCTTCGGAAAGTAACAAGGCGGCCGCTTCGATCAAATCTGAAAAAGGAAGCGAATTGTTCTGCCTGGCCTTGTCGCGGGCTTCATCTCCTGAAGAGACGTTTTCGCTGTAAAAAGGCGGATTGGAAACGATGATGTCATATTCCTCGTCTTCGATTTCCTCCATGAAACCGTCCAGTGACGCATGGAAACAGAACAGGCGGTCGTTCCATTGGGAGTTCTCGAAATTCTCTACGCATTGCTCGAACGCATCGCTGTCGATTTCGAGGGCCTCGATCTGTTCCGCATTGGTGCGTTGCGCAAGCATCAGGGCGATCAGGCCGGTTCCTGCACCAATATCCAATATCGAAAAAGGGGCATTGTCTATCGGAGCCCATGCGCCAAGCAACACGCCGTCGGTGCCGACTTTCATGGCGGTTTTATCTTGCCGGATAGAAAATTTTTTGAATTGGAACATGCGGGTAAATTTCGGAGTTCAAAGTTTGTTGATCGTTGTTCAAACTTCGAATAAGGACAACGAATCCTGAATTTGAACGGAGCGCCTAGCCCCGATAGCAGTGGAAATCCTTTTGTTTTTTCTTTAGAAAACAAAAGATTGTAACGGATAGCGGGACCCGAGCTCCAAAAAGAGCGAACGGGCGAAGCAAATAGCTCCTGAAAAAAAATTAAAGATACATTTCGACGAGTCCTTCCGGTAAATCCATTACGATTTTTTTATTCGCCCTGTCTACCTTAACCAGAAACTGGTCAATCATCGGGACAAGGATTTCGGTCTCGCCGTTTAAAACTTCGAAAAGCGGCTGCGCGGAGCTGTCATTGATGGCGACAATCTTTCCGAAAATCCCGAGGCGTTTGTCTTCAATGTCGAAGCCGATGACTTCGTGGTAGTAAAACTTGTTACCGGTGAGTTTGGGCAACATGCGCAGCGGGAGATAAATGCCGCAGTTGAGCAATTCCTCAGCTTCTTCCTCGGTTTTCACATCCTCGAAACGGATGCGCAGGAAGTCATTTTTGTGCAGCGAACTGCTCTCAATAAAAAAAGGAACCAGATGTTTGTCTATTTCAACAAACACTGATTCCAGATTTTCGTATAAGCCGGGTTCGTCGGTATCGAGATACGCCAGGACTTCCCCTTTGAAACTGAATTTTTTCGCGATCTTACCTAAATAGAAACAATCTTCTTTACGCATGAACGCGGATCAAATTAAGCTTGGGCTTCTTCGTTGTTTTCAGCAGCAGGAGCTTCTTCAGTAGCCGTTTCAGCCGGAGCTTCGGTTACTTCTTCAGCAGCAGCCTCTACTTCAGGTGCTTCTTCGGCCTCAGGCGCGTTTGCAGCTTCTTCGGCAGCAATGGCATCGGCTTCAGCCTGCTTTGCAGCAGCGATACGCTTCGCGTTTACATCCTGTTCCGCTTTCAGTGCTTTTGCCTTGGCATCAGCCTGTGCTTTAGACAGGTTGTCTTTTTTAGCATCTACCTTACCGGCTTTCTCGTCCATCCACTGCGCCAATTTGGCATCAGCCTGCTCTTGCGTAAGGGCTCCTTTACGGACACCTCCGTCAAGGTGGTGCTTCAGTAAAGCGCCTTTGTAAGATAAGATTGCCCTTGCGGTATCGGTTGGCTGTGCCCCGTTGTGCAGCCATTGTACGGCGCTGTCAAGGTTCAGTTCGATAGTTGCAGGGTTGGTGTTTGGGTTGTAAGTACCTATTTTTTCAAGGTATTTACCATCTCTTTTTGAGCGCGCGTCAGCGGCTACTACCCAGTAAAAAGGCTTCCCTTTTTTTCCGTGTCTTTGTAATCTAATTTTTACAGACATAATCTTGTGATTAAATTGTGGGGTACTCGACCCCGGTTAATTAAGGGTGCAAAGATATAAATATTTTTAAGACGTACTAATATCCGGTTGATTTTTAGCAAGGTTAGTATGCGGGCAATAGTTAATATTTTGAGGTTGGGCGAAATATTATAATTTTATTTAGCATATTTCGTTTTAAAAACTATTTTTGTAACCTAAAAATATTGAATACCCAATCTAAATTATTATTTTGATGAAAAAAATAGTATCGCTGTTGTTGATTATAGTTGCCTTTACCTCTTGTGAAACCGACGTAAAGTTCAGTGATCCGGGACTTCAGGGCAGGAAAGACAACTTGATATGGAGAGCAGACCTTACCACGGCTTCATTCACGCCGACCGATCCTGTAGACCCGACGATTGGTGAGCTCACGATTACTGCCTACCGGGGGCTCGAAGTGGTGACGCTTCAAATGCCTTTTGTGGTTTCGGCTGGGGTGATCAATAACGATCCGCTTGAGTTCAGTTATGGCTATGACGCTGCACACCCCGAGAATGATGACGATATCGTAGTCACCTATTCTTACGAAGACAACGGTGTCACTTTGGAATACATTACCGGCGCAGGATACAATGAAGGTGAGCAGCAAAAAGGCAATGCCCAGATCACAATCACATCATATGATCCGGCTAAGGGAACACTCAGTGGTAATTTCAAATTCAATGCGAAATACCAGGGAACCAGTGACATTGTGCCTGAGAACGTGAATTTCCAGGAAGGTGCTTTTTTTAACATCCAAAGACAATAGCTAACAACATATAATAGTAGCACGAAACCATCCCGCAACGGATGGTTTTTTTTCTAAAATCAAAAGCATTTTCCAATGATGAATTCCCCAATTCCTGAAAACGAATCCCTACGGCTTAAGAACCTCAAGGAGTATTCCATACTTGATACACTGCCTGAGGAAGAGTACGATGACATCACCCAATTGGCATCCCAAATCTGTGAAACCAACATTTCAACGATAAGCCTCATCGACGAAAAAAGGCAGTGGTTTAAATCGAAAGTGGGCCTGAATGACAATGAAAGTTCACGCGATGCCGCATTTTGTGCGCATGCCATTGTCAATCCGAATGAGATTTTTACGGTGAAGGATTCCAGGCTCGATGACCGTTTCCATGATAATCCGCTGGTTGTCGGTGAGCCGCATGTCGTATTTTACACGGGGATTCCGCTGTTAAGTCCCGAAGGGTTTGCTTTGGGGACCTTGTGCGTGATCGATGACAAACCGAAGGAACTCAACGAAAAGCAGTTAAAGGCCCTCAAGGCGCTGTCCAATCAGGTCGTAAGCCTTTTTGAATTGAGGAAAAGCAAGATCCTGCTCGAGAAATTCGCCAATGATCTCGCCAACCGTAATAAGGAACTCGAGAAATTTGCCTATGTCGCGGCGCATGACATCAAATCGCCGCTGAATAATATTTCCGGGCTGAGCCGCATATTGATTGATGACTACTCTGCGAAACTCGACCAGGAGGCAATTACTTACCTCTCGATGCTTGACGCTTCATCTCAGACGCTCCGAAACCTGGTTGATGGGATTCTCGAGCACAGTAAAGGGGACGCCATACTGGTAGGCAAGCGCACCGTTTTTGAATTGGGCGCGCTCGTCAGGGAAACCATCGCCCTGCTCGACACGCAGCAGGAATTTGGGATCACGACTGCATTTGAAGACCAGGAAATTTACACTAACAGGGTAGCGCTCCAGCAGATATTGCTGAACCTGATCGGGAACAGCATCAAATACAATAACAGCAAGCACGTGTCGATTGAGGTCGGTTTTGAGGAAACCGAAGAGTACTACCATTTTCGGGTAACTGACAACGGTAACGGGATCCGAAAGGAAGACCAATCCCGTATTTTCGACATCTTTGAAGTGCTTACGTCCGAGGACCGTTTTGGCAGGCGCGGCAATGGCATCGGCCTCTCCACGGTAAAAAAACTTGTCGAAGGGCTGGGCGGGACTCTTGCCGTAGAATCTGAGATTAACAAAGGGACGACCATCCGTTTTACCCTTACCAAATACAGTTTCATATAAAATACGTAAAAGTTTCTTACCAACACTGTTATAAATAATTAAATTAATGGTGCTGCTCTGAAAATAACACTTACATTTGTGTGAATTTAAAATTTTTAGACTAGTATGAATATTTTTGTTGGAAATCTTCCGTTCAGTATTGAGGAAGCAGATTTAAGAGAGTCTTTCGAGGCTTATGGTACAGTAGATTCAGTTAAAATTATCAGCGATAAATTTACCGGAAGAAGCAAAGGATTTGGTTTTGTTGAAATGTCAAATGATGACGAAGCACAAAAAGCAATCGATGAACTAAATGGCGCGACGGTGCAAAGCCGTAACATTGTTGTAAACAAGTCAGAGCCAAAGCCGGAAGGCGAAAGAAGGAGCTTCAATAACAACCGTGGCGGAAGCGGCGGTGGCCGTTCAGGCGGTTATGGAGACAATCGTGGCGGCGGCGGATACAACCGTGGCGGCGGAAGGGATTACTAGGCATTCGCATTCAGTAATAGACGCTTCAAAATATATCAACCACCCGATTTAAGATCGGGTGGTTTTTTTTGTTGAAAACTTACGCTTTCTTTTTGGCTGGAATGCGCTATTTTTGGGGATTACGCTTTGCTACTTCCTGCATTTGCAAAGAACTCACATTCAATTATGTATTTAATTTTCGATACCGAAACCACCGGATTGCCCAAGCGTTGGGACGCACCCATAACCGATACGTCGAACTGGCCACGCTGCGTGCAGATCGCCTGGCAGCTCCATGATGATATGGGCCGTCTTATCGACCATCAGGATTACCTGATCCGGCCCGAAGGCTTTAACATCCCTTACGATGCCGAGCGTATTCATGGCATTTCAACGGAGCTCGCCCAGCAACAGGGTGTACCCCTTGCCGAAGTGCTGGAAAAATTCAATACGGCATTGTCCGGAGCGAAATTCATCGTCGGCCAGAATATTGGCTTCGATGTGAATATCATGGGCTGTGAGTTCCATCGTTTCGGAGTCGAATCGGCCATGGGCGGAATGCCGGTGCTCGATACCTGTACGGAAGTCACTGCGTCATTGCTCAAGCTTCCCGGTGGCCGTGGCGGAAAGTTTAAATTGCCCACACTCACGGAGCTGCATCAGTACCTGTTTCATGTGCCGTTTGCCGAGGCGCACAATGCCACAGCCGACGTCGAAGCCACCACGCGTTGCTTCCTTGAACTGATCCGCCGCGAGGTTTTTACAAAAGAAGAACTTGACGTCCCGGCAGAATATTTCCGGGATTATCGCAATTTCAACCCGGGTGAAATCCAGCTCATCGGACTCAAACACATCAATCTCAAGGCCGCCTCTGAGGCCATCCGCGACAGTTTCCGCAAAAGCGATGAAGCAAAACGTCCAGATTCGGGCCTTGCCGCTGCAGCTATTGATACCGATTTTGTCCACCTGCACAACCATACCCAGTTTTCGGTACTGCAATCCACAATCAGCGTGGCCTCGCTGGTGAAAGCTGCAATCCAGCATAAAATGCCTGCCGTAGCCATTACGGACCATGCCAACCTGATGGGCGCTTTTCATTTCGTCCGCGATATCCTGAACCATAATAAATCCGCTGAAGCCAAAAACAAAGCGGCTGTGGAAAACGGCGAACTCCCTTCGGAAGTCCTTTTGAAACCGATTGTCGGTTGTGAGTTTTTTGTATGCGAAGACCGCAGGGACAAGACACGGAAGGACAACGGGTACCAGATTGTCTTCCTGGCGAAAAACAAGAAAGGGTACCACAACCTCGCTAAACTGTCATCGATAGCCTATACCGAGGGTTTTTATTACGTGCCACGGATCGACAGGGCTGCCATCGAAGAATACAAAGAGGACCTGATTGTGTTGTCAGGCAATTTATACGGCGAAATACCGAACAAGATCCTAAACGTTGGTGAAAATCAGGCCGAGGAAGCGCTCATTTGGTGGAAGCGGCAATTCGGTCCCGATTTCTACATCGAACTGATGCGCCACAACCAGGAAAATGAAAACCGCGTCAACCAATCGCTGATCCGGCTCGCGCAAAAGCATGAGGTGAAACTTGTCGCGACCAATAACATCTTTTACATTGATAAGGCCGATGCCAACGCCCACGACATTTTGCTGTGCGTGCGAGACGGCGAAAAGCAGGCCACACCAATCGGACTGGGCCGCGGCTTCCGTTACGGCATGCCCAACCAGGAATACTACTTCAAGTCGGGCGACGAAATGAAAGCGCTGTTCCATGATTTGCCGGAAGCCATCCGCACCATCTCCGAAATTGTCGATAAGATCGAAATTTACAGCCTCGCGCGTGAGGTGCTGTTGCCGAAATTCGTCATTCCTGCCGAATTTTTGGTGCCCGAAGATGAAACTGATGGAGGAAAACGCGGCGAAAACAAGTACCTGCGCTACCTTACTTATAAAGGAGCGGAAAGGCGGTATGCCGAAATTACACCTGAAATCAGGGAACGCATCGACTTTGAATTGCTCACCATTGAGAATTCCGGTTATCCCGGCTACTTTCTGATTGTGCAGGATTTTATTGCGGAAGCGAGGAATATGGGCGTATCGGTCGGCCCCGGACGGGGGTCGGCAGCCGGCGCTGTAGTGGCGTATTGTCTTGGGATTACCAACATCGACCCGTTGAAATACAACCTGCTTTTTGAGCGCTTCCTGAATCCCGACCGCGTCTCGCTCCCTGATATCGATATCGATTTTGATGACGAAGGCCGCAGCAAGGTCATGGATTACGTGATCAGCAAATACGGATCCAAGCAGGTGGCGCAGATTATTACCTACGGCACGATGGCCGCCAAATCAGCGATCCGTGATACCGCGCGCGTACTCGACCTTCCGCTTTTTGAAGCCGATAAAATCGCCAAGCTGATTCCTTTCAACCTCAATCTGGCCAAGATATTTTCGATGGAGGAATCAAAGCTCAAATCATCGCTGCGTCCTGAGGATTTTGAAAAAGTACAGGAGCTTATTGCACTGGCGAAGGCCGGGGACATGAGCGGCGAGACGCTGCAGCAGGCGCAGATCCTTGAGGGGAATTTACGCAACACCGGGATTCACGCGTGTGGCGTGATCATCACCCCCGACGATATCACGAAATTCGTGCCGGTCGCTACGGCGAAAGATTCGGATCTTTATGTCACGCAATTCGATAACTCGGTCGTGGAAAGTGCGGGTTTGCTGAAGATGGACTTCCTCGGACTGAAAACCCTTACACTGATAAAGGATACCGTAAAGCTTGTAAAATACCGTACGGGCAAGGATATCGATCCGGACCAGTTTCCGATTGATGACGTCAAGACCTATGAATTGTTCCAACGTGGCGAAACGGTGGGGATATTCCAGTATGAAAGTGCAGGGATGCAGAAATACATGAAGGAACTCAAGCCCACGGTTTTTGACGACCTAATCGCGATGAATGCCTTGTATCGTCCCGGCCCGATCGCTTACATCCCAAGCTTTATCAAGCGAAAGAATGGAGAAGAGGAAATCGTATACGACCTCGATGCGTGCGAGGAATTGCTCAAGGATACTTATGGGATTACGGTATACCAGGAACAGGTGATGCTGCTCTCGCAAAAGCTGGCGGATTTCTCTAAAGGCGATGCCGACGTCCTGCGTAAAGCGATGGGAAAAAAGCAACGCGATGTACTCGATAAGATGAAACCCAAATTCATCAATCAGGCAGTGGCTAACGGTCATCCCGAAGAAAAACTTGAAAAAATCTGGAAAGACTGGGAGGCATTTGCAGAATATGCATTCAACAAATCCCACTCTACCTGCTACGCCTGGATTGCATACCAAACGGCATATCTCAAGGCAAACTACCCGGCGGAGTATATGGCAGCGGTGCTTTCGAACAACATGAGCGACATCAAGCAGGTGTCTTTTTTCATGGAAGAATGCAAGCGTATGGGACTCGAGGTGCTTGGGCCCGATGTCAATGAATCGTTCTACAAGTTTACGGTAAATGAGCATTACGCCGTCCGTTTTGGAATAGGGGCAGTGAAAGGCGTAGGGATGGGTGCAGTACAGACCATCGTCGAAAACCGAAAATCGGGCAAGTACAAATCGATCTTCGATCTGGCCAAACGGGTCGATTTGCGCGCAGCCAACAAGAAAGCATTCGAGAACCTGGCGCTGGCGGGCGGTTTCGATTCCTTTACCGGGACACACCGGGCACAGTATTTTCATGATGAGGGTGACGGGATTACGTTCCTTGAAAAAGCGGTACGCTATGGAGCGAAATTCCAGGAAAATGAAAATTCGTCGCAGGTAAGCCTCTTCGGGGAAGCCAGCGATGTGCAGATCCCTGAACCCATTGTACCGCCCTGCGAAGATTGGAATACCATGGAGAAGCTTGCAAAAGAAAAGGAAGTGGTCGGGATTTACATTTCAGGGCATCCATTGGATGATTACAAATTCGAAATGAAGTATTTCTGCAGCCATAAGCTGGAATCGCTGAAAAACCTCGAAGCACACGTCAACAAGACCTTAAGTCTCGGGGGCATCATTACAAATGTGCAGCACCGAACAGCGAAAAACGGCAAAGGCTGGGCATCATTTGTGCTCGAAGGTTACGATGAGAGTTACGAATTTCGCATTTTCGGTGAAGAATACCTGAAGTTCCGACATTTCCTGATCCAGAACAACTTTACATTTATCAAGGTCATGGTTCGTGAAGGCTGGGCAGATAAGGAAACCGGAAAGAAAGGCGAGCCGCGTTTACAGTTTATGCTTGTACAGTACCTCCAGGATGTGCTGGCCGCGTTCGCAAAAAAACTCATCATCAACCTCAATATCGAAGAGCTTAAGCCGGATACCGTTCATCAGCTGAGTCATGTTTTCCTGCAGAACAAAGGCGATCATGCCGTGACTTTTGAAGTGGAGGAAACCGAAAAAGTCAAGAAAATTGTAGCAGCCACAGAAGTCGAACTGGACGAGAACAGCATTTCGGAAAGCAGCTCAGACAGCATTGAAGGCGAAGAAATGGAACTCAGCGTAGCCACGGAGATCGAGGAAACCAAAATCATCACCAGGCTAACGATGCCAAGCCGCAAACTCAAGGTCCGGATCTCAAACGAGTTGTTGCAGGAACTTGAGAAAATGCAGTTGCATTTCAAACTCAATTAAGTCCTTTCCGGCATTTTGGTGAAAGGTTTTCCTGAAGTGGCCAGTTACGGTCGTGGGCCAAATCAATTATGGATATAATTTCATAACCAAAACTGATTTTAATACAATAGATCACATGAAGATATTGCCTAATTTTGTCTCAAGAATCAACTAAATAATTAAAATATTATGGCACTAGCAATAACAGATGCTACTTTTGATGAAGTAGTTTTGAAATCAGATAAACCGGTAATGGTCGACTTTTGGGCAGCCTGGTGCGGTCCTTGCCGCATGGTAGGACCGGTAATCGATGAATTGGCAACGGAGTATGATGGTAAGGCAGTGATCGGTAAGGTAGACGTGGATGCCAACCAGGAATTCGCTTCGAAGTATGGCGTGAGGAATATCCCTACGGTTTTGGTTTTCCACAAAGGAGAAGTCGTAGGCCGTCAGGTGGGCGTGGCCCCTAAACAGACTTACGCTGATTCGCTCAACGCGTTGCTGTAATCCTTCCATGAATGACAAACACAAGCCCTGATCTACATCGGGGCTTTTTTTTGGCTTTGGCTTTGGCCGGTTTTAAATTTTTTAATCATTCAATCTTTTAATACATTTGAAGGATGAAGATTGAATCACAGTTAGAGAAAATATCGAGTTTCCAGCACCTCGAATTGTTGGCAAACCAGGTTGTGGAGGGGTTTATTTCCGGAATGCATAAGAGTCCTTTTCATGGATTTTCGGCGGAATTCGCAGAGCATAAAGTCTACAATTCAGGCGAAAGCACCAAGCATATCGACTGGAAATTATTTGCGAAGACGGACCGACTGTACACCAAGCGATTTGAAGAGGAAACCAATCTGCGCTGTCACCTGATCATCGACAACTCGTCGTCAATGCATTACCCGATACTGAAGTCCGGGCAGCCTTTTTACGAGAGCAAGATTGGCTTTGCGGTGCTGGCTTCAGCGGTATTGATGAACCTGCTCAAGAAGCAGCGCGATGCCGTAGGACTGAGCATATATTCCGACAAGTACGAATATTATGCGCCGGAAAAAGGCAGTGAGCGCCACCACCGCATGCTCCTGAACAAGCTGGAGCAGTTGCTCGAGACAAAAAAAGACGCCAAAAATACCGACACGACCACGTACCTGCACCAGATCGCCGAAAAAATGCACCGCCGCTCGATGATCGTCATTTTTACCGATATGTTTCAGTCGGGTAATGAAGAGGCGCTGTTCAACGCGCTGCAGCATTTAAAACATGACAAGCACAAAGTGGTCCTGTTCCATGTCATCGATAATAAGACGGAACTGAATTTCGAGTATGATAATGCGCCGCGCAAATTCATCGATATGGAAACAGGCGAAGACGTCAATATCTTTGCAGACAACATCAAGGAACAGTATGAAAAGCAGGTGGAGGCTTATTTTAAGAAGGTGGCCGAAACCTGTGTACAGAATAAGATCAAGTATGTGCCGGTCAGTGTAGGTGAAAGTTTTGAAAAAATTCTCACCACATATTTGGTTGAAAAACAAAGTTTTGGATAAACTGCAGTCAAAAGGTTTGATTTTTTTTATCAAAACGCTTGCAGAAACGAAATTCTATAGTATATTTGCACTCGCAATTAAGCGCAGGTTTGGTAGTTCAGTTGGTTAGAATACATGCCTGTCACGCATGGGGTCGCGGGTTCGAGTCCCGTCCAGACCGCTAAATTGGGGAAAGCCTTTCATCACGAAAGGCTTTTTTGCCCAAAAAGCATTTAAGATTAGTTGTGTTGTTTAGGCACGAAAGTGCCAAAGGTTTAGTAGTTAGACCAATGAAAAGCTTTCCATTTATTTGGAGGGCTTTTTTGATTTATACCTGCGGCAAAACGCCATTTTTTATTACATTTGAAATTATTGACTCCCTATGAAAAAGATCCTTGCCCTGCTTACACTTTGCCTGATTTCATTATCTGCGGCCGCACAGGACCCGAAAGATCCTGATTTTGATATCAAGGACCGGCTTTATAAAAAGTACAAGACTGAAGTCCGAAGCTACAACCGCAAGGACTTTGACGACCTGATGATGGCCTTTTTCGAAAAGCAGTCTGATGAATCAGCGATACTGACCAAGGAAGAATATTACACCTACACCGTCAAAATCGCCATCTATTCCGAAAAATACGGCCTGCTGTACAAAAAGGAAAAAGATATTGCGCAGAAAACCAAAAACGAATGGCTCGCGAGGATGTACAGCGATTACGCCGCGTCACACCAGAAAAAAGAGTAAGCGTGAAAAAAACCATCCCATTTATCGCGTGCCTGTTATTGCTTTCATGCCAGTATTTCCAGCGTGAGATACCGTCAAGGGAAAATTTGCTGAAGCAGCAGCTCGATTCGATAAACTGGGGTGAAGTGGATGAAATGCCGTCGGTGCCCCTTTGCGATACCCTGGCGACAAAGCCGGAGCGTGCACAATGTTTCATCGATTTCATAGCGGCCGAAATCCAGGCGCGCCTCAGTGCCGACACCCTCACGGTCCGTTACGCTCAGTACGATACGCTCAACGTCAAGGTCATCATTTCACGCGATTCCAGCCTGCAGTTCGAGCCGCAGTTTCCCGAAAAAACGGCATACGACAAGACCGTCATGGACAGTATCATCCAGGGCAAACTGGCAGATTTCCCCAAAGTGAGTCCGGCGCTCAAACGCGGTTTGCCGGTACGCACGGCATTCGTTTTGCCTGTAATCCTAAATGTCACGCATTGATATTGAAGCCCATCCGGCTGTACGCTGTATCTTTTCCCTGCTAAAGAAGCAGGAAAAAGGATGCCGCTTCCATCCGGGCTAGCGTATCCTGTTTAAAAACGCCTGCCTTTCCATTCGTATTTCCCGAAAATCGAATACAGCGCCACCACCGTGCTGAAAAAAGGGTACAGCGTGGCTGAGGCTGCATAGTATCTTGTGGGTTGACCCAGAAACCGATTGGCAGTAGCGATCAGCACGCCGTCGGCGCACCACTTCAGCAGCAGCAACACCAGGATGATCCATCGTCCCGGGTTGGCGATAAAAAGGAAAAGTCCGGCAATCCAGGCCAGATTACCAAAAAATGCCAGGGCGCCGGTTATCCTGGCGGCCCGACTTTGGTAAGCGCCCGTTTTCGATGCCCAGCGTACCCGTTGCTGGAACAATTCGCGCCATGTCTTCGCGGGTTTGGTCAAAACCGTATATTCCCCTGACCTGAGGTAGGCGACCTGATCAGGCAATGCGGCAATGGCTTTCTGCAAAAGGAACACATCGTCACCGCCGGCATGATTGAGATTGCCTCGGAATCCATCCAGCTGGTTAAAAATAGTCTTGGTATACGCAAAGTTAGCGCCATTGCACAGAAAAGGCATACCGAGCCCAAAACTTCCAATCGTCACGCCCTGTAGTGCCGCCAGGTCCGATTGCTGGAATTGTTGCAGGAACCCATTTCCAGGCACGTACGTGACGGCCCCAACCACCATTTGCGGGTGGGTTTTGCGGATGAACCCGTCGAGCATGCGCAGCCAGTTTTCAGATACAATGCAATCGGCGTCGGTGGTGACGATCCACTCGTGCTTTGCAGTCGCAATCGCCGTAAGTATCGCATCTTTCTTCGGTGAAGCGGACGCCCGGATATTCCGCACCAACCTGTATCTGTCATCTTGCGTAGTAAACCCGTCGCCGGAATCATCGTCCACCAAAATGATTTCGTATAAATGGTCAGGATAATTCAATGCGGAAAGATGCGCCAAAAGGTCGGGCAGGTTTTCCGCCTCATTCCGGAAAGGCACGACAATAGAAAATTTTGTCACTGGCCCGCCAGGTTCGGGCACAGCGGATTCCACCTTGGAAAATCCGTACACCAGTGAAAAAATCATGAGGCAGTACAGCCCTAAGATGATAGCGGTCACAATCATGTTTTTCGCTTAAGCCGTAGAATGAAATAGCTTCCGATGATTACCGGGATGACGACATTAAGCAACCACATCAACGTAGTTACGAGCACCACAATCCACTCGTTCACGCCCAGTAACCCGAAAAACAAAACGGCAACGCTGCCTTTTACGGCAAAATCGAGAAACTGGAACGAAGGCAGGCAGGATGCAAGAAAATAGGTTGAGGCAATCGTGGCCATCATCAGGAGGTAAGGCAGGTGCACATCAAAGCAGACGAAAAGCAGGTACTGCTGGTGCGAAAAGAACAGGTAACGCGCCACGGCAAGTCCCATGTTTTTCCGGTGCACGCGTTGAGGCAGCGCATTGATCTTATGGATTCCTTTTTCGAGGGAATATCCTTTTATGGAAAACCGTTTCATAAAAAACAGGGAAAGTATGCCGATACAGGCAGCGCCAAAAACCCAAAGTACCGTTTTTGACGTGATTACGTGGTGTATTGCGTTGAAATAGAGCAGGCCGAAAAATCCGAAAACGACAGAGACAAGCATCTGCGCCCCATTACACACCAGGTTGAGGAACAGGATTTTGCCGGTCAGTGCTTTTTCAAAATAGAGCGCCTTGCCGGCGTATTCCCCAACGCCGTTTGGGGTAAAAATACCGGCTGTGAGTCCGCCAAGCACCTGTTCTGACGCACTGCCCAGAGAAATGTCCCTGACCGTGGCCACGAGGCACTGCCACTTCAGGATTTCGAAGAAACGGTTTGCGAAAGCCAGCAGCAACACGGCACCAAATAACAGCATGGCGGTTTCAGTACGCAATATTTCGGCAAACTTTCCCCAGTCGAGTTTGGGATTGCCATGCAGTTTTTGGAATATGAAATAAAATGCGCTGACTACAACCACAACTTTGATTGTAACAAAAAGGAATTGTTTAGCTTTGTCAGACATTGCAACCATCAACGCAAAATAACAAATTAAAATTGGCAAACGAACGCATCATCCTGGGAATCGATCCGGGTACTACCATTATGGGCTTCGGACTGATAAAAGTTACCGGCAGGACTATGGAGTTTGTGCAGCTCAACGAATTGCAGCTCAGTAAACTCGATGATCATTACAAACGGCTCAAGGTGATTTTTGACCGTACGATTGAGCTGATTGACACGCACCACCCGGACGAAATAGCGATTGAAGCACCCTTTTTTGGAAAAAACGTCCAATCGATGCTCAAGCTCGGAAGGGCGCAGGGTGTGGCGATGGCCGCGGGTTTGTCACGCCAGATCCCGATTACCGAATATGAGCCCAAGAAAATCAAAATGGCCATTACCGGCAACGGAAACGCGAGCAAGGAACAGGTGGCCAAAATGCTGCAGCAACTCTTAGGCTTAAAGGAATTGCCTAAAAACCTCGACTCCACTGACGGACTCGCGGCGGCAGTCTGCCACTTTTTCAATTCGGGGAAAGTGACGGCGGGCAAAAGTTATTCGGGCTGGGACGCATTTGTGAAACAGAATGAAGAACGCGTCAGCAAGTAAGAGCGTGTACGAAACAGGAAGTCGCTTCGCTGATCTTTAATCATGACCAATCAACCGATACATCAACTATTGACATGTCAGGCATTTATATCCATATCCCATTCTGCAAACAGGCCTGCCATTACTGCGACTTTCACTTTTCAACATCGATGCGAAACAGCGACAGCATGGTTTCGGCCCTGGCCAAAGAAATCAGTATGCGCAAGGATGCTATGGATGGGCCCGTCGAGACGATTTATTTAGGTGGCGGGACACCCTCGGTCCTGAAAATCCGGGATTTGGAACTCCTGATCGCCACCGTATATGAAAACTTCACCGTTTCGGAAAATCCTGAAATCACCATCGAAGCCAATCCGGACGATTTAAATCCGGACTATCTTGAAAAGCTTGCCCGCACCAAAGTCAACAGGCTCAGTATCGGCATCCAGTCTTTTGTTGAAGAAGACCTCAGGATGATGAACCGTGCACACAATGCTGCCGAAGCAGTCAATTGCCTGCGCGAGGCCACGAAGTATTTCGGCAATATTTCCATCGACCTGATTTACGGGATTCCCGGCATGAGCAATGAGCAATGGAAGCAGAATGTAAACACTGCGCTGTCATTCGGCATACCGCATATTTCAAGCTATGCATTGACCGTGGAGCCCAAAACCGCGTTGCAGAAATTGATTGCCACAGGAAAAATTGCCGCACCGCAGGATGACGCCGCCCGGGAACATTTTACGATCCTGACCGAACTGCTCGCAAATCACGGTTTCATCCATTATGAATTGTCCAATTTTGCAAAGGAAAATTATTTTTCACGGAACAATTCGGCTTACTGGCTTGGAAAAAAATACCTCGGCATCGGACCATCGGCCCATAGTTATGATGGGCTTTCGCGCAGCTGGAACGTTGCCAGCAACCCGATTTACCTCAAATCAATTGAAAAGGATGCACTGCCTTCAGAAGCCGAAATCCTCTCGGTGACTGACCGCTACAACGAGTACATTATGACAGGGCTTCGCACAATATGGGGCATTTCGATGGAGAAAGTCAGCAATGACTTCGGCGCAAAATACCTGCAATACCTGCAGAAAGGATCGTCGAAATATGTCAGTGAAGGCTTGCTGCGCATCGACGACGGCATCCTGACTGTTACCGAAAGCGGAAAGTTCCTCACCGATGGGATTGCGGGTGATTTGTTTTTGGTAAATTTGGCATAACGATTCGCCGTAAATTCTGCAATGAAGCGCGGCAGTAAAAAAAAATGAAAGCGACAATACACCATAATAACCTGAGTTTCCAGATTGACCTGTCAAAGCCGCTGGACATTTCCATTCCTTTATCAGACAGCGATGCAAACCCGATTGCGTGGTACCTCGGCAAACCGCAAATCGAGCCCGTGCGCGTCGGCGATTGGGTGGGGAGGGTTTCTGAGGGCAGCTCGTCCACGAATTTTAACAACATTTTCTTCAATCCGCACGGGCATGGCACACACACGGAGTGTTTGGGACACATTACCAACGATTTTTACAGCGTCAATAAACACCTCACACAGTTTTTCTTCCTAGCCGAAGTGGTTTCTGTGCAACCTGAAGTGGTCGGCGAGGATCTAGTGATTTCCGAAGTGCAGATCCGTGAGCGCCTCAGTGAGAAAATTCCTGAAGCGCTTGTGATACGGACTTTACCCAACGCGGCGTCAAAAAGAACAGTAAAATATTCCAATACCAATCCGCCTTACCTGCACCACGATGCCGCGGCATTCCTGCGTGAAAGCGGCGTCAGGCATCTTTTGATAGATTTGCCGAGTGTCGACAGGGAGCACGATGAAGGCAAGCTGCTCGCGCACAAGGCCTTTTGGAACGTCACCGATGTCAAAATACTGAATCCGGATGCAAGGCTGGACTGTACCATTACGGAGCTGATTTTCGTCGGGGATGAAATACCCGATGGGATTTACCTGCTAAACCTCCAGATCGCCCCGTTTGAAAATGATGCCAGCCCGTCGAAACCGGTTTTGTATGCTGTAACTGGCGGGACTTGACGCTCGATTGCATCAAAGTTTAATACCTAATTTAAGATAATCCATGAACATCCAGCAATATTTTGAGTACTGTCTGGCCAAGCCCGCGGTCACCGAGCATTTTCCATTTGACGAAGACACGCTCGTGTTTAAGGTGGGTGGCAAGATGTTTGCACTGGCATCGCTTTCGGAATGGGAGAAGGGCCAGGCTGCGGTAAACCTGAAGTGCGATCCGGAACGCAGCGCAGAACTCAGGGCCGAATATGAGGACATCAACCCGGGATACCACATGAGTAAAGTGCATTGGAATACGATACGGGTCAATCAGGGTGTTCCGGACCCAATGCTGCGTGAACTCATTGACCATTCTTACGATCTGGTCTTCAAAAGCCTGACCAAAAAATTGCAGGCTGAAATCGGCGGATTGGAGAAATAGCATTATTTTTGCAAACAAATTTGCCCGATAGTAGGTGCATACACCTGTAGTTCCGGCACTCAGTTAATAACAAAATGAAAGACAGCATCAAAAAATTCCTGAATGAAGAACAGGATCCCAAAGCGATAGAAAAAATCACGAGCAAACTCAACGACCTTTTGATGAAAGGCGAGGAAGTGGGCTACATCGGCGTTCAGAAAAAACCGGCGATTACGGTCTTTCCTGACAGCATCGTGGCGACAAATAAGAGGCTGATCCTTTGCCGTCCGAAAAATCTCGGACTGTCAATGGATTTTACCGATTACACCTGGGATGATGTCGAAAGCGTTTTTGTGAAAGAGAACATCCTAGGTTCGGAATTTTCATTTACAACCAAAACAGAACTCGCTATTTCAATTGATTACATTCCCAAAACGCAGGCCAGGAAGTTATACACCTATTCGAAAGAACAGCTTGATATATTAAAAAATGGTGTGTCTCCCACGGTTGCGGCGCCCTTCGAGGAACCAAAACTCGAAGATGAAATCAAGGTAGCGGAAATCCCTGCCACCGAGCCGGAGATCGAAGAGGTGGCTACTGAAGAAGTAACTGACTTTGCCGAAATCATGCCCATCGCACAGCCGGAATTTGCTGCGACCAGCCAGCCGGCGAATGTACATGCCGAAACCAACAAGGAACGCCCGCTGAATGAGATGTCCAGTGAAGAGCTGTTTATAAAACTTCAGAATTACAAGAAGCTGCTTGATAACGGACTGATTATGCAGGGGGAATATGATAATCTGAAGAAGGAGATCCTGGGCTATATGTAAGGTAAACGTTGGAAGATCTGAAAATCATAAATAAAAAATCCGGAATTGCGTTCCGGATTTTTTATTTGATCTCATCAACATACTAACTTTGATTTGGTGCCTACAGCGTCCTGCGTTGCTTTTCTACAAAGCTGTTTGCCTGCAATTCGAGCAGCTCGGTCGCTTTTTTGCGTTGCAGGTTATATAACGATTTGTCCTCGGCGATATCAGCATACACTTTATCGTGCATCGATGCGCTCGTCCGGATCAGCAGGTCGCGCTGGTATTTGTCCTGTGACAGCGTCGCCTGTAAAGCCGTTTCCAGATCTTCAAGCTTAAAATCATACTCGCCTTTCGGAGCAAGCAATTTGGCAATAATTGGTGCTGTCTCAATAGCCAGGAACAGCAGCATGATGAAGAATGACGGCAGCCATGGCAATTTGTCAAGCGCGTTGATGCGTGCCATCAGTCCGTCAAATCCTTCGATAATGGGTTGGGTTTGCGAGACTTTCCTATCGAGGTCGGCCTGCAGCGTTTTCGTCTTTGCTTCCTTTTCCGCAATGAGTGAGAGGTTTTTTTTGCGTAGGGTGTCGAGCTCCTTCCGTGCCAGGTCATGCTTCGCAATCTTTTCCTTAAATACAGGCCCTTTACCGATCTTTAACGTGCCCTTAGTCCCTTCTGCTTCGGCAATATAGGTCTCATAAAGGGTGTTGACTTCCTTTTCTTTCGCGGCAATTTCGGACTTGAGGTCACTGACATCGCCCTTATTTTTATCCAAATCGGATTTGAAGTAGGTTGCGATCTCTTTTTTATTGCTGAGTTCCATCTCATTTTTTTCTTTGAGCAAAACCGTGTCGATTTCCTTTTCGAATATTTTGATCTCCAAAGGTTTTGAGATAACGATGGCAATGATGACGGCCAACACGATCCTTGGTAAAGCTTGAAGGAACTCACTCCCGAAACGTTCCCTTTTCCGGATGGTGGAAACAATGAAACGATCGAGATTGAAGATGAGCAACCCCCATACAAGACCAAAGCCGATCGCTGGATAGGTGTTGTCAAAAACGGTGTACAGCGCATACGCACCAGCGATGAAAGCCATCACTGCAGTGAAGAACACGGTGGCGCCAATGCCTGCAAATTTGGTTTTTTCGCCTTCGGAGCAGCCCGCGATGAGGTTTTTATCCGCTCCGGAACACAGGAGGAAGAATTGTTGTAACATAATGATTGATTGATGATGATTCCTGCAAAGGTAACGTCAAAAATCAGATTATGTTGTTAAAATGCTGATTATTAGTCAGCAGCCATTTAATATCAATGATAGCCAGAATCTTACATATGTCGTAAAATTATTCGACAACAATTTTAACCGGAAATACATAGCGCGAACGTACGGGCATATCACCTTGGGTTGCCGGTTTCCAGGATGGGCCATTCAACAGCATTTCCGTAACCTGTTTTGCAGCGTCTCCACCCATATTGTCTTTCTTTATTTCAAGGCCGGAGATTGATCCATCTTTTTCTACGATGAATTCCGCAACGATTTCTCCATTGCCATGAAAACGTTTTGGAACACGGAATTTACCTTGCAATTCTTTGTAAAATGCTTTGAGTGTGCCAGGATAGTCTGCTTTGATTTCCGGATTTTCATATACCTTGTCGTCATCAACCATAATCTTAATTGGTAGCGAATATTGTACCCTGACCGCTTTTCCGTTCTGGGTACCGGGTGTCCATTTGGGAGATTTTTCCATGAGCGCTTTGGTTTGCTCAGCCGTCCCATGGCCTAAGTCGCGCAATACCTTTATGTCGGTGAGCGAACCGTCTTTTTCGACCACGAAGGATACGAAGATGGTTCCCGGACTTTCCAGATCTTCGGGAACCATAAAATTGTTTGCAACGTAGCCGTAAAATTTTTGCATCCCGCCCGGAAATTGCGGTGCGATGTCTACGCCACTGTAGATTTTTTCGTCAGTCGCTTCGACTACGGCAACGCCGCCTTTTTCATTGAGGGATTGTGAGAATGAAGGCCCATTGACGACTATTAGCAATAAGATGATGAGATGTTTTTTCATACCGCTATTTCGACAATTCCACAAAATATTTGTAAAACAAAGGGATCGTCTCAATGCCTTTAAGGTAATTGAAAATCCCGAAATGCTCATTCGGTGAATGGATGGCATCGCTGTCAAGGCCGAAGCCCATCATGATGGTTTTGCTTTTCAGTTCTTTCTCAAACAGCGCGACGATAGGAATGCTGCCGCCGGAACGGACGGGAACCGGCCTGATGCCAAAACTCTCCTCATAGGCTTTGGCCGCAGCCTGATAACCGATGCTGTCGATGGGCGTGACATAACCCTGTCCGCCATGGTGCGGTTTTACTTTCACGGTGACGCCCGATGGCGCGATGCTTTCGAAGTGTCTGGTGAACAGTTCCGTTATTTCCTCCCAATCCTGGTGCGGAACGAGTCGCATCGATATTTTGGCGAAAGCCTTGCTGGCAATGACTGTCTTTGCGCCTTCTCCTGTGTAACCACCCCAGATGCCGTTGACATCGAGCGTCGGGCGGATAGAGTTGCGCTCATTGGTCACATACCCTTTCTCGCCATAAATGTCGTCGAGGTCCAGCGCTTTTTTATATTGGTCAAGGTCAAAAGGCGCCTTAGCCATTTCAGCCCGCTCTTCCATGGTAAGTTCCTCTACCTTGTCGTAAAAACCCGGAATGGTGATGTGGTTGTTTTCATCGTGCAGCGAGGCAATCATTTTGGCCAGCACATTGATCGGATTGGCTACCGCGCCGCCATACAGGCCGGAGTGCAAATCACGGTTCGGACCGGTCACTTCGACTTCCACATAGCTCAGCCCGCGCAGGCCGGTGGTGATTGACGGCTGCTGATTTGAGATCATACCGGTATCGGAGATCAGGATCACATCGCATTGCAGTTTTTCGTGGTTCTTTTCTACGAACCAGCCCAGGCTTTTTGAGCCCACTTCCTCTTCTCCCTCAATCATGAATTTTACGTTGCAAGGCAGCGAGTTTGAGCGAACCATGTACTCCAGGGCTTTCACATGCATGTACATCTGTCCTTTATCGTCACAGGCGCCGCGCGCGAAGATGGCGCCGTCAGGGTGCAATTCGGTTTTTTTGATTACGGGTTCAAACGGTGGTGAAGTCCACAAATCCATCGGATCCGGTGGCTGTACGTCATAGTGGCCATAAACCAATACGGTAGGCAGGTTCCTGTCAATGATTTTTTCACCATACACAATAGGATATCCGGGCGTGTCACAGATTTCCACGCGATCACAACCTGCTTTCTCCAGGCTTGCCCGGACAGCTTCAGAAGTGTCGATCACGTCCTGAGAGTAGGCGCTGTCGGCGCTCACAGACGGAATTTTAAGCAGTTCAATCAGTTCACTGATAAATCGGTCTTTGTGCTCCTGCACATAAGATTTTATATTGTCCATAACGGTTTTGGTTAATTTGCCATCCAAAAATACAAAAAAGTGGCTAAAGTTTTTTTGAAGATATTCCTTTGAATATTGGAAGTTATCCTTATATTTGCACCCACGTTCAGCGGATATGGTGAAATTGGTAGACACGCCAGACTTAGGATCTGGTGCCTCACGGTGTGTAGGTTCGAGTCCTATTATCCGCACGCAAGCCCTTCATTTTTTGAGGGGTTTTTTTTTGTCCAAAAATTAGATTACAACCTTTCAACCGATTGGTTTTCATACAGCACTTTACCGGGGTACTTCTTCACAAACCCGTCAATCAGCTGCATCACATATTGATTTCCCTTGTACCGCGTGACATATTCACGTACGCCTGAAGGCTCGGTAAATCCGACAGTGTTGTCCACGTAACCCATGCCGTAAAACATGCCATTCTCTACCCAGATGCAGCTGCGCTCATCGGCATGCCGGCCTTTATCGACAATCGCAAAACTGGGACGCGCCTGTGACAGCGAATTCAGGGCAGCCGCCACACGCAGGTTGTGTTGTTCCGGCGCAGGCAGGTTTGTGGACGCATGCTTAACGGGCAATTCGCCTTCCGCAGGTTTTCCATAAATGCAGAACCGCTGATCGATACGGAAGTCATCCACGAGGCCCAGCAGCGTGTGTACGGCTTCATACTCATGATAAAACGTTTGTATACAGGACTGGTGCTTGCGCAATTTCCCGACGGCAAGATAGCGGTAGCCGTTTCGGGCCTCATAGTCGTACAGGCCGAATTTTGCCTCGAAGCGCTTAAGGGCTTTGTTGTATACCGGCCAGAGTTTCCGGATTTCGGTGCATTCGAGCAGCAGGGCCATCAGTTCCGTAGCGCACACTTCAAATGAAATGCTGTAAATATCGCGTAAAAAATGTTGGCGCTGTGGCGTAATTTTATGTCCGGTGAAATGCGAGGCAACGCGTTTTTTGAGATTCACCGCCTTGCCCACATAGACCACTTTTTTGGCTTCGTTGTAAAAATAATACACGCCTGGCTTTTCGGGCAGTTGGTCAAAATCCTCCCGGGGCAGGTTGGGCGGCAGGCGCTGTTCCTGTGACGCTTTCCGAAGCATCTTGCCGATTTCGCATTCTGAGTCCCATTGCAGTAATTGCGAAAACAAGGTCGCCGTAGCATCGGCATCACCGCCTGCCCGGTGCCGGTTTTCAATGGCGATGTCCAGTGCGCGGCAAAGATTCCCCAGGCTGTACGAACCCAGACCCGGCCTGATTTTCCTTGCAGCACGTACCGTGCATAGTTTTTTTGCACTCCAGGTAAAGCCTGACTGCCCGAGTTGGTGTTTTACGAAAGAGTAATCGAAATTGACATTGTGCGCCACAAAGATGCGTCCTGAAAGCAGCTCAAAAACCTTCCCCGCCACCTCGTCAAAAACCGGCGCATGGCGCACCATCTCATTGTTGATGCCCGTCAGCGCGAAAATCGGCAGGGGAATGTCCTTTTCCGGATTCACCAACGTTTCCCAACGGTCAATCACTTTCTCACCGTCGTGGATGATGATCGCAATTTCCGTAATACGGCTGCCAGTGGCATTGCCGCCGGTAGTTTCGATGTCGGTAATGGCATATTGCATCGTTTTCATAGGGAGGATAACGCAAACGTGAATGGATTATTCCGGCAGGATGTAAATTTACAATTAATCGCGAACAACATCGCACTAAAAGCCACTCGTGAATATTCAACGGAAAAACCAAAATTACTTCTTCGACGATTCCTTCACAAAAGGTTGCGTTTCGATGCCTGCGCGCATCAGTTCAAGCTTGATGTCCTCGAGCACCTCTGAAACCATCGCGCCATAGTCGGCATTCGTAGCCCAGGGACGGATGGCCAGCCGTACCGAATTGTCGGTGAGGTCGTTCACAACCACAGCAGGCTCAGGATTTTTCAATACTTTATTGTTTGATGTCAGTACGCTTTGTATGATTTCCTTCGTTCTTTTCAGGTCCGCATCATAGGCTACGGCAAACAGCAGGTCGGCACGCCTGGTACCGGCCATCGAATAGTTGATGATCGTGTTGTTCGACAAGGCGCCATTCGGGATGAAGATGGTCTGGTTGTTGCCCGTCACGAGTTTGGTCACGAATATCTGTATTTCAGAGACGGTTCCGATTACATTCTGTGCCTCAATGGTATCCCCTACGCGAAATGGCTTGAATACGATGATGAGCATGCCTCCGGCGAAATTTGACATCGAGCCCTGCAAGGACAAACCGATGGCCAATCCACCCGCACCTAAAATCGCGACGAATGCGGAGGTTTCCACGCCCAGCTGCGAAATAAAAATGACAAACAACAACACCCGAAGCCCCCAGATCATGATGTCCGCGAGAAACTTTGACAACGTAGGCTCGAATTGGCGCCTTACCATAATCTGCTGGGCAACCCGCTTGATGATCCGGATCAGGTAAATACCCACAATCAGGATCACAATCGCCGTGACCAGCCTGGGCAGGTAGTTTACCACCGTAAGACTGATCTGCTCGCCATATTCCGTTATAAATTCAGGGGTAAGGGTCATGGTATACGTTTTTCAGCCGCAAATTTAAAAGTTTATCTGCGGCCGATTTTTAAAAGTAAAGTTAATTTTTAGGGCATGGTGCTCCCTTCTGGACGAACTGACCGATAGGTAATCTTTTTCACCCTCCGGGCGTAGAAAGGATTTCGCTGCTGTCCCTGGCGCGGTACCGCGGATCAATCGGAATGCCTATTGCTGCATCCAGGCGTCAAGTTTCGCTTCAAGCAATTCCAGCGGCATCACGCCTGATTCGAGCACCTTTTTGTGGAATTCCCGAATATCAAATCTTGTACCAAGCTGCTTCTTTGCCTTTTCCCGCAATTCCAGAATCTTTAATTGCCCGATCTTGTACGACAATGCCTGTCCGGGGACGGCCATGTACCGTTCTATTTCAGAAATAATGGAAGCTTCGGTCTCTGCTTCATTATCCAGCGAATACCGGATGGCCTGCTCCCTTGTCCATCCCTTGGTATGGATACCGGTATCGACGACAAGGCGTATGGCACGGTGCATTTCAGCGCTCAGCATGCCCATATATTGGTAGGGATCGGTGTAGAGCCCGAGTTCTTTCCCCAGGCTTTCGGTATACAATGCCCAGCCTTCACCATACGCGCCGAACCAGTTGAATTTCCGGAAATCAGGCAAAGCGTTGTTTTCCTGCTGGATTGACACCTGGAAATGGTGGCCCGGAATGGCTTCATGCAGGAACAGGTCCTCGTCCTGCAGTACATTGTATGTTTTGGCATCAGGTACCGGAACGTAGAAAATGCCCGGACGGGTGCCGTCGGCAGCGCCCTGGATGTATTCAGCACTTGCGCTTTTCTCTCGGAAGGCTTCGGTCCGGCGGATTTCAAACAGTGTCTTTGGTGTCATCGAAAACAACTTGCCGACGTTCGGTTTTATTCTGTTGTAAATAGAATCGAAATGGGCGAGCACCTGTTCCGGAGTACTGAAGGGCATCAGTCGGCGGTTGTTGCGCAGGTCGTTCAGGAAATCCTTCATGCTGCCCTTAAAGCCCACCTTAATCCTGATTTTTTCCATTTCAGCCTTTAGGGCGGCGACCTGCTGCAACCCCAGTTTGTGGATTTCGTCAGGTGTTTTTTCTGTGGTGGTCCAGTTTTTGGCCCATGTGGCATAAGTCTCTTTACCCATCGGCAGGCTGCTGATGCCTGAGGTGTTGCGCGACGCCGCGAGGTAATCGGTCTTGAGGTAAGCAGCCATCTTCCGGAATTGAGGGACGAGCTTTTCGCTGATGGTTTGCGCATATTGTGCGGCAAGCTGCTTTTTTACGTCATCCGGAAAATCAGCAGGCATGATCTTGATTGCAGAATAGTACAGGTTGTCCTCGGGCTTTTCGGTAATGAGTTCTTCAAATTGCGGAATGACTTTTAAAGTCAGTGCTTTTGGCAAGACATAGCCTTTTTGTACGCCTTTTTTCATGTAGACCATAGCCGAGTCGATCCAGATGGAGAATTTGTCCATCCGCGAGAGGAAGTTGCGGTAATCTTTTTCGGTCTTAAAAGGCTGTGAGCTGGTACCTCCGGCAAACATGCCCATGTTGAGATGCGTTCCCGTAAACTGGTTTACAGGCATCAGGTTGGTAGGGTATTTCAGCATTTCCTTCCCGATACTGACCTCCCATTTGATGATGTCGCAGCTGATTTTCTCATCGTCGGTCAGGGCAGAGTAATCCACAGTGGCGATGGCATTCGCATATTTTTCGAAGAACTTCGCCTGAGCCCTACGGTGCGCATCGGTCATTTCAAAAAGCAGTTCGGCATTGTATTGGTTTTGCCCGTAGACGGTTGCATCCAAAGGATTTAGCGCGCTCTTATCGTCGAAATAGCTTTTGCACAATGCGGTAAAATCGGTTTTGTCGTGGTCCTTTTTGCATTGTATAAAGAACAGCGCGCAAAACATTGTTGTGATTACGGAAATTTTTCTCATCATTATCGCCTGTTGAATTTCTTGATACTGGTTTTGGCCCCTGCCTGAATTTTGAGCAGATACAGGCCTTTGGCCCAGGCAGAAGTGTCTATCGTTACGGCCGTACTCTCCGGCCTGAACATGCTTCTAAGCCGCCCGCGCAGGTCGAAGACGGCCATCGTCGAAATCGTTTCGCCGGCCTGTATGTGCAGAATTCCACTCGTTGGGTTGGGGTACAGCTGTAATGCGAAATCCTTAGTTTCAAACTCAGCCGGGAGGGTATTCATATTCATCGCGGTCCAGCTCGATGCGATGTTGTTGTCCAGTGCCGTATCGGTAAGCTGCAGGTAATTGCCGTTACCGTCTGCATCCGGCCATGGGGCGCTGTCATAATAATGAACCTGATCGATGATGTTGCCGAACGCATCGGCGAGCACCAGGTCCTGGTTGTTGTTGGACATGTTCCGCGTAAATTCACCATACGGGGCGAAACCGTAACGGCTTGTAAATACGTTGGCCTTGCTTGCGAGAAAGACACCGGCACCGGCTGCCAGAACCTGGTTTGCCGGGAATTGGTAAACAAATCCGGTACCCCGGAAGTAAATCCCCGTCAGGTCCGCTGAGGTGTTCCCTACGTTCCGGATTTCGATGAATTCCTGGTCGTTGCTGCTCGTAAAGCTTCCTGAGGTGTTGGGATTGTAATTGATTTTACTGATGACCAGTGACGGTACCGCTACGCTGCTGCAGCCTGAAAAACTGCCCAGATGTTCGGTCATCCAGGTGACGCGCTGGTCAAGCCAGAATTTGAGGGAGAATATTTCGGTTTCGAGGTCAGGGACTGTGCCCCACAGGTTGTTTTCGCGAACGGCTGCGGCGCTGATGTAGTTTATGGTATTGTCGATAAAAGTGTTCAACGTGTCCGGATTAAGCGGCTGGCCAGGCTGCGTCAGTTCGTTGAATCGCCTGGAAACGTTGCATCTGAAGGCAGTATTATTGAAAAGGTCGGTCCAGAATTTGGCACCGTCATTGCCACCATCGGCAAACTGCCACACATCATAGTGACTGCGGTCAAAACCCCAAAAAAACAGGTCGTTGCCATACGTAAGATTAAAATCCCATATCGGCCCGGCGCGCAGTTTCCCATTGCGGTCTTTATGAAAATACGTGCTCAGTGAATATCCGTCGGCGTTGCTGGCCAGTTCGTTCGACAGCATAAAATCAACAAACGACGGGATATCGATCAAAGACGGATAACCCGTAACCGGATCGCTGCTCGTGACACTGGTTTGCAAGTCGGTGAAGTAATTGTGGATGTAATTGTCCTGCGCCGCGGTGGCATCTGCCGGTTTGGGCAATTCGTGGATAAAATCAACCTGGCCGCCATTATAATCCGGCATGGTCCACGCCACGGGATCACCGCCGGTCGTCTTATCGCATTTGGTGATGTAGCCGCCGCTCAGGTTCGGTAAGGTATTCTGCGATGTGGTAATTTTGGTGACATCTACGCGGCCGCCATCGGCTTTGACTTTTTCCTGTAAGATGTACAGTCCTTTATAATCCCCATTGATGACCACCTCGCAATAGGCGGTGCGCGTCGCGTAATTGCCCATGCTCCTCGATAAATTGTAAGACAGGTAGTCGCGGATCAGCGAGGGGTCGAATGCCAGTCCGTTCAGGATCCAGTCGTTTTCTGAAGGCATTCCCAGCAGGCTGACGTTGTTGTTGGTCGTATTGTCGGCCATTTTAGTTGAGAAGCCGTATCCTTTTTTTGGCAGTGCCTGCGAACTTGAGCCGCGTATCTCAATATCGATGCGCCCATTATAATTCAGGTAGGCCGGCGTATTCTGGTCGGTGACATAATTCTGCTGGCCTTCGCCGCGGTAAATGATTTTCATATCGCCGAAAATCCTTGGGTCATCGGGGATTTCCTGTGCGCCATCGGTGTTGATGATGACGATGGGCAGGTTGCTGTCGGTAAATGGCTGAGCCAACGCAGGCAATTGCCACATCAGGCAAAACATTGTAAATGTTTGTAAAAACAGGCGTTTTGGGGCGTATTGACTTTTCATATGATTGTAAATGTGGTGTAAAAGTAGTAAAAAGTTCCTGCCAACCGAATTCAGCTGATTGTCAGTTCGTTTTCGACAGTTTGAAAATCGGACGTAGGCAAACCACAGCTTTTGTTCCGGCACACATAAAACAGGTTTTGCCCATGCACAAAGCGCTGCTGCAGAAAAGGCAATCCGGATTCCGATTCGGTTGCTGCCAGCAAGACATGCGGCTGGTAGCGGGTGTTCAGCTCCGCAGCAAATTTTGAGGCTTCGGGCCCGGTGATTGCGAGTTCGCGTTGTTGTCCGGAACCATTGAGGTACAGCGCGAGCCAGTGTGAAAAAGCCGACGGATAGTCGATCGAAGCGGTAATTTTCACGAGCATGCGCTCTGCAACAGATTCATAGTAAGTATTCCCGAAATACACCGAAAGTGCCTGCAGGTTATGCCCCATCACCGCATTTGACGACGGGATGACGTTGTCTTCAGTTTCAAAATGGGGAGCAATCAATGGCTCATCCCCTGAGGAAGTATATGAAAAGAATCCTGTGGCTGCGTCGTAAAAATGGTCAAAGCAATGGTCGGTCAGTTGTTTGGCCTCATGCAACCATTTTTCGTCGAGCGTCACTTCATACAGTTTGATCCAGGCCCTGACCACGAAGGCATAATCTTCGAGGTAGGCATTGATGGACGCTTTTCCGTTCTTGAAACTGCGGTAAAGGTTCCCACCCTCCTGCCACAGGCGGGAGCGGATGAATGCTGCGGTCCGCTGGGCGGTATCGAGGTAGCGCGTTTCACCCAACGTTTTGTACGCATCGGCGAAACCGATCAGCATGATGGCATTCCAGGAAGTGAGGCACTTGTCGTCGAGTCCGGGCGCAACCCTTTTGTTGCGTTCTTCGAGTAATACTTTTTCCCACTGCTTTTTTTTAAGCTGTAATTCAGCCGTCGGGATGTGGTGCCTGGCGGCAACGGACTCAAGGTGATGCTGTTGTATCAGTACGAAGTTTCCGTGTTCCCAATGCCCGAAATCGTTGATGCTGAATACATCGGCAAATAAATCATAATCCTCAGTGATCAGTGATTTGAGTTGGTTTTCGGTCCAGACGTAAAAAGCGCCTTCTTCGGGTGTGCCCTGCGTGTTCGGACTGTCGGCATCGAGGGCACAATAAAACCCGCCTTCGGGGCTTTGCAGTTCCGCAAGGCAGAACGCAAGGGTTTTTTCGATGGTCTCACGGTACAGCGGATTGTTTGTAAGCCGGTACGCATCGGAATACAGGGATACAAGCTGTCCGTTGTCATAAAGCATTTTTTCAAAATGCGGCACATGCCATTTCATATCGACCGAATAGCGTGAGAATCCGCCGCCGACGGTATCGAAAATCCCACCCTGCGCCATTTTGGTTAAAGTAAGGTTTACGAAATCGAGCAAGTCTGTGTCATTATGCTGGTATGCGTAACGCAGCAGGAAAGCGTAATTGTCCGGCATCATAAATTTCGGCGCCCGTGCCATGCCACCAAATTCGCGGTCAAAGCTCCTGGACCATCTGGCGACCAGTTGTGCCAGAAAATCCGGATCGAATTGAAACGCTGACGCCGGGGTGAGGTCATTTTGCGGCGGTGTGGGCCGGCTGATCGCCTGAAGCGCCTCGTCGAGCCGCGTGGCATACTCGATCAGCTTTTCGGGCTGGCCGGCGTGCAGCCCGTACAATTGTTGCAGCGTGCTGATCCATTCGCTTTTCCGGAAGTAGGTGCCGCCCCAGACCGGCCGTCCGTCGGGCAGGGCAACAATATTGAGTGGCCAGCCGCCGTGGCGCGTCATCAGCTGGACGGCCTTCATGTATACGGCATCGACATCCGGGCGCTCTTCACGGTCGACCTTTATTGAAACGAAATGGGCATTCATGACCTCGGCGGCTTCGTTGTCCTCGAAGGTTTCGTGTTCCATGACATGGCACCAGTGGCAGGCAGAGTATCCGATGCTGATGATGATGAGTTTGTTACTGTCAACCGCTGCGGCAAGGGATATAGGATTCCAGGCTTTCCAGTGTACGGGATTGTTCGCATGCTGGAGCAGGT
The DNA here is from genome assembly GCF_003055625.1 of Flavobacterium magnum. Lineage (NCBI taxonomy): Bacteria > Pseudomonadati > Bacteroidota > Flavobacteriia > Flavobacteriales > Flavobacteriaceae > Flavobacterium > Flavobacterium magnum. The sequence continues at coordinate 476,244 of NZ_CP028811.1, read as the reverse complement.
AAGGGGACGTTTCGTTGGAGAGTTCGTTCATGGATCAGGGTATAAATTTCAGGGTTTAGCGATGCGCCTAGCCCTGATGGAAGCGGCATCCTTTTTGTTTTTTCTTTAAAAACAAAAAGATACAGCGGACAGCAGGATTGGCTCTATACAAAAAAAAGCGCTCCAAATGGAACGCTTAAAGGTAGTTATTTTGTGTGGAAACGCTTATGCATTTAGCGCTTCGACTTTGATGTTGTCATTTTTAAGCATGTCCCTGAGCATGCTCTCAATGCCGTTTTTTAAAGTAAACGTGGAGGAAGGGCAGCCGCTGCACGCGCCCTGGAGGACGACTTTTACGCGGTGATCGGCTTCGTCATAGGAATCGAAAAGGATGTTGCCTCCGTCAGCCTGCACGGCAGGTTTGACATATTCCTCGAGGATGTTTACGATTTGCTGTGAGGTCACATCGAGGTTGTCAAAATTTGAAATTTTCTGTTTCGCTGCGGTAGGGTTTTCAGCGAGCTGGCTGTTGTCTATAACGGTGCCTCCGTTTTCTATGAATTCCCTGATGAATGAACGAATCTCCAGGGTAATTTCAGACCAGTCGGCGATATCGTATTTTGTGACCGAGATGTAGTTCTCGTCAATAAAGATTTCTTTGACAAACGGAAATTTGAAGAGTTCCTGTGCGAGAGGGGAGGCTGCCGCTTCATCGATATTCCTGAATTCAGCCGCCGCGGTGGTTACCATGCGGTTGACGACAAATTTTAGGACCGATGGATTCGGCGTGGTTTCACCGTATACCGTGGCAGGCTGCTTCTTATCCCAGGGCTTTGGCGCTTCTTCCCTGATGATCGTTCCGCCTTTTGCGGTAAACTCGTCAATCTGTTCGGCTACGGCATCCTTCACATCGTTCCAGTCAACGATGTTGTAACGTTCTATGGCAATGAAATTACCGGAGATATATACCGTCTTCACGAAGGGCAGGTAGAAGAGCTGCTGTGCAAGCGGGGAGGCGGCGGCCTCGTCGATATTCTTGAATTCGTAGCTGTTATTCTGGGTAATGAAATCCGGGAATTCGAACTTTAATATCGCCGGATTCTGGGTTTCCTTTATTATAACATTTTTCATGAAAATTGTATTTTTTTGCAAATTTAACAAAGATATTTTTCACGAATAATTACATTTGAGATTTTAATATAAATTAACAGAAATTACTGTTTTTTTTAGAATATACACTCACTATCTACAAACATACTGCAATGAAAAAATTTTTACATTTATTAACCTGTCTCTTACTCGCGTCAATCTGTTTTGCACAGACTGACCTGGTGGTGACCAATACCAACAATCAGGCGGTTTACGTGCCGGGCACTTCTGCGGTTTACACGGTAAAGGTAACCAATTTCGGGCCGGCTGCTGCGACCAATGTGCATGTCGTCAATCCGATTCCGAGTGGCATCACTACATTCTACTGGGAAGGCAGTAATTTTTCATTCGGATCGAATACGAACCTCGACAACACGGTGACTACACTGGGCGTAGGGGAAGTCCTGACCTATACCATACACCTCGAGATCCCGAACGGCTATTCGGGGCCGCTGACCAGCACGGCGAGCGTCACGATGTCGGCACCGACAGATGTGAATACTATGTCTAACCAGGCTACGGATACGGACCAGATTGCCAACGCCGACATCAATGTGGTCAACACTGACAACACCAATGTCTATTATTCCGGACAAAACTCGGTTTATACGCTCACGGTCACCAACTACGGACCGACAGACGCCGTGCATGTAGTCGTAAAAAACGATATACCGGAGGGCTTGGATGAATCGTCGATGTCATGGTCAGGTAGTAACGGCACCTCAGGGACAGGCGAAATCCTCAATGACGTCATCGAGCTGCTGCCTGTTGGTGAAAGTGTGGTGTATACTGTCACGATAGCTATTCCGGCGACGTTCAATGCGATCGTTATCAATAAAGCGGTCGTTTATACCACTTCGACAGATCCTACACCGGAAAATTTCGAGGCTATTGATTCGAACGTAAAGGCGTTTGGGGCAGATATCATTGTAGTCAATACCGACAATCAGGATTATTATATCGCGGGGCAGCCGCGCGTGTATACAGTAACCGTAAACAATGCAGGCCCTGAAACCGCAACCAATGTGCAGGTGTTTATGCCGGCACCAAACGGAACGACAATCACAAGCTGGTCCGGGACGAATAGTACCTCAGGAACCGGAAGTCTTGATAATACAATCGCCTCGCTTGCGGCAGGAGCCACCGTAACGTACACCGTAACTGTAGCGGTACCTGCAGGATTCAATACCGATCTTGTGACCCAGGCAGCCGCTTCGAGTGACCAGCCCGATCCCAACCCTTGTACCCGCTGCACTGACACAGATAAACCGGGCGCCGATATCACAGTGTCCAATACGGATAACACAGCAACGTACGTTTCCGGGACACAGAAAACGTACACGGTGACGGTAACCAATAATGGGCCAGGCACTGCCGAGAATGTGCATATCACCAATGTATTGCCCGCAGGTGTCAGCGTGGTAAGCTGGACAGGAAGCAATGGTACAAACGGTGGGGGTACCTTCGACGATACCATCGCATCATTTGCCAACGGGGCAACGGTGACCTACAGCATCACAATAAACATTCCGGTTGCCTTTTCGGGCGCGCTGACCCATCAGGTTGTTGTCGCTTCGGATACCATCGATCCGGTTCCGGCGTGTGCCCAATGCGCAGATACCGACACACAATCGGCAACAGACATTTCGGTTACCAATACTGACAGCAGCACGACTTATAATGCCGGGGTCCTCAACGTAAAGACCTATACTGTTACGGTAACCAACAACGGGCCTTTGGAAACAAGGAATGTCCTGGTTCAGTTTGCCGTGCCAGGCGCTACCACAGGCCTGACGTGGACGGCTACAAACGGCACATCCGGAATCGCAGCGCTGAATACCTCGATCGCGACGCTTGGCGTGGGTGCCTCTGTAGTTTATTCCGTAACATTACAGGTTCCGGCGACATTTTCTGCCAATTTCACAACCACAGCAACCGTCACGGCAACGGCCACCACAGATTCCGCTACTGCCAATAATACGGCGCCGGATACTGACACACCTCTAGGCACTGCCGATGTGGTGTTGGTAAATACAGACAACCAGGAAGTGTACACTGCAGGCGGACAAGCGGTGTATACCGTTACGGTGACCAACAATGGGCCGTCGACGGCCACGGGCGTCAACGTCGTATTCCCGTTGCCCGCAGGGATCACTTCAATGACCTGGACCGGCAACAACACCTCAGGGTCAGGGGCCGTCAACAATACCATCCCTACGCTTACCGTAGGGCAAACGGCTACTTATACCGTCACGGTGAACATACCTGCTGGCTTTACAGGAAACCTTACTGCGCAGCCGTCGATTGCGTCGACGACTTCAGTAGACCCGGTTACAGCCTGCGCACGCTGTGTTGACATAGATACTGATGGTACCCCTCAGGCGGATGTAGCCATCACCAATACAGATAACCAGGGTTTTTATGTTGTAAACAATACTAGGGTTTATACGATGACGGTGACCAATAACGGGCCACAGACGGCTACGCAGGTACATATTCAAAATCCGCTGCCTGCGGGAATCACTACGATGACCTGGACTGCCAACAACAGCACGAACGGTACGGGTGGGATTGACGTGGTCATCCCGTCATTGGCAAACGGCGCCTCAATCACCTACACGGTAACGGTCACGGTGCCGGCGAATTTCAGCGGCAGCCTCATCAATACGGCTACGGTCAGCACCACACCTGCGGATGCCTCAGCCGCCAATAACACGGCTACCGATACCGATGTGGCCTCTTCCTCAGATATCGTTGTGACCAACACGGCCTCTAATGCCACGCCGGGTTATGGTACGACAGAACAATTTACAGTGACGGTGACCAATAACGGTCCGCAGGCTGCCAATACCATAGCGGTTGCGAATCCAATTCCTGCAGGTGTGACTGTAATGAACTGGACAGGAAGCAATGGATCGTCAGGGACGGGTGCCTTGACCAACACGATACAATACCTTGGCGTAGGAAATTCCGTTACCTATACCGTTACCATACAGGTTCCGGCTACCGGGAATTCGGTAGTAAGTACCGCCACAACCACTTTGGCTAGCGATCCGAATCCGGCCAATTCCACCGCCACGGCCACAATGACCATGACGCCGGTGAACAATGACATCGGAGTGTCGATTACAGACGGATTTACAACCTACGTAGCCGGACAAAGCCGGGTGTACACGGTAACCGTGACCAACAATGGCGGCACCGCCGTGTCTAACATACAGGTTAGCAGTATTGTTCCCGGTACGGTAAACAACACAGATTACACCTGGAGCGGCAACAGTGCTTCAGGATCGGGCGCTCTTAACAATACCATTCCGACACTTGCCGCGGGGCAGAGTGTGACTTATACAATTACAGTGTCAATCCCGTCGGATTTCCCTCAGAACGAAAACCTGATCCAGACGGTGAGCGTTGCTACAGCATCGGATCCGTTGCCTGCAAATAATACCGCTACCGATGTTGATGCACCGGGCCCAGCTGCGAACGTGGTCGTAAATAAGACCGACGGCACTTCGGAGTACGAACAATCGCGTCTTATCGATGATAATATTTATGATACGACGCCGGCCCAACTGGTACCGAAATATGTGACTTACACAATTACGGTGCTTAATTACGGTCCGAGCGATTCATACAACATCAGGGTGTTCGACAATATTCCAACCAATACCAACGTCGCAGGATCGCAAATACAGCCTTCTTATGTGACGTGGTCAGGAAACGGCGCCAGCGGCACGGGTATACTCGACAATACCATAAACCACCTGGCAGTCGGGGAAAAAATGACTTACACCGTTAAAGTATACATACCTGTGGGATTCCAGGTGTTTTCGTTGCCGCCAGTACAGCAGGTAAACAGCAATTTGATCAATACGGTTACCGCTACCCCGCAAACACCGGATCCGGTGATGGCTAACAACACCAGTACCGATAACGATAGTCCTGCTGCGAAATTCATGTACTTTGACAATGATCCGGCAAAACTTTCGGTCAACCATCAGATAAGCGGGCTGGCGCAGGGCCTGGTAGAAAATGTACTGATCCGTTCGCATTGCGCCAACGTATCCAATTTCCAGATGTTTTCACAGGGTGGAAATAACAGCAACTACGGAATTGGGTATTTCAAAAAGATGAATTCTGACTTTCCTATTGAGGATGGGCTGATCCTGAGCTGCGGAACACTGTTTGATGATGTTGTTGACGCGAATACGACCTACAACGGAGTCGCAGGTCCAAATGACAGTACGACGGACGGCCGCGACTGGGGTGGCTCTACGGATTTCAATACAGGTTACATGGTGCCTGCGGTGGGCATCCCGAATAATACGACCAATGACCAGTCGTACATTCAGTTTGACTTCGTGCCTTCGGCACAGGAGATGAGCTTTAACTTCATTTTTGCTTCAGAAGAATACAGCAGGAACGGGTTTGAATGTACTTATTCCGACGTATTCGCCTTCATACTTACAGACCAGGCCACACCTAACGTCCATAAAAACCTCGCAGTGATCCCCAACACGAACATACCTGTTAAAGTCACTACAATCCATCAGGGAGGCAATTGCGATACAGCAGGCCAAAACCCACAATACTTCGGAAAGTACAACTGGGATCCTGCAGATCCAACCATTGCAGCCAATGCGGCGCACAATTATAACGGGCAAACTGAGAATATGGTTGCCAAATCCGCGGTGATTCCCGGACACAACTATACGATCAAGCTGATTATCGCCAATCAGGGCGACCATTCGCTTGCTTCGGGCGTATTTATTGAAGGCGGCAGCTTCAGATTCGAGGCGCAGGTTACAGGTTCCGGTCCGTCATCGGGAATCAATGATTTTACCGGTAACAATGCGGTTTGCAATGGTGGTTCCCAGAGAATCCAATATGGTGACAGTCCGTTGCCTAATGCCACCTATGCCTGGCTAAAAAATGGCGTAAGGATTGATAATGCGACGGATTATTTCTATGATGTAACGCAGTCAGGCAGGTATACAGCTGTGGTTACTTTTGGTACGGGCTGCCAGAAAACGGATGATATCGACGTCGATTTCACAGCACCATTGCCTACCAAAGATCCGTTTGATGTGGCTATTTGCCAGCAGGATCCGCCGTTCCATTTTAATATTGACCAGACCGCATACATCCTCAATAATTTTAACCCGGCTAATTATCCGATCAGCTATTATGAGAATGAGCAGGATGCGATTGATGAAGGGCTTAACGATATCCAAAGTCTGTACGGCAGCCTCGATTATGTGGTGAATACCCCGATGGCGGAAGGCGAGACAAAAACCATTTATGTCAGGATTGCCGATCAGGGAAGCGGCAGCAATTGCGTGCTGATCAAGCCGATCAAGCTTTCAAGGACTTTCTCAAAAGGTGAAATCAGTTATCCCGCAGGTCCGCATTGCATCGGCGGAGGAACGGTATCGGTAACGCAGAGTACGGAATTCACTACAGGAGGGTATTACGAAGCGACACCGTCAGGCCTGAATATAGATTTCCTCACAGGACAAATCGACCTCGACAGCAATACCCAAACGGGATCTTACACCATTAAATACAAAATTCCACAAGGTACCTGCGATGCATATGAATCGCAACCGGTGACATTTGATGTGAGCGCCTGTCTTGCCACGACGATTACGCCGCATGGTCCCGTGTGTGCCGGGGATACATTCAGTCTCGCTACTTCCGCCGTGAATCAGCCAGACGTCACCTATACCTGGTCTGATGCCAACGGGGTTATCGATACAACCACCGTGCCCCAGCTTGACGGAATTGTCGCCCCAACGACTGGCGGAAGTTACACTTACAGCGTGGTGGCGAGTATTGGTGCTGAGTCTTCGGCGGCAAGTTCGCTGACTTTGGTTGTTAACCCTATTCCATCTGCGACCATTTCTGCACCGAATAACGTCTGCAGCGGCGACGTCGCCCATGTCGTGATTACCGGAACACCGGGCGATACCGTCAAGTATACTGATGGCACCACGGAAGTCCCCGTAGTCATTACAAGTTCCAATACCTATGAATTCGATACCCCGGCCTTGACCTCGCCAATCAGTTACCAGCTCGTTGACATTACAGGCGCAACGACACCACCATGTTCGCAAACCTTCATTGCAGGTACTGCGGGTACATCCGTAACGATTTCCGTGGGGACGCCTACAGCCCAGATTACGGGTCCGGCAACAACTACAGTATGTGAGGGCGAAAGTGTCACGATCACCGTGTTGGGTACGCCCGGAGCGGTGGTCAACTATACGGGAGGTACCACAGGTGGCGGTTCGGTGAATCTGGATGCTACGAGTGGACAGGGCAGCATTACCCAAACCCTGGCCACAAATACCACCTACACACTGACCAGTATTGATGTGGCTGCATGCGGACAAACGCAGGCCATTACGGGTGAGACCATTACCATCACGGTATTCCCTACGCCTGCTCTTACAGCGTTCTCTGCCACGAGCGCAACAGTGTGTGAGGGCACGCCCGCCACATTGTCGTTTGCAGGGACCGCCAATGCGACGGTCAACTTCCACGACAGCACCGGTGCAGTATTCAGTTACGTCATACCGGCATCGGGTAACGGACAGACAGATTTACCAGCGTCCACGTATACGCTAGACAATATTACAAGTACAGACTCCTGTGTGAAGGCACTTTCGCAATCGGTAACGATAACAGAAGACCTCAGGCCTGTCATTACAACAGAACCTGTAGATCCGGCTCCGATATGCGAGCAGGAAACATTCAGTATGAGTGTACAGGCGAATGGGACTGATTTGACATACGAATGGAAGCATGGTGCAGTAACGGTACAGAACGGAACTTCCAATATATACACAAAAACCAACGCCACGCTGGCCGATGGCGGTACCTACACAGTCACCGTGCACGGCAAATGCGCGCCTGATGCCGTTTCTGTGGCAGTTCAGGCCATTGTAAACGAAGGGCCTCACGTAGTCACTGATCCCGTTGCGCCATCAAACAGTTGTCCTGGCGACGATGTTGTACTTACGGTAGCCACCACAGGAACAGATGCTTCTACGACTTACATATGGAGGAAAGGTGCCGATCCGGTTCCCGGCGCGCCAAGCTCCGATACGCTTGAGTTGTTCGGCGTCACTGAAACCGATGAAGGGTCATATACCGTTGAGGTAATCAATAGCGGATGTCCTTCGGTTACGTCAAATCCCGTTGTGGTTACCGTTGATGTATCTACCGCGATTACACAACAACCTCAGGCCGCTTACAACCAATGTACAGGCGACAGCTTTGCGCTGGAAGTCTCCGCGGATGGAGGAAATTTAAATTATGAATGGAGCAGGGGAGGCATCGTGGTACAATCCGGACCATCGAGCACTTATAATATCGCGAATGCTACAGTCAACGATGCGGGAACTTACCATGTTACCGTAACGGGAACCTGTGGTGCGCCGCAGATTTCGACTGATGCGGTTGTAGCAATCAGTGTAGCCCCGCAGATTATACAACAGCCAATGTCATTGCCTCCGCTGTGTGCGGGTCAGGCATTGAGCCTGAGCGTGCAGGCCAGCGGCGATGTGACGCTCTATCAATGGCAGCACAATGGTGTTAACGTGGGTACGAATTCACCCAATTACTTCGTGTCCTCAACGACCGCGGCCGATTCAGGGGAATATGTCTGTGTCGTCAGCAACGACACCTGTGATCCGATAACTTCGGCGCCGGCAATTATAACCATCATCAACTCGCCGACGATTACCCAACAACCGGTATCAAAAACGGTTTGTGTTGACGATACAATCAGGTTGTTCGTAACGACCACAGGCGATGTGACGTACAGATGGCAGTTCAACGGTGTCGATACAGGTGTGACCACTTCGGTACTGGAAATACAGAACGCACAGCTGACAGACAGTGGTGTATACCGTTGTATCGTCAGCGATGCGACCAATACCTGTCCTGATATTTATTCCCAACCGGCCACAATCACCGTGCGTCCGCTGCCTGATGCAAGCATCGCTAACGGCGCAGATACCACTATTTGTGACAACACCGGTACCGATGTGATCTTTACCGGAACGCCAAATGCCATTGTGACCTACACGGTCAACGGTGGCGAAGCGCAAACCATTACACTGAATCCTTCGGGCTCGGCGAGATTGCTGACCGGCGTTTTGGGAGAGACTACCACCTATAGTCTCGTGAGCGTTGCGGCTAATAATAATCCGCCCTGTCCTAAAATGTTGACCGGTGAAGCGGTAGTCACAGTCCTTGAAATTCCTGATCCGGAACTTTACCAGGACGGATACATTTGTCTGGATCCTGTAACAGGACAAACCATGGCAGGTTCTTCTTATGAGCTCAATACCGGACTGTCTACCGCGGATGGGTATGAGTTCGTCTGGTATCTCGATGATGTAGAGATTCCGGGCGCCACTGAAGGGGTTTACGACGCGGTGGCCGCCGGAACTTACGAAGTCACCATTACCGATACGGCTACGGGCTGTACTGATTCTGCGACAGCACCCATAATAACGTCTACGCCACCCGCGACCATTACGGCAGATGTTGTAACAGGCTATTTTGATGAAAATGCCACCATCGTGGTAACCGCTTCGCCGGCTGGTGAATATGAGTACCGTCTCGACGACGGGCCATGGCAGTCAGAGAATGTTTTCGCAGGCGTCACTACGGTATTTTCACAGACTACAACGGGAGACCATACGGTTTACGTAAGGGACCCGAAAGCCTGTGTTGAATTGGCTTACGATGTGAAAGTTGTGGATTATCCAAAGTATTTTACACCCAATGGTGACGGAATTCATGATACTTGGAATATTTCTGTATTAAGTAATCAACCTAACGCAAAAATTTATATATTTGACCGGTTCGGAAAATTGCTGAAGCAAATCAGTACAACAAATCCAACGGGTTGGGACGGTACTTATAACGGCCAACCTATGACGGCAGATGATTACTGGTTTGTGGTGGAGTATATGGAACAGGGAATCAATAAAGAATTTAGAGCACATTTTACATTAAAACGTTAACCAAATGAATTTTAAAAAGAGATATTTAGTATTAATCTTATTGTTAATATCAAAATTTTCATTTTCGCAGGAAGGAATCGCAGTTTACTCAGATTATTTATCAGACAATTATTATTTGATTCACCCATCCATGGCCGGTGCCGCCAATTGTGCCAAAATCAGGCTGACTGCACGCCAGCAGTGGTTTGGCCAGGAAGATGCCCCTGCGTTGCAAACGTTAAGTTTTAATGGTCGACTTGGAGACAGGACCGGAGGCGGTCTGATCGTCTTCAATGACAAAAACGGCTACAATTCCCAAAAAGGTTTCAAGGCGACTTTTGCGTATCACCTGATGTTTTCCAGAAGTGAGGTCGATCTGAACCAGCTTTCTTTCGGGATCAGCGCCGGACTGGTGCAATCTGAACTGGATGAAACCAAGTTTACAGATCCGGATCCTGTTATCGGGGGCATTATCCAGAAGGATTCTTATTTCAACGTTGACCTTGGTGCGTCGTATAACTATCTTGAATTTTATGCACATCTTACCGTAAAGAATGCGTTGGCCAGCAAAAGGGACATTTATTCGGACATCGAATCGGATAACCTGAGAAAATTATTGCTGAGCGCTGGGTATGTTTTTGGCGACAGCGAGCGCATCCAGTTGGAACCATCGTTTCTGTTCCAACTTGTTGACGAAACAAAAGAGAAGACCATTGACCTGAACATTAAGGCGTATAAGGATTTTGACTTCGGTAAGCTGTGGGGCGGTCTTTCCTACAGGAGGGCCTTCGATGCGGCGCAATACGAGGACAACGGAGATGTTGCCACTCAAAGGTTGCAGTACGTAACGCCAATCATCGGTTTGAATTTCAAAAATTATATGGTGTCGTACACTTACTCTCACCTGATTGGCGATGTCAAGTTCGACCAGGGCGGTTTTCACCAGATTACCCTTGGTGTCAACCTGTTCTGTACAAGAGAGAAATACGACTGTAACTGTCCTGCAATTAATTAATTTATCGTTGATATTAATTCAGTCCCGATTTTATATCGGGACTTCTTTTTTATATACATTATGGTTATTAAATCGGTAAACGGAAAAGCGCCCTCGATTCCTGATGATTGTTATGTTGCGGAGAATGCCACAATCGTTGGCGATGTCTCCTTCGGACACTCCTGCAGTGTGTGGTTTAACGCCGTGATACGCGGTGACGTCCATTCCATCACCATTGGGGATAAGGTAAATATACAAGATGGGGCCATCATCCACTGCACGTACCAGAAACACGCGACGGTGATCGGAAACAATGTGTCCATAGGTCACAATGCGATTGTCCACGGTTGTACACTGCACGACAACGTGCTGGTTGGTATGGGCGCCATCGTAATGGATGGCTGCGTTGTGGAAAGCAACGCAATCGTCGCAGCCGGGGCGGTGGTGACGCAGCATACGAGGGTGGAGTCAGGGACAATTTATGCGGGAGTTCCGGCTAAAAAGGTCAAGGATATCGACCAATCCGATTTTGCCGGCGAAATTGAGCGTATTTCCACCAATTATGTGATGTATTCCCGATGGTTCAAACCCGCGGAGTAAATCCCTAAAAATCCTCGTATACGACTTTATACCGATTGTCAAGGATGTCCTCGAGAACCTTTGGATTGGCATTGGTGTAGAATCGGTTTTCCGTGTTCAGTCCGTCACTCAGGCCCGCATGCCCGGTAAGCACGTTTTTCGTCTGCCTGGCAACTGCTTCTCCCGAATCAATAATCCTTACATGCGGAGGCAGTATCTTGCGGATTTGCGGAATCAGGTACGGATAATGGCTGCAACCCAATACAAGGTAGTCAATATTGGCGGCAATCATAGGCGTGAGGTAGGTGTGCAGCAGCTCATCCATTTCAGGGGAGTTGATGTCGCCGTTTTCAATCAAAGGTACCAGTCCATGGCCCACCTGTTCGATAATTTTCGTCGTTTGGTGCATCTCAACGGCCTTATTGAATAGTTCGCTGCTCAGCGTGCCTTTGGTGGCCAGTATTCCGATCGTTTGCGTATTCGAGTGCAGCGCTGCCGGTTTTATCGCCGGTTCAATCCCAATGAACGGCACATCATATTTGGCGCGCAATTCCTTAATGGCGTTGGTTGTGGCGGTATTGCACGCGACGACAATCAACTTGCTGTTCCGCTCCAGAAGGTACTCTGTATTTTTTTCGCTTAAAGCGATAATCTCTTCTTTTGACTTCTGCCCGTAAGGCGCGTTTTTGCTGTCGGCCAGGTAAATGGTGCTTTCGCCCGGGAGAAGTTGGTGGATTTCCTTCCAGATCGACGTACCGCCCACTCCGGAGTCGAACAAGCCAATGGGATTGTTATTGTGCATAAAACAAAAGTAAAAAAAAACTGCTCTTGCCTGAGTAAGGAAGAGCAGTTTTAATCGTCGAGATCGTTTCTTAGAAGCCGAGTTCTTTCTTTACGTCGGCAGTCAGGTCCGGACCATCAGCAAGCAAAAGCCCGGCAGAGTTGAAGATGTACTGATACCCTTTGGCTTTGCCCACTTTCTGGATGGCAGCCTTGATTTTCTCTTCAATCGGTTTCATGAGGTCTGCTTCCTTGGTCTGTAATTCTTTTTGTGCAGTCTGCCCGAACTCACCAATCCTTTTCTCCATGTCGGCCACTTCTTTCTGGCGCTCTTCATTCATTTTTTGAGATACGGAATCCACTTCGGCAGCATATTTCTTAAGCTTGGCGTTGTACTCATCACCCATAGTTTTATAATCGGCCTGATAAGTCTGGCTTAATTTTTCCAATTGTTTTTGTGCCTCGAGCATCGCAGGCAGTTTCGACATGATTTCACTAACATCTACATGCGCTGATTTGGCTTGTGCAGTGGCTACCTGGCTTGCACTAACGAATAAGACAGCAGCGATTAGTAAAGTTTTCAATTGTTTCATCATTTTTAGATATTAAGTAAGTAATTAATTTTTAATCATTATTATTTGGCGTCGAAGGAACGCTGTCCTTCTTCGTCGTTTTTGCTTCTCTTGCCTTTTTGGCGGCCTCGCGGTCGGCCTGTGCTTTCGCCTTCTTTTCTTCTAGTGCCTTTTTGCGTTCTTCCATCGTTTTGGCCTTGGCATCGGCGGCGGCCTGCCTCGCAGCTTCCCTGTTTGTCGCGATGCTGTCCCTTACGGCTGCCTGCTTTTGGGTTTTCGCTGCCGTGGCATCGGTTTTTTCATTGTCGCCATCGGTTCCTTTTTCAGCAGTGCCATCCGTTTTTTTTGCGGTTTTCTGATCCTGCGTCTGCTGCCTTTTTTCGGCCATTTCCGCCCGTTTGGCGTCAGCCGCCGCTTTACGGTCAGCTACTTGTTTTTCACGGGCAGCCTTGCGCTCATCAAGTTTTTTCTGTCTTTCCAGCATTGTCGGATTGTCTTCAAGGCTTTCTTTATATTCCTGGATTTCTTCCTCTTTCAGCTCTTTCTTGCTCTTCTTGTCACGGTTGGCAGCCCTCGACAGTTTCCGGATGACCAAATCGCTCATGTCAAATCTTTTTGCTGAAAAGATCATTGTCATATCCGACGATTTGTCGAAAACAAAATCATATTTTTTAGTCTCGGCCAAATCCTGCACTACCGTAAAAACCTGGTCCTGTATGGGTTTTACCAAAACCGCCTTCTGCACTACGAGCTCTCCGGTTGGGCCAAATTTCTTTTGCTGATAATCGGACAATTCGGTTTCGAGAAACGCAATTTCTTCTTCGCGTTCTGCCAAAAGCTCTTTGGTAAGCAATGCCCTTTCGGTCTTTAAGTTGTCTTTCTGCTTGTTGATCTCGTTCTTTTTGGCCTCCATTTCTGTCTTCCATTTCTGTGCTTTAAGCTCCAGCTGGTTTTTGGCTTCAAGATAATCGGGTACGTTTTGCAGGATGTATTCCATGTCAATATAGCCGATGCGGACACCCTTTGCGCCTTGTCCATGGCTGCTTATTGACACGGTGAGGATCAGGATCAATACTAAAAAATGTCTCTTCATAACTTTTGTTTGTATTAAAAACGGCTGCAATCCTAGAATTGCTGGCCTATGATGAAATGTGTCTCCCATCCGTTCTTGCCTGTACCGCCTTCGACCGCATCAAACCCATGGCCGAAATCAATTCCCAGCAATCCGAATGCAGGCATGAAAACCCTCAACCCGAAACCGGCCGAACGCTGCAGCACAAACGGATTGTACCTTTTATTGGCATCGCGGTCATAACCTGCACCGGCTTCGAAGAAAGTAAGCGCGTAAATCGACGCCTGACTTTTCAAAGTTAACGGATATCTCAACTCAAACGAAAATTTATTGTAAATTGTTGCACCGTTTTGATTTCCCTGCGTGTCGATAGGGGTCAACGATTGATTCGGATAGCCCCTCAACTGGATGGTTTCTCTGCCGTCAAGCGCAAAATTCGCCAATCCGTCGCCGCCGATGTAAAAACGCTCAAACGGCACGTTACCCCTTTCGCTGTTGTAGTTCCCTAAGAAACCGAATTCAGCCAATGAACGGAGCACTAAATTACCATAAATTTTGGTATACCAATCGGCTTTGAATTTAATTTTATAGTATTCCAGCCATTTGAATTTCTCCTGATCTACCTTTGACTGGTCTGCGGCGGCGAGGGTAAAATCATCCACAGGTTCGCCTTGGGCATTCACATAAGTCGTCCCTGCCGGGAAAACCTGGTTGTTGTATACGATATCTGTGGCGTTTCGTAGCTTGTATTCCTGCTTGTCTCCCAGGCTGCCATAATCAATGCCGTTGATTAGTGAATACGGTGGCGTGAATTTAAACGAGAGGCTGAATTCCGATCCGTAAGTTGGGAAAATCGGGTTGAAACCTTTGTTATTCCGCTTGACTTCGACAGTATATGCGAGGTTTCTTGAGGATCCGTTACCGAAAGTAAACAATCCCGTGTTGTAATTGTTAAGGTCGTAATACTGGAAGCTCAAGGCCTGTGAGAAATACGACGAGTTGTCAGGGACGGTAAGCCTTTTGCCCAAACCGACCGACAGCGAAATGATGTTGAAGCTGCGGCTGCGGTCGACCGAATTCGAGGAATAATTGTTTAAGAACTGCTTGCTGTACGAAAGCGAGGTGTTGAAGCGCACCGGTTTTTTGCCACCGAACCAAGGCTCAGCAAACGAAAGGCTGTAGGTCTGGAAATAGCTGCTTCCCTGAAGGCGCAAAGACACCTGCTGGCCGTCTCCCATCGGGATGGGCTTGTAAGCTTCCTTATTGAACAGATTTCGCATCGAGAAATTGTTGAATGACAATCCGAGTGTTCCGATGAACCCGCCACCGCCGTATCCGCCCTGCAATTCTATCTGGCTCGAACCTTTTTCGACAAGATTGTATTCAATGTCTACAGTGCCGGCCGCCGGATCCACATTCTTGAACTTAGGTTCGATGGCTTCGGGGTCAAAAAAGCCCAATTGCCCGATCTCACGGATGGTCTGCACCAACGCTTCCTTACTGTACTTGTCTCCGGGATGCGTCAGCAATTCGCGGTAAATGACTTTATCATTGGTCTTGTCGTTGCCCACTACAGAAATCTTGTTGAAGTAAGCCAACGGCCCTTCCATAATCCGGATCTCAAAATCGATGGTGTCGTTATATGTCCTGGTTTCGACCGCGTTGATCGTCGAGAACAGGTAACCGTTGTTTTGATATAAATTGGTGATGTCGTCTGCATCAGGCTTGGTCTTATCAGCAATCCTTTTTTCAAGCAGCACGCCGTTATAGGTATCGCCCTTCTTGATGCCCAGCATGCGGTTGAGGCTTTGGTCCGTATAAATGGTATTTCCGAGGAATTTGATATTTCCGAAATAGTATTTGTTGCCCTCTTCCAGTTTGATATTGATTGCGATCTTATTCTTTTTCTTATCATAAGATACGCTGTCCGAGATGATGCGCGCGTCACGGTAGCCCTTTTCCTTATACTTGGAAATGACGTTGTCCAGGTCCTCCTCGTATTTTTCGGAAATGAATTTCGAAGCCTTGAAGATCCGTATCGGGTTCTTTACCTTCGTATTTTTCATCGCCTTGCGCAGTTTGGCATCTGAAAGTTTTTGGTTGCCTGAGAAGTTGATCGCACTGATCTTCACTTTGTCGCCTTTGTCAATCCGGATGAACATCTTGACCTGGTTCGTGGTGGTGTCCGCCTCAGTGTTGATGTTGACTTTGGCATTATAATACCCGTCTTTGCGGTATTTGTTTTCGATGTAATTTTTAGTGGTGGTGATCAGGTTTTCATTCACGACCATGCCCTTGGTGAGCTTGGTGTCCTTAATCAGCCCTTCTGCTTTCGATTTCTTGACACCGGCAATTTTGGGTTCGCTGAGTTTTGGTAATTCGTTGATATTCAGCTCCAGGTAAATGCTGTCGCCTTCAATTTTGTTTACATAAAAATTAATGTCATTAAAAAGCCCGAGTTTGCCCAGTTTTTTAACCGCATTACTGATTTCCTCGCCCGGAACCGTAATGCGCTGCCCTTTCTCAAGGCCGGTAAAAGTGACCACGGTTTGCTGGTTGTAGCTGATTTTTCCGGTGACATCGATGTTGGCTAAGTAATATGGGGTTCCTTGTTCAAATGGGATCCTGTCTTCATCATCCTGCGCGAGTACCGGGGTAATACTTCCAAGAAAAAACAGGGTTAGGAGTAGTTTTATGCTTTTGTTTAACACTAAGAAATTATTTAATTTGTTCACTTGTTTTTCCAAATCTCCGCTCACGCTTCTGGTAGCTGACGATGGCCTCATATAAATCCTGTTCTGTAAAGTCAGGCCACAAAACATCGGTAAAATACAATTCTGCGTAAGCGATCTGCCAAAGCAGGAAATTACTGATACGGTGCTCACCGCTGGTCCTGATCAATAAATCTACATCCGGTAAATTTTGCGTGTAAAGATGCTGATTAATAATTGATTCGTCAATAGCGTCAATTGAAATTATATTATTTTTAACTTTACCACTGATGTCGCGGACTGCCGAGATGATTTCATCCCTTGAGCCATAGCTCAATGCGAGCGTTAACGTCATGCGGCGGTTGTCTTTTGTCTTTTCGATCACTTCAGAAAGTTGCCGCTGGGCTGATGTGGGGAGTTTGTCCAGATTGCCGATTGAGTTGAGCCTGATGTCATTTTGCTGCAGCGTTTTTTCTTCTTTCTTCAGCGAATTGATCAGGATTTTCATCAGGGCCTGGACTTCAAGCTTTGGCCGGTTCCAGTTTTCGGTGGAAAAGGCATACAATGTCAGGTTTTCGATACCAAGACGCGCACAGGTCTCTACAATGACTTTCACTGATTTTGTTCCGTTTTCATGCCCGATGGCACGCATAAAGCCTTGCTTTTTTGCCCAACGCCCGTTGCCGTCCATGATAATGGCGATGTGTTTCGGCAAATGCGCCTTATTTATAGTATCCTTCAAATCCATAAGCTATTCCGGGCAAAAACAGGGGGAATTCCCAAAAGTGTAGGTAAGTGTAAATCCGGTAAATACATACCAGTCGTTGCTGTTGATGTTACCGAATTTCAATTGCTGGTACTGGTCACTCTTTGGCGTGCTGCCGTCAATATCATCTGCAAAGGTATAACGCGCCCCGATTTCAAAACCGAGAATCAATTTCGGGGTGATGTTGCTTTTGATACCGGCAACCATGGGGATGGCAAGGGAATTGCTCTGGTCGTCCACGCGTGTCGTGCCATTTTGCACATATTGTGAGTCATACCTGAAATAACTCAGGCCGCCATATATATAAGGTGTGATTTGCCTCCGGAGGTCGTGAAGGTCAAAATCGAAAAAGTCAAATTCAAGTCCGGCCGACAATTCCTTGACACTATTGTCAAATGAATAGCCGCGGTCATGCCTTCCCGGGACTTTGGAGTTGGCATCGTCAGAGGCGAGCTTGGCGTATGTAAAAGAAGCCCTCCATGAATGCCTTGGGCTGCGGTTCCATTTGTAAAGGATTCCTATCGCCGGTTCATTCGGATTGATGTAATTTGTCGGTCCGACATCGCCTATGAAATTACTGGCGCCGGCAAACAACCCCACTTCATGGATTTGTGCCTGCATCAGCGAAAACATACAAAAGCAGATAAGCGTCGGAAATAATCTTTTCATTCTTTTCAAAACAGCGTGCAAATATAACAATTATGAGTACCAATCAATCGCCTATGCGGTCAAATCTGAGTTTTATTTGGCCCGGCAGCGATTGCTCCGGAGCGATTCCGGAAGCTTCTAAAACGGAATGCCGGCGCGTAATCGTATAAGTGACGCGGGAAATTAACGTTTAATTCCGCTTGTCCTCACCCCAAAGGAGTTTGTTCCGCAGGGTTTTCAGGAACGTCTCGCCGGGGATTTCCACCATATTGATTTTGAAGGGGTTCTTGCTGATCGTGAGGATGGATTCGTTTTTGACCGAAGCGATCCTCGAATCCAACGACACGAGGTACTGCTGTTCCCGCCCTGAGACCTTGAGTCGGATTTCGGTTTTGTCCGGAATCACGAGTGGCCTGGCGTTGAGGTTGTGTGGTGCGATCGGAGTGATGACGAGGCTCTCGACATTAGGAGTCAGTATCGGGCCACCGCAACTCATTGAGTAGCCTGTGGAACCCGTGGGGGTGGCAATGATCAGCCCATCAGCCCAATATGAATTCAGGAATTCACCGTCAAGATACGTGTCGATCGTAATCATGGATGTGGTGTCCTTACGGCTTACCGAAATTTCGTTCATCGCAAAATTAATTGTCGCAATGTCGTCGTTGACCGGCGAAGAGGACACGCTTAACAGCGTCCTGGGCGAAAACGTGTAATTCCTGTCAATGATAAACTGCATGAAGGTCGAAATGCTTTCCTTCTGCACCATGGCCAGAAACCCGAGCCTGCCGGCATTGATCCCAAGAATAGGTATTCCCGAATCGCGCACAAGTGTCGCCGCGCGTAGGATTGTCCCGTCGCCGCCGATACTGATCATCATGTCAAACGAGGCGTCGAGCTCGGTGTGTGAGCTGAAAGTCCGGTAGCTTTTTTTGATCAGTTCCTTTTCGTAGAGCATGTTCAGGAACTCTGCCTCAATCACCATCTCCACCTGATTCTCGTTGAAGAACACGAAAATATCCCGGATTATCGGCTCGGTGCTGTTTTGGTAATATTGTCCGTAGATGGCGACTTTCATTAATCAGATCGGTTTGAAACCGGTTAAATGGGAAATTTGAAACCTACTCATTTCCAAAAACCATGGGTCTCATTTATATGTTAAGGTATTTGTCCAAATAATCTGAGCGCTCCTTGAGGCTGTTCAGGTAATTGTCCTCGTTGTGTTCCGAAATAATCTCATAATCATAACGCCGGAACGTCTGGATGATGTCATTGATGCTGCCCAGCGCGATCTTGACGGTAATCTGGATGGTGTCGTTCGTGGTGGCTGATACAAACGTACCGAGGATTTTCGCATTGTTGCTTTCGACAATCTGTACGACCTGGCCCATTGAATAATCGAGTATGCCTTTTTCAACAATGATAATACCGCCTGGATCTTTTAGAAAAGGGGTGTCGTTGAAAAACTTAACGATGTCGGCGATTTCATAATATCCGGTGTATTTGTTCTCGTCGTCCAGGACGGGAACGACATCGGTATGATTCCTCGCAAAAACTTCAAGTACGTCGAACCAGTTTGTCGATGTCCGTGCAAAAAACACTTCGATGGCATAGCGATAATTCGCAAGCGTTTTACCGGGCTCGAAGGTTTCCACATCTTCCGCAGACACGCTCCCGATGTATATCCCTTCTTCCACTACAGGAAAATGCGAGAAACTGGCCTCGGCAAAAAAGTCCTGTATTTCGGCGACCGTATCCTTGCTGTCAATAGGCCTGAAATCGCGGTTTATAAAATCTGTAATTGTATTCATAGCAAATAAATTCAGTGCAAATTAATCAAATTTTAGTACAAAACACCTGCTTTAACTTTGTATTTTTGTAAGCCGTAACTGCATATATCATGCCAAAAGGATGACCATGACCAAATTAAGCGTAAACATCAATAAAATCGCCACACTCCGCAACGCGCGCGGCGGAAACGTCCCGGATTTGCTCAAGGCTGCGGCCGACATCCAGCGTTTCGGGGCACAGGGCATCACCATTCATCCGCGTCCCGACGAGCGCCACATCCGGTATCAGGATGCACGCGATCTTAAATCTATAGTATATACGGAATTTAACATCGAAGGGAATCCGGAAAAAAGTTTCGTCGATCTCGTGCTTGAGATCAAACCCCATCAGGTGACACTCGTTCCCGATGCGGTCGACGCCATCACGTCCAATGCCGGCTGGGATACGATAAAACACAAAAGCTTCCTGACTGAAATGACCCGCGAATTCCAACGTAACGGCATCAGGGTATCGATTTTCACCGATCCGGTTTTGCAGATGGTTGAAGGGGCGAAAGCGGTTGGTACCGACCGGATTGAACTCTACACCGAAGCGTTTGCGCACCAGTACGGTTTAGGGAACAGCGAGGCGATAAAACCGTATTATGAAGCGGCGGTTTTAGCCAATGAGCTCGGACTCGGACTTAACGCCGGACACGACTTAAGCCTCGACAACATTCAGTTCTTTAAACAAAATATCCCGGGATTGCTGGAAGTGTCCATCGGCCACGCGCTGATTTCCGAGTCGTTGTATCTCGGCCTTGACAATGTCGTCAACATGTATTTACAGAAGTTAAAATAGTGGGGCGTGCCCCCGTTGCGGAATGATGGCGTAAATGTCATGTCTGTTTTGCAACGAGGTCGGGCTGTCCGTTGCAATCTTTTTTTGCAATTCCGCGGTGCTGCATTGAAGATTTCCCTTCGCTGCGCTTCGGGTGATCAAAAAAAGGATTTCCACTGCCATCCCTCACGCGATCCCGGGCCCGATTCGCTGATCAGGTCAACTTTAAACCTAACCCGAGGCGTAGCCGAATTGTATGGCGCGCCGCGGAATAAAACTTTAAACGAGAATGCTCTACTCCAAAATCGAAGGCTCCGGCCAGCCACTCTTAATCCTCCACGGATTCCTCGGCATGTCCGACAACTGGAAAACGCTTTCCGGACAATTTGCGGCGGAGGGATTTCAGGTCCACGCGCTGGACATGCGCAATCACGGGCGCAGCCTGCACTCAGCTGACTTTACCTACGCCACGATGGTGCAGGATGTCGCGGAATATGTGCGATTCAACCAGCTTGCAATGGTCGACATCATCGGACATTCGATGGGAGGCAAGATTGCAATGTTTTATGCTACGCAAAATCCCGACAGCGTGCGGAGGTTGGTTGTCGCCGACATCGCGCCGCGTTATTATGCGCCGCACCACCAGGATATTATGAAGGCCCTGAATGCCGTCGATTTTTCCCTGAAGCCTTCACGCCAGCAGGTCGATGACATCCTATCCGGTTATATCCGCGACTTTGGGACAAGGCAGTTCCTGATGAAAAGCCTGTATTGGGAAGAGCCCGGTCAACTGGGCTTCCGTTTTAACCTGAAAGCGTTCAACGATTCAATCGACAATATTGGCGAAGCCTTACCTGCTAACGCCATTTTTACAAAGCCCACCTTGTTCCTGAAAGGTGAAAAATCACAATACATCTGCCCGGATGACGAGCCTGAAATCCGTCACCACTTTCCCGACTTCGACATCGTTACGATCCGGGGCGCGGGACATTGGCTGCATGCCGAAAACCCGGCGGATTTTTTTGAAGCCACTATAAACTTTTTGAAGAGACAATGAAATACATCCTTAGATTGTTAGTAACCGCCGTGTTGGTATTGGTACTGTCAAACCTGCCCGGCGTGCATGTGCAGGACTTCCGGACGTCGCTTATCGTGGCGCTGGTATTGTGGCTGCTGAATCTTTTCGTCAAGCCCATACTGGTACTGCTTACGCTGCCCGTCACTTTGTTCACTTTGGGGCTGTTCCTGCTGGTAATCAATGCGCTGATCATTATGCTTTGCTCAAGCCTGTTCCAGACGTACCGACTCGGGAATTTCCATGTCGACGGGTTCATGACCGCATTCATCTTCAGTATTTTGTTGTCGGTTTGCCAATCGGTCTTATTCCGGCTGACTGATAAGAAAGGGTAAGTGCGCTGCCGTTTCGTAAGAAAATATTAAAATTTGCCCGACTGCCAAAAATGTGCTAATTTTGCGCCCAATTTTATGAACAACAACATGAAGATCACCAAGAAAAATATTGACGATTTAAATGCCATCGTTACTGTCGAGGTTAGTAAGGAAGATTATGCTCCGAAGGTGGAATCCGTTTTAAAAAACTACGCGAAAACCGCTACTATTCCAGGATTCCGTAAAGGTGCGGTGCCATTGAGCATGATCAAAAAACAATACGGCAAAGCTGTCCTTCTTGAAGAAGTGAACAAAATCCTGCAGGAAAACCTGAACAATTATCTTAAGGAAGAAAAGCTGGACATACTCGGCAATCCGCTGCCTAAAGCAGACGAGCAATTCAACTGGGACGCTGAGGATTACAGTTTTGATTTTGAACTGGGCCTCACGCCGGCGTTCGATATCGACCTGGCCGCTGCCAAAAACCTAACCCAGTACAAGATTGTTGCCGACGACAAGATGCTTGACGACCAGATTACAAGGATCCGCAAGCAATATGGCAAGATGATTTCCAAAGATACCGTGGAGGCGGGTGACGATATTGCCGGTACTTTCAACAATACCGAGAAAGGCATCAGCAATCCGGCGCAATTCACTTTGGATGTGTTCAAGGATAAAAAACAGGCGGATCAATTCATCGGGAAAAAAGTTGGAGATGTCGTGACTTTGAATACCAAAGGGCTTTTCCCTGATGACCACCAGTTGATGGATTACCTTAAGGTAGGCCATGATGATGTTCATGGTCTTGATATCGATGTAGATTTTACCATCGAAGAGATCCACACTTCGGAGCTCGCGGAAATGAACCAGGAATTGTTTGACAAACTTTTCGGCGAAGGAAACGTGTCGTCAGTAGAGGAAATCAGGGCCAAAATTAAAGAGGATGCGGAAAGGCAATTTGAATCGCAGGCAAACCAGAAGTTCCTCAATGATGTGATCGAGTATTTATTAAACCACACTAAATTTGACCTTCCTGCGACATTTTTGAAAAAATGGATCCAGACCGTAGGTGAGACGCCTCTTAACGCGGCGCAGGCTGAGGAAGAATACGCAAAATCAGAAAAAGGCCTTCGCTACCAATTGATCGAAGGCAAAGTAATGTCGCAGAACAACCTCCAGATTACATTTGAGGAGTTGAAGGATTACACCGCACAGATGATCCGCAGGCAAATGGCGCAGTTCGGGCAAATGGACCCTACTGACGCAGATGTCGACGGTATCGTGGCCCGCGTCCTGTCAAACCAGGAGGAAATCAAGAGGATTTCCGATCAGGTGATGAGCGAAAAAATGCTGAACCTTTACAAGGAGGCCGTGAAGCACGAGGTGAAAGAAGTCACCTATGATGAGTTCATCGCTGCGTCGTACGGAGAATAATTTCGGCATAAATGATTATATTTGAGCGCCAGAATGTCAGTTCTGGCGCTTTTTATTGTTTGAAAAATTTTGGAACGGAATTTGTAAGAAAGAATCGCGTCCAACGTTTTTACGTTACATTTAAACTATAATAAAAAATCAACCATGAATTACGGAAAAGACTCGAGAGCAGCGCTCGAACAGGCGAAGCAGTTTAAAAAATTCGCTACAAAGCACCAGGGTGTAAACGCCATGTATTTCGATAAGATCGTCGGCGCGATGACACCGACCAATATGACCCCTTACATCATTGAGGAACGACAACTTAACATTTCACAGCTTGATGTTTTTTCAAGGCTGATGATGGACCGGATTATATTCCTCGGCACAGGCATCGACGACCAGATTGCCAATATCGTCCAGGCACAATTGTTATTCCTGGAAAGTGCCGACGCCTCAAAAGACATCCAGATATACATTAATTCTCCTGGCGGAAGCGTGTATGCCGGTCTTGGGATTTATGATACGATGCAATACATCAAGCCTGATGTGGCCACAATCTGTACCGGAATGGCCGCCTCAATGGGAGCCGTATTGCTCTGCGCTGGTGCTGCAGGCAAACGTTCGGCATTGCCGCATTCGCGCGTGATGATCCACCAGCCGTCAGGAGGCGCACAGGGTGTTGCCACAGACATGGAGATCAACCTGCGTGAAATGCTGAAACTTAAGGAAGAATTGTACCATATCATTGCGAACCATTCAGGCCAGTCATACGACAAGGTGCATAAGGACAGTGAGCGCGACTACTGGATGAAAGCGGATGAAGCCAAGGAGTATGGTATGATTGACGAGGTATTGCGGAGAGGATAGATTTTACAGGTGTCAGGTTTAAAGTTGGGGAACAACTCCACTTTAAACCTTATGCCTTAAACAAAATAAAATGGCAAAAGAAGTATTAGAGTGTTCATTCTGTGGTAGGAAAAAGCCAGAAACAAGCCTGTTGATTGCAGGAATCAATGCCCACATCTGCGACCGTTGCATCGAGCAGGCACACGGCATTGTAATCGAGGAACTTAAGTCGGCCGGCGGAGCCAAACTCATCGGTGACCTGATCCTGAAAAAACCAAAGGAAATCCGGGCATTCCTGGACCAGTACGTAATCGGGCAGGAGCAAACCAAGAAGGTGATGTCCGTGGCAGTATACAACCACTACAAACGGTTGACGCAGCAGAAGCAGGATGATGATGTCGAAATCGAAAAGAGCAACATCATCATGGTTGGGCAGACGGGTACCGGAAAAACGCTCGTTGCCAAAACCATAGCCAAGATGCTTGATGTTCCGTTAGCGATTGTTGATGCTACGGTGCTGACGGAAGCCGGTTATGTAGGTGAAGATGTTGAAAGCATCCTTACGCGCCTGCTCCAGGCGGCTGACTATGACGTCGCCAAGGCCGAACGCGGGATTGTTTTTATCGACGAGATTGACAAAATCGCACGCAAGAGCGACAACCCATCGATTACGCGCGACGTGTCCGGTGAAGGCGTACAGCAGGCGTTGCTGAAGCTGCTTGAAGGCACCGTGGTGAATGTGCCGCCAAAGGGAGGCAGGAAGCACCCCGACCAGAAATTCGTAGAAGTCAATACCCAGAATATCCTGTTTATTGCAGGCGGCGCTTTTGACGGTATTGAAAGGATTATCTCCAAGAGACTCAACCGACAGGCAGTGGGTTACAGCACTTCGAAAAATTCGGACAACATCGATAAGGACAATCTGCTGCAGTACATTATCCCGAAAGATATTAAGGATTTTGGACTCATTCCCGAAATTATCGGTCGCCTTCCCGTGTTGACGCATATGGATCCGCTGGACCGGGAGACATTGCGCGCGATACTTACCGAGCCTAAAAATGCCCTGATCAAGCAGTATAAGAAGTTGTTCTTAATGGACGAGGTGGCATTTTCGATTACAGATGAGGCGCTGGATTTTATTGTAGATAAGGCATTGGAATACAAACTGGGTGCCCGCGGATTGCGGTCCCTGTGTGAAGCCATCCTTACCGATGCGATGTATGACCTGCCCGGATCGGATGACAAGCACCTTGAAATCGACGTTGATTATGCGAAAGAGACTTTAAACCGGAACCTCCTCAAACGCCTTGAAATCGCGTCTTAAACATTTGATCACCATAAAAAAACTCCCGCCTTTGATTCCGGCGGGAGTTTTTTTTGAGATATGTCCAACAATTGGATCAGGGCTTTGGGCTACTTGAGCATTCCGCCACCCTGATTGGTTTTGTCGATATTGATGTCTGTATTCTCTTTCTGGAGTTTCTGATTTCCAAAGTTCCACGTTAGAGAAATACGGAAGGTGCGGGAATCCTGCTTTTCATAAAAGTGGGTATTGACGTTGCTTCCCTTCACAAACGCATTAACCTCATTCGCATTGAAAACATCAAAACAGTGCAGTCCCAGCTTGAGTTTTTTGTCCATAAAGTCCTTATTGAATGAGATATCGAATTGCTGTATGGGCTTGTCGATTCGGTAAATCTCGTAAATCCCTTTGGGCATGATGAAATAATTCATGTTGTTCGTAATGCCCCAGGGCAGCTGGATCTGTGACTGGGCTCCGTAGGTGATCAGTCCGTGATTGCGAAAGCCGCTGCTGTACCCTTTGGTCATCATTTTTCCGTAATTCAGGTTTACGAAAATATAGTTCATCTTGTCGATCGTACTCATGCGTTTTGCAAATTCCTCTTTTCCCTTAAGGAAGTAGTCCAGCGGGATTGGAAAGTTCATATAAGCATTAAAAATCTCGGTTTTTTCAATCGAAATGAATTCGCGGTTGCTCACCAGCTCGTTTTCTTTTGCCGAAATGATGAACTGCGTATTGTCGCGGATATCCATGTAATTGGCACCAACCTGCACATAATCAAAGGCCGAAAATTTCAGTTCATAGTTGTTGAAAAAAATCGGCTCCAGTGTCGCATTCCCTTCAGAAGTATTGTATTTATTGAAGATATTGCTGCTGTTCGGATCAAGCATGAAGTAACCCGGCTGGGAAATCCTTCGGCTGTATGACGAAGTGATGTTCATTTGGTCGTTCAGCGAATACATCAGCGTCACGCTCGGGAAAAAATTCGTGTTGTTGAATTCAATCTTGTCCGCAATCGTACTGGCCGCCCGTTCTACACGGTAATCCTCGAAACGCAACCCGGCAGTAAAATTAAATTTTTTGTACTTTTTCCGTACTTCTCCATAAAAAGCCAGGTTGTTTTCCTTGTAATCGAAATCAATCAGCGAGCCAAACTGCCCCGACCCGAAAATATCGTCCGTTGGGCTTTCAAAGTTGTAGCGGCCCAGGTCACTGACTTTTACCATATTGTACTTCCCGCCGGTGCTGAGGGACAGGTCGTTTTTAAATGGAAATGTGAAATCGTATTTGAGGTAATAATTGTCAATCTTGAAATTGGCATCGCTGTTGTCGAAACTCCCCGTCCCATTTTCTATTGCCATGGCTTCGCGGCCACGGTCCTGGCGAAGCAGGTTGCTGTAGGCTGTAACATCAAGACTTGTCCCGATGGTATCGATTTTGAGTTTATACTGCAGGCTCAATTCATTATTGGTGCTCGGTTTCTTGACCAGGCCATTGCTTTTAAAATCAATGCCGTCGGCTACAGTTGATTGGGTCTCCACAAATCGATCATTTCCCAGATTCAGGTTGTAGTTGAACAAGAGGTTCGACTTTTCATTAATCTTATAATTGGTTCCCGTCCGCCAATAAAAATTTCTAAAGGTCATCACGACTTTATTGTCATTGTCCAGGATTTTTGGAGGATTGAAAGAGGTGAATTCGCTCACCGTTTTGTTGCGGTTTTCACCTTCAATGTAATTATAACCGATCATGGTCTGCCAGCTTAAATCGCCCTGCTTTCCGTTAAGCAACACCTGCGGACTTGGTTTTTGGTATTTATTGAAATTGTAATTGATGTTGAAACTCGCATTGATTCCTTTCATTTTTTTGGAAGAAGTGACGATGTTGATGACAGATCCGCTTGAATTCGCGTCGTATGCTGCGCCGGGATTGTAAATCAATTCGACCTTCTCGATCGCATTTGCAGGTAAAGTGGCCAGATAATTTTCCAGATCGGTCCCGCTTAAGATACTCGGCACGCCATCGATGTAAATCCGCACCCCTTTGCCGTTAAGCGATAAATTGCCGCCGGGCCCTTTTACCACACCGGGAAGCCTCCTCACGGCGTCAAGGCTGCTGCCGCTGTTGAGCATGCCGTTTTCGCGCACCCGCACCGTGGTTTTATCGGACTCGATTTTGACAAACTGCTTGCGGCTGCCAAATATCGTGACTTCATTCAGGTTGTTTGTTTTTTGGCTCAGCCGCACTTCGACACCCATGTCCTTCGTTTGTCCGGTCACCTCAAAAGTGGTTTTTGCGGTTTCATACGCTACCCCGGATACGGTCAGGGAATACATCCCCGGTGATAAGTTTCCATTGTAGGTGTAAGTGCAGCCCGTGGTTTCAAACAAACCGATTTGTTCGGTTGTTCCATTTACGGTGCGTTCAATCAGTAAATTTCTTTGATTTTGGTCCGATTCACAGGGGGTGAAATCTGACGGACACTTCATGGTGATCGTAACAGGATGTTGCTGGGCAGATGCAAAAATGCCCGTGAGCATGAGTAATGCTGTAAGGTAAGGTTTCATGGGTTATTGATTTTTGATTGATGATTATGCAGTAGACCACTTTGTGCGTAATTTGTTACAGCTTCATCAGTAAAAATCAAAAAAAATCCCGCCGGAGCGGGAATTACTATTTTAAACGACCGGCTTTTGATCCGGATGATCCGTTTTGCGGGATTTTTCTTTTTCCGCTTTGACATAACGTTTGCAGCAACTCCAACCGCTGCTCGCACACGAAGCAAACAATAATCCGGAAGCCATTAAAAGGAGGACAGTGGTTTTTTTCATAGCATCTTATTTTGGTTGTAGTAGTGCAAATACCGTGCCAACCAGCGTGTTAGGCCTGTAATTGCATCAATTGTTCAATGTAATGGCGTTCATTTGAAAGTCTCGGGATCTTATGTTGCCCGCCAAGTTTATCCTGGTGTTTCAGCCAGTCATAAAACAGGTTTTCCCGCGCCACATTGACCACAGGTTCTTTTAATGTCATGTTATTGAAGCGTTTGGCTTCGTAATCCGAGTTCAGCGACTGCAACGTCTCGTCGAGTACCTTACTGAACAGTGCCATATCGTCAGGTTGCTGCCGGAACTCGATAACCCATTCGTGTGCGCCTTTTTCCCTGCCCTGCATGAAAACCGGTGCGACGGTATAGTCGATTACTTCGGTGCGTGTGGCCTGGCAGGCTTTGGCAATCGCATTGTCTGAGTTTTCAATGATGAGCTCCTCGCCGAAAACATTGATATGGTGTTTGGTGCGCCCTGTCACCCTGATTCGGTACGGGTTCAGTGACGTAAACCGCACGGTATCGCCGATCTGGTAACGCCATAGGCCGGAATTGGTC
This sequence comes from Flavobacterium magnum, assembly GCF_003055625.1. Lineage (NCBI taxonomy): Bacteria > Pseudomonadati > Bacteroidota > Flavobacteriia > Flavobacteriales > Flavobacteriaceae > Flavobacterium > Flavobacterium magnum. The sequence continues at coordinate 447,028 of NZ_CP028811.1, read as the reverse complement.
GTAATGATGATTGCGTAATTCTTATCCTTTTCGACTTCCGAAAGTCGGATGATTTTTTGTGCGGGTGTTCCGTAGGTATCCATCGGGATGAACTCGTAGAAAATGCCGTAGTCGAGCATCAGCAGCAAATCATTGGAATAATTCAGGTCCTGTATGGCAAAAAAGCCTTCCGACGCATTGTAAATCTCATAATACTGGAAGTCTGCTTTGGGAATGATCTTTTTGTACTGTTCGCGGTACGGATCAAAACTCACGCCCCCATGGAAATACACCTCGGCATTCGGCCAGATTTCGGAAAGGTTATCCCGACCCGTTTCTTCGAGCATTTTGTTGAGTAAAACCAACATCCACGAGGGAACGCCCGCAAAACTTGTGACGTTCTCCATTCGGGTTTCATCGACAATGGCCTTGAGTTTAATCTCCCAATCGCTCATCAGCGACACGCGGTTGCTGGGTGTGCTGCTGAATTCGGCCCACATCGGCATGTTCTCGATCAGGATGGCCGACAAATCACCGAAAAACGTATTGTTGTCCTCATACAATTGCTTACTGCCGCCAAGTCGAAGGCTTTTGCCGGTAAACAACTGAGAGTCCTCATTGTTGTTCAGGTAGAGGCACAGCAGGTCTTTCGCGGCCTTGTAATGGCAATTTTCCAATGCCTCGCCGCTCACCGGAATGAATTTGCTTTTGGCATTGGTCGTGCCGCTTGATTTGGCAAACCACTTGATCGGGGTGTTCCAGAATATATTCTGGCCGCCCTTGCGCGTCTGTTCAATCATCGGCTCGAGATCTTCGTAAGTGGCAACCGGCAGCCGCTCGCTGAAATGCTGGTAGGAACGTATGGACTCGAAATCGTAGCTTTTTCCGACCACGGTATTTTCAGCGCTGCGCACCAGGTTCATTAAAAGTTCTTCCTGGACCTCGTTGGGATATTTGATGAATAATTCAATCTGATGGATCCTTTTTTTTAATATCCAGGATGCGACCGAATTGATAATTGGTAAGGGCATAAGTTGATTTTAGATTTATGATTTCAGAGTTTATTACGCCGGCGCCGGATACAAATCGGCTTCGGCCCGGGTCAGATTTACAACGAAAACCATAACTTTACATCGTTATCACCAAAAGTAAAAATAAAACTGATACGCCGCACATAATCTGAAATCTAAATCCGAAATCACCAATGAACTACGAGGGTGTACTTACAAAAATGCAGACCGAACCCGGTAACCCGATCCAATATTACCTGGTATTTGAATCCGACTTCCTCCACATGAACCAATTGCTGGGGCATGAGCTCGAAATCACTTTTTCGGGTCATCAATGCCTTAATTGCAGCAAATCCAAGAAAGTGTACCGCCAGGGATTTTGCTATGACTGTTTTTATTCGAGTCCTGCAGTCGGCGACTGGATTATGAAGCCCGAACTCAGCACAGCACATCTGGGCGTCGCTGATCGAGATCTCGACTATGAATCTGCGGTGCAGTTGCAGCCACATATCGTGTATCTTGCCCTGTCAAGCGAAGTGAAAGTGGGCGTGACGCGTAAAACACAGGTTCCCACGCGGTGGATCGACCAAGGCGCCGAGAAAGCGCTCGCAATTGTAGAAGTGCCGAACCGCTACCTTGCCGGAATCACGGAAGTCGCCTTGAAAGCACATTTTTCAGATAAGACCAATTGGCGTAAGATGCTTACCAACGAAATCGTTTCGCTCGATTTGTTGTCGCACCGGAATGAAATACTCGAAAAACTGCCCGACGAGGTGCGCGGGTACTTTGATGTCGACAAAGCCGAACTTTACGAATTGGAATATCCTGTGCTGGAATACCCGAAGAAAATCAACAGCCTGAATCTTGACAAGGAATCGTCTTATAAAGGGAAATTAATGGGCATCAAGGGGCAGTACCTTATATTTCAGGATGGTACGGTGTTTAATATCCGGGGTTTTGAAGGGTATAAGGTGACGATTGAAGTCTGACGAGCGACAAATTGAGACCATCGCCAAACTTTTGGGTAACCCTACTTCTTTTCGTCCGTTTTTTTGTTTTTGTTGAAAAGGCCGTTAAGCAGGTCTTTGGCTTTGGTCTTCACTTCCGTCTTGACCTCTTCTTTGGTGGAAGGCGTGGTTTTGGTAGAATCCTTTTTACCCCCGATGAGGTTGCCCAGCGCTTTGGTACCTTGATTGATCAATTTGTCTTTTTGCTGTTTGACTAACTGTGACGCCAGGTTCGTAACCGCTTGCTTCATATCCGTAGTCACTTTCGGATTCTTGAAAGTACCGGTAATATTGGCCTTAACGGGAATATTATCCACTTTGGCAGCATCGGCCGGCGACAGTTGTGCGAGCAATTTATTGACCTCGGTACCGAGGTACTTCGCGGGAACATCAAAACCGACGTTATAGACTAGCGACTGGTCGAAACCGTGCTGTCCCTGCAGGTTGATCTTGATGTCCTGGTATTTCAGTGTGATGGGTTTCAGGCTCACTTTTCCGTCGTTAAAAGTGAGGTTCGCCTTCAGGTCATTGAAATTGATTTTTTTCAGGTCAATGAATTTGACGTTGTTGCTCAAAGTGTTTAACAACTCCGAATTACCCGCATTCACCGTAGTTGACAGGAACTGCCCGAAAAGATCTCCCGAAAGCGATTTCAGGTCCGGCGTCATTTCCTTGGCATCGAGTTTTCCGCTCAGTTTTATGGTCGAATTGAGTTTTCCGTTGATGACTCCTGCAATCGGCGCGATGCTCTTCATCATGTCAAGCTGCGTGAAAGTTTGCTGGATGTCCACTTTATTCAACCCGAGGTTCATGTTGAAGACGGGTACTTTCCCCTTTGTGGAAACGTCCCCGTTCAAAGCAATCATCCCACCGAAAATATTCGTTTTGAGGTTCTCCAAGGTTACTTTCTGGTCCTTGATAATCACTTTGCCGGTCATATCCCGGAGCACCAGGTTGTCGTACAGTACGGTATTCATTTTTGCCGAAAGCGTACAGTTTAGAAATGCCGGGATCTTAATGGCTTCCTGTGCGGGAGCAGTAGTCTTGGTGTTGGGCGCTTCAGTCGTCATGAAGTCGGATACGGCAAACTGGTTTGATGTCAGGTTGAAATTCCCTTTAAGCTCCTGATTTTTGAACATATATCCGTAAAAATTATCCAGTGTGCCATTGACACTCAGGTCTGTTTTTCCGGTTTTGGCATTGAACTGTTGCAGGTTTACGCGGCTCGGATTGAAGGCGACCACAGCCTGGCTGATATCGAGCGCTTTCCCCTTTTCATCGGTGTAGCGGAAGCCGGAAAGGCTTACCGTTCCCTCATTCCGGATATTTTGGTATTGGCTGGTTTCAACCGATTTCATGTCGAACCGCGTCTTTACGTCGGCCTTTAATATTCCCGATAATGGCTTATCGAGTTTGATAGGGTAAGCCTTGGAAAGGTTAGCCAGGTTGACTGTTCCTTTCAGCGCAGCGTCAACCATGGGGTTTACCGTTACGTTCTTAATATTGGCGTGTGCGTCAAATACATCCTGATCAATACGGAACGCCAGTTTATCCAGGTTCACATAAGTGTCGTTCATAATCCCGCTGTCGTTTACCACTTTCATGTCAACTACAATGTCCTGAACAGATTTTGGCAGGTTAGGGTATTGAAAGGAAGCGTCGTTTGATGCCATTTCTATGCTGAATTTTGGGACTGTCGTATCCGTCAGCATGCCTTTTGCAAAACCTTTCACACTAAAGTTTCCGGTGGTCTTAACATTTTCAAGGCTACCCGAATAGGCTGACGGGATCAACCCAAGAAAGTTCTGGAAATCTGATGTCGGCGTCCTGAATGTCAGGTCGTATTCCTGCCCTTCGTCGGCAAGTCGGAGGAAACCGTCGAATTCCAAAGGCAGTTTATTGATCAGCGCCTTGTTGTTCTTGAAGGTATATTTATTTTGCGCCATGTCGATTCCGAGCACCGCGTCGAGAGAAAGGGCGACGTTTTTCATATAGTTGACCTTATCCATATCCAAAGATACCCTGGCTTTCGAGGTCGTTGTAAGGTCCAGTTTGTCGTTTGTAAAATCCCCGGTACCTTTGTGGTCAAGGCTGTCGATGACCATTTTGATTTTGGAGCGTTCGTCGAAATACGTAAAGCGTAAATTCTTGACTTCATACTGCTTAATCTTCAGGGAAATCGGATCGCCTTTGGCATTGTCCTGTTCTTTTTCATCTTTGAAGGCGATGTCAAAATTGCCTACGCCGTCCTTGTTGAACAGGATGTTGACTACGGCATTCTCCGATGAAATCGCTTCGATATTCATGGGTTCATCCTTGCCTTTAAACAGCTCTTTGATTGACATCTCAAAGTTTAGTGTGCCCATTGAGACCAGCGTATCGCCTTCAAACGGTGCCTTGTTGATAATAAGCAACTTATCGACCGATACCGTTGCTTCGGGAAAATTCCGGAACAGGCTCAGGTCCGCGTCGGCAAACGATACTTTCGCATCGACTTTTTTGTTGATCGCCTCGGCAATCTTAGCCTTGATCTGGTCTTCGAACAGGTAAGGAATTGCAAACAGCGCTGCAATCAGCAACAATAAAACAATACCGGCAATCTTCAGGATTTTCTTAAGCATGACAGGAATTTAAGAAGTAAGACAATGTTATCTTACAAAAATAGCATAAGTATCCTATTTGCGTTTTAATCTTTTCACAAAAAATCCGCCATTACAGCGGATTTGGTTTGATTTGTGGTAACAACGAGGTTTAAGTGCAATAAACCTCCGGAAGTTAATCGCTTAGCGGATCGTCATTTCGAACGGCATCAGCGCCTGAACACCTTTGCGCGCATTAACCTGCTTTACTTTTTGCAGCAGCTCGTAGTTCTCCGCACCTATTTCTTCCTTAATCAGGCTTTCCTTCGTTTTGACAAACGGGAATCCTGCCAACAGGTCACCCAGTTTTTTGTCGTACTCGGGGAAGTTTTCGGTACGGTAATCCTTGACCCTGGCGAGTTTGGCAGCGGCCTTAAGTGCATCGTCCATGCCGCCGATCTTGTCGACTAAACCGATCTTAATGGCTTCGGCGCCGGACCACACCCTGCCTTGTCCGATGGCATCTACCTCTGCAAAACTCATTTTCCTTCCGGTTGCCACACGGGTGACGAATGTGTTGTAAATGCGTTCAACCCCTTCAAGCGTTTGGGTCCTCATGTCGTCGCTTAGCGGGCGGAACGGACTGTATTCCGCTGCGTTTTTATGTGTGCTGACGACTTCCGTATTGATGCCTGCTTTTCCTGCCAGCCCCGTAAAATTGGGCAACATCCCAAATACGCCGATGGATCCGGTAATGGTACTTTCCTCGGCGAAAATCTCATTGGCGTTACACGCAATGTAATAGCCACCCGATGCCGCATAATTCCCCATCGAGACGACGACGGGTTTGGTTTTTTTGGTAATTTCGATTTCCCTCCAGATCAGTTCTGACGTCATGGCACTGCCGCCCGGGCTGTCAATACGCAATACAATCGCCTTGATGTTCTTGTCTTCACGTGCTTTTTGCAGGGCGCGGCGCATCGATCCTTCGCCGATATAATCGACATCACCTTCGCCGCCTTTGATTTCTCCCTGTGCATAAATCACCGCGATCTTATCGGAACTGTCGCCAAAACTGCCGATGGTGTTGATTTTTTTAGCGTAATCGGCAATATCAACACTGTTGTAGTCTTTGTCTTTTTTCACTTTTAGTGCCTTTCGGATGCCCGCTTCATATTGGTCCTGGTACCCGATTTTGTCGATCAGCCCGGCATTTTTCGCCATTTCGGGCGTACGGGCAAGCAGGCCGTCGGCGATAGCATTGAGTCGGTCGACCGGGATATTCCGGCTTTTTGAAATGTCATTTACCACCCCATTCCATAAGGAATTCAGTAATGCGGTAAGCTGCTCCCTGTTGGCATCACTCATCTTGTTATCAAGGAAAGGTTCAACGGCGCTCTTGTATTTTCCGTGCCGGATGACTTCCATCTTAATGCCGGTCTTGTCCTGAAAATCCTTAAAAAACATCAGCTCGGTCGAAAGGCCTTTGAATTCCATATCACCCGTCGGGTTCAGGTATAATGTATCGGCGACCGAATTGAGGTAATATTCCCTTTGCACGTAAGTGTCGGCATAAGAAACGACAAATTTACCGGACTTCTTAAAATCAACCAACGCATCGCGTACCGCCTTGATTTGTGCCATCCCCAGCGCGCTGTTGTTATTCAGGATGGAAATGCCTTTGATTTTGTCGTCTTTCCCGGCTTCTGAGATCGCGTGAACGACGTCCGTAACGCCGACGGACGTATTTTCCGAGAACATCGTAACCCACGGGTCCGTAAATTTACCGGCATAATCGTGGCTGATGGTGCTGAGGTCGAGATTGATGACTGAGTTTTCCTTCACCCGCACTTCATCTGAACTGCTGCTGCCCACGATGATACCGATAAGCAGCACGAAGAAAAAAGATAATACGCAGAAAATGAAGAGCCCGACAATGGTGGCGAGAACGTTGGATAAAAATTTCATGGGATTTTATTTTTTGGCATTAGTACTGATTCGAACCGATTTGTTACAGGTCTACCGGACGGGCGCAAACAGCAGGCGTGGTATTGTGTCGAACCGGACCCGGACATTAATGTTGTAATTTAGCTAATTTCGTTCACTTTCCACTTTCAACTTTTCGCGTTCGACTTTCCGGGTAAATTTACTTAATTTGCGCACCATTATGAACCTGCAGCATCAAGCCATCATTTCCATCGGGAGCAATAAGGGCGACCGCGACGAAAATCTTCGCCGGGCCATCTCGCTCATCCACCGGACCACGGCCACGGTAGTCAGGGTTTCCACGGTTTATGAAACACCGGCATGGGGATTTGAAGGTGAGGCATTTTACAATTGTGCCTTGCTGGTCCATACGCATAAATCGGCGCCCGGCCTGCTCAAGTCGCTGTTGTCAATTGAAGCGCAATTGGGCAGGCGACGCGAGAAGGGCGCTGGTTACCAATCCCGCATTATAGATCTTGACATCATCTCTTACGGCGATGTGATTATCGAAAGGAAGCAATTGCAGGTGCCGCATCCGCAGATGGATCACAGGATGTTTGTATTGCTTCCTGTCAAGGACATAAAACCCGATTTCGTGCATCCTGTTTCTGGTAAGACGATCAGCGCGATTATTGCAGATTGTGAGGATAAAAGCCTGTGTAAGATGGTCCCGGGTTTTCGATCGCCTGTCGAACCAATCAAACTGGACCGTTTCAACTATATTGCAATTGAAGGTAATATCGGCGCCGGGAAAACCACTTTGGCCTGCAAAATAGCTGAGGATTTTAACGCGAAAACGGTTCTGGAGCGTTTTGCCGATAACCCGTTTCTGCCAAAGTTTTATAAAGACCAGCCGCGGTATGCGTTTCCGCTCGAAATGTCATTCCTTGCCGACCGTTACCAGCAGTTGTCGGACGACCTGGCGCAGTTCGATTTATTTAAGGATTTCATTGTCGCTGACTACCACATTTTCAAGTCACTGATTTTTGCCAAGGTAACCCTGAGCGAGGATGAGTACAGGCTGTACCGCAAGCTTTTTGAAATCATTTACAAGGAAATGCCTAAACCTGACCTGTATATTTATCTTTATCAAAATACGCCGAGGTTATTGGAAAATATCAAAAAAAGAGGCCGCAGCTACGAACAGGAAATACCGGCAGCATACCTTGACAGCATCAACCGGGGCTATCTCGATTACATCAAATCACAAACCGGGCTGAATATCCTTGTGATCGATGTCTCGGATAGGGATTTTGTAAAAAGGCAGGAAGACTACCTTTACATTCTCGACGAGATTGCCGGCAAAATTACCTGACCAGGCTAAAGTGTCCCCTGATCTCAGGCTGGCTGTTGCTGATCCTCATTACATACCAATAATCATCCGAAGGCAATGGCTTGCCAAGGTGCGTGCCGTCCCATGAGGTGTTTTGCGGGTTCAGCATCGTAATCAGTCTCCCGTAACGGTCGAAGACTGACATGCTGGAGCCGGGCAAAAGCACCATCCCGGGAACGAGGAGGCGGTCGTTTACGCTGTCGCCGTTCGGCGTAAAAAATGCCGGTACCACAACGATAATAAAGTCAAGTTTGTCATCCCCACAACCGTCAACCTGTCGTACGTGGGCAGTATGGACTCCGCCATCTGCGAGCGTGAATACATTTAAATCCTGGTACGGGCCGTTGTCCACCGCAAACTCGAAAGCCCCTGTGTTGGCCAGATTGATAGTGGCTGTCGTGCCGACCACGGTAATATCATCAATGATCGGTGCGCTTTTTTCGGTTACCGTAAATGTTTTCACAGTGCTGCAGCCTGACGCATTGGTCACCGTCACCGTGTAAATTCCTTCAGCACTGATTGTAATCTGCCTTGTAGTGGCGCCGGTTGACCAAAGATAACTCACGTCGGAAATCCCTGCGTCCAATAGCGTTTGCGTTCCTTCGCAAATCGACTTACTTTCATCGGCTACGACCGGCTTTGGTTTGATTGTTACGGGTACTGCCTGCCTCGGGCCCGAAAAACAGTCGTTGTTTTTTGCATCGACATAATATACCGTGTCTTCACTGAGCATGGGCGTATTGAAAGTCTCGCCGGTTTGTAATAATGTACCTCCGGTTTCCTGGTCGTACCATCGCACCTGGCCTGTGCTCGCAGTGGCTTGCAATACCACGCTTCCTTCGCAGGCAGGCGGTGGCAGCTGTACGGTTAATAACGGCAAATCATTGATGGAGGCCGTTACCGGGGTTCGCGTAGCCGTGGCGCATCCGGGCTCATACGGGTCAGCGTAATAGGTTGTTGTCGATGTGAGGAACGGCGTAGTGAAATTGTTCCCGGTAGCAAGCAGGTTTCCGCCTACGGGACTGTCATACCATTTAATAACACCGAAACCGGTAGCGCTGAGGTTCAGCGTGCCCACCCCGCAACGCGATGCCTGTACCGTCGAATCAATACTTGGAATGGAAATGGTTGCGCTTGTCGCAATTTGCAATACGGGGTCACCGGGCATCCCGCCATATTCCACGATATAGCCTTTGGGCTGGTAATTCCCTGTGGTATCGCCGGTATTTGACAAGTCATTCCACGATCCCGCAATCCCTACGCCTGGCGCCGTGATGTGGGCATAATTTTCATTGCCGAGGTTGTTGGGTTCGGAAGTGTTCCAGAAAGCAAAATTGGTGGTGCTTCCCCCCACGCCACCTGTCCAGAATACAGTACCGGCCTCGGGACCGGTCACCCATTTCCAGGTGCCTTCAACCTCGGCGTCGCTGCCACCGATCCATCCGGCGCCGGCCGCCTGCTCACCGGAGAGCTGCGCTTCATCAGCCGCGGTTATTGTGGCCAGATAGCCTTCAAGGCCGTAATAGGTACTGGCCGCTGCGGCTGTCATGGCATCGGTCCAGGTAATCCCTAATGCCGGGACATACATGTAGTAGTGCTGCGTAGAAGGCAGGTAATTGGCCTGCCCGACGCTGATTGAGAAATTCCGAATGCCCGAAGGATTCGCCTGCAAACTCGTGTAAACGATGTCTTCAATGGCTGCTTCGAACGCGGTGTAAGGAACGGGAATTGCTGCAGGGCTTTTTAGCGTAAGTTTTCCCTCGGCACTATTCCAGCTGCTGACAATCAATGGGTGGGAACCGTTGAGCACCAACTGCTCCTGTCCTGTCTCATATCCTGAGGAAATCTGGATGTACATGGCATCGATTGCGCTGTCGTCGGGATCTGTGATGGTCATGTCGGTTACGATATGAAGCGGCGTACCGGGACAATAGGTCTGGTTTCCGGTGGCTGTAAGTACCGGGGGCTGGTTTTGCGCGACCATTTCTGCGGAAGCAATAAACAGCAGCAAGCTAAGGACACGGGTATAGGTTTTATGCAAAATCATTTGATAGGGCAGGCATTTTTTTGGAACCCGAAGGTACTTTAATTTTTTATTTTCTGGAATAAGTCCCAGACCACGATGCCCGCACTTACGGCGATGTTGAGCGAGTGCTTCGTGCCCAATTGCGGGATTTCGATGCTGCCATTGCACAAAGCGACAGCCTCCTGGCTCACGCCATAGACTTCGTTTCCGAACACCAGTGCAAGTTTTTGATGTGTTTTTGGATTAAAATTATCGAGCATTACAGAACCTTCAACCTGCTCAATGGCAAATACCGCGGTGCTTTCATCCTGCAATTTTGTGATCAGGTCTGTGACAGAGGCTTTGTGTTCCCAAGCGACCGTTTCCGTAGCACCCAGCGCGGTTTTATGGATTTCCTTATTCGGAGGGCAGGCGGTAATGCCGCACAGGTAGATTTTTTCCACCAGGAACGCATCGGCGGTGCGGAATACCGATCCGATATTATTCAGGGACCGTATGTCGTCGAGGACAATGATGATCGGGGTTTTTTCTGCCTGCTTAAAATCGGTTACGGATTTCCGGACCAATTCACTGTTTTCAAGTTTTCGCATACTCATATAAAAAAAGCTTCCGTATTACGGGAAGCTTTGATTTTGTATTTAAAAAGTAATTAGCTTTTTGTCGGTGTTTCTGCCGGAGTCGGATCAGCAAGCACAGTTCCTTTGATAGTCAATACTTTTGGTGTTTCAGAAGCATTAGACGTTACGGTCACGGTTTTAGTGAAAGGACCAACCCTGTCAGTCGCATATTTCACACCGATAACCGCTTTAGCCCCCGGAGCGATAGGCTCTTTTGGCCATGTTGGCACAGTACAACCACATGAACCTGCACAATTCGTGATCGTCAAAGGCTTGTTTCCTGTGTTGGTCAAAACGAATTCACGTTTTCCGTCAGCGTTGTGCTTGATGGTTCCGTAATCAATCGTCTCAGTTTCAAAAGTCATTCCGGCACCTTCCACAGCAGGCGTGGCAACTGTCATCGGAGCTACAGTCTTTTTCATTTCTGTTTTGGTGGTCGTTGTGGTTTTCTTGAGCGCTTTTTTACCCGTTTCCTGAGCAAAAGCACCATTTACCGCGAATAGGGCCATCGCAGAAAATAATATCAGATTTTTTTTCATCTTTTGTAAAAAATTAAATTAGCGAAACAAATGTATAAATTAAAATCACACTGACTAAACAATTTTTCTTAAATTAAATTTAAATTTTAACAACGCAAAATCAGCGCAATAGTTAAATTCGCACCACTATTTTCACCGACGGAACCTAAACACAAATGCATTGGCAACAAAAGAGAAAGCACCGAAGGAAACGCCTTTAATGAAGCAGTACAACGAGATCAAGCGCAAGTATCCTGATGCATGCCTGTTGTTCCGCGTAGGGGATTTTTATGAAACTTTCGGTGAGGATGCCATTCGTGCCTCAAAAATACTGGGTATCGTCCTGACCAAACGTGGTGCGGGATCAGAAACCGAAACCGCGTTGGCGGGCTTTCCGCACCATTCCCTGAACACCTACCTGCCAAAGCTGGTAAAGGCCGGTCTGCGCGTGGCCATCTGCGACCAGCTCGAGGATCCGAAAATGACGAAAACCATTGTGAAACGCGGTGTTACCGAACTCGTTACGCCAGGTGTTTCCATGAACGACGAAGTGTTGCATTCGAAATCCAATAATTTCCTCGCGGCGGTGTATTTCGGAAAAAAACAGTTGGGCATAGCGTTCCTCGATGTATCTACAGGTGAGTTCCTGACCGCGCAGGGCAATGCGGAATACATTGACAAGTTGCTTCAGAACTTCAATCCGAGCGAGGTGCTTGTGCCGAAACAAAATAAGGGTGATTTTAAAGAGGCCTTTGGTGAGGATTTCCATAATTTTTATCTCGAGGATTGGGTTTATAAAGAAGATTACGCGTTGCAAACCCTGACCCATCACTTCAAGACCGTTTCGTTAAAGGGCTTCGGGATTGAGGAATTGCCGGACGGCATCATTGCATCTGGCGCGGTCCTGTATTATCTGTCCGAAACACAGCACGACAAGGTGCAACACATCACGGCAATCCAGCGCATAGCTGAGGATGCATACGTCTGGATGGACCGATTCACAATCCGTAATCTTGAATTGTACCATAGTTACAACCCGAATGCCGTGACCCTGCTCGACGTCATCGACCGCACGCTCTCGCCCATGGGAAGCCGGCTGTTGAAGCGATGGCTTGCGCTTCCACTCAAGGATATCGGAAAGATCAGGAGTCGGCACGAAGTGGTTTCTTATCTGAAAGACAACCAGGATGTGCTCAAAAGCATACAGCATCAGGTCAAACAGATTTCAGACCTGGAACGGTTGATTTCGAAAATCGCCACCGGAAAAGTGACGCCGAGGGAAGTCATCTATCTGAAGGACTCTCTGGATGCCATCATCCCCGTCAAGGAATTGGCACTGGCAAGTCCGCTTGATGCGGTAAAAACCATCGGTGACAGCCTGCACAGTTGTGAGCTGCTTCGTGAAAAAATCGGGTATACGCTGAATCCCGATGCGCCCGTGGCCATTTCCAAAGGAAATGCGATCGCTTTTGGAATCAATCCGGAGTTGGATGAACTTCGCTTGATTTCGACTACGGGAAAGGAATTCCTGGAAGGCATCGAGAAGCGGGAATCAGAGGCTACAGGGATTTCATCACTTAAAATTTCTTTTAATAACGTTTTCGGTTACTATATAGAGGTGCGCAACACCCACAAGGATAAAGTGCCTTCGGCCTGGATACGCAAGCAAACACTGGTGAATGCCGAGCGTTACATCACTGAGGAACTTAAGGAATATGAAACCAAGATATTGGGTGCTGAGGAAAAAATCCACAAGCTGGAAGCGGAGTTGTTTGAGCAACTTGTCGGCTGGATTGCCAGTTACATCAAGCCGGTACAGCTCAATGCCAACCTTGTGGCGCAGCTTGACTGCCTGACTTCGTTTGCGCAGCTGGCTCTTGAAAATAATTATGTCTGCCCGGTTTTGGATGATTCCTATGACTTGGAAATCATTAATGGCAGGCATCCTGTGATTGAAAAGCAGCTGCCGATCGGTACACCTTACATAGCCAACGATGTTTTCCTCGACAGGGATTCCCAGCAGATCATCATGATTACCGGACCGAACATGTCGGGTAAGTCGGCCATTTTAAGGCAGACGGCATTAATCGTACTGCTTTCACAGATGGGGAGTTTTGTTCCCGCAGAAAGCGTCAGGATGGGCGTCGTGGATAAGATCTTCACGCGTGTCGGTGCTTCAGACAACATCTCGATGGGGGAGTCTACCTTTATGGTTGAGATGAACGAAACGGCATCCATCCTGAATAATATCTCCGATCGCAGCCTGGTTTTGCTCGATGAGATCGGACGCGGCACCAGTACATACGACGGGATTTCCATCGCGTGGGCCATCGCGGAATACCTGCATGAGCATCCGTCACAACCCAAGACACTTTTTGCTACCCATTACCATGAATTGAATGAAATGAGCGATATCCTTTCCAGGATACAGAATTATAACGTGTCAGTCAAGGAATTGAAGGATACGGTGTTGTTCGTGAGGAAGCTTGTCAAGGGCGGCAGCGCGCACAGCTTCGGAATTCATGTGGCGAAGATGGCAGGCATGCCGCAAACGGTCATCTTGAAGGCCCAGAAGCTTTTGAAGAAACTCGAAAAGGACCATTCGGGCGACGCGTTGAATGGGATCAAGTCAGCGAAAGACGAAATGCAGCTCAGCATCTTCAATCTCGACGATCCGCTGTTGGAAGAAATACGGGACGAGATACTCAATCTTGACATCAACACGCTGACCCCGGTGGAGGCATTAATGAAGCTTAATGAAATCCGCAGGATGCTTTCGAAAAAATAGTTTGTGATTTACGATTTGTATTTCAGCAGGTTATATATTGAGGTTGATTTTTTTGCAAAAAAGCCTTGTATAATTGAATTAATGTTTTAAATTTGCCCTCGCAATACAGCAGAAGTGTTGCGGTTCTTTTACATAATTGCGAAAATAGCTCAGTTGGTAGAGCGCGACCTTGCCAAGGTCGAGGTCGCGGGTTCGAGCCCCGTTTTTCGCTCTATATCCAGCTCGGATGGTGAAATTGGTAGACACGCTGGACTTAAAATCCAGTGAACAGCAATGTTCGTGCGGGTTCAAGTCCCGCTCTGAGTACCAAAAAAAAGAGGTGTCATTATAATTGGCACCTCTTTTTTTGTTTTATAAAATTGATGTTTAATATCTGTATGTAGTCGGATGGGTGCATTTGTGATCAGCAAACGATTTAATGGCGAATATAAATTTGCGTTTACCTCGCGAAAAGGCAAGACCATTTTCAGCAGTCCGGGCTACGAACTGCGTTTTGAGTGTGAGGAGGCGATTGAAAAGCTCAAGGCGAACCTAAACAGCGCAGTTTATACGAGGCATAAAGCAGCCGCAGGAAAATACTTTTTTAAACTCACCGTCGGCGAGACCCTGACGGTAACGAGCAGGAAATATTCTACAGAGTTGCGGTTGCAGAAGGGCATCGACGAAATCAATCAAAGCGCGGCGACGGCGGAAATACTGGATTTTTCTCAAAGCGACATCATTTTCGGTTAAGTCACCAGGCTTCGGTCATCCGGACCTGCAATCACACCATAAAAAAAGCCCCGCAATGCGAGGCTTTGATTTTTTCTTTAGATACTAATTACTTAGCTGGAGTTTCAGCTGGAGTAGCAGCAGCTTTAGTAGTGTCAACAACAGTTGTATCAACAGTAGTAGTTGTAGTTGTCTCAACAGCAGCTGGAGTTTCAACAGTAGTTGAATCTACAGTAGTCTCAGTTCCTTCAGCTTCTTTCTTGCAAGAAACAACAGACAATACAGCGATAGCAGCTAAACTTAAAAATACTTTTTTCATCTTACTTAATTATAAAAGGTTAATTATTAATTCGAGGCAAAGATATAAATTTTTTAATATGTAAAATTATTTTTCAATTTTTTTTTGAAAAAAATTCAATTTTTCAATGCTTTGGAAATCAGCACTCCCTTGCCAAACCGGGGGCTAAATGCTGGTGTGGTTTTCTGTGTGCTGCCCATTTGAAAGACAGACGGTTATCTTTTTTTCTTAGGGTGGACGAGTTTGAGTTCGTCAATGATGTTTTGGGCGCCCGCAAATTTGTCAATTATAAACAGTACATACCGGATATCTGTCATCACATTCCTACAGATGGCGGGGTCATAATAGATGTCACTCATCGTGCCTTCCCAGACGCGGTCAAAATTCAACCCAATCAGGTTCCCGCGTGCGTCGATCGCCGGACTGCCCGAATTTCCACCCGTCGTATGGCTGGTCCCTATGAAGCAAACCGGCATTTTCCCCGCTTCCCCGTACGGACCGTAATCCTTCTTATTATAGAGTTCGATCAGTTTGGGCGACACGTCAAATTCATAATCGCCGGGAATGTATTTTTCCATTACACCGTCAAGGTATGTTTTTGATTCGTAAACCGTCGCATCTTTGGCCTTATATCCTTTTACCTTTCCGTAGGTAACGCGTAGTGTGCTGTTTGCGTCAGGAAACATCCGTGGCCTCGTTTTCAATTCGAGCAATGCCTTGATGTAGGTACGCTGCAGGGCGGTGATCCTGAGATTGATTTCGTCGTATTTTGGTGCGACCTTATTCATATAGGTTTCAGCCATATTTTTGACCAACTGGTAGCCTTTGTCGGCATTCATGTTAGTGATGACCGTTTGGGTGTCTCCGGACAGCAGTTTCTTAATGGCATCGTAGTTTGTCAGGGCCGATGTGTTGTAAATGTCGGCGGTGAGTTTTTCAGTATCGATGCCTGACAACGCCGACGGCAGGAACGGAGTGGGGACTTTTCGAGCGTAAATCGAGATCAATTCGGAGAAAATCTTTTCGTCTACATTCTTGTTGTAGTCTTTGTAGAAATCGCCCAATCCGTTGGCAAGGGCATTTTTCCGATCGGTAAATGCCTGCTCCCCCTTGGTTTTCTGAAGTTGCTCCAACTGGTACAATTTGTAGCCGACGCTGAGCAATTCGGTGTTTCGCAATACCACTTCGTTAAAATAGTCCCGCGCCAGCGCATACGGCGCAATTTCCTTATAATTCGTTTCGAAGTCTGTAAGCAGGTTGCCGTATTCAGCCGTTTTTCCTTTTCTGATGACTTCCTCCCGGAAACGTTTTTCCTCATCTTTGCGCACCTGTACCGCACCTGACTTTTTAAGGCCCTGCGTTTCGCCGATCCATTTTTTCCAGTAATTGGCAATGCCGGCGTATTTTGAAGCATACTGGATCTTGATTGCAAGGTCTTTGCGCATAAACCCGTCTTCAATCTTCAGCGCTTTGTCACGCACTTCAATTTTCGCCGGGTTGAGCTCATTTACAATCTGCTCAATAGCCACTGCAGGCAGGTATTCTGTAGTGCGGCCGGGGAACCCCATAACCATGTTGAAATCGTTTTCCTGTACGCCATCCATGGAGATTGGCAGGAAATGCTTGGGCACGTAAGATACATTTTCTTTAGAATAGGCTGCCGGATGGTTGTTTTTGTCGGCATAAATCCGGAACAGCGAAAAATCGCCCGTATGTCTCGGCCAAACCCAGTTGTCGGTATCCGATCCAAATTTCCCGATTGAGGAAGGCGGCGCGCCGACGAGCCTGATGTCCTTGAAAGTTTCGGTAACGAAAAGCAGATACTGATTGCCCTCATAAAATGTCCGGATCTTATTTTCCTGCCAGCTTTCTTTTGGGAAACTGTTGGAAAGCGACGTCATATTTTCCTGGATCTTCTTCTGTTTTTCAGTCTCTGAGAGGTTCTCGGTGCCGGTCAGGATTTGTTTAGTAACGTCTTCAATCCTGACGATAAACATCACAACCATCCCTTCATTCGGGAGTTCGTCTTCCATTTTATAAGCCCAGAACCCGTCCGTCAGGTAATCGTGTTCGACAGAGGAATGCGACTGTATCGCATCAAAGCCGCAATGGTGGTTCGTAAGCAGCAGGCCTTTGGGCGAAATAACCTCTGAAGTGCAGCCGCCATCAAACTGCGGTACGGCATCCTTGAGGCTGGAATGGTTGACGTCATAAATGTCGGCCGCCGACATTTTCATGCCGAGGTTTTTCATCTCTTTTTCGTTCATGCCTTCGAGCAATGATGGGATCCACATACCACCCTGCTGGGCTTTGGCCTGGATTACGACAAACAATAGGATCAGTTTAAGGAATCTCATAAGTAATAGTGATTATTTGATTTTATATTGCATCAGTTGCCGATGGTGTGTCGAAAAACCGAATTTCAGGTACAGTTCCTGCGCTTTGGTATTGTGCTGTTCGACTTCGAGGTACAGCAATCGGAGTCCGAGTTTAGTCGCCTGCTCCTTTATAAATGTTACAGCGGCTTTCCCGATTCCGTTGCTGCGGAAACCGTCCTTTACAAACAGTTCGTCGATAAAGCCGATTTTCCCGCCGTATTCGAAACTGAAGGTGGTGGTCAGGATCACGTAACCCGCAACATTCGTGTCAGAATACACCATCCACGCCTTGCCGAGACTTTCGTCGGCGACAAAGGTTTCAAAAAGCGACGCGGATTTTTTAAGGTCAATAGGATAGCCGTCAATTGCATAGAAGTCGGACATCATCCCCAGGATGTCTCCGATGTTGTCTTTAGTCACAGGCACAAATTCACACATCGGAAATATTTTTCATGATCACCTCGGTCGCATTTTTATTCATCTGTACGAACGTGCTGCAGATGTGGCCTTTCTCAATCCGTTCGTCGTCATTCTGCACCAGCATGGACAAAGTCTGAACGAGTTCGGTTTTATTTTTAACCGAAAGACATCCGCCCAGTCCGACCAGCGCAACCGCTTCGGAAAATTTCGAGTAATTCGGCCCGATGACAATAGGGATGCCGAAGGTCGCCGGTTCCAGGATATTGTGAAGCCCTGCGGTCCCGAAGCCGCCGCCCACGTAGGCGATATCTGCATAGCTGTAAATTTTGGTAAGCAGGCCAATCGTATCGATTATGAAAATGTCAAAATCGGCGAGGTTTTTGCCTTCCTTTTCAGAAAACAACACGGCTTTTTTACGGAAGCTGTGTTTGAGTTCCTGCATCTGCTCGGGTTTGGTCGTGTGCGGCGCAATGATGTATTTGAGGTCAAATGCCGTGCTGTCGACAAAATCGCGGTACTGGCTTTCATCTTTGGGCCACGAGCTTCCGGCGACAAACGCCATTTTACCATCAAGGAAGGTTTCTATAAAATCGAGCGTATTGTTGCGTTCCAGGATTTTGGAAACCCTGTCAAAGCGGGTATCGCCACTGATTTTTACGTTTTCGAAGCCAATGTCGCGGAGCAGGTTTTTCGATCGGTCATTTTGTACGAAGAATCGTTCGAACGTCTGCAAAGCCTTTCTGTAAAAACCGCCGTACCATTTAAAAAATACCTGGTTTTCCCGGAAAATCCCGGAAATGAGATAGGTCGGGATCCGCCGTTGCTTTAATTGCCTGAGGTAATTCGGCCAGAATTCATATTTCACGAAAAACGCCATCTCCGGATGCACGGCGTCGAGGAAAGAAGTTACTTTGCCCGGCGTGTCTAAAGGCAGGTACACCGTCACATCGGCAATCGCATTGTTTTTCCTGACCTCGTAGCCGGATGGAGAGAAGAAAGTCACGACAATCCCGTGGTCCGGATATTTGTCCTTTATGGCCTCCATGACGGGAAGCCCCTGTTCAAACTCACCCAGGGAGGCAGTGTGGAACCAGATTGTCCTGTCCGATGGTCCGATTTTATTCCGGATTTCTCCCACAACGTTTCTCCTGCCGTTAACGAAAAGTCTCATCTTCGGACTGAACAAAGCCGCGGCTTTTACCAATTGCGAGGCCATCAGGACAATAAGGTTGTAAAGCAGGATCATCGCCGGAAATTTGTCGGGCTAAAATACGGCAGATAAAATTAATTTCATTGGTTGCCACCTATTAAATTCTTATTTTTGCCTGTTTTTAATACCAAAATCCGATGAAAAAAATCCAGATGGTTGACCTGAAAGGGCAGTATGAGCGCATAAAGGAAACCGTAAATGCTTCGATCCAGGAAGTACTTGATTCCAATACATATATTAACGGGCCGTTGGTCCATGAATTCCAGAAAAACCTGGAGCAATATCTGGATGTAAAGCATGTTATTCCGTGTGCGAACGGCACCGATGCGCTGCAGATTGCCATGATGGGCCTGGACCTGAAGCCGGGCGACGAGGTCATCACGGCTGATTTTACGTTTGCCGCTACGGTTGAAGTGATTGCCTTGCTCAGGCTGACGCCGGTTTTGGTCGACGTGGATATTGTCAACATGAACATTTCGATAGAGGCCATAAAAAAAGCCATTACCCCAAGAACTAAGGCTATCGTCCCGGTGCATCTCTTTGGCCGCGCAGCCAACATGGAAGCCATCATGGCCATCGCGAAGGAGCACAATCTCTATGTCATAGAAGATAACGCGCAGGCGATCGGCGCGTATTGCAAATTTTCCGATGGGACGCGCAAAAAAGCCGGTACCATCGGGCATGTAGCTTCGACCTCATTTTTTCCCTCAAAAAACCTGGGCTGCTATGGTGACGGCGGTGCCATCTTTACCAATGACGATGCACTGGCACACAGGCTTCGCGGTATAGTCAATCATGGGATGTATGAGCGTTATCACCATGATGTGGTGGGCGTGAACTCGCGCCTGGACAGCATCCAGGCAGGCGTCCTTAACGCCAAACTGCCATTCCTGGATGACTATGGCAGGGCGCGCCAGAATGCGGCCCGCAAATATACCGCGGCGTTTGCAGGGCATAAGAATATCATTGCCCCAACCATTTGCGACAATTGCGATTGCCATGTGTTTCACCAATACACACTGCGTATTGTCGATGCCAACCGCGATGGGCTGATGCAGCATCTGCTGGACAAGGGCATTCCTTGCGCGATTTATTACCCGATTGCACTGCACGCCCAGAAAGCCTACGCTGATGCACGTTATAACGAGAGCGATTTTCCGGTGACCAACCGTTTGGTAAAAGAAGTAATCTCATTGCCGATGCATACGGAACTCGACGACGAGCAGATCGCCTTCATCACGGGCAGCGTCCTCGAATTTTTAAATAGATCTTAATGGAAACCGGCAAGAAAAACCATAAAAGGCTTTTGTTTAGTGTGATTACGTTCGTGATTGCCTTCGGATTGGCTTTTTTCGTGACAACGAAACTAATGTCGGGCAATTCGGTAATGGCGCAGGCCAAGGCCGAAATAGAGAGCGTCAATAAGAAATGCCCGATGAAAATCGATGAGATGACCCGACTCGACAGCGTTACACTATCAGAAAAGACGGTCAACTACCACTACGTCATATTAAAGCTGAAGGACAGTCTGCCGCAGGACATGAGTCCGGCGATGACAGAAATCAAAGCCAAAGCGCAGGATAACCTCGATCAGAACCCGAAAATGGGGGTTATCAGGAACAACCAATTCAGCCTGAAGTATATTTATAAGGACAAGGTTGGCGAACCTTTATTCGATTTTACGCTGCAACCCAAAAAGTAATTTAAATTATGAAAATAGCCGTAACCGGAGGCCTTGGTTTCATCGGGTCACACACCGCGGTGGAACTTATTGGCAGGGGTTTTGAAGTCATTGTGATTGATAACCTGTCCAATGCTTCGGAGCAGGTCCTTGATGGCATTGAGGCCATCGCCGGCGTGAGGCCCATTTTCGAGAAAATCGATCTAAGGGAAAAGCAGGACGTTGTCGGCTTTTTCAAAAAATATCCGGACCTGAAGGGCGTCATTCACTTTGCCGCGTCGAAAGCCGTTGGCGAAAGCGTGCAGGATCCGTTGCTGTATTACGAGAACAACATCGGTGCACTGGTATACCTGTTGCAGCAGTTGCAGCAATTAGCGGAAGCGAATTTTATCTTCAGTTCGTCATGCACCGTTTACGGACAGGCCGTCACCATGCCCATTACTGAAGCCGCTCCGATACAGCCTGCAATGTCACCTTACGGAAATACAAAACAGGTGGGTGAGGAAATCATCCGGGATGTGGCGAATATCAGTAACATCAATGCCGTTTTACTGCGGTATTTCAATCCTATCGGAGCGCATGCCTCGGCAGAAATCGGGGAGTTGCCATTGGGCGTTCCCCAAAATTTGGTGCCTTTTATTACTCAGACCGCTGCGGGCCTGCGAAAGGAAGTTTCTGTTTATGGTGCGGATTATCCCACCAACGACGGGACTTGTGTGCGTGACTACATCCACGTGGTAGACGTGGCGAAAGCACATGTCATAGCTATGGAAAGGTTGCTGAACAAACAGAATGTAGCGAAGGTGGAAACCTTCAACCTCGGCACAGGGACCGGAAGTTCAGTATTGGAAGTCATCCACGCATTTGAAAAAGTCAGCGGTAAAAAACTGCCGTACAAATTGGTTGAGAGAAGGCCGGGCGACGTAATTGAAGCCTACGCCGATACGCGGAAGGCCAATGAAATCCTGGGTTGGGAAGCGGAGTTATCGCTTGAAGATGCGATGCGGGACGCATGGAACTGGGAGCGCAAAATCAGGACCATCGACTGAATATGGATAAATAAAAAAGCTATTGCAATGGCAATAGCTTTTTCTATGTACTGCTTGTTAAGCCTGGCGCATTAAATATTTTCTGTGGCGACTTCCCGGTCGATTTTACTGACCAATCCCGTCAAAACTTTTCCCGGACCAATTTCGGTAAATGAGGTTGCACCGTCTTTAATCATCTGCTGTACGGATTGCGTCCATTTAACCGGGGCAGTGAGTTGGATAATCAGGTTTTTCTTTATTTCCGATGGATCGGAAACTGCGGATGCCGTTACGTTCTGGTACACGGGACAGATTGGGGTAGAGAATGCGGTTGCTTCAATCGCGGCAGCGAGTTCTTCCCGGGCCGGTTCCATCATCGGCGAGTGAAACGCACCGCCAACGGGCAATATCAAAGCCCTTTTGGCGCCGGCAGCCTTCATCGCTTCACACGCTTTTTCAACCGCCGTGGTTTCACCGGAAATCACCAGTTGGCCGGGGCAATTGTAATTCGCCGCCACAACTACACCGTCTATCGACGCGCAGACGTCTTCCACAATCTTATCGTCCAAGCCCAAAACGGCCGCCATGGTCGACGGGGTAATTTCGCAGGCTTTCTGCATTGCAGCTGCCCGTTGTGACACGAGTTTCAGCGCGTCTTCAAAGGTCAGCGTACCATTGGCTACCAAAGCTGAAAATTCACCAAGCGAATGCCCGGCCACCATATCTGGCTGGAAATCCCCGCCCAATGTTTTCGCCAATATGACCGAATGCAAGAAGACTGCCGGCTGGGTGACATTGGTCTGTTTCAGTTCTTCCGCCGTTCCTTCAAACATGATGTCCGTGATACGGAATCCAAGGATGTCATTGGCTTTTTCGAACAGCGATTTGGCCAATTCGGAAGTTTCATATAAATCTTTACCCATGCCGGTGAATTGCGCACCCTGTCCTGGAAATACGTATGCTTTCATTTTTTTTGGTTTAAGTTCATCTGTTGGCGCAAAAATAAGTATTTTTTGCTACTTTAGGACGGCTCGCGTGTCGTAACAATTTCCTGTTCGCGCGACTAATCGCCAAAACCAAAACAAAACACCATGAAAAGATTTTTATCCCCGTTGTTGTTCCTGTTCATCATTTTCCTGTTCCTGTATTTCGGCCATCCGGTACTGAACTATGGTTTCATACAACTGCCGTTGATGCTGCTGTTGCTCGTGCTGGCAGGGATGCTGCTTTTTACGAAGGTGGGACTGAGCGAAGACCGCAAGAAATTCAGGTTTATTTCAAAACCGAACCGGGTTTTCGGATGGGTTTTACTGGCTATCCTGGCCTACATGACCATTGTACCGCTCGTTACAACCGCCCCGATATTCCATACTGACGCATACCGCAATATGATCGGGAAAGTGGAGAGCGGGCAGAAAATATCAAACCACATTGCACCGATTTCGATAGATGAGATCCGGGTGGTCGATGAGCCGCTGGCTTACCTGCTCGGCGAGAAAATTCTCGGCTCTCAGCCGGCGCTTGGCAGCCAGGTAGAGATTGGCGATTTCACTATTCAGAAAGTGAATCACGATTTGTATTGGGTAGCGCCGCTGCTTCACACCGGTTTTTTCAAATGGTTCAGCAATTCCGAGGGTACGCCGGGCTACGTGATGGTCTCCGCAACGAATGAGCGTGATGTGAAACTCGTGGAAAAGGTCGACGGCAAACCAATCCGCATCAAATACCAGCCGGCTGCGTTCTTCGGCTCGCAAATCGAAAGGCATCTGTATTTCAACGGATACATGTCCGTAGGCCTCGAGGACTTTAATTTCGAGATTGACGACTCCGGGCGTCCGTTCTGGGTCGTCACAACTTATAAAAAGAAAATCGGTTTTGCAGGAAACGACGCCACCGGTGTAGTGGTCGTCGATGCCGAAACCGGCGCGATGAATGCTTACGGGATTGACGAGACACCGGCGTGGGTAGACCGCGTGCAGCCGATTTCGTTCATACAGGACCAACTTTCAGATTGGGGTGATTATGTGCATGGCTACTGGAACTGGTCGAATCGTGACAAGCTGATGATTACCGAAGGGCTGACGTTGGTGTATGGACAGAATAACCGTTCTTACTGGTATACGGGCATCAGTTCGGTTGGTAAGGAAGAATCGGCTGTAGGATTCGTACTTGTGGATACACGCACAAAGGAGACCACCATCTACGGACAAAGCGGTGCCACCGAGTTCGCGGCCCAAAGTTCCGCCGAGGGCAAAGTGCAGGAAAAAGGATACCGCGCGTCGCTGCCCATTCCTTACAACATCAACAACATCCCCACATACGTCATGACGCTGAAGGATGAAGGCGGACTGGTCAAAATGTATGCAATGGTTTCAATCAGTGATTATACGATCGTAGGTGTTGGCAACAGCATGCGCGAAGCTTTGTCGGCCTATAAAAGCGTCTACAACATGGCCGGAAATAAGATTAACCCGGGCAGCCAGGACAACCGCAAAACGTTGAAAACCGTGGTATCCAGAATCCAAAGCGATGTGAAGAATGGCAACAGTTTTTACTATTTTACGGTCAAGGATTATCCGAATATTTTCGTAGGTTCCTCACAATTGTCAAATGAGTTGCCCGTCACTGCGGCCGGGGACAGCATTTACATTTCTTTTGATGTCGACAATGAAAAGATCATCGATGTGACCACTTTTGAAAACCGAAATTTGAAGAAGTAGGTTTCCCTAAAGGATTCGCTCACAATAGCGCATAAAAAAACCGGGACGTGGCGTTCCGGTTTTTTATTTTAGCAAATAATCCTGCTATTATCCTTTTTTCTTGGCAGGCAGCAGTTCGATGGAGGTTGCCTTGAATCGGTCCCCTACGATTTCCCCGGATACCTTTGCTTCGCGAATCGCATTGCACATTCCGTCATCGGCATGCGCATCGCCATGTTTGTCGAGCTTGTCGCCATCCACGAAATAGGTCTTTTTGTCCATGCGGATGGCCATGTCGCAGCCTTTGCCTTTCATGTGGAATTGGCATTCGCCACATGATACCTCGACGACCTTGTCTTTTATTTTTTCCTGTGCGCTAACTGCAAAAGACACGAACGCAAATGCGATAAAAAATACTTTTTTCATAATATTTAAGAATTTACGGTAATTAATTTAGCTGCCGACTTCGCCTTTTCGACCACTGCTTCCACGTCGGTTTCCAAAGTGTCATGGGTCAACACCACGCCCATTCGGCGGTATGGCCTTGAAGTCGGTTTGCCGAAGATACGAAAATCTGTTTTAGAAAGGCCCGCCACGTTTTCAATTCCAGTGAAAGTCGGATGATCGCTGTTGTCCGATGCGAGGATCACGGCGCTTGCGCCAACTTTCTCCAGTTTTATTTCAAAAATCGGAAGGCTTAAGATCGCCCTCAGATGCAACTCGAATTCATTGAAATTTTGTGTTCCGGCTAAGGTGACCATGCCCGTATCATGCGGTCTCGGCGACAATTCCGAAAAATACACGCCATCATCAGCCAGGAAGAATTCTACCCCGAACAGTCCGGCGCCGCCCAAAGCTTCGGTGACTTTCTCAGCCATATCCTGCGCCTCATACAAATCCTTGTCCGAAATCCTTGCCGGTTGCCAGCTTTCCTGGTAATCCCCGCGCTCCTGACGGTGGCCGATCGGGGCGCAGAATAGGGTAGGGCCGTTATTTTGGGTGACGGTCAGCAACGTGATTTCAGAATTGAATTTTACAAATGCTTCCACAATCACTTCCACCACATCACCACGCGAACCTTCAACAGCATAATTCCACGCTTTGTCAATATCCGATTCCGTTTTAATGGTAGACTGCCCTTTGCCGGACGATGACATGAGCGGCTTTACCACACAGGGAATTCCGATTTCTGCGACCGCTTTTCGCAATTCCTCGGCGGTGGTGGCATAACGGAAATTCGCGGTTTTCAGTCCCAGTTCTTTCGCCGCCAGGTCGCGTATCGCTTTTCGGTTCATCGTAAAATTTGCCGCCTTAGCCGAGGGGACGACGGTAATGCCCTGCTTTTCATAATCGTAAAAGCGTTCGGTTCTGATGGCCTCTATTTCCGGGACGATAAAGTCCGGTTGGTGTTTGGCGACAATCGCATCAAGCGCGTTGCCGTCGAGCATGTTGATGACTTCGAATCCGTGTGCGACCTGCATGGCCGGGGCGTTTTCATAACTGTCGACCGCGATGACCGTCTGGCCGATACGTTGTGCGGCGATGACGAATTCCTTGCCAAGTTCGCCGGAGCCGAGGAGTAGTATTTTTTTGTTCATAGGTTCAGGTTAGGAACGTTTGCGTTAGGGATTGAGGCGATATCCTTTTTGGATTGAACTGTAGCGTAGCGGAAGGTAAATCCAAAAAGATAAAGCCGAAAGCCCGGCCCGCAGGGCAACGCCCAAATAATTATCAAATAAAAAGCCCCGAAAATCCGGGGCGTATGTTATGCTAGTGCTTCTTTGATCCTTTTCATTGCTTCGGACAGCAGTTCTTCGCTGGTAGCGTAAGAGATTCGGATGCAATCCGGATTGCCGAAAGCGTCGCCCGTGACGGTCGCGACGTTGGCTTCAGCAAGCAGATACATCGAGAAGTCGTCGGCGTTTTTGATTTTAGTGCCTTTTAATGTTTTTCCGAAGAAGGAAGACACGTCAGGGAATACATAGAATGCGCCTTCAGGGACATTCAATTTTAAGCCGGGGATTTCACGTATAAGTCCGACAACCAGGTCGCGCCTGCTGTGGAAAGCCTTTACCATATCCTTCAAAACGGACGGATCAGCGTCAACGGCAGTGATGGTCGCGCGTTGTGCAATACTGTTGGCGCCGCTGGTTACCTGCCCCTGCATTTTGGTACAGGCTTTGGCGATGATTTCGGGTGCGCCGATATAACCGATTCTCCAGCCGGTCATCGCGAATGCTTTCGCTACGCCATTCACGGTAATCGTTCTTTCGAACATGCCGGGAATGCTGGCGATGCTGCAGAAGGTTCCGGAGAAATTGATGTGTTCGTATATTTCGTCGGAAACGACGTAAATCTGTGGATGGTTTTCCAATACTTTTGACAAGGCAGTCAACTCTTCCCGGTTGTACACCGAGCCGCTGGGATTGCAGGGCGAACTGTACCAGATCATTTTTGTTTTTGGCGTAATGGCTTTTTCGAGTTGCTCCGGTGTAATCTTGAAATCGCTGTCAACGGACGTTGGGACTTCAACAGGCACACCGCCTGCAATCTTAATGATTTCGTAATAACTCACCCAGTATGGCGCCGGAAGGATTACTTCGTCGCCTTCGTTGATCATGACCTGCGCAATATTGAACAGGGATTGCTTGGCGCCGGTAGAAACGACAATATTTCCCGGCTTGTAATCCAAATCATTGTCGCGCTTGAATTTACGGCAGATGGCTTCTTTCAATTCAAGATAACCGTCAACGGGAGAATAGGTACTGTAGTTTTCATCAATCGCTTTTTTGGCTGCTTCCTTGATGAAGTCCGGCGTGTTAAAATCGGGTTCACCAAGACTTAAACTGATGATATCCTTACCCTGCGATTTCAACTCCCGGGCCAGCGCCGCCATGGCGAGCGTCTGCGAGGTTGATAGTTTGTTGATCCGGTCCGATAATGGGTTCATTGTGCTTGTTTCGGTTTGCATATCAGGCCAATTGAGGGTTTTGCCCCAGTTCCTTGAGGTGTTTGAAGTGTGCCGCAACCGCGCTCCTCATGGTCTTGAATTCGTAGTAAGGCAGGTTGAATTCGTGTGCGGTCTCTTTCACGATTTTCGCAATCTTGTCATAGTGGACATGACTGATGTTCGGGAAAATGTGATGCTCGATCTGGTGGTTGAGTCCGCCCGTGAAATAATTCACAAGCCAGTTCCTCGGTGCAAAATTCGCGGTAGTGAACAGTTGGTGGATGGCCCAGGTATTTTCAATTTCGCCGTATTCGTTAGGCTCAGGATTTGCGGTTTCCTCGACCACGTGTGCCAATTGGAATACGATGCTGAGAATCACACCGGCGGTGTAGTGCATGACAAGGAACCCGAGGATCACTTTCCACCACGTAATCCCCAAAACCATTGGGATAACAAGCCAGATTGAAAAATAAATGATTTTGGTGATGATCAGGGTCGTCCATTGCACGACAGGGTTCGGGAACTTACCATACGACAGTTTTCTTTTCATGTAACGGCGCATCTGCTGGAAATCAGTGGTGATGGCCCAGTTGAATGTCAGCAAGCCGTATAGGAAAACCGAGTAATAATGCTGGAACCTGTGGAACCTGCGCCATTGTGCCTGCGATGTGAAACGCATGACGCGCCCCGCTTCGAGGTCCTCATCGTGCCCGTGGATGTTCGTATAGGTATGGTGTAACACGTTGTGCTGTACCTGCCAGTTGTATACGTTGCCGGCAAGGATGTAAATGCTGCCGCCCATGAATTTGTTCACCCATGATTTTCCTGAGTAAGAACCGTGGTTGCCATCGTGCATCACATTCATGCCCACACCGGCCATACCCACGCCAATCACGACAGACAGCAGCAGCATCACCCAGAAAGGCATGTCCAGGGTCAGGATCAGGAAGTAAGGCGTCAGGAAAATGCTGAACATTACAATCGCTTTGAGGTGCAGTTTCCAGTTGCCGGTTTTTTGGAGGTTGTTTTCTTTGAAGTAGTTGTTTACGCGGGAATTAAGTGTCCTGAAGAACTTCAGGCTGTCCTGTTTCGAGAACGTAGGAATGGTGGTATTCATATTATTTTTTAATGTAAAAAAATTGTTTCCAAAGGTAAATATTATTAAACAGCTAAACGCCGAATTCCCTGAAAAATTTCAATACTAAAATGATTACTTTTGTGGCGCAGCGCCACGCCCTTTTTTGCGTAGCCAATTTCTTTACAATGGACGAAATCCTAAAATATTTCCCGGAACTTACTGATATCCAGATCAACCGGTTCACACAGCTCGAAGGCCTGTATCACGACTGGAATGCCAAAATAAACGTGATCTCGCGCAAGGATATCGACCAGCTGTACACCAAGCACGTCCTGCATTCGCTGGCCATTGCGAAGGTCCAGCGGTTTGAACCGGGCACTTATGTACTCGACGTTGGTACAGGCGGCGGCTTCCCGGGCATCCCGCTGGCCATACTTTTTCCCGACACACGCTTCTACCTGATCGATGTCATCCTCAAAAAGATCAATGTCGTGAAAGCCGTCGCTGAGGCATTGGAACTGAAAAATGTCAAGGCAGAGCAAATCCGTGCGGAGAACGTCAATGGCGATTTCGACTTCATCGTCAGCCGCGCCGTGACAAACATGCCCGATTTTGTATCCTGGATTAAAGATAAGATCAAAAAGCAGCAGAAACACGAACTTAAAAATGGGATACTCTACCTCAAAGGTGGCGATCTGACAGAGGAATTAAAAGATTTCCCGAAAGCTGCCCAATACAATATTTCCGATTTTTTTACAGACGAATTCTTTGAAACGAAGAAGGTGGTGCATTTGCCGCTGAAGTTTAAGTCCTGAAGGTATTTGGCGCGACCCTCCGGGTCGGGCTGTACGCTGTATCTTTTTTAACCCTGCGGAGTTAAAAAAGGATGCCGCTGCCATCCCTCGCGCGGCGCCGTCCAAAAGAAAATCCCAAATCCCAATCGTCTGATCGTTGGGATTTGGGATTTTTTTCCATGTACTGCCGCGGCAGCCGGGTATTATTTTTTAACCACTTTTTTCGTTGATGCGCCCGCATCCGTAGTGATTTCCGCAAAATACATGCCTTGCTGCAACTGCGATACATTGACGTTATCTGTAGCTGAGGAAGCGACCATCCTGCCGTTTACATCGAAAAGGCGCAGCGAGCGTACGGTCTCGTTCCCCGTCGCATGCAGCACGTCGTGCACCGGATTCGGGAACAATTGTACCGTACTTTCATTTGGCGCATCCACACCCAGTGCCGAGCTCATGATCTCCATCCTAGTCCTGGTCTGGTTGATATTCAGCACGGGCACAACCATTGTGGTTGTAGCGGTGCGGAATACCGGTGAGTTGCTTCCGGTTTCAAAGTAACTGAGGCTGTCGATCGTTACCGTGCCCACGGTGCCCAATCCGGGATAAACCAGTGAGATGTTTTGCTGTGTCCGTAAGCGCACTACGCTGATCGCATCCGGACCCGGATCTAGCGTGAGTTCGCCGTAGGCGTCAACGGAGGTAGTCAATGTGCCGGTAAATGTGCCGCTGTAAGTAGTGTAGCTGTAAGTTCCCGCAATAGCATCGGTATTGGTATAACCGAAAGCCAGCGGATAAGTGCCTACAAACGCATTGTCCGTCACATAATTGAACACCAATCCGTCGCCTGCTACGCCGGTTATCGAAATCGCGCCTGCCACTTCTTTGGAAAAAACCTTGCTCGTCGTCGGACTGCCATTGTCTGTGCCTGATGTTGTTGTGGTCGTCGTGGTCCCGGGATAAGTCACTGTTTCAGGCGTAGTGGGCGCATTCACCGCGTCCGTCACCGTGCCAGTTTGTGTAAGCCCGCTGAAATTCCACACCTGGCCTGCGCCTGCCGTCTGGTCTAACGGCGCCGCTGCAGAAAACAGCGTGTAAGCCGTATTATTGTCTCCGTAGTAACTCACCACGCTCTGGGCAGAGGCGGCAAGGGTAAATAAGGAAAATAAGGAAAGTAAAGTTGTTTTCATATGATTGTTTTAAGATGAATCGAATGTACGAAAAAAGCGCGTATTGCATCCGCCTTTTTATTATCCAATGTGCCGGGAATAGGCTGGTGCCATTTTCATCGAGAATTCGCAGGACTTGTCTGCATCAGGATTCAGGTTTAACAACAGTTTAAAAGCGGATTGATAGCTATTAGACTGATATGGCGTAACGTCCGAAGGTAAGTTACATGCCTTAATTGACAACAATTTTTTCCATATGTTTTGCGCCTGAACCGGTTACCGTGAGCAGGTACATGCCTTTTGAGAAAGACTGCACATTGATTGTCGCCGTTTGCCGGTGGTGGTAATCGCCTGAAAAAATCCTCTTGCCTGAAACATCGGTGATTTCAATCGAAAACGCTGCGCCGGATTGATCCGGAACCGATACCGTCAGGTTTGCCGACGCCGGATTGGGGTATACGGCAACCGAATCTTTGGTAAGCGAAGTTTGGCCGAGCATCACGCCGGTACTGTTTTTATAAATCGCGCCGCCGGTTCCCACAATGAAACCCGTTGTATCGTTTGCAAAATGAATGTCGCTGAAGGCGATGCCGTCCCCACCTCCGAGGCCGCAATTTTTAACATCCTCGTAATTGGTGTTGGTCATTTCGCCTTTCACCACACAATGGGTTGCGCAGCCGCAAAGGGTTTCGATATTTTCAACGCCCCACACGGCATGTTCATTCAGCGAAAAAAGTCGGGTAAAAAACAGCGCTGAGCTGCCCAGGCTTTCCAGGGTCGTGCCGCCATCCGAAGTTTTGAAGAAACCGCTGCCCGCTGCGTTCAGGAACCCCGTATTTTCATCGAGGAAAAAGAATGAGTCGATGCCCGGATTAGCAACCTGTGTCCATGAGCTGCCACCGTCAGCCGTTTTGTAAAGGATGCCGCCGCTTTCGGCATACCCCATATACGCATTGAGGAACTGGACGGAATCTACAGATTCGGTTAACCCTGCCTGCAACGCCGTAAAAGTACTGCCGCCGTCGGCTGATTTCTTAATCGTGCCGTTGTCGCCCGAAATGTAGAAGGTGGTTTCATCCAATACGGAAAGTCCGTAAAAGTCTGCCGTCTCACCGGTGTCCATAGCAGTCCATGTTTCGCCTGCGTCGGTGGTTTTGAGTAAAGTCCCTGAAGCCCCGATGGCAAATCCGGCAAGGCCATTGGCAAATTGCACTTTTTGAAGATCACTGCTGTTTACCGGGGTTTTCTGGTTCCAGTTCATCCCGCCATCTGTCGTTTTTAAAATCGTGCCGTTGGCCCCGACGACCACGACCGCATTCTCACTGATGCAGCAGACACCTTTTAAATCGGAATTGACACCTGAATTTTGTGCCGTCCATTGGGAAAACGCCGGCAGTGCCATCAAAATCATCAAAACGGGAACCAGCTGTTTTTTTATCTGAGGAAGGTAAAATTTCGCCATAAGCAATAAATTGGTTTGCGGTTATTAATGCAGCCTAATGTACGAAAATTTCTATAAACCCACTGGTTTTCAGGTATAAAAAAACCAGTCCGAAGACTGGTCATATGTAGTAAAGCTAAACGACTTATTCGCCTAAGAACGGGTAACGGTAATCCTCAGGGGTCACGAAGGTTTCCTTGATGGTACGCGGAGAGGCCCAGCGCAGCAGGTTTAGTGCTGATCCTGCCTTATCATTTGTCCCTGATGCCCTGGCACCACCGAAAGGTTGCATACCCACCACTGCACCGGTTGGTTTGTCGTTGATATAAAAGTTTCCTGCGGCATTTTTGAGCGCCTCGGTTGCTTCTGCAATCGCGTAACGGTCCTGGCTGAACACAGCGCCGGTCAACGCATAGGGCGACGTCTCGTCAACAAGTCGGAGTGTCTCGCTCCACTGTTTGTCATCGTACACATAAATGGTCATCACAGGCCCGAACAATTCGGTTTCCATCGTAGCATAGTGTGGATTGGTGGTCACGATCACCGTTGGCTCGATAAAATATCCGACTGATTTATCATAGTTTCCGCCCACAATGATTTCCGCATCGGAATCCTTCTTGGCCTGATCGATGTATGAAGCCAGTTTGTCGAAGGAACCTTCGTGGATTACGGCGGTAATGAAATTCGAAAAATCGGCCGGCGAGCCCATCTTCATCGATTTCACATCGGCAATCAGTTGTTCTTTCACCGCTGGCCAAAGACTTTGCGGGATGTAGCCTCTCGATGCCGCTGAACATTTCTGCCCCTGAAACTCGAACGCGCCACGCACAATACCCGTAACGACCTGCTTCACATTGGCAGAAGGGTGTGCAATCACGAAATCCTTGCCTCCGGTTTCCCCGACAATCCTTGGGTAGGTTTTGTATTTATCGATATTGTTTCCGATATTTTTCCAGATGTCCTTGAACACATGTGTAGATCCTGTAAAATGGATGCCTGCAAAATCAGCGTGTTCGAAAATCCTGTTACTGATCATCGCTGCATCACCGAACACGACATTAATCACGCCATCAGGGACACCGGCTTCCCTGAAGACATCGATAATCACTTTGGCCGAAAATACCTGGCTGTCGCTCGGTTTCCACACCACCACATTCCCCATCATGGCCGCACTCGCCGGCAGGTTCGCTGCGATCGCCGTAAAGTTGAATGGCGTAATGGCATACACGAATCCTTCCAGTGGTCGGTACTCCAGACGGTTCCACATATCCGAGTTCGATTTCGGCTGGTCGTTGTAAATCTGCGTCATGAACTCGACGTTGAAACGCAAAAAGTCAATCAGCTCGCAGGCGGCATCAATTTCAGCCTGGAAAATCGTTTTGGACTGTGCGATCATAGTGGCTGCGTTGATCTTCGCACGGTAAGGCCCGGCAATCAATTCGGCAGCTTTCAGGAAAATCGCCGCGCGCTGCTCCCATGCCAGGTCCGCCCAGGCATTTTTTGCAGCCAGGGCACTTTCAATGGCCATGTCCACATGCTTTTTCTCAGCAAGGTGGTAGGTTCCCACGACGTGTTTGTGGTCGTGCGGCGCCGACATGTTTTTCGTATTTCCGGTCCTGATCTCGTCGCTGCCGATATACAAAGGCACATCGATTTGCGCATTCCACATCGTATTGTAAGCCGCAAGCACAGCCTCTTTTTCCGGACTTCCCGGCCTGTATGCCTTAACGGGTTCGTTGACCGCCTTAGGCACATGAAAAAAACCTTTTAACATAAGTGTATTTTTAAGTATTACCTGTAATGACCGCGCCATCCGCCGATAGTAAAGCCTGGCCCGGTGAACTGTTGTTTGTGGTGCAAAGATAGAGAATCGCGACTGATTTCAGATCATGGTTTTGCACGCGAAAAAGAGATCCTTTTAGCTTTTGCTGTTTCGGCGGGATGCGCCTGAATCCCGGGAGTCCGTTCAGGCTGTGCAGATTGAAAGACGGTATGCCTTTCAGTGTAATGCGCCATTTGATGGCGCTGGCGTTTCACACCCTTGTGTGTAGAAGAATATAAAATGTGTTTCGGTTACGGAGTACGGTTATAAATCGCTGCAGAAGATTTTCACGTTGGTCCAATCGGTTTCGTAGCCCAGCGATTTGGCTTTTCTGAACGACTCGCAATCGGATTTGCCCAGAAGTGAATTGGTAATGGCTTTGTAGTAATAGGCTTCGGGAACATGACCTTTGTCGATTTCAATGATTGTTAAAAAATCGAGATTGGATTTACTGTAATTTCCCATCGCCAAAAAAAGCACGCCCCGCTGACTAAGAAAATCTGACTTTTTATCGAGATCCATAGCCTCATCGATTTGCCTGGTCACGTCGTTGAGAAGCATTTCCAGCTTATCCCTGTTGATTGTCCCGCCATCAATTTCTACAGCTAAAGAATCTTTCTGAGAATAGGCGCTGATGCCGAATAACACGAATAGTAATACAGTTTTCATGATATGGGTTTTGATTCGGACAATGTAATGATTTGAATCGGAATGCCAATAGGTAAAAATACGTGATTTGGCATCAAAATGAACGGTCCGCTTAATTTTAAATGACGCGGACAACGTCACGCGCAACAAACGTTAAACTTCTAATAAAAAGTGGCGCATTTCCCAATCTGACTTCGTAAATTTATAAGAAGTGAAAATCCGCTTATGAACAAAACTCCGCTGCTCGTTTTTAATGACAAAGGCATCTATTGCCAGCAGGCTGACGTATATCTCGATCCCTGGCGGCCCGTCACCAATGCCATCATCACCCACGGCCACTCCGACCACTCACGCTGGGGCCACCAAAACTACATTACCCACCATCAGAATGTGCCCATCATCCGTCACCGTCTTGGCGAAATCAACGTGACCGGCAAAAGCTGGAATGAAACGTTCGTTGTCAACGGGGTGAAGTTTTCACTGCATCCCGCCGGCCACATCGTGGGCAGTTCGCAGGTTCGGGTAGAGTACAAAGGCGAAGTCTGGGTATTTACCGGAGATTACAAAACCGAGGACGACGGCATCTCGCAGCCCTATGAAGTCGTGAAATGCGACACCTTCATCACCGAATGTACTTTCGGCCTGCCTGCTTTCAACTGGCTGCCGCAGAAAGACGTGTTCAGCGATATCAATAGCTGGTGGGCTGAGAACAGGGCAGAAGGCCGAACCTCTGTTTTGTTTGGCTACACTTTGGGAAAGGCGCAACGCCTGATGAAACACCTGGACACTTCGATAGGGAAAATTTATACCCACGGCGCCGTCGAGAACATGACCGAAGTTCTGCGCCAAATCGTCAAGCTCCCTGAAACCACGCTGATTACCTCTGCCACAAAAAAGGAGGAGCTCCTCGGGAACATCGTCATTGCACCGCCCAGTGCGCACGGCAGCCCGTGGATCCGGAAAATGACGCCATTTGTCACCGGTACCGCGAGCGGCTGGATGGCCTTCCGTGGCGCACGCGCCAGGCGCGCCATTGACAAGGGATTCGTGCTAAGCGACCATTGCGACTGGTATGCGCTGTTAGACAGCATCAAGGCGACCGGTGCCGAGAAGGTGATCTGCACGCACGGCTATTCCGATATTTTCTCGAGATACCTGCGCGAGTTGGGTTACGACGCGCGCACGGCCAATACGCAGTACGAAGGCGAATCCGCAGAAATGGGCACGGCAACCACAGAAAACGACACCGCGGCATGAAGAATTTCGCCAACCTGATAAAAGCCTTGGACAGTTCCAATAAGACGAGCGTAAAGGTCAAGGCACTCACGGAATACTTCCTTCATGCTTCAGATGAAGATAAGGTATGGACGATCGCCATCCTGTCGCACCGCCGTCCGCCGCGTCCGGTCAATACCACGCTGCTGCGTATATGGGCGAATGAACTCGCGGCCATCCCGTTGTGGCTTTTCGAGGAAAGCTACCATATTGTAGGCGATCTCGCGGAAACCATAGCGCTCATCATTCCGACGACACGGGAACATTCCGACAAAAGCCTCTCCGAATACCTTCATGAAATGATTGCGCTCAAAAGCAAAACCGACGAGCAGAAACGTGCGTACCTGCACGAGAACTGGCTGGCGCTGAATTATTATGAACGATTCGTGTTTACCAAACTCATCACCGGCAGCTTCCGCATCGGGGTAAGCCAGAAACTGATGACACGCGCACTATCAAAAGCGACTGAAGTGGATGAGGATGTCCTGGCATACAAGCTCATGGGAAACTGGAACCCGGCGACGATTTCGTTCCGGGAATTGGTATTGGATGAAAAAAGCAGCGACTACCTTTCAAAACCGTATCCGTTTTATCTGGCCTACCAGATTGAAGGAGCCGTCTCATCACTTGGGGCACCTGAAGACTGGGCGGTTGAGCACAAATGGGACGGCATCCGGTCGCAGACAATCATACGGGATGGCGGGGTGTACGTGTGGAGCCGCGGCGAGGAACTTGTGACCGACAAATACCCGGAATTCGGGAGTTTCATCGGTGCTATTCCTGACGGGACGGTAATTGACGGTGAAATCCTGCCGTTTCCAAACGGTGAAATCGGTACGTTTAACGACCTGCAGACACGCATCGGGCGCAAAACGGTTTCAAAAGAGCTGCTGGCCAAAACGCCGGTGATTATCAAAGCCTACGATTTGCTCGAATGGGAGGGCAAAGATATCCGCCAACATCCTTATGACGTACGGCGGGAGCTTTTGGAACAGCTCCTGGATTCGGTAAAACACCTGGGATTGCCGCTGCTTCTGTCGCAAAGTATGGTTTTTAATTCCTGGGAACAGGTTACTGAAGAACGCCTCAGGGCCAGGGACATGCGCAGTGAGGGACTGATGCTGAAACGACGCGGTTCGGGGTATGAAGTGGGCCGTAAAAAAGGCGATTGGTGGAAATGGAAAATCGAGCCGCTCGTCATAGATGCCGTGCTCACCTATGCGATGCGCGGTTCAGGCCGGCGTACCAATCTGTTTACCGATTATACTTTTGCACTATGGCAGACCAATGCGCAGGGCGAGAAGGAGCTGGTGACTTTTGCCAAAGCGTATTCAGGACTCACCGATGCAGAATTCCGAAAGGTCGATGACTGGATCCGTAAGAACACGCTGGAACGTTTCGGGCCGGTACGCAGCGTGACGCCGCAATTGGTTTTTGAGATCGGGTTTGAAGGCATCGCGTTGTCGAAAAGGCATAAAAGCGGTGTAGCCACGCGATTTCCGCGGATTTTACGTTGGCGGCATGACAAGAAGATCGATGAAGCCAATACTGTTGAAGACCTGAAAAATATGATTTCATAAATAACGTATTAAAAACCACCCGTCCGCAGATAATGAACAGGACCCAACTCTTTCAAATCGCAGAAAACTGGTTCCAAAGCCAGGGGTGGAAATCATTTCCATTCCAAAAAGAAACCTGGACAGCATTCCTGCAGGGTAAAAACGGCTTGTTGAATGCCCCGACGGGCAGTGGGAAAACGTATGCGTTGTGGATACCGGTGGTGCTGAATTATATCAGGCAAAACCCCGATTACCAAAGCAGGCACAAACCCGGACTCAAAGCGGTATGGATCACGCCGTTGCGCGCATTGTCGGTGGAAATCAAGCAGGCCGCGGAGCGCGTCGTGAAAGACCTGGGCGCGCCGATGACCGTCGGGATCCGCAGTGGAGATACCTCGACTGCCGAGCGCGCAAAACAGAAGGACAAAATGCCGGATTTGCTGGTGACGACCCCGGAGAGTTTGCAGCTTTTACTCGCATCAAAAGGTTATGACAAGGTATTTAAGGACTGCACCGCAATCATTATTGACGAATGGCACGAATTGCTCGGGACCAAACGCGGCGTGCAGGTCGAGCTCGCTTTGTCGCGCTTGAAATCGATTACCGGTGATATGCGCATCTGGGGCATTTCGGCAACGATCGGCAACCTGCAGCAGGCCCGCGAAGTGTTGCTGGGCGTTGACTCAGAGGCGTTGCGGAATTCAGTCCTGGTGCATGCGCACATCAATAAGAAAATCAAGATACTGTCGGTCATCCCTGAAAAGATGGAAGCCTATCCCTGGCGCGGGCATATGGGGCTGCACCTGATCGATGAGGTGGCGAAGATCGTCCGCAGGAGCAGGACCACTTTGATTTTTACCAATGTGCGTTCGGCATGCGAGATCTGGTTCCAGCGCCTGCTGGAAAAATACCCGGAATTTGCGGGCGAGATGGCAATGCACCACGGCAGTATCAACCGCGATACGCGTTTGTGGGTGGAACAGGCCATACGGGACGAACAACTTAAAGTGGTCGTATGTACCTCGAGCCTCGACCTGGGCGTCGATTTTGCGCCCGTCGAAACCATCATCCAGGTAGGCGGCCCGAAAGGGGTGGCGCGGTTTATGCAACGCGCAGGCCGCAGCGGACACCAGCCGGGCAAGGAAAGCGTGATTTACTTTCTGGCGACCTATGCCATGGAACTCATAGAGGCTTCCGCGCTCAAGAAGGCAGTTGCTGAAACGGTTGTAGAAGATCGTGTGCCCTACCTGAACAGTTGGGATGTACTCGTGCAGTATCTCAATACGCTTGCGGTTTCGGATGGTTTTTTTCCGGATGACATTTATCGGGAAGTTAAAGGCACATTTTGTTACCAGGCAATGACACCCGAGAACTGGCAGTGGATCCTGAACTTCATCACTAAAGGCAGCCAGAGCCTGCAGGCCTACGACGAGTATAAAAAAGTGGAAATCCTGGAAAACGGATCGTTTAAGATTACAAGCAGGCGAATCGCCATGCACCACCGCATGCAGATCGGGACCATCGTGGGCGACGCGGTTATGAACGTGAAGTATCTGGGCGGCGGTTTTATCGGGACGATTGAGGAATGGTTTATCTCAAAGCTCAAGCCCGGCGACGTGTTTACCTTTGCCGGTCGCAAGCTTGAGTTGTTCCAGGTAAAGAACATGCAGGTTATCGTAAGGCGCGCCGATCATGCCAAAAGTTCCAAATTAACCAGCTGGATGGGCGGCAGGCTGTCGTTTTCTGCGCAGATGAGCGAAATGCTCCGTCAGGAAATGTACCTCGCCAATTCAGACAAGCTGACCCCGGAACTCAAGGCCATGGCGCCGGTTTTCAAACGCCAGCGAAAGGAGTCCATCATCCCTGGAGCCGATGAGTTCCTGGTTGAAATGTTTAAGACCCGCGAAGGTTTCCATGCCATTTTCTATCCGTTTGAAGGACGGTTTGTGCATGAGGCGCTCGCGAGCCTGTTGGCCTACCGCATCAGTTTGCTGTCGCCGATTTCTTTTTCCCTGGCCTACAATGATTACGGCTTCGAATTGCTTTCAGACCAGGAGATTGACATGCAGTCGGTGCTGGACAACAATTTGTTTTCAACCGAATATGTGCACCATGATTTGCAGCACAGCCTCAATGCCACCGAGATGGCCCGACGGAAATTCCGCGACATCGCCGTCATCGCAGGCCTCGTTTTTACCGGTTATCCCGGGCAGCTGATCAAAACCAAGCACCTCCAAAGCAGTTCTCAACTGCTGTTTGCGGTATTCCGCGATTATGAGCCCGATAATTTATTACTGCAGCAGGCGTACCGCGAAACTTTTGAACACCAGCTCGAAGAAGGACGTTTAATCGTAGCTTTGGAAAGAATCAATAAACAGGAAATTGTCGTGCGTAAATGCGCCAAGCCGACGCCTTTCAGCTTTCCGATTATTACAGACCGGCTCCGGGAGAAACTCAGCAGCGAGACCCTTGCCGACCGCATCGCAAAAATGACCGCTTCCTTTATGAAAAACGACAAATGACACAGGACATTTCGATTTTGGGGCATACCTTCACACTGCACCCATCGGCGGCGGTTTTCTGGAAAGAACGGAGTACGCTGCTGATTTCAGATGTGCATTTAGGGAAAGTCTCGCATTTCCGGAAACATGGTGTCGCAGTCCCGGAAAATGCAGTGGCAGCCAATTTCCATCGGCTTGATGCGGTGCTCACGCATTTCGAGCCTGAGACGGTGATTTTCCTCGGTGACCTCTTCCATAGTAAGAAGAATCGCGAGTGGGAGCTTTTTGACGGCTGGGTACAATCTGCGGAGGCGAGAATCGTACTGGTGGCGGGAAACCACGACATTATCGCACAGCGGCATTACGATGACCTGGGCATATTGGTGGTCAAAGAATTGGTGTCTGACGGATTTTTACTGACCCACCACCCCGAGGAGCGGGACGGCTTATTCACCTTCTGCGGGCACATCCATCCAGCGATTGAGTTGCGGGGAATCGGGAGGCAGTTTATTAAACTTCCGTGTTTTTTCAGGAAAGAAAATCAGATGATCCTGCCCGCGTTCGGGGAATTCACGGGCACTTATGTGCTCATGCCCGAAAACGAAGATTGCGTCTACGCGATAGCGCAGGATAGGATAGTCAAAGTCTGTTGACGGAATACTGTAATTTTTTCGATTTTATCCATAAGTTTTGGCCCGATACCAAATGTAACTTTATGAAAAAAGAAAAGTTATGAAACCAAATGAAAACACCCCGAACGCAGATGAAACCAAAACATGGGAGCATCTGGGCAGGCACGATGACGACCCGGCGCTGATGGTTCCCGGGACAGCAGGAAACGTTAGTACGCTGCCCCATGCCGATGCCGAGTCAGAACGCCGGATCCACGCGATGCAGGATCGTGACGAGCAAACTGATGATGATGACCGTGACGAAGAGGATGAGGAATCGCACAAGTCAGACTGGGGCGATGTCGATCCGCAGCATGACTCCAGGTCACCGCGCTCACCGATGGATCCTTCCGCACCGGGAAGCGCCGTTTAACCACTCAGCAAAAGAAAAAATGC
Source organism: Flavobacterium magnum (assembly GCF_003055625.1). Taxonomy (NCBI): domain Bacteria; kingdom Pseudomonadati; phylum Bacteroidota; class Flavobacteriia; order Flavobacteriales; family Flavobacteriaceae; genus Flavobacterium; species Flavobacterium magnum. The sequence continues at coordinate 406,459 of NZ_CP028811.1, read as the reverse complement.
CCCGATAAGGGGCATTGTCTTTTATAGTTGGACGCAATTCGTCAGTTTAATGCGAATGGTGCACTGAGGCGAAAATTGGGTACAATCACCCGGAAGTTGCGCGTCGTGGTAAAATTCACCATGTTAAAATAGCCTTTCATCGCGCCAAATGGTGATGACAACAGGCAGCCCGAGCTGTATGTATGTTTTTCTCCGGGTTTCAACACGGGTTTTTTGCCGATGACACCTTCGCCATCAACAATTTCCAATTCGTTCAGAGAGTCGAAAATTTCCCAGTGCCGGGAAATCAGCTGGACCGAATCCTTACTTGAGTTTTCTATGGTAATCTCATAACTAAAGGCAAAATGGATCTTGTAGTTCTTGAAGTAGGTGCCTTCAAAACTGGTGTGTACGGAAATCTTGATGCCTCTCGTTATTTGTGTAACCATTTGTACGGCAGAATTTAAAACACCCAAATTTACAAAAAAATGCTTGGAACCGACAGCCGCGGCGTTAAATTTTGATTAATTGGTAATATCTACGGAAGTGGCCACACCTTTACCAATAACGCGGTCATAGCGCTGTCCGTTTTCCCGATAGTACACTACGACGAAATAATTGTTTTCGGTTTGGTAGAAATTGCCGTCAATGGCATGCTCCCGGTCAATGTTGCCTTTCGCATCGGATATGGTATACCTGAAATTCGTAAAGCCCTGTTTGATCAGCAATGCTTTCTCATAACTGGCTTTCGCGGCATTATAATCCATCTTGAACTCGGGATCGATGGCGTAATTGTTGAACATCCCGTTGATATAAATATCCTTGTTCCCGAAATAGTTGGGCGCCGACAGCGTAAAGAAAACCCAGACGTAATCCGCTTCGAGCTCGTTGTTTTCGGCATTGATGTTCTTGATCTGGAAATTGCCGTTGATGTCGGGAAAATAGGTATACGGACTGTTTGCGCGCGCTGTATTTGGGTACAGGTAAGCATTGTAAGTATCCTGGGCATCCACGCGAAGCACATTATTCGTCGCGCCGCGCACATCCTTGTTTTCAAAATACAGAAACTCGTTGCCCGCCCAGAACTGCGTTTCAGCATCGTATTTGTAAATCAGGTCGTTCCCTATGGTGTACTGTGGCTTGATGTTGGTGATTCCCGAATTGATTTCTGCGTTTTGGAACAGCAGCACTTTGACGTTTTGCAGCGGACTTTGGAACTGGATGTTCTTTGACCGGATGGCGAAGTCGAGGTTTTGTTTAAAATCGATTACCCCTATGTTTCGGGCCCTTTTGATCTGCAATGGCACCGAAACCAAATCTTCATACAATATAAATTTTCTTGAAAAAACCACCTCCCTGTTCTCATTGAGGATTTTAAGCATGTAATTTCCGGTCACTTTAAACCGGGTAAACCTGTTGGGGAACGACAGCTTGTAATGCGAATACAGCTGCAAGGTGTTGAACGAATTGTTGTATTCCTGGATGCGCTGGTCGTCAAACCCATCGATGTATTCGCTTTCCGAAAGATCCGATTTTGTCCAGTCGTAATTGCAATGGACCAGTTGGTAATAATAATTCGCCTCGTTGCCGTAAAGGTCGTCAAACTGGAACTGGAACGTATCGCTGAGGTTGAAGACGGGTATCGCATTCTGGCCGCTTTGAACGAAGGTTACGGTCTTTATGTTGAAAGGCGGGATAATTTCGGTATCGGTCTGGGCCCGGCCGGATGCGGACACCAGCAAAAAGGAAAGCAGGAAATAACAGTAATGCTTCATCATAAAATATATTCTCGGTAGTAAATATAAACAAATAAATGTGATTTAAATTGCTGCGGGAGGTGCTTTGAAAGTAACACATTATTGTTAAATATTGCGAATTCTGCGCGGGATATCCTGATAATATGCTACATTGAGGCTCTTAAATCACGAAACCTTATGAAACAAATGAACAAAGCATGGCTGTTGCTGTTGGCATTTCCACTGTCAATAAGCGCGCAGGATCTTACCGGAACGGGTAAAATCCCTTTTGATCCGAATGTGAAAACCGGAAAGCTCAAAAACGGGCTTACGTACTTTATCCGGAAAAATGACAAACCTGCAGACAAGGTAGACCTCCGGCTGGTCATTAACGCCGGTTCGATCCTTGAGGAGGATGACCAGCAGGGACTGGCGCACTTCATGGAACACATGAATTTTAATGGGACAAAGCGTTTTCCAAAAAACAAACTTGTAGACTACCTGCAGAGCATCGGGGTCAAGTTTGGCCAGCACCTGAACGCCTACACCAGCTTTGATGAAACGGCTTATTTCCTGCCGATCCCTTCCGATGATCCTGAGAAACTTGAAAAAGGATTCCAGATTATCGAAGACTGGGCATTCAACGCCAACCTGACCCCTGAAGACATCGACAAGGAACGCGGCGTGGTGCTTGAGGAATACCGCCTTGGTCTTGGTGCCAACAAAAGGATGATGGGCCGTTACCTTCCCAAAATGATGTACAAATCACATTATGCAGACCGCCTTCCGATCGGAAAAAAAGAAGTGCTTGAGAATTTCAAATACGACAAACTGATCAGCTTTTATAAGGATTGGTACCGTCCGGACCTGATCAGCGTAATCGTGGTAGGGGATATTGACGTGGCTGAAATGGAGAAGAAAATCATCGACCATTTTTCGGCATACCAGAATCCGAAGAACGAAAAACCCAGGAAAACCTTTGACGTCCCGAACCACAAAGAGACCTTTATTGCCATTGAAAGTGATAAGGAAGCGTCAAGCGCAAATGTCCAGCTGCTTTACAAGGACACCGGCCTGCCGAGAAAAACCGTCACGGTGGATGATTACAAGATGAATCTCAAAGAAGGACTGTTCGTCACGATGCTCAACAACCGGCTCAATGAGCTGACCAATTCGCCTACGCCGCCGTTCACTTATGGCTTTTCTTACCATGGAGGGACTTTCGCGAGGACAAAAGAAGCCTTCCAGTCGATGGCCATGATGCAGGAAGACCAGCAGCTCTCGGCTTTGAATGTGCTGGTGACCGAAAATGCGCGTGCGAAAAAATTCGGATTTACGCAAGGTGAGCTCGACAGGGCAAAATCAGAATTTTTAGCGCGCTATGAATCCGCATTCAACGACCGCGATAAATCGGAATCACAGAATTTCATCGGGGAGTACCAGGCCTATTATCTCGAAGGCAGTCCGGCGCCGGGCATTGAATGGGAATACAATGCCGTACAGAAAATCCTCCCGCAGATCAGCCTTTCCGATGTGAGTACGTTCCTCAATGACTACATCAGGGACGACAATAGGGTAGTGGTCATCACCGGTCCCGAAAAGGAAGGGCTCAAAAAAGCTACGGAAAAAGAGGTGCTCGCTGCACTCAACGTGAATGAAAGTGACCTCAAGCCTTACGAGGATACGGCCATTGCGGAGGGCTTGTTGCGGCATCCTGTAAAAGCGGGCAGCGTTGTAAAAAAAGAATCCGATCCGAAGATTGGATCGACGACCCTGTATCTTTCAAACGGGGCCAAAGTCATATACAAGAAAACGGATTTCAAGAATGATGAGATTGTCATGGAAGGCATCAGCTGGGGCGGTTCAAACCTCTATTCGGATGACGACTACAAAAAGACACAATTCGCTGACGGCGCTTTGATGGAAGCCGGTTTTTCCGGACTGAAACTCAACGACATCAACAAATTCATGTCCGGGAAGATTGCCAATGTATATCCTTACGTCAGCAATATCACAGAAAACATCAGCGGTAACGCCACGCCGAAGGATTTCGAATACATGTTTGAAATGATCCATGCGTATTTTACCGACCTCAATATGGATAAGGACGCCTTCGAAGGATACAAACAAAAGCAATCGGCGTTTTTTAAAAACCTCACCTCACAGCCATCGGTGTATTTCCAGAAAGAACTGTATTCGTTCCTGATGAAGGACAACCCGAGGTTTGCCGGAATATTTCCTGATGACAACGCCTGGAAGATGACCGATTACGAACTGGCGTATAAGAAATTCAGGGAGCGTTTTGCCGATGCCGGTGACTTCGAATTTTATTTCGTGGGCAATATAGACGATCAGGCAATAGCCGATTATTCAGCGAAGTACCTTGCGTCGTTGCCGTCGACAGGGCGGAAGGATCAGGTCGTGGATCCGGGTTACAGGCTCGTGAAGGGTGACCTGAAAAAGGTCATTAACAAAGGGGCTGACCCGAAAAGTACCGTAACGATTATGTATTACGGAGATGCCGCTTATTCTCCCAAAGAAGCGCTGGCGCTCGAGGCACTGGGCGAGGTGCTCACCATCAAATTGATTGAGCAACTCAGGGAAAATGAAAGCGGTGTGTACGGAATCAGCGCGCGTGGATACATGAACAAAATGCCCCACGGCAGTTTCGGCTTCAACATCGGATTCCCCTGCGGACCTGAAAATACCGATAAGCTGGTTGCTTCCGCACTGAAGGAACTCCAGAAAATCATTGACAATGGGCCTGAAGCAAAAGATCTTGAAAAGTACAAGGAGGCCGAATTGCTCGATTACAAGAAGAACATCAGGGAAAACAGCTATTGGCTTGAAAATTTCACCGATGCTTACGTAAATTCCTCAAATCCCGCCGATGTGCTCGGTAAAGAAGATAAGATTAAGGCGATTACGGGCAAAGACCTTCAGGATGTGGCCAGGAAATATCTCACCAAGGATAAAGTAATCGGGATTTTGATGCCGGAGAAAAGTTAGGTTTCCGTATGAGGGAACCAGACCATATGTCAACGTCCTGTTGACAATAATGTAAAAAGCCTGATGCTGTTGCGTCAGGCTTTTTTATTTGGATTTTGAAATAACCCTGGCGGCGAATTACTTGAAACAAACCGGGATAATTTCTCCCGGGGCCAGGCAATACTGCACCACAAGTTCCGCGGGCAGTTTTTTCGTGTAATCTTCTTCAATCACCTGAAAACCGATGCTGCGCAGTTTGTCGAAATAATCCCGGCCATACACGCGGACGTGGTCGTATTGGCCGAAAATTTTTGCGCGCTCCTTCGGGTCGGTAATCGTGTCGTCTGTAAAAGTATGCTCGCGTGATAAATCCTGCGGGATCTGGAAAATCCCCATGCCGCCAGGCTTCAGCACCCGGTACAATTCCTGCATCGCTTTGGTGTCATCGGGGATGTGCTCCAGGACATGGTTGCAAAGGATCACATCATATTGGTTGTCCGCGAACGGCAGATTACAGATGTCGGCCTTTACATCAGCCAGCGGGGAATATAAATCTGTCGTGGTGTAATCGAGGTTTTTCCGGTTTCGGAATAATGTATAGAAAGCCTGTTCGGGTGCAAAATGCAGCACTTTTTTCGGCGCCGTGAAAAAATCGGTTTCATTGTTGAGGTACAGCCACAGCAGGCGATGTCTCTCGAGCGAAAGCGTACTTGGTGATAGTACGTTGTTGCGCTGCGTACCGTAGCCGTATGGCAGAAACATGGAAAAGCTTTTCCCATCAATCGGGTCGGTGAATTTTTTGCCTTTCAGCAGCCAGGCCAATACGGGGCGTGCCAGATAACTCAGCCGGATCAGTAAAGGCCGCGGGACCGTATTGAGCAGCAGCTTAAAGATTTTTTTCATCAGATGGCCAATGGCATTTTGCGAAACTCATTTTCTTCATCAGAGGCAATCCCCAGCGCTTTGTAAATGTAAGCGAATGTCGAAAGCAACTCGGGTTTTCCGTCAACCAGTGCCACATTGTGCTCGAAATGCGCGCTCGGTTTCTTATCCGCGGTTACAATTGTCCATCCGTCCTTGAGCGTCTTGATATTGCGCGTTCCCATATTGATCATCGGCTCAATAGCGATGGTCATGCCTTCGACGAAAAGCTTGCCACGGCCGCGTTTGCCATAATTCGGCACTTCGGGATCTTCGTGCATTTTTTCGCCCAATCCGTGCCCGACAAGTTCGCGCACCACGCCGTAGCCGTGCGATTCGGTATATTTCTGGATGGCGCTGCCAATGTCTTCAACGCGGTTTCCGGCGCGGAATTCCCTGATCCCAATGTACAGCGATGCCTTGGTCACTTCGAGCAGTTTTTGGGTTTTCGGGTCGATGTCACCGATGGCGAAGGTATAGGCATGATCGCCATAGAATTTGTTTTTCAGCACCCCGCAATCCACCGATACGATATCGCCTTCCTCAATAGGGCGGTTCGTAGGGAGTCCGTGGACAACCTGTTCGTTAACGCTCGTAAGCAGTGTCGAAGGGCAGCCGTAAAGACCCAGGAAACCAGGTACGGCCTGGTGGTCACGGATGAATTGTTCCGCCATTTTATCCAGTTCGAGCGTGGTGATGCCCGGCCTGATTTCGGTAGCTATCATTCCCAGTGTTTTGGAAACGAGCAGTGCACTTTCGCGCATCAGCTCAATTTCTTCCGGTGTCTTAGGTATAATCATGATGGTATTTTCAGGTGGCAAAAGTACGCTTTTAGTTGGAAAGTAGCAAAGTGCCTCAACGCCAAACTTTTTACTCCAAAACCGGAATTTGGACCTCCTAACGTTTCAGTGAAAAGTGACCCAGAAATTCCTTTGCCTGTCCGCCGACAGTGTAGTTGATGCGGAACCAATAGTCGTCAGCCGGCACAGGCCTGCCGTTGTAGGTGCCGTCCCATCCGGTTTCATTCGCCGTGAGTTCAGTGATCAGCTTCCCGAAACGGTCATAGACAAACACATTGGACTGGTCCAGTGCCAGCCGTCCGCCAATGTTCCAGTAGTCATTGTACCCATCGCCGTTCGGTGTGAAAAAACGAGGGTAATCGGCGACGACGACCATAGTGCTGAGCTCCCCACAGCCATATTGATTGCGGACGCGCAGATTGTAAATGCCTTCTTTGACGTCCGTAAAAACATTGCTCTGCTGCCAGGGCGTATTGTCAAGGCTGTATTCAAAATCATCAGACGGTGGCGTAACTACTGCCGTAATCGTATTGTCAGTATCAAAAGCCACGAGCTCGGCTGGATTGCCCTTGAGCGAAAATGGCACGAGTGAATTCCTGACGGTAAAGTTAGCTACCGTCTGGCAAAGCGTCGGATAGGCCAGATCGGTGATCCTGACAGAATAATCGCCTTCATGCTCTGTCGTGAAAACGGGGCCATTGGCACCGATGATCTCATTGCCTGCTTGGGCATCAAAACCGTTAAACCATATGAAATCGTAATTGCCCTGCGATAAACCAGAGTCGATGAGCGCGGGATTCACGACATTACCATCGATGTCGATACAGACGTAGTAAAATTGCCTTACCTTGTGGAATGGGCTGTGACGAACATATATTTCCTGCTCCAGTATACGGTAACAGTAAATTCCAGTCTCGCTGTCATTATTCAAAGTACTGTTGATGCGTACGTAAATCACCTGATGTGCTTTTTCTGTATTTTTAAAAGCCTGCGGATTTGGAATGTTGTAATCATTATTAGCTTCGGCATCATCCAAATTGATGTAATACCTGAAGCTGATGCCGGAAGGCGTATTGCCGGCCATTTGCTCCTCATGTTGTGTTAGGTCGAAGACGGTATAGCCACTATCGTCGCAATATTGGATTGCCTCAGGGTTTACTGCACTGCCGGGGAGCTGCCTTACTTCCAGGGTCAGCGATGTGGTTACAGGGCAGGAGCTATTCTGCGGGTCGACAACGCGAACCAGAATAGTACGGCTGCCTGAGGTGTAAGCATTGGGATTGGGAATACCAATCCCGTTATCCATATCGTTTTGTGACTCATAAAATGTAACCGAATAGGCGGAATTAGAATTTGTAATCTGCGAATTCCTGGCGGTCAGGTTAAACACCGCATCGGGATTTCCACAGCCTCTAATCGGGTCAGGAGGCGTAATGACGGGACTTGTAATTGCGATGGCTTCATCGGTGTAAACTTCCAGATTATCAATTACGACAGCGGGGTCTGTGCTGTCATAGGCACTCATTTCCACCCTGTAGGTTCCGCTTTGGGATATGTTCAGTATGTTGGAATTCGATGGGGACGCCGTTACTGTACTGACAACAACATTGTCTTTGTACCACTTATAATTAAACCGCAGGTCTGCCGCGTTACCAGGAAAATCATCGGACTCGACAGTTGCAACCAAATTCCTGGTGTCGGGTGTGCAAAAACTGATTTGCTCAATATCGTTTCCCATATCATCCTGTATATCCACCGCCGACAAAAATCCGCAGTCCGAGCTTCCTGTCCCGCCGGTTTGCGTAATCGTAATCTCGCCCGGTACATTTGAATAATTATCAACCAGCAATACGTACAACTGTCCGGCCACGGCGTTGGGGAGCGTAACCTGTTCGATGGCCGCCGCTGACCAGCTGCAATCGATTTCCCTCAATTGGTTCAATTGGCCGCAAATACTGTTCAGGTTAGGAAACGGACCCCAAAGCACGAAATCGACATCCGTTCCATTGCCGTTATTGCTGACCTGGCTGATTTTCAGCTGGATGCTTCCGGACGTTTTGATTTTCATAAAAAACCAGGTGGGTCCCTGCAGCGGCTCGCCGATGCAGCTCGTATCGAAATTTTCGGCGCTGGTGTTGTTTACCGAATTGGTAAACGGTATGCTCGTGGCGCAGGATTGGTATTGCTGGAAATTGGCTTGCAGTTCCGCACAGGACGAAGCGCCGCCCTGAGCAAAAATCCATACCGAACATAATAAAAAGGCAGGCATTATCGCCCGGAGTAATATTTTCATTATTGCAAATAATATTTAAACAGCAAATCCGGCAGTTTTCCTACATTACAAAAGCGAATGTCTTGTCATCGCTTCGGGTTTCCCGATGCCCATGAGCTCAAGTATGGTGGGTGCAATATCGCCCAGAATGCCGCTGTTGATGTGTTTCAGTTCCGGATCCACAAGGATGATCGGCACGGGATTGGTCGTGTGCGCTGTATTCGGACTCCCATCAGGATTGATCATCGTTTCGCAATTGCCGTGATCGGCGATGACAATGGTGGTGTAATTGTTTTTCAAGGCAGCCGTTACGACTTTTTCCACACATTGATCCACCACTTCGCACGCCCTGATTGCGGCTTCCATCACGCCAGTATGCCCTACCATGTCGCCATTGGCAAAGTTCAGGCACACAAAGTCAACTTCGCCTTTATCGAGTTCAGGCACCAGGGCATCTGCGAGCTCAAAAGCGCTCATCTCAGGCTGCAGGTCATAGGTCGCGACTTTAGGGGAGTTCCTTAAAATTCTGGTTTCGCCTTCAAATGGCGCCTCCTGGCCGCCGGAGAAGAAAAACGTCACGTGCGGATATTTTTCGGTTTCGGCTATCCTGATTTGCTTTTTGTTGTTTTTTTCCAAAACTTCCCCAAGGGTTTCGGTAATATTGTCCTTGTCGAAAATCCTGTAAATGTTATGAAACGTATCATCATAATTGGTCATCGTCACATAATACAGGTTCATCTTGTGCATGTTTTCCTCAGGATGGTCCTTTTGTGAAAGTACTTCCGTGAGTTGCCTTCCGCGGTCGGTCCTGAAGTTGAAGAAAATCACCACATCACCTTCCTTGATTGTGACGAGCGGCTCATCATGGTCATTGGTCATGACAATCGGCGGAAGGAATTCATCTGTGATGTTTTTCGCATAATTTTCAGCGATGCTTTTCACGGCATCCTGCGAATGCGTGCCTTCGGCATGGACCAATAAATCATACGCCTGTTTCACCCGTTCCCAGCGCTTGTCACGATCCATGGCATAGTAGCGCCCAATCACGGAGGCCAGCTTTACCGATGTGCCTTTTACATGGTTCACAATGTCGCCGATAAAACCCGTGCCCGATTTTGGGTCCACGTCGCGCCCATCGGTAAACGCATGAATAAAAACCTTCTCCAGTCCGTAATCATGCGCCGCGTCAATCAGCCCTTTCAAATGGTTGATGTGTGAATGGACGCCGCCGTCGGAAACCAGTCCCAGCAAATGCACATCCTTATCATATTCCTTTGCATAATGGAACGCGTCGGCGACAGCCTTTTCCTTGTTGAACGTCTTATTTTCGACGGCAAGGTTAATTTTCACAAGATCCTGGTAGATGATTCTTCCGGCACCCAGGTTCATGTGTCCGACTTCCGAATTTCCCATTTGCCCGTCAGGGAGCCCTACGTTGAGTCCGTCCGTCCGCAATTCGGCCGTCGGGTAAGTTGCAAGCAGGTTTTTTATGAAGGGAATTTTTGCGTTATCGGGGGCGGAAACTTTAGGGTCCGGGGATTTTCCCCAGCCGTCCAGGATCATCAGAATGACTTTCTTGTTCATCGAAAAGGATTTTTGCAAAGATAATTGAATTCCAAGCCCTGCAGGTTAATAAAAACCAAAAACCGGCATGCTTTATCTTAAAACCACTTCCTCGCGCTGTTGTAATCGATGTAGTAGCGGAAGCTCACCGAAAAGATGTTGTTGAGGCTGTTGTCAAACAGGTTTTTGAGGTTTTCGCCGATTCCCCGCCGGATGTCGTTGCGGTAATCCAGGGCGTTGTTCCGGTATAGGATAGAAATCTGGCTGGCCGGCGCAAACCACCAGGCATACGAAAGGTCAAAATTCCATACATTAAAATTCTCATCGAGCACCGAAACCAGTGTCGCAGGCGACAGGTGCCCATCATTCTGCAATACAAAAAAATCATGGTTGTCTGAAAAGGACCAGTAATATCTTGCCGTCAGGTTAATGGTCATTTTATTGTTCAGCGCTAATTTCCCTGACAACTCATTGGTGATTGTTTTGATGTTCCTTTCCGCATAATAAATGTTCGTGGGGTCGTGTCCTACGTAGCCGCGGTCGTTCATCGATCGGACGTAATTAAACCCGTAAATCAGCAGAATCTTGTCGTTGATGCGGTATCTCGGGCTGAAAAAGAAACCATAGTCGCGGCGGCCTTTCTCATCATACCACTTTACAGACGGATTGAAATCAATGGCAAGGGTATTGTTATAATTTGAAGAAAATACGAAAAGCGTCGTGATGCTGCGCGGGATATAGGAATACCTTCCCGAAATGCGAGGCTGATAAAAATCAAAGCTTTCCAAAGGATTTGCCTGGAAAAGCAGACGGTAATAATCATTGCGGCGCGTGTTGCCTTCCGCTGAAAAATTGATGAAATTATCCTGCAACTTTCCGGTCGTGTTTTCAAGTTCGAGACTCGATTTCACGTCAGTCCGGAAAGTATTGAAAACCTTGGTAGGATTGAGGATGCGGTAACTGAAGTCGGCATATATATTGTGGTAATCGCTTTGGAACGCGATGCCGAGGTCGTTGATGTCATAATCTGCCGAAAGGTATTTCCCGAAAATCGTATAACGGTATTTGCCGCTGGTCTTTTCAAAATTCAGCGAGGTCTTGAAGCCGTCAGTTTGGCTCGCTGAGTAAATCGTGCTGTATTTGAAATCGCCTGACAAGTTGTACGAATTCTCTTTTGTGTTAAGATCGAAAAGCAGGCCGGCAACATTGGCATCGCGGTAGTGCCCTTCCCTCAGCGTGTTCGTATTGACAAGCGTCACCGAAGAGTTTTGGTTGAACCGCTGGTCAAGCACCAGCACATTGTAGTTTGTAAGCGGCTCGACCACACCCTCGCGTTTTTCACCCGTAGCCGTGTTTTGTACCGTGGCGTAGGTGCGCTCGGTTACCGCGTTCAGTACGCCAATCCCAAGCCCTTTTTTTGTCCGCCCCGACACTTTTACAGCATTCAGCAAATTGACCGTTGCCGGCGCATTGGCAATCGTTTCATTGACGGGATCAAAGTCTTCGGGCTGAAACCGGGGTGCGCCGCCGATGCGTCTCGAATATAAAAGCGCTCCCTTATTGAAGAGGTCGGTGCCTTCGGTAAAAAATGGGCGGTTTTCGGAAAATTGCTGCTCAAACGGACTCAGGTTCAGTATGACATTGTCGAAGCGCGTCTGACCGAAATCGGGTATCAGGATCGCATCCAGCGTGAATGAATCGTTGATGCCATATTTGATGTCCATTCCGGCTTTGAATTTATTGGCCGATCCGGATTCGTTGTTTTCATAATAATAAGAAGAGTAAGGGATGAAGAACAGCCTCGTGGAGGTCTTGACGTTTTCAATGCCCTCCAGGACGCCGTTCTGGTTGCGCGTCGAGCGGATCTCAGAATCAATCGGGCTCCACGTATAATGCTGCCGGTCGCGGCGGATGCTGCGGTAAAAATTCAATCCCCACGTCTGGACCTTCTCCTTCGAAAATCGAAGCGCCGCATAAGGTATTTTCATTTCCACAGTCCAACCAAAATCGGTGATCAGTACCTTGCTGTCCCAAATGCCGTCCCACGAAAAATCCTGGTTGAAATTGTCCGGCGACACGGCGCCGTCTTCTGTAGCCAGCCGGTCGAGCTGCACGCCCGAAGCGGTCACAAAAAACTGGAAATCCTGCTGGCCGTCATTGAACCCGTTGATGAAAACCCCAAAAATATCTGCTGTCCCCACGTTGTCACGCTGCGTAATCTCTTTCCGGATCTTTGAAGGGTCGTCGTCATGCATCGTCGCGGCGATGTAAACGGCGTCATTGTCGTAAAGTATACGGACTTCAGTATTCTTTGCGCTGTCAATCGGCTTGCCATTATCAGGCTGGAACATCACGAAATCACCGGCCAATGGGGCGGTCGTCCAGGCGGCCTCCGTAAATTTGCCGTCTACGGTTATTTTCTCGGACGTGTTCCTGGCTACGAGGATTTTTTTCTGAGCAAAAACATTTACGCCTGTGAGTAGCAACAGCGACAGGAATACTTGGTGAATTTTGCTCATAGGGGTTGATTGTGAGGCAAAAGTAAAAATTTAAAGTAAATTTCCTCGCATCCATACAATAATAAAAAGGCAGCAGCGTTTTGTAATTCCTACCCGATATTTCGCAAAAGTTAAAATTTGCCCATTATTTTGGCAGTCAGCCTTCGGTGCGTTACTTTTGCGGTCCCAAAGACGAAGTATTAACTTAAACATTTTCAATGGTATACAGAATATCGGCAGTCATTATTTTCGTTCTGACCAGCTTTTCCCCAATCGAAAAAACAGCAGTTAAAAAAGTTTCAGCAATCGCCACCGTCCCAGCCGCAACGGCATTTGAGACTGAAGCGTCAACGGTGTACAACAGCCTGAATGCAAACCATTTCGCGCTTCCTGATATCACAAGCTTCGCCCAGGGGCTTCAGGCCTTTTATGAATTAAAAGCATCAGGCGCATTGAAGAAAGATATCCTCACGCTGATTGATTTCAGCAAATCATCCAATACCAAACGTCTTTGGGTCATCGACATGGCAACCAATACCGTGCTGTACCAATCGTTGGTGGCGCATGGCAGGAACTCAGGCGACGAATTTGCAAACAGCTTTTCCAATGCGTCGGAATCGTATAAAAGCAGCCTCGGACTTTACGTTACCGGCGAGATTTACAACGGCAAGCACGGTGCCTCGCTCAAGCTGGATGGCATGGAAAAAGGCGTCAACAGCGCCGCACGTGCGCGGGGCGTCGTGATGCATGCAGCCGATTATGTATCGGAATCGTTCATCAGGAACAACCACCGCCTCGGGAGAAGCCAGGGTTGTCCGGCGCTGCCCGCTGAGCTCACACACGATATTATTGAGACGATTAAGAACAAGTCGTGCCTCTACATTTACCATCCGTCGCATACTGCAGCCACTACGGCAAAGGTGATGGCATCATAAAATGGCTTTAAACATCATATAATGCGGCCCGACGTTCCCGATCTCAAACGCCGGGCCGTTCTTTTGATAGCCTGCTTTTTCGTAAAATCCCACTGCAGTGGTGCGTGCGTTAAACCAGACGACGGTGCCGCCTTCGGTTTTGACAAACGCTTCCGCACCCGATAACAGTGCCGCGCCAAAACCCTTCATTTGATGTGTCGTCCGCACAGCCATGCCGCGAAGCTGGAACGCTTTCCCCGTCCCAAAAACAGGGTTCCCATGGTCAAGCACGGTCACGATTCCCGCCAGCATGCCGTTGTCGAACAACCCAAGGTGTACCGTTGTGGGCAATTCGTCTCCGTCGAAACGGCAGCTTTCAGGCGGTTGGCCCTTTCGCAGCACTTCCTGCCGCACTATATAGGTTTCTTCAGCGGTAATCTGCCTGATCGTATTCATTTATGGTTAAGGTAACATTTTAAGGATAAATCGTTTATCACGGGATTGCTGATTTTCCGAATTTTTTTTCATAAAAAAACTTGCAACTGAAAAAACTAATTACTTATATTTGCACCGTTATTGCGGAAGTAGCTCAGTTGGTAGAGCTCCAGCCTTCCAAGCTGGTTGTCGCGAGTTCGAGCCTCGTCTTCCGCTCCAAAAGCCTTAAACTTTTTAGTTTGGGGCTTTTTTTATTTTTAACGGGTTTATTTTGGCGTTGCCTGCGGCCCGCGTTTTCCGCTGCAATCTTTTCAGGATTTCCTGCACTGCGTTCCGGTGATCCTTAAAAGGATTTCCGCTCCAACCGCTAACGCAGTACCGCATCCGATGGTTAGCGCACAAATCCTAAATCGCAACCCGTTTCGAGTTCCACAGCGTCCAGTCCCTGGCGGAAAAGCCGCGCCGATAATTCACCTTTCAACGTAATCCGCTCCCCTTTGACCTCAATCCAGCTGCCTTCACGCAGGCCCAAAACCGGTACCGCGTTAAAAGCATGAAATTCCTTAATCCTTGTTTCACGCGTTTCGCCCATATGTTTTGACTGTCCGTCTGCATCGATATAATGCGGATTCAGGTTGAACGGGATCATTCCCAATGTCCTGAAGCTTGGCGGGTAAACGATCGGCATATCGTTCGTGGTCTGCATAGTCAGGCCGGTGATGTTGCTCCCCGCGCTGCTCCCCAGGTATGGCGTGCCGTTTGTCAGCGCCTCGGCAAGTGGCTCCATCACACCGTATCGGTACAGTTCCGAAACCAGCAGGAACGTGTTGCCGCCTCCAGTAAATACGGCCTCTGCGTTTTTGATGGATTCTGCGGGATTTTCAAATGTATGCAGTCCAACGACTTCCTTCCCGATGCGGGCAAACGTCTGCGCCACTTTTTCAGTGTACTCGTCATGGGTGATGCCGCCCGGTCGCGCATACGGTATGAAAACGATCATTTGGCAGTGGGCAAAATGCGTCTCCAGTTCAGGCATAATATACTCAAGGTAGCCACTGCCGTGCAGGGTGGATGTGCTTGCAATAATCAGGTTTTTCATAGTCTTGGTTTTGGTAAAGATAAAAAGCTTTGTAATAAAAAGAAAGATTTCCGTAAGTCGGTTTGACTGCTAATTAACAGAATTTTACGAATCCGTTGGCAATTAATTGGGAAGGGATTGAAATATTTTTACCCCGAAATTTTCCAGCTGCCGCCCGTTATCATGCAAAAATCTCTTTTTATTTTTTCTGCTTTTTCATGATTGCGCTCGCACACGCGCAGCAGAATCCGGTTAAGAATATTAAGGGCAGGGTGGCGATCGATTTTTCGGATCCGGCCCATATCAACGTAATCAATGTCAGGACGGAAAGGTTTGCCGTTACGGACGGCGACGGGTATTTTACGATCCAGGCAGCAGAAAATGATACGCTGATGTTTTCGGCAATAAACATCAAACCATTCCGGATGGCGATAGCCTGTGAGGATATGGAGAACGAAACAATGTACGTGAAGCTGCAGTCAGTAGTCACCCAACTCAACGAGGTCGTCATTATGAATTATCCAGGGATCAATGCGGTATCACTTGGAATCATTCCGGCCGGACAAAAGAAATACACACCGGCCGAACGCCGCCTGAAAACTGCAACGGGCGCCGATGCGCAAATCGGTCTGGACACGAAGTTTTCAATCGATCCGCTGCTCAACGCGATTTCCGGACGCACTGCGGTGCTCAGAAAAGCTTTGGAAACCGAGAAAAAAGAAAATTGGCTGCAACGCATACAGTATCTGTATGATGACAATTTTTTATTGCAAAAACTGAAAATCCCATTCGATTATATTAAGGGATTCCAATATTTCCTCGTCGAAAATCAGCGTTTTCTGAATACATTAGCATCGAAGAATACATCAATGTCTGATTTTATCGTGGGTGAGCTTGCGACAGAATTTATCAAAAACATTGCCAATGAAAAAAAATAATACTTTTTTGCTCCTGTGTTTTCTAATTTCCGGCTTGCTTTCTGCCCAGGAAGAAAAGTTGATTTCAGGCGCCATCATTGTGAAAGACGGCAGTCCGAGGGAAATCCATATCCTCAACCTTGTCAACGAGAAAGAGTCGGTCACGGGCGACGACGGTACATTTTCGATTTTGGCAAAAACCGACGACGTTTTGCTCATTTCCGGAAATCATGTCGACCTGCAGCGGAAGGTTATTGAAAAGCAGGACTACGATTCAGGTAAAATTACCATTCAGACTACAGCGAAGGCGACGCAGCTCGATGAGGTGGAAATCATCAGGTTCGACGCAGTGAGCCTGGGGATCCTGTCCAAGAAACCCAAACAATATACGCCTGCCGAGCGCAAGATTTATACGGCAAACAGCACGGCAATCGACGCGCTGATCAATCTGATTTCAGGCCGCACAAAGCAACTCAGGGCAAATGCCAGGATCGAACAGAAGGAAATGCTGCTTGAAAAACTCGACGGGCTGTTCCCTGACTCCTTTTATGAGGAGAATCTTGGAATTTCTAAAGACAGGATCAAGGGATTTCACTATTATATAGTGGAAAACAAGAAATTCGTTGACACATTGAGGCTTAAGGACAAATTGCTGGCGACTTTCATGATGGTCGGATTGGCCAGGGAATACAACGGGCTCCCGAATGACAAAAAATAAGCTACTGTTATACGGCTGCCTTCTTTTGCTGCAGTTGGCTTTTTCGCAGCAGCGTGTGCTTGAAGGCAGGATTTTCGTGGCTGATGGCGTGCCGTCCGGCGTGCATATCGTCAATGTCGCCAATGAGCAGGAAGTGGTCAGCGACAGTGATGGCCATTTTTCAATCGCTGCCGATATCGACGACGTACTGGTGCTGAGTGCGGAACAGCTCGAATTCCAGCGAACAATCGTCGACAAGGACCAGTATTATAAAGGCAGGATCGATATTACGATGATCTCCAAAGTCACACAGCTCGAGGAGGTGGAAGTTGTAAACCACAATAACATTAATGCAGTCAGCCTAAGGATTCTTAATAGGCCCGCAAAAACCTACACCCCTGCGGAACGGCGACTTCGGACGGCAGGAGTTTTCAAACCGATCCAGCTGCTGGGGATCATCGCCGGCGGTATGGAGCTTGACCCGATCATCAATGCCATCAACGGTAAAGCGAAGCGTCTTAAAAAGGAAGTACTGCTCGAGAAAAAGGAAATGCTGCTGTCAAAAGTCAATGCGCGCTACACCGACGATTATTTCAAAACCGAATTGAAAATCGCTTCAGAATACGTAACGGGCTTTAAATACTACCTCGTTGAGGATGCTGACTTTGCGGAAACTTTTGAGAACGGGAACCCCGAGCGCATCGGAATTGAGATGGCCCGGAAAGCGACTGACTTTAACGCGGCGGTCAGCAAAGAAAAGAAATAGTATCTTTGGGACATGAAGAAGGCCGCCACGTATCTGCTTATTTTCGTTGTCCTGTCGGGATTTTCCGCACATAAATTCTACGTTTCAATCTACCAGGTTCATGTAGCTGCAGAGAAGAAACGAATTGAGATCACTGCACGCATTTTTATGGATGACCTGAACAATGCCGTGGGAAAACACTTCAATAAGAAAACCCATATCGGAGAGAAAAACGAAGTGCCCGATGATGTTGAACTGCTCAGGAAATACCTTGCCGAAAAGTTCGTTGTCAGGGTCAACGGCCAGAAGAAAGCCCTGACGTACCTGAGCAAAGAGCTGGAGGCGAATGTCGTGATTTGCTATTTCAGGATTGCGGACGTAACAAAAGCCAATCAAATCGACATATACAACGCCGCGCTGATGGAGCTCAACGATACCCAGCAAAACATCATCCAATACAGTAATGGAGATGAAAAGCAAAGCCTGCTGCTGACGGCGGGTAATGCCTCAGGCGTTTTTAAATAAAATACAGATTCAAATGAAGAATACCGGATTTACGCTCTCCCTGCTTTTTTTTATTGGCCATGCGCTCTATTCGCAGGACAAGCCCAAAAACGCTGTGGGCCACGAAGATGGAAGCAAGTTCCGTCAAATGTACGATGTGCTGGCGACACCTAATGCCTACCGCACGGCATCCGGGGCACCCGGACCTGAATATTATCAGCAACAGGCGGATTACAGGATCAGCGTCGAACTTGACGATAAAAAGCAACAACTGTTCGGAACAGAAACCATCACCTATACCAATAACGCTAGGGAAGCGCTGGATTACCTGTGGGTGCAGCTGGATCAGAACCAGCACGCGAAAACGTCGCAGTCCCCATTGGCTGAAAGCCAGAATCCTGACAACGCCATCAGCGTAAATGGGTTTTCGAAAAAATACCTTCAGGAATCATTCGATGGCGGATTTAAAATCGATTATGTACATGATGTGTCCGGAAAATCCCTTCCTTACACCATCAACGCGACAATGATGCGAGTTGATTTGCCCAAACCGCTGAAACATGGAGAAAAGTTTTCGTTTTCGGTGAAGTGGTGGTATAATATCAATAATTATATGGTCGTTGGTGGCCGATCAGGCTATGAGCATTTTGCCAAAGACGGAAATAATCTTTATGTATTGGCGCAATTCTACCCGCGCATGGCCGTATACAATGACGTGGAAGGCTGGCAGAATATGCAGTTCTGGGGTGGAGGCGAATTTGCGTTGCCCTTTGGCAACTTCGAAGTAGACATCACCGTGCCCGCCGACCACATTATGGAAGCTACGGGTGTACTTCAGAACAGGGCCGAAGTCTTTACCGCCGAACAGCTCAAGCGTTACCAATTGGCCGAAAAATCGTTTGACAAACCGGTAGTGGTCGTCACCCAGGCCGAAGCCACGGCGAAAGAGCCCAACTTTGCCACCGCCAAAAAAACATGGAAATTCAAAGCAGAGAATGTCCGTGATTTTGGGATTGCCACGTCGAGGAAACTGATTTACGATGCTATGGCGGTGAAAATCGGGGAGAAAACCGTGATGGCCATTTCGGTGTATCCCAAAGAGGGCAATCCGTTGTGGGAACAATACTCGACGCGGGCCGTGGCACACACCCTAAAAAGTTACTCGAAATACACGTTTGACTATCCTTATCCGAAAGCCGTTTCGGTAAATGCGCAGGATCAGGGCATGGAATACCCGATGATTTGCTGGAATTTTGGGCGCCCCGAAGAAGACGGCACCTATTCTGACGGCGTGAAGTATGGGATGCTGGGCGTCGTGATCCATGAGGTCGGGCACAACTTCTTCCCGATGATTGTCAATTCCGATGAGCGGCAGTGGACCTGGATGGACGAGGGCCTGAACACTTTTATGGAATACCTCGCGGAGCAATCGTTCGACCCGAATTTTCCGTCACGACGCGGACCCGCCAGGTTGATTGTGCCCTACATGAGCGGTGACCAGTCCGGGCTGGTGCCGATTATGACCAATTCGGAAAGCATCAGGCAATTCGGAAACAATGCATACGGAAAGCCTGCAGCGGGCCTGAATATACTTCGCGAAACAATCATGGGCCACGAACTTTTCGATTTTGCCTTTCGCACGTATGCAAACCGATGGAAATTCAAGCACCCGACGCCGGAGGATTTTTTCCGGACGATGGAAGACGCTTCCGCCGTCGACCTGGACTGGTTTTTCAGGGGATGGTTTTACACCACGGACTATAATGACATCGGTATAAAAGAGGTAAAACGGTATTTCGTGACCGAACAAATGCCAAAGGGTTTCCAGGAAGCCAAACCGGAGTTCAGTGCCCGCAAGCCAAAATCCGCTCCGGGTCCGAAAGTCTACATGGTTGCTGAGGGCAGCGAGGATTTCAGGCCCGAGCTCAACAAGGCGTTCGACTACAGGGACGCGAAAACATTGACAGCGTTTATCGACGCCAATTTTTCTGCTGAGGAAAAGGCAAAGCTCGCCGATCCAAAATATTTCTATCATGTCACCTTCGAGAAACCGGGCGGACTGGTCATGCCGATTATCGTTGAGATGACTTTTGACGACGGCACTACAGAGATACAGACCTTTCCTGCGCAGATCTGGAGGATGAACGATAAGGAAGTTTCCAGAATGTTCGCTACAGGAAAACCCGTAAGAAAATTTACCATCGATCCAAAGCTTGAAACCGCAGATACCGACCTGTCAAACAACACCTGGCCCAAGGAAACCGTCAAATCCAAGTTTGATTAAACAGTTAGCCGTTTCGGCGAGACCGGAAGTTTTGCAATTCGGCAAGCGTATTGCCTATCTTCCGAATTCTTTAACTTAATGACATCATATTCTTTTGTATTTTTGCAGTATAATTTTTTAACTGAAAGGCTATGTTTGGAATAGGCGGCGGCGAAATGTTCTTCATTATCTTTATTGCACTGATGTTATTCGGTACCGATAAACTCCCGGAAATCGCGCGCGGTCTGGGCAAAGGTATAGCGCAGGTAAAAAACGCGACCAACGATATCAAGAATGAGATCAGGAAAGGCGCGGAAGATCATGGGTTCGACCATAAAAGCATCACCAAAGAAGTGAATGATGTAAAGCAGGGATTCAACAAGATGGTCGAAGGGCACACCCCGGAATCGCCGCTGAATATGAACGATGTGACTTCGGACATCACCGCTGAAATCAACAAAGCCAAGGAAGCGATTGACGATATCGCGGGATCCGGTTCGATCAAAAGATCATAGGCATGCTCGACGAAATCCTGTCGCTGGACCGCCGGCTCTTCATTTACCTCAATGGATTTGGCTCCGAAAAATGGGACGGTTTTTTCTTATTCCTGACCGATCAGTTAAACTGGACGCCTTTCTTCCTGTTCCTCTTTTATCTTATTTTTAAAAAAGTCGGCGCGAAAAACACGTTAATTATCATGGGCTTTGTCGCCTTGCTGATCCTTATCACTGACCAGACGACCAATTTCTTCAAATACGAGTTTCGCCGCCTGCGACCCAGCAGTGACCCGCAACTCAATACACTCATCTATTACGTCAAGGGAAAAACCAGCAAGACCTTCAGTTTTTTCTCGGGCCACGCCGCCAATTCAATGGCAGCAGCGGTGTTTATCTATACCATCCTGAAAAAGCATTACCGTATGATGGGGCTGATTTTCTTATGGCCGCTGGTTTTTGCTTATACCCGCATTTACCTGGGGTTGCACTATCCACTCGATATTTTATGCGGATACCTTTGCGGCCTTATCACCAGCACGCTCGTACTGAGGCTGTATTTTTGGGCAAAGGGGAAGTATTTTTCGTTGGATTAAGAGTGAAGTCAGTTTGTAATGGAAGGTCGTCCATCATTAATGGCAAACTTACAATACCCGACTTACCGTAAGGCCGTCTCTTATCGGGAGTAACACCGTCTCCACGCGCGGATCGTCCCGCAGCAATGCATTGTATTCCAGCAGGACTTTAGTGCTGAGGTCGTTCGGCTGCAGCTCCTGGACCACCTTGCCGCTCCACAGCACATTATCGGAAAGGATGAGGCCGCCCTGGTTCATTTTCGGCAGGATCATATGATAATAATTGAGGTAGTTTTCTTTATCGGCATCGATGAAAACGAGGTCGAATGTTGCGTCGATTTCAGGAATGATATCCAAGGCTGCCCCCAGATGCTGCACTATCCGGTTTCCCCATGCCGAAGCATCAAAATACCTGCGCTGAAAATCCACCAGTTCTTCCTTGATGTCAATCGTATGCACGACCCCGTCCTGCTGCAATCCCTCGCAAAGGCACAGCGTAGCGTATCCGGTATAGGTGCCGACTTCGAGTATCGATTTTGGCCGGGCCAGCTTCGAAAGCATACTGAGCACACGTCCCTGGAAATGCCCGCTGAGCATCCGGGGCAGCAAGACTTTCTGATAGGTTTCCTTATGAAGCCTTGCCAGCAGTTCAGGCTCTTTCTCTGAATGCTGTTCAATGTAATCTTCAAGGTCGTCGGATAGGAAATGCATGTTGTTTTTTTGCAAAAATAGGAAAAGTTTAAAGACCGCCTGACCGAAAAGGGGGCAGAGTTTCCGGCTGCCGGATTCCAAACTAAACCCTTATCTTTGCACTATGGAAACCGAAAAAAAAGACATTCGTGCGTTAACCAAAGCCCAGCTTCGCGACTTTTTTACTGCCCATGGTGATCAGGCTTTTCGCGGCAACCAGGTATACGAATGGCTTTGGAGTAAAGGCGCGCACAGTTTTGACGACATGACCAATGTCGCAAAGGCGACGCGTGAAATGCTCGACAAGCACTTTGTGATCAACCACATCATGGTCGATCAGATGCAGCGCAGCGAAGATGGTACGGTAAAGAATGCAGTGCGGCTGCACGACGGTCTTGTGGTGGAATCAGTGCTGATCCCTACCGAGACCAGGACGACGGCCTGTGTGTCGAGCCAGGTGGGATGCAGTCTTGACTGCAATTTCTGCGCAACGGCCAGGCTGAAAAGGATGCGGAATTTAGGGCCTGACGAAATTTATGACCAGGTCGTCGCCATCGACAGGGAGAGCAGGCTGTACCATAACCATCCGTTGTCGAATATTGTCTTCATGGGCATGGGAGAGCCGCTGATGAATTACAACAACGTGATGACAGCCATTGAAAAAATCACATCGCCGGAAGGATTAGGCATGTCTCCCAAACGCATCACGGTCTCCACCTCAGGTGTTTCAAAAATGATCCGAAAGCTTGCTGACGATGGCGTGAAATTCAAGCTGGCGGTGTCACTTCATTCTGCGATTGAGGAGACCCGAAACCGAATTATGCCATTTACAAAAAATTTCCCGCTGACCGAACTGCGCGAATCTTTGGAATACTGGTATCTGAAAACAAAAAGCCGGGTGACCTACGAATACGTGGTCTGGGAAGGCATCAACGACGACAGGAAATCCATTGACGCGCTGGTAAGGTTCTGCAGGCACGTGCCGTGCAAAGTCAACCTGATCGAATACAACCCAATCGATGACGGCGAATTCCAACAGGCTTCCGAAGCAAGTATCAATGCGTATATCCATGCGCTTGAATCCGCGGACATTGTTGTGAAAGTGCGGCGCAGCCGTGGTAAGGATATTGATGCTGCGTGTGGACAACTGGCCAATAAATCTTAGGGCGTCCTGGTTTTTTGGCTCAATCGTTGTCGGTAGTCATCAATCTTCCGGGTAAGCGCTTTTATGCCTTTGCTCGAACCCCCATGTTACGAAATGCCGATTTTTGGATTGCATACGTGCGTTAGGGATGGCAGCGGCATCCTTTTGCGGTGCGCAGCAAAGCAAAAGATACAGCGTACAGCCCGACGGCGGCAACGGAAGCGCGGTTTAAGAAAAATCACGCCTGCCGCCGGAACGCCCAATTAATTTTTATCTTTGACACTGTGAAAACCACCGAGCAAATAAAGCAGCCGATCAAGGCTGAAATGGAACTTTTCGAAAGGAAATTCCACGATGCCATGGCCTCAAAGGTCGCGCTGCTGAACCGCATCACGTACTACATCGTGAACCGAAAGGGCAAGCAGATGCGCCCGATGTTTGTGTTTCTTACCGCCAAGATGGTTTCCGGAGGGGTAGTCAATGAGCGGACGTACCGCGGCGCCTCAGTGATTGAACTCATCCATACCGCGACGCTGGTGCATGATGATGTGGTGGACGACAGCAACCGCCGGCGCGGATTTTTCTCGATTAATGCGCTTTGGAAAAACAAGATTGCCGTGCTGGTGGGCGATTACCTGCTGTCGAAGGGCCTGTTATTGTCAATCGATAACGGCGATTTTGACCTGCTGCGGATTATTTCGGTCGCTGTGCGTGAGATGAGCGAAGGCGAGCTGCTGCAGATCGAAAAGGCGCGGCGGCTTGACATCACCGAGGACGTGTATTATGAGATCATCCGCCAGAAAACCGCAACGCTGATTGCAGCCTGCTGTGCGTTGGGCGCGCAGTCGGTCATCGATGATGCCGAAAGGGTGGAGGACATGCGTTATTTTGGCGAGCTCATCGGGATGGCATTCCAGATCAAAGACGACTTGTTTGATTACACTGAGGAAGCGATTGGCAAACCGACGGGCATCGACATTAAGGAACAGAAAATGACCCTGCCGCTGATCCATGTCCTCAACCATTGTTCGGCAAAAGAGAAGTCGTGGTTAATTAATTCCATAAAGAACCACAATAAGGATAAGCAACGGGTGAAGGAAGTCATTGCGTTTGTCAAAGCAAAAAACGGCCTGGCTTACGCTGAATCGAAGATGGAAGAATTCCGTTTGCACGCCCTGCAACTGATTTCAAAATACCCGCAATCGCCTTATAAGGACGCATTGGAATTGATGGTGAATTACGTGATTGAGCGGAAAAAATAGCCAGCAGCCCGATATTTTCAAGATGGCAAAACCGTTTTTCGGAATCCATTCGACCTTACATTTTATTTTTTTAAAGTTTTTTTTTGGTGTGAAAGCCTTTGTTTATTGGGTTTTGGGGATGTGCTTTGCAAATCATCAGATTTTTTTGCTGACCTGATGCAACCCTTTTCCAACCCTTCCCGTCTATGCCAATAGAAATCTGATTATACGAACCTGACCGTTAATGAAAGTCATCAGTCTACATCAAGAAGAACAGGATACAATCCGCCTGGCAGTCGAGAATAACCGGCACGCACAACAGCAGATTTACAACAAACATGCTTCAAAGATGTTGAGCGTATGCCGACAGTACATTAAGGACCTGCACCAGGCGGAAGACGTGATGATTACGGCGTTTATGAAAGTCTTTGCCAATCTGGATAAGTTTGAGCACAAAGGGAGTTTTGAAGGTTGGATACGCCGGATTATGGTCAATGAAAGCATTTCATTCCTCAGGGCGCAGAAGAAAGTCAGTTTTCTCGAGGACACGTATTACAAGGAAGATGCCTTCAATAACATAGAAAGTCATTTTAACGTAGAAGACATACAGGCGTTGATTGACGGCCTTCCCGACGGTTACCGCATGATCTTCAACCTTTATGCGATTGAAGGATACAAACACCAGGAGATTGCGCAGGCGCTCGGAATTACAGAGGGCACGTCTAAATCCCAGTTGTCGCACGCCCGCAGGATGTTGCAGCAGCAGATTAACAAACTAAAGAATTATCAAAATGGCACAGCATAAATTAGAGGACGATTTCAGGCAAAAGCTGAATCAAAGGGAGATTACCCCCTCGGCAAACGCATGGGACAGGCTGGATGCCATGCTCACCGTTGCAGAAAAACCAAAGCGCAATTACGGCTGGCTTTATATCGCCGCATCGGTATTGGGTTTTTTGTTCATTGGGATTGCATTCTTTTCCCAGACAGAAGAAATGACCGATGTGAGTAAGGACGATCCGGTTACGATACAGCAAAACGACGTTGTAAACGATACGCTCAAAAATACACACACGGACAACATCGGTAACAAACAAATCATCACCGAAACCGTTGCGGAAACGGCAAACCGCGATCATGCTCCAGGAAAAGACCAGCCGCCAGGAATCAATCATCAAAAAAACCAATCATCAATCAAAAATCCAATAACAAACGAAGCGCTTCCCGTTATTGAAAATCAAACCCAACTTGCCGAAAGGCAAAATCACCCTCAGCCGGCCATCAATCAAACGCCGTCCGAAACCAAAAAGGGGATTGAAGTCAATGTTGACGAACTATTGGCATCAGTAACCAAAGCCCGGAAACCTTCGGCAGCAGATCCGGCGGTGACCGTCAATGCGAACAGCCTGCTTTCACAGGTCGATGGCGAAATCACGCTGACGTTCCGTGAGCGCGTCATCAGGTCTGCCAACAAGAATTACCAAAACGTAAAAGTCGCTTTGGCAAACCGGAACAAGGAATAATCATCAATTTAATTTAAAACCATCAATCATGAGAAATCTTACCATTTACTTAGCGGGATTCCTGTGCCTGTTCTTCAGCAGGATGAGCGCCCAGCAAACCTTTGAGGACAAGGCAAAAAGCATCGCTGCCAAAATCGAAAACATTACAAAAGAAGAAAAAATGATGCTTCGGGACGAAGTCGAACTCGTCAACCAGGATTTGGAAAAAGGCACCATTACGGCTGCGCAGGCCGATGAACGGAAACTCAAGCTCGCAGAAGTGCGCGCCAGGAATATCGAAACGCGCGTCGCTGCCGCAGAATCCGAACTTAAAGCCCTGGTGCAGGATAAGGTCGACGGAAAAATTGCCGAACGCGACACCGCAAACAACGGCTATCGGGTAGATTTATATTTTCCCGGATTCAAGATCAGGGACAGCCGCAAGCCGTATGTTCCGGGTGAGCTGCGGACAACCTCACAGTTTGTATTCGCCTTTGGGGTGAACAATCTGGCTACAGACGGTGCGATTGCAGGATCGGATTACCGCTATTGGGGTTCGCATTTTTACGAATGGGGGCTGTCATGGAATACGCGTATCGCCAAAAACAGCAACCTGCTGCACGCCAAGTACGGATTGTCATTAATGTACAACAACCTGCGACCAACGGACAACAGAATGTTTGTCGACAACGGCTCGCAAACCGACCTGGAAACCAATCCGGTGAAAATGGAGGATTCCCGTTTCAGGAACGTCAACCTGGTGGTGCCGTTGCACCTTGAGTTTGATTTTACGCGCCCGACTGTCAAAGACGGCAAGACACTGTACAAAACCCATGAAAGTTTCCGGCTTGGGCTTGGTGGATACGCCGGGGTAAACCTGAAATCGAAGCAAATTATCAAATATGATATCGCCGGATACGATTCGAAAGAAGTGACCAAAGGCAGCTTCAACGTCAACGATTTTATCTATGGATTGAGCGCCTATGTTGGTTACGGAGAGGTCAGCCTGTATGCAAAATACGACCTGAACCCGTTGTTCAAGGACAATGCCGTGAAACAGAACAATGTGTCCTTAGGGGTGCGTTTCGACCTGAATTAATTTTGTTTAAGTGAGTTAGATAGTAGAAGGCGCTTCGAGAGGGGCGCTTTTTATTTTGCGCTTTATCCTGCTGAATGCTGCGTCTTCTGCCACTGGGCTGGGTGTCAGAATGATGTCGATTCCATCAGGACTGCGGGTACGATCCTGGTTTATGAGCTAAAAACTTTAAAGTTTGAACCTTAAACTTTGTAACTTTGGTGCCTGATGATTTCCAAAAATACCATAGAGACCGTTTTTGAAACCGCCCGTGTTGAGGAGGTCATTGGCGATTTTGTCCAGCTGAAACGAGCAGGTAGCAATTTCAAGGGGCTAAGTCCTTTTTCAGACGAGCGTTCGCCGTCCTTTATGGTTTCGCCGGTCAAGCAGATCTGGAAGGATTTTAGTTCGGGTAAAGGCGGAAATGTCGTGGCATTTCTCATGGAGCACGAACATTTTACCTATCCTGAAGCCATTCGCTACCTGGCTAAAAAATACAATATCGAAATTGAGGAAACTGAACAAAGCCAGGAAGACAAGGCCATCGCAGACGTACGTGAAAGCATGTTCCTAGTCTCAGAATTTGCAAAGAACTATTTCCACGATGTGCTCCTGAATACCGAAGAAGGCAAAGCTATCGGATATTCTTATTTTAAGGAACGAGGCTTTTCGGCAGAGACCATTAAGAAATTCAGTCTCGGCTTTTCGCCGGAATCCTGGGATGCCTTTACGAAAGAAGCGCTGGGAAAAGGCTACAAACTGGAATTCCTTGAAAGCACCGGGTTTACCATTGTCAAGGACGACAAGCAGTTCGATCGTTTCCGCGGCCGTGTGATGTTTCCGATTCAAAGCATGTCGGGGCGCACCGTGGGTTTCGGCGGAAGGATTTTAACCAACGATAAGAAAGCCGCCAAATACGTCAACTCGCCGGAAAGCGATATTTACCATAAGAGCAAGGTTTTGTACGGCATCAACCACGCCAAGCAGGCGATTGCCAAACAGAACAACTGTTATCTTGTCGAGGGATACACCGATGTGATCCAGTTTCACCAGGCAGGGATAGAAAATGTCGTGGCCTCTTCAGGGACGGCGCTCACCCCGGACCAGATCCGGCTGATTAACCGGCTTACCAAAAACATCACAGTGCTCTTCGATGGTGATGCGGCAGGGCTGCGGGCTTCCGTGCGCGGCATCGACCTGATACTCGAGGAAGGCATGAACGTAAAGGTATGCACCTTCCCGGAAGGCGAAGATCCGGACAGTTTCGCGCGTAAGACGCCATATGAGAAACTCGTGGCGTACCTTGAGGAAAACTCTCGCGATTTCATTCAGTTCAAGGCGTCACTGCTGATGGATGAGGCGAAAAACGACCCAATCAGGAAAGCCGACCTGATCCGCGACATGGTTACAAGCATTTCAAAAATACCGGACCGCATCCGCCGCGAGATTTATATACAGGAATGTTCACGCATCATGGATATCTCTGAACAGGTGTTGGTGAGTACGCTGGCGCAGATGGTCCAGAAAGACATGGGTGATCTGGCCAAAAAGCAAAAGCAGGAACAACAGGCATTTGAAGTAATCCGGGAGGAACAGCCGCAGGAAATTGCAAAAGTGGATATCCTGTATGGCCTTGAGCGTAAAATTATTGAGATCCTTTTGCTGTATGGCAATACCGAAGATGAGTTTGAAGACGTGTTGCTCAGGACCAACGAAGAAGGAGAGGTGGAATATGCTACTGAGAAGCAGACTTATAAAGTACACCGGCGGATTTTCTTAAGCCTGCAGGAAGACGAGGTGGAATTGGCCAACGAATTGTTCAGGGGCATTTACAACGATCTTATTGCTTATTTTCAACAACACGAAACGTTTAATACCGAACATTACCTGATGCAGCTTCCGGCTGAATTTGCTCAGGAAGTTACCGATATCCTGATGGAAGATGAGAAAATAACCTTACACAATTGGGAAGCGCAGAATATCATCGTCAAGCAAAAAAATCACTCCATCGCCCAGTACGTTTCTGAAACAATCCTGACGATGCGGTGGTATCTCGTCGACAGGATTATCGAAGAGCTCAAAGCCACGATTTCACAGGAACCCGACGCCGACAATACCGAAGTGCTGTCTACCGCCATGGACTACTACAAACTCGTGAACTTTTTTTCAACGAAGCTGGGCCGCGTGATGTCGCGCTATCATTAAACGATTTCGAGTTTTTTCGCTTTGTTGACCAAATCCACAAGATTCGTCACATTCAGTTTATTGAGCAGCCTGAGTTTGTAGGTACTGATTGTTTTTTCGTTCAGATCGAGCAGTTTTGCAATCTCATTGTTTTTCTTTCCGTCGCTTAGATACCGCAGTACTTCCACTTCACGCGATGACAATTTGCGGTACAGTCTTTCACTTTTGTTCTGTTTGGATATCGCAAGCAATTTCTTTCGGACATCGTCGCTGAAAATTATTTCCCCCTGGTTTACTTTGAGAATGGCGTGTTCGAGCACTTCAAGTTCGCTGGTCTTGTGTACGTAAGCCGAAACGCCGGCCTTTATCGCATTAGGCGTATAGGTTTGCTCCGAAAGGTTGCTGTAAATGAGGATCTTGACGGCCTGGTGCTCGCGCTTGAGCGATTTGATGAAATTCATGCTGGTCAGTCCATTAAGTTCCAGGTCGAGTACCAGGATATCCGGCTTGTCATTCCCGAGGACATTTCCCAATTCGTTGAAGTTGTTATAATGGCCTACAATATTGATTTTGTCGTGGCCTTTAAAAAAGGATTCTATGCCAAAATGGACTACAGGCTGATTATCAGCGATACCAACTTTTATCATAATCGTAGTGTTTATATATTCTTTTCCAGATGTTTTTATTTTAAGACTCAGCGGTCTTTCAATTCTTTTGGAACCACACACACGGGTATCGGTTCCATTTTATGCCTATTGTTGCGGTGCAGCCTTTGGTAAATGCCGAAAACTTCCTGCTCACGCCCTGAAAAATCCGATGCGCTTTTACCATGTTCTGCTGCTTCCATGGCCCACTCCAATTCGTCGTACGATGCACCTATCTGTTGCTCATCCGTTCGGTCGTCGCCGAATAAGCCATCGGTAGGGGCGGCGGTCAGTATCGATTCGGGCACCTGTAAAAAACGGCCCAGTTCATAGACTTCTGATTTGACCAGGTCGGCTATCGGACTCAAATCAACGCCGCCATCGCCATACTTGGTGAAAAACCCGACCCCGAAATCCTCAACTTTATTTCCCGTTCCGGCCACCAAAAGCCCATAAATGCCTGCGTAATAATACAACGTCGTCATCCTGAAGCGCGCCCGCGTGTTGGCCAGTGACAAATTCAGGCTGGCTTCGTTACTGTCTGACGTAACCTTCGTTTTAAACATTTCAAAAACTTCGGTCAGGTCTGCCACCGTGCTTTCCACGTTAGGGAAGCGCCGCTTCAATTGCGATATATGCTCCCTGGCACGACTTACATGGCTTTCCGCCTGATGTATCGGCATTTCGACACACAATACGCGTTTGCCCGTCTGCGCGCAAAGCGTTGAGGTTACGGCTGAGTCGATCCCTCCTGAAATCCCCACAACAAACCCGCCCACTTTTGCGTTATCGGCGTAAGCCGTAAGCCAATCAACAATAAATTCGTTCACTTTGCCGGCCGCGGCCGCTGTCATTTTTTGCATAGTATTTGGATAATTTTAAAAAACTGAAATGTATATTTGCACCTCGGATCACTTATCCTTACACCACACAATGGCAGGATAAAATTCGCCTAAAATTAACAAAACAATTTATTCTTTAAGTCAGAAAAGTTGTAATATTTGAAGCTTGATGCCGCTGTTTGCTGAGGCTGCGGCTGCCAGAATCCATCACCTTATGAAAACAATTTCCAGGTTACTTATAGTGTGTTTAGCGGTGTCTCTGTACTCGTGCGAAAAAAAATCAGAGGTCGAGAAAAAGGTGGCCGAAATTCAATTGCAGCCCCTGAAGGTTGAACGCTTTGACAAAGCTTTTTTCGAAACCAAACCTGCTGACCTTCCCAGGCTGAAACGGCAATTCCCCTCTTTTTTTCCGCCGAATGTCAGCGATGCGCAATACATCGAAAAGATGACGCATCCGCAATGGCGTGAACTTTATAATGAAGTGGAAAAAAAATACGGCGATTTCAGCGCGCAGACCCATGAGATAGAAGAAGTTTTAAAACACATCAAATTTTATTATCCGAAAACCAGGACGCCGAAAGTGACTACGATGATTTACGAGGTCGATTACAATACCAAGGTCATTTATGCGGACAGTATTGTGCTGATTTCGCTTGAAATGTACCTGGGCAGGGACCACAGATTCTATGAGGGCATTGACAAATACATCCGGCAGAACTTTGAGCCCAAACAGATGATGCCGGACCTGGTGTCGGCATTCGCCAAAACCAAGGTGCCGCCTCCGACAGAGAAGACGCTGCTGGCCCATATGATATACGGCGGGAAGGAATTGTATATGAAAGACCTTTTAATTCCCGATTACACCGACGCCGATAAAATGGGGTATACCGAAGAACAGCTTAAATGGTCGCAGGCGAACGAAGCCATGATCTGGAGCTACTTTATTGAAGAAAGCTACCTCTACAGTACGGATATCAAACTCCTGAGCCGTTTCATCAACCTGGCGCCGTTCTCGAAATTTTACCTTGAAATCGACAATGAGAGTCCAGGACGGATCGGCAACTGGATCGGCTGGCAGATCGTGCGTTCCTTTATGAAGAACAATCCTGATGTGACGCTGCAGAAAATGCTGATGATGGATGCCACAGAAATATTCAACAAATCAAAATACAAACCTTCCCAAAATGAGTAACATTACCTCTGAAATAAAATTCCTTGTCGAGCTCGACGAAAACCGCGTGCCCGAGAAACTAAGCTGGACCGCGCAGGATGGCGGTGTAGAATCCGAAGAAGCCAAAGCCATGATGCTTTCCATCTGGGACAGCAATGCTCAGGAAACCCTGCGTATCGATTTATGGACCAAGGACATGCCCGTCGATGAGATGAAAGTCTTTTTCCACCAGACGCTCGTGGCTATGGCCGATACGTTCCAGCGCGCTACCGCAGATGATAAGATGACCGATACGATGAAGGATTTCTGTGATTATTTTGCAGAGAAGCTGAATTTGAAGAAATGATCTGTAAGAGTCAGTGATGAAAAGAATTTACATGCTGGTAGTCTTCGGCCTTACAGCATTAGCAATGGGTTGTAGTAGCGATGCTGATCACGGAGGTGTTAGCTGTAATTCCGATATCCCGTTTTTACAGGCGGGAAATGTGGCGCTTTATAAATACATTTTCCAAGGCCGGCAGCGCGGGGACGTGCGTATAACATACGGGCCATGTGACGGACAGGGCTTTTTGGTAAAAACTGAAGAATATTTTGAGGATTTAGGCGGTTTTATGGAGTCTACCGGTTATTATTTTCATCAGGAAGGAGATTTCCTTCTTTCTGATGCCAACGATGGCCTGGCAGGCACGTTTTGGCGTGAATATAAGAAAAATGCAGTGGCTGGCGACCACTGGGAGGAAGATTTGGGCGGCGTGTCCAAAATATATGAAGTGCTTGACGTGAATTCCAGCCTGACTGTGCCTGCAGGAACATTTTTATGTACCGTAATCAAATCCTACAATGGCAATTCACCTGAAAATTATGCCATCATTCATTGGAATGACGAAGTGGGCATAGTAAGGTCGTATACCAATTACATAGATTTGAACCTTGATCTGAAATCATTCAATTGATTTGCTTAAACATCTCGCGGTTGATTCCATCAATGTACTCTAGCAGTTCTTCCCTTCCCCTTCCTTCAGAGGATGAGGTGATAAAGTATGGCGGCATTTCTTCCCAGTTGTTTGCCAACAGTTTTTTCCGGTAATCAGCCACGGCCATGTCTGCCTTGACTTTTCCTATTTTATCGGCTTTGGTAAACACAAGGCACATCGGGATCTCGATTTCACCTATATAAGTAATGAATTCCAGGTCGATTTTCTGTGCCTCATGACGGATGTCAATCAATATGAAAGCACATACGAGCTGTTCGCGCTTTTCAAAATAATCGGTGATGAATTTCTGGAAAATTTCCTTTGTCTTTTTGGAAACACGGGCGTAGCCGTAACCCGGCAAGTCGACAAGAAACCAGTTTTTGTTCACCAGGAAATGGTTGATGAGCTGCGTTTTTCCCGGCCTTCCAGACGTTTTTGCCAGGTTTTTGTTGTTGGTAAGCATATTGATCAACGACGACTTTCCCACATTCGAACGCCCAATAAAGGCATATTCGGGTAACATGTCCTTCGGGCATTTCGCGACATCTGAATTGCTGATGACAAATTCTGCAGTGTTGATTTTCATAGGCTTCGTATTAAAAACAAACCGCCATCTTTCGGACCGCGGTTGTGTATTTGATGTTAAAAATGGTGGACTTTCAGCCAGTCGTGCATCAGTCGGTTAAATTCATCGGGATGTTCCATCATCGCGGCATGCCCGCATCGGTCAATCCAGTATAATGCCGAATTCGGGAGCAGCCTGTTGAATTCTTCGGCCACATCCGGCGGCGTCACTTTGTCGTCCTTTCCCCAGATTATGCAAGTAGGGACATGCATTTTAGGCAAATCCTTGGCCATATTGTGTCGTATGGCACTTTTGGCAATCGTGAGCGTCTTAATCAGCTTGATGCGGTCGTTGGCCATCGTATAAACCTCCTCGATAATCTCAGGAGTGGCTATTTTCGGATCATAAAAAACTTCTTCTGCCTTTTTCTTGATGTAATCACGGTCGCCGCGCCTCGGGTAGCTGTCGCCCATAGCACTTTCATACAACCCTGAACTGCCGGTGATGACCAGCGCTGTCATTTTTTCGGGATACATTTTGGTGTGGTACAGCGCAATGTGTCCACCCAGGGAATTACCCAAAAGAATGACGCGGTCAAAGCCTTTGTGCGTGATGAAATCCTTCACATATTTTGCAAACGCCTTCACATTGGTCTTTAGGATACTTTGGGTGTAAATCGGGAGCTCAGGGATGACTACTTTGTAGCCATGTTGCGGGAAGTATTGCGCCACACCATCGAAATTGCTGAGTCCGCCCATTAGGCCATGGAGGATAATGATTGGCGTGCCTTCGCCGGCTTCGTAATACTTGTATCTTCCTTCTTGCTTAAGGTCAGTGCTCATTATGGTCGGGCTTTTGGCGTTCACGCAAATATAAGATTTTATGGGTAAAAATCAGGTCGCAACCGGTTTATTTGCTTGGCGCCTGTTTTTCATTTAACCGATTAAATTTCAGCAGCTTCCGGAAAGGCAGAAAGATTTTCTGACAAATAAGATCACGTTTTTCGCGTCAAAATCGGGTTTTCGTAACCGCAGTCTACGGTTTGCTGTGTTATAAAATGCCGCTTGTCCGCCGGAACACAAAAATTGCCATTTCGCGCTGTAAGCGATTTTCGTTGATAAATAGGGAAACTTATCAACAAAGTGGGAGGTTTAGGTAAAAAGTGGGAAATAATTATTTATTTTTGCTTTGAATCAACTTAAAGTGTAACTCGTTGAATACCATTATCGGAACATACGAATGTAAAGCGGACGGAAAAGGAAGGCTGTTGTTGCCTGCTCCTTTGAAGAAACAGCTTTCAGCTTCATTACAGGACGGCTTTGTCCTGAAGCGTTCCGTGTTCGACAAGTGCCTTGAGTTGTGGCCCATGGCTGAATGGAACCTGATGATGGCTAAAATCAACAAGCTCAACCGTTTCAACAAGAAGAACAACGACTTTATCCGCAAGTTTATGGCGGGTGTCAAGGTGGTTGAGATTGATGAAGTCGGACGGCTTTTGGTGGCCAAAGACCTGGCTGCTTACAGCAGTATCGTAAAAGACGTGGTGTTTTCCTCTAAAGTGAACATCGTAGAGATCTGGGATAAGAATTTGTACGAGCAATCAATTGCCGGAGGAGACGACGATTTTGCTGATCTGGCAGAAGAAGTAATGGGCGATGTAAATGACGATGACCATGGAATATCATAACCCTGTGTTGCTGGCCGAGACCGTCGACGGGCTCAACATCCATCCGGATGGAATTTATGTTGACGTGACGTTCGGTGGTGGCGGGCATTCCGCTGAAATACTGCGCAGGCTGGGCCCGAACGGGAAGCTCTTTGCTTTCGACCAGGACGAGGATGCTTTGGGCAACGCCCTGGAAGACGACCGTTTTACGCTGATCAACGAGAATTTTAAATTCCTTAAGCGATACCTGAGGTTTTACAATGTGACCAAAGTCGATGGGATTCTGGCTGATTTGGGCGTTTCCTCGCACCAGTTTGACGTGGCTGAACGCGGTTTTTCAACCCGTTTCGATGCCGAACTCGATATGAGGATGAGCCGGAAAAATGACCTGAATGCCTTTCGTGTCGTCAATGAATATGATGAAGCCAATCTCAGGCGGGTCTTCCTCGATTATGGCGAGTTGAAAAATGCACCTGCCATAGCAAGGGTAATTATCGAAGCGCGTGAAAAAGCACCGATCAAGAATACCGAGCAGTTGAAGCTGGTCTTAAGCCGGTTCCTTCCGCAACATAAAAGCCATAAAATCCTGGCGCAAATGTACCAGGCGGTACGCATTGAGGTGAACCGCGAGATGGAGGTCCTGAAGGAATTCCTGGAACAATCCCTCGAGATTTTAAAGCCGCAGGGAAGGCTAAGCGTGATTTCTTACCATTCGCTTGAAGACCGTTTGGTGAAAAGATTCATGAAAAACGGCATGTTTGAAGGTGAGCCGGAACGCGACATGTTCGGGAATTTTTCGGTACCGTTTAAACTCATTGGTAAACTTGTGGTGCCAACCGAGGCCGAAATCAGGATAAACAACCGCGCGCGCAGTGCGAAATTAAGGATTGCTGAAAAACGCTGACCATGAAAAAAGGGATTTACAGCATATTGAAAGCCAGGTTCCTGGTGAATGAAGATGCCAATAAAAACTGGCGCTTCATCGTGTTTATCATCCTGATTGTGCTGGCGATGATCGCCAATACCAATCGCTATGAGCAGAAGGTTTTCAAAATCACGGAACTGACCAATGAAGTGAAAGAACTTCGCTCTGAATTCGTCGACCGCCGGTCAGAACTGATGAAGCTCCGCATGGAATCCACCGTTTCGGAAAAAATGGCCGCAAAAGCGATTTTTCCGTCGTCGGTGCCGCCCGTAAAAATAAAAGTGAAACAGGAAAAAGAAAAAGGTTTTTGGGATAAATTATGGCAATAGAAGAGAAACATATTTCTTACCGCATCTATCTCGTTGGGTTTGCCCTGTTCGTGATGGCATGCGCTATTGTCGTGAAACTGACCAACATCCAGTGGGTTGAAGGCGACCATTATAAGAAACTGGCCAAGGAGCGGACAGTCAAGAATTTTGTGATTCCCGCAAACAAAGGCAATCTGTATTCTGCTGACGGCAGCCTGTTGGCCACCTCCATCCCCAACTACAAGATACGCTTTGATGCCGTAGCGCCGAAGACCGAGGATTTCAGGAAGAATGTCGTTGCGCTGGCTGACTCGCTGCATGTGCTGCTGGGCAAACCCGCAAGCTTCTACCTTTCTGCGCTGAAGCGCGCGCGGGCCAATAAGGACCGTTACTTTCTGGTAGCCAGAAATTTAAGTTATACCCAATACGTTGCAATCAAAGGGTTTCCGCTGTTTAATCTCGGCGCTTATAAAGGCGGCATCATCATCGAGCAGCAAACCGTGCGTGAGCATCCGATCGGCTTGATTGCCGAGCGTACCATTGGTTACGAAAGGATCAGGCCTGACGGCTCGCCCGACGGCAAAGGGATTGAATGGGCTTACCGCCAGTACCTGAATGGGAAAGATGGGAAAATCCTAAAGCAGAAAATCGCAAAAGGGCAGTGGAAGCCACTACGAGACAATAACGAGGTTGAACCCCGGGATGGCTACGATGTGATTTCGACTATTGACGTATACATCCAGGATATTGCGCACCACGCGTTGCTCAAGCAGCTCCAGGATTACGACGCAGACCACGGCTGTGTCGTCGTGATGGAAACCAGGACCGGAGAGATCCGCGCGATTGCGAATCTGGGTAAAGGCAACGATGGCACCTATTATGAAACGCAGAATTATGCTGTCGCAGAGTCCCACGAACCCGGTTCCACATTCAAATTACTGGACCTGATTGCATTGATTGACGACAAAAAGATCGATACGAGCGCTGTTTTTGACAAACACGACGGCCTGATCCAATATTGGGGACATGATGTCGAGGATTCGCATCGTACGTCAGGTAAAGTCTCACTTGCCAGAGGCTTCGAAGTGTCATCTAACACTGTAATGGTGCAGGCGGTCTATAACAATTACAAAAACAATCCGCAGGAGTTTGTAGACAGGATCAACAGCTATGGGTTGAACAAGCCTTTGGGCCTGCCTTTCCAGGGTGAAGGGCGTCCTTACATTCCACAGCCTCAGGAAAAACGGTGGTCAAAATTGTCGCTGCCGTGGATGGCTTTCGGATATGGTGTGTCGGTAACGCCATTGCAAACATTGTCACTCTACAACGCCGTCGCAAACAATGGGGAAATGATCAAGCCGATTTTCGTAAAGGAAATCCGGGAGTGGAACAGAACCATAAAAAAATACGACAAAGTGGTCATCAACCCTAAAATCTGTTCCGATGAAACGCTTTCAAAAGTCCGCGAAGTCCTGAAAAATGTCGTGAAACGCGGAACGGGTAAAAACCTGTACTCAAAAGATTTTTCGATGGCGGGAAAAACCGGTACTGCGCAGGTAGATTATGCCAGGAATGGCGGCGCAGACAAATATTATGCATCATCATTTGTAGGGTATTTCCCTGCCGATGCGCCGAAATATTCCTGTATTGTCGTCGTGCATAAGCCAAGTACAGTGAACAATAATTATTACGGTGCTGATGTTGCCGGCCCTGTTTTCAAGAGGATCGCACAGAAAATTTTTACCGATTCGCCATCGATGAATGAAATCAGGACGTTGAAGAAAAAAATCGCCGTCCAGGAGAAAAGCTATAACAATTACGATGCCAAAGCCCAGAATAACCCCGATAAAATGCCGAATGTAAAAGGAATGGCCGGAATGGACGCCGTGGCATTATTGGAAAATATGGGCTTTAAGGTCAAAGCCATCGGTGTTGGAAAAGTGAAAAAACAATCGCTGCCTGCAGGAGAGCAAAAGGCAAAGTCAAAAACCGTCATACTGGAATTATCGTGAGCACCCTGAAAGACATATTGTACCGTGTTTCCATCGATGCTGTCAAAGGCAGCACCGACGTAGAAATCAATGCAATCGATTTTGATTCGAGGAAAATCGTTGAAAACGATGTTTTTGTGGCCATCCGTGGTTCGGTTTCCGACGGGCATGATTTCATCGAAACGGCCGTGACCCAGGGTGCGGTTGCAGTCGTCTGCGACACTTTTCCCGAAAATATTGCTGCGGGCGTAACGTACATAAAGGTAAAAGATACCAATGCCGCGCTCGCATTCATCGCCGACAATTACTATGACAACCCTTCCCGCAACCTCAAACTGGTTGGTATCACCGGTACAAACGGCAAAACCACCGTAGCTTCCTTACTTTACCAGCTGTTTAAGAAAGCGGGTTATAAGGTCGGACTGATTTCAACTGTCCGGATATTGGTTGACGAA
Organism: Flavobacterium magnum; assembly: GCF_003055625.1. NCBI lineage: Bacteria > Pseudomonadati > Bacteroidota > Flavobacteriia > Flavobacteriales > Flavobacteriaceae > Flavobacterium > Flavobacterium magnum. The sequence continues at coordinate 367,703 of NZ_CP028811.1, read as the reverse complement.
GTGGAATACAAAGCAACGCACACCACACCGGACCCGTTGACGATTAACCGCTACCTCAAGGCGATGAACGAAGTGGGTGTAGAATACTGCTTCATGGAAGTCAGTTCGCACGGCATCCACCAGAAACGCACCGAAGGACTGCATTTTGCGGGAGGCGTATTTACCAATTTGTCACACGACCACTTGGATTATCACGCCACCTTTGCCGAATACCGGGACGTAAAAAAGTCATTTTTCGACCATCTGGACAAATCGGCTTTCGCTTTGTCGAATGTGGACGACCGGAACGGACTGGTGATGCTCCAGAATTCATCGGCAAAGAAGGTGACCTACGCATTGAAATCCTATGCCGATTACAAAGCGCTGATCCTTGAAAACCAACTGTCGGGACTGCTGCTCAAAATCAATGACAATGAGGTTTGGGTGCGGTTGATAGGGACATTTAACGCGTATAATTTATTGGCCATCTATGGAACTGCGGTGGAGCTCGGACTGGAAAGCCTCGAAGTATTAAGGTTGCTTTCCGAACTTGAAAGCGTGTCGGGTAGGTTCCAGTTTATCGTGTCGAACCAAAAAATCACTGCAGTTGTTGACTATGCCCACACGCCCGATGCACTCGAAAACGTGCTCAGGACTATCGCCGACATCCGTACCAAGAACGAGCAGTTGATTACTGTGGTAGGCTGTGGCGGCGACCGCGATAAGACAAAGCGTCCTTTAATGGCAGGCATCGCCGCCTCGTTAAGCGACAAGGTAATCCTGACTTCGGACAATCCCAGGAGTGAAGACCCCGACGCCATCATCGCAGAAATGGAAAAAGGCATCGAGCCGCAATTTTATAAAAAGACGATTTCCATCACCGACAGGAAACAGGCAATCAAAACAGCCTGCCAGCTTGCCCAGGCAAACGACATCATACTCATCGCCGGGAAAGGGCATGAAACGTATCAGGAAATCCGCGGCGTACGCTACGATTTTGACGATATGAAGACGGTTAAGGAATTTTTGGAACAACTCAACAAGTAGCCATATGCTGTACTATTTATTTGATTATCTGCACAAAGAATTGAACGTTCCCGGCACGGGAGTGTTTCAATACATCACTTTCAGGTCGGCATTGGCAATCATCCTGTCGCTGTCGCTTTCGACGATTTTTGGTAAGAAAATCATCAACTTCCTCAGGAACCAGCAGGTTGGCGAAACGGTGAGGGAACTCGGGTTGCAGGGACAAAATGAAAAGGCCGGCACACCTACTATGGGTGGATTGATCATTATCATGGCGACATTGATTCCGGTGTTCCTGTTCACCAAACTCGATAACATTTACATCATCCTTTTGATTGTGACCACCTTATGGATGGGCGTCATCGGGTTTGTAGACGATTACATCAAGATATTCAAAAAGGACAAGCAGGGACTCAAAGGGAAATTTAAGGTAATCGGACAGGTAGGATTGGGTATTATCGTGGGTTCGGTGCTGTATTTCAGTCCCGCAGTTACGATAAGGAATGACAAAAACCTCGAAACCTTTACATACAAGCAATCGCAGGACGTCGTGTCATCGCTGCCGATTGAAGAGAAATCCACTGCGACAACCATCCCGTTCTTCAAGAACAATGAATTTGACTATGCCGAGATCCTTGCGTGGACAGGAGAGGGTTACAAAGAATGGGCCTGGCTGATCTTTATACCGATTGTCATTTTCATCATCACAGCGGTATCAAACGGCGCCAACCTTACTGACGGCATCGACGGACTGGCAGCGGGGACTTCCGCCATATCGGTGATAGCACTCGGGATTTTCACATTCGTGTCGGGAAACATCATTTTTTCAGGCTACCTCAATATCATGTACATCCCGAACTCCGGAGAAATGACCGTGTTCATCGCGTCTTTCGTTGGTGCGCTTGTCGGGTTTCTTTGGTACAATTCTTATCCGGCGACGGTCTTTATGGGTGATACCGGAAGCCTGACCATCGGCGGGATTATCGCGGTTTTGGCGATTTCGGTAAGAAAAGAGTTGCTCGTGCCTTTGCTCTGCGGAATTTTCCTGGTTGAGAATTTTTCGGTAGTGCTCCAGGTCAGTTATTTCAAGTATACGCGCAAACGCTTCGGCGAAGGCCGCAGGATTTTCCTGATGTCGCCGCTGCACCACCATTACCAGAAAAAAGGCTACCATGAAAGCAAGATTGTCACACGCTTCTGGATCGTCGGCATTTTGCTCGCTATTTTATCAATCGTCACGTTAAAACTGCGATAGATGAAAAGACTGGTAATCCTGGGTGGAGGCGAAAGCGGTGTAGGTACTGCCATTTTGGGCAGAAAAAAAGGATACGATGTTTTTGTATCCGATTTTGGAAAGATTAAGGAAAATTATAAGGAAGTTCTTACGATTAATGAGATTGCATGGGAAGATGAAAAGCACACCGAGGCACTCGTCCTCAATGCCGATGTGGTGATGAAAAGCCCCGGCATCCCTGAAAAGGCACCTATAGTGAAGAAGCTCGTCGAGAAAGGTGTTCCGGTCATTTCCGAAATTGAGTTTGCGGCCCCCTTTACTGATGCCACGATCATAGGGATCACGGGCAGTAACGGCAAAACGACCACGACGATGCTCACCCATCATCTGCTCAAGTCGGGCGGACTGAATGTCGGACTCGGAGGCAATATCGGGAAAAGCTTTGCATGGCAGGTGGCCGAGAACCAGTTTGATGTGTATGTGCTTGAACTGAGCAGTTTCCAATTGGACGGCATCATCAGTTTCAGCCCCCACATTGCCGTGATTACAAACATCAGTCCGGACCATCTCGATCGGTACAATTACAATTATGACGATTACATCAGTTCCAAATTCAGGATCACGATGAACCAACAGGAAAGCGATTTCCTGATTTACGACGACGACGACGAGGCCATCTCCGGATGGTTTTCAAAAAATACAATCAAAGCAGTGAAAATACCTTTTTCAATTTCAAAGCCAATAACAAACGGAGCATCCCTAAACGACAAGACAATGAAAATCAACATCAAGAAAGAAGAATTTACAATGGACACGAACTACCTCGCACTCGAAGGCAAACACAACCTTAAAAATGCGATGGCAGCGGCCTCAGTGGCCCAACTGATGAAAATCCGCAAGGAAACCATCAGGGAAAGCCTGTCCAATTTCCAGGGTGTCGAACACCGCCTTGAAAAGGTGCTTAAGATCCAGAATGTTCAATACATCAACGATTCAAAAGCCACAAACGTAAATGCGACATTTTTTGCGCTCGACAGCATGACCATGCCTACGGTGTGGATTGTCGGAGGTGTTGACAAAGGGAACGATTATGCCGAATTGATGCCGCTCGTGCGTGAAAAAGTCAAAGCGATTGTCTGCCTTGGCGTCGATAATAAGAAAATCATCGATGCTTTCGGAAATGTTGTCGACATGATGGTTGAAGTCGATTCGATGGTGGATGCCGTGCGTACCTCACAGCGCCTCGCTGAAAAAGGCGACGCCGTATTGCTGTCACCGGCCTGCGCCAGTTTTGACCTCTTCGACAATTATGAAGACCGTGGAAGACAGTTCAAACAAGCCGTGCAGAATTTGTAACTGCGACCGGCTTTCGGCCATGAGCCGTTAGCTTGTATGCGAGACATAATAACTGAAGTAATCATAGCTCGACGCGAAACGCTGACAGCGCAAATGCAATGAAATGTTCAAACTAATCAACAGCTTAAAAGGAGACAAAGGCATCTGGTCATTCGTGGCCCTGCTCGCGTTATTTTCTTTTATGCCGGTGTTTAGTGCGAGCAGCAACCTGGCCTACATGAACCACGGGTCAGGCAACACTTTGGGTTATTTGCTGAAACATGCCATACACATCCTTTTCGGGTTCTTTATCCTGTACAATGTCCAGAAGGTGCCATATCATTATTTCAGGGGTATTTCCCGGATTTTGCTTCCGTTGGTCTGGGCGTTGCTCGCCTATACCTTATTCTTTGGTGTCGAGCAGGGCAGTGCCACACGCTGGATACAGGTGCCGTTTGTCGGGATTTCATTCCAGACCTCGGCACTGGCTTTTATTGTCCTGATGATTTTCGTCGCCCGGTATTTGTCCAAAATGCAGAATGAGGAAATCACCTTCAAATCGTCATTAATCGATTTGTGGCTGCCCGTCGGGTTTACGCTGGCATTGATCCTGCCGAATAACTTTTCCACAGCAGCGCTGATTTTTTCAATGGTGCTGATGCTCACGTTCATTGGAAATTATCCGATGAAATACATCGTGTCGGTCGTTGGAATCGGCGTGGCCATGTTTGCGTTGTTCATCATCGTCGCCAAAGTAGCCGAAAAAACCAATCCGGACAATACGCCCAAAATCTTTGCCAGGGTGAAAACCTGGGAAAACCGTGTGGGTACTTTCTTTAAGGAAAAGGACAAATCGCAATACGAAGTCTCTGACGACGATTACCAGATCGAAAAAGCCAAAACCGCCATCGCTACGGGTGGTTTCTATGGGCTGGGCCCGGGGAAGAGTGTGCAGAAGAATTTCCTTCCGCAGTCCTCTTCGGATTTTATCTTCGCGATTATCGTCGAAGAATACGGACTTATAGGAGGTCTGGGCGTGCTCGCATTATATCTTCTGCTGTTTTTCCGGTTTATCGTTGCCGCGCACAAAGCCAATACGCCCTTCGGGAAATTCCTCGTCGTAGGGCTCGGGTTCCCGATTATTTTCCAGGCATTGATCAACATGGGTGTTGCAGTGCAATTGCTTCCCGTAACCGGGCAGACTTTACCGTTGGTAAGTAGCGGCGGAAGTTCAATCTGGATGACCTGTATCGCTATCGGCATCATCATCAGCGTCACCAAGAAAGAAGAAGAGATCGCTGAGGAACAGCAGGAAAAGGAACGCCGCAACATCGCGTTGCAAAAACTCATCGACAGGCAATTGCAGGAAGACGATGAAGAGGAGGACAATCTTCCTGAAAATCACGCGGCATTTGACGAGAACGATTATTCCATCACCGATTCGGCCCTCCCGATGAAACCCGTGATGCAAAAATAACATGAGACAACTCAAATTCATATTAAGCGGCGGCGGCACTGGCGGACACATTTATCCGGCCATCGCCATTGCCAATGAATTGAGGCAGCGTTTCCCCGATTGTGAAATCCTGTTTGTAGGTGCGAAGGACAAAATGGAAATGCAGAAGGTCCCGCAGGCGGGTTATCCGATCAAAGGACTTTGGATCGCAGGGATCCAGCGCAGGCTGACGCTCGACAATTCCCTTTTTCCGTTAAAATTAATTGACAGCCTTTTAAAATCACGGACAATAATTAAGGATTTCAAACCGGACGTCGTCATAGGAACAGGCGGTTTTGCAAGCGGTCCATTGTTGAGGGTTGCGGGAATCGCTAAAATCCCTACCGTCATTCAGGAACAGAATTCGTTTCCGGGAATTACCAACAGGTGGCTGAGCGCCAAAGCCAATAAGATTTGTGTGGCCTATGAAAATCTGGAACGCTTCTTTCCCAAAGACAAAATCATATTTACCGGAAATCCGGTACGTCAGGACCTTTTAGGCATTGACGGATTGCGTGAGGAAGCCATCCGGCATTTCAACCTGTCGCCGGATAAGAAAACGATCCTCGTTCTTGGCGGCAGCCTTGGGTCGGCACGAATCAATCAATTAATCGCAAAGGAACTGCTCAATTTTGCATCGCAAAACGTTCAGGTAATCTGGCAATGCGGTAAGTTTTACTATGAGCAGTACAGGCATTTCGGCGAAAAGGACGATGTGCAGGTAATGGCGTTCATCGACCGGATGGATCTGGTTTATGCTGCCGCAGATGTCGTGATTTCGCGTTCAGGCGCGTCATCGGTTTCAGAGTTGTGCATTGTCGGCAAGCCGGTGATTTTCATCCCGTCGCCCAATGTCGCAGAAGACCATCAGACGAAAAACGCCAGGTCCATCGTTGATCAGGAGGCTGCGCTGATGATTCGTGAAGCCGAACTTGATACGCAGTTCACCAACCTGTTTAACAGCCTTTTGTCGGACGAAAACAAGCAGTCAGTATTGTCGGAAAAAATTAAAAAACTGGCTAAAGTAAATGCCACAAAAGATATAGTAAACGAAATTATTAAGCTAATCCCGGCCTCTGCCATGCAGTCGCTCAGCAACAATCCCTCATGAACCTGAACCAGATACATAACGTGTATTTTATAGGCATCGGCGGTATCGGCATGAGCGCGTTGGCGCGCTATTTCCAGACCTTGGGGAAAAACGTGCAGGGCTACGATAAGACACCGTCTACGTTAACCGGCGAGTTGATCGAGAGCGGCATCAGCATCCATTTTGATGATGACATCAGCCGCATTCCGGAAGATTTTAATGCCGAAAATACGCTTGTGGTGATTACACCTGCAGTTCCGGCGTCACATTCTGAATGGAACTACTTCCTTGAAAAAGGCTATCATGTAAAAAAGCGTGCCGAAGTTTTAGGCATCATCACCAAAGACACCTTTTGTTTTGCCGTTGCCGGGACCCATGGTAAGACCACGACATCGAGTATCCTGGGGCATATACTGTACGAAAGCGGTGCTGACGTGACCTCGTTCCTCGGCGGTATCGTCGAGAATTACAATTCCAATCTGATCGGCAATGGCAAAACCGTTACCGTCGTAGAAGCAGACGAGTTTGACCGGTCGTTCCTTCACCTGCATCCTGATCTGGCCTGCATCACTTCGATGGATGCGGACCATCTCGACATTTACGGGGACAGTTCAGCCATTGAAGCGTCGTTTACGGAATTTTCGGAAAAAATAAGTGGAAGAGAAAACCTGTTTATTGCTAAAGGCCTGCCTCTTAACGGAATGTCTGTGGCCATCGACTCCGAATCCGATTACAAGGCCTACAACATCCGGATAGAAAACAGCAGCTACATTTTTGACGTGCAGACGCCCTCGGAAACCATAGAAAATATAGCGTTCGGCTTGCCCGGACGGCACAACCTGATGAATGCGGTAATGGCTTTGGCAATGGCCAGGAAATTCGGTACCCCAACCGTGTCCATTGTCAAAGCATTATCCTCATTCCGTGGCGTCAAAAGGCGGTTTTCATACCAGATTAAAACGGATCGGCTCGTGTACATTGATGATTATGCGCACCATCCTACTGAAATCGACGCCGTGTTCCAGGCGGTTTCGGAACTGTACCCGGGCAAAAAAGTCCTTGCCGTATTTCAGCCGCACCTGTTCAGCCGGACAAAAGATTTCATCGACGGATTTGCCGAAAGCCTTTCCAGATTCGGGCAGGTCATCCTGTTGGACATTTATCCGGCACGGGAACTTCCGATGGAAGGCGTGAATTCCGGTTGGCTGTTGTCAAGAATGAGCAATCCCGAAAGTAAATTGGTATCAAAGGACGAGCTCATCCCAGAGATCCTGGCGTCCGGCGCGGAGGTCATCGTGACCATAGGCGCGGGCGACATCGGTGAAATGGTCGAATCCATAAAAATGGCATTGCATGAAAAAGCTTAACTGGAAAAACATCTGGATTAACGTGCGACTGGCGCTGATTTGCGTGGGGCTGGCGGCATTGTATTCATTTACACTCAAAAGGAATGAGGGACGCAGGTTAAAGACGTCTGTCGTTGAGTTTGCAGCGGCTGACAATCTTTTCATTACCCGCGAGATGGTTAATAAATTGTTAATAGAAAATAAAACGTCCGCGCAAACCATACGTAAAGAAAATCTAGATTTGGGTAAGCTGGAAAATGCCATAAATGCCAATGAAATGATTGAAAAGTCGGAGGTTTTTGTGAGCATTGACGGTGTCCTGAAGGCTGTTGTGGAACAAAAGACCCCTATTGCAAGGGTGGTCGGCGAAACGGATTCTTTTTATCTTGACAATCAAGGAAATAAGATGCCGCTGTCTACGATCCATGCTGCGAGGGTTCCGCTTGTTTCGGGTGTGGTAAACGAAAGCAACAGCAAAGACCTGTGCAAAGTTTTTCGACTGATCCATAACGATGATTTTTTGAAAAAGAACATCATCGGGATTGAGGTTTTGCCTAATGGCGGCCTGCTGATGTCGAACAGGAATTTCGATTACCGCATTGATTTCGGGAAGCCCGTCAATGCGCAACGGAAATTCAGCAATTACAAGGCTTTCTTTCAAAAAGCGATAAAGGACAGTTTACTAAATAAATACAGGTTCATCAACCTTAAGTTTACGCAACAGGTAGTGTGCACTAAATAACAGATTATGGAAAAAGAGAATATCGCCGTTGGTTTAGATATCGGGACAACCAAGATTGTCGCGATGATTGGCAGGAAAAACGAGTACGGAAAACTCGAAATCCTCGGTGTCGGAAAATCCAAAAGCCTTGGAGTGGCGCGTGGCGTGGTAAACAACATCACCCAGACCATCCAGTCGATCCAGCTTGCCGTGGCTGAAGCCGAAAACAATTCGGGTTACAGCATCAGGGACGTGGTCGTCGGGATTGCCGGACAACACATCCGGAGCATCCAGCACAGCGATTACATCTCGAGGAGCAATCCGGAAGAAGTAATCGGTGACAAGGACATCGACCTGTTAATCAATCAGGTGCACAAACTGGCGATGCTGCCGGGCGAGGAGATCATCCACGTCCTGCCGCAGGAATTCAAGATTGACGGGCAATCGGAAATCAAGGAGCCCATCGGAATGTATGGCGGAAGGCTGGAATCGAGCTTCCACGTTGTTGTAGGCCAGGCCTCTTCGATCCGTAATGTGGGCCGTTGCATCCAGAGTTCCGGAATCGAATTGTCCGGCCTGACACTGGAGCCCTTGGCATCCGCAGACGCCGTGCTCTCGCAGGAGGAGAAAGAAGCTGGGGTGGCCCTGATCGATATCGGAGGTGGAACGACTGATTTAGCAATTTTTAAGGATGGAATCATCCGTCATACTGCGGTCATCCCTTTTGGCGGCAACGTGATTACCGATGACATCAAAGAAGGCTGTTCTATTATCGAAAAGCAGGCCGAGTTGCTCAAGGTGAAGTTCGGGTCAGCATGGCCCGGTGAAAATAAAGACAATGAAATCGTTTCTATTCCCGGCTTACGCGGCAGGGAGCCGAAGGAGATTTCACTGAAAAACCTTTCAAAAATCATCCACGCGCGCGTCGTTGAGATTATTGAGCAGGTATTCTCTGAGATCAAGGCCTACGGACATGAAGACCCACGCAAGAAACTCATCGCGGGAATCGTCCTGACCGGTGGCGGCGCACAGCTGCAGCACATCAAGCAGCTCGTAGAATACATCACAGGGATGGACACGCGTATCGGTTACCCGAACGAGCATCTTGCGGGCAATTCTGATGAGGAAATCTCCAGTCCGTTATACGCCACGGCGGTCGGGTTGGTCATGAACAGCATCCAGAACAACACGCGAAGTGCGGTGCCCGTGGAGAAAGTGGTTGAGGAAGTAAAGCCGATACAGCGGCATATCGAGCCCGAGCCTGTAAAAACGATGCCTGAACCAGAAGAAGTTAAAGAAGTGGTGTTTGCTGATGTGGCCCCTAAAACGGCCAGGGTGCAGGAGTCTACCGAGAACAAAATCAGGAAATCTTTTTTTGATAAGTATGTTGATAAAATCAGGGATTTCTTAGACAACGCTGAATAAATTCAGTGTAATTTGAAATTCGCAAACGGCGGGAGAGAAGCAAAAAAGAAAGACCAGAGAATATAAAAACCAAAAGAATATGACAAGCAACTCAGATTTTGGAAGTATTTCATTTGATTTGCCTAAGAATCAATCAAATGTAATTAAAGTGATCGGCGTGGGCGGAGGTGGAAGCAATGCCATCAACCACATGTTCAGGCAGGGAATAAAAGGTGTAGACTTTATCGTCTGCAACACCGATTCCCAGGCATTACAGAACAGTCCCGTGCCAAACAAAATCCAATTGGGGGTAAACCTCACCGAAGGCCTCGGCGCCGGTGCAAATCCTGAAGTAGGACAGCAATCGGCCATTGAGAGCATTTCCGATATTGAGAAAATGCTTGACGTAAACACCAAAATGGTATTCATTACCGCCGGTATGGGCGGAGGAACCGGAACCGGTGCGGCACCTGTGATTGCGCAACTGGCCCGCGAGCGCGACATCCTCACCGTGGGAATCGTAACCATCCCTTTCCAGTTTGAAGGCAAAGTGCGTCAGGACCAGGCCCTGAACGGGGTGGAAAGACTGCGCAAGCAAGTCGATTCGCTGATTGTCATCAACAATAATAAATTGCGTGAAGTGTACGGAAATCTCGGCTTCAAAGCGGGTTTCTCCAAAGCTGACGAGGTACTGGCCACCGCATCGCGCGGCATCGCGGAAGTCATCACGCACCACTACACACAAAACATCGATTTAAAAGATGCCAAAACCGTGCTGTCAAACAGCGGTACGGCGATTATGGGATCGGCATTGGCTAACGGAGAGAACCGTGCCAAAGACGCCATCGTATCGGCGCTCGACTCCCCGCTTTTAAATGACAATAAGATTACAGGCGCCAAAAACGTATTGTTGCTTATCGTTTCCGGCACCAACGAGATCACGATTGATGAAATCGGTGAGATCAACGACCACATCCAGCACGAGGCCGGATTCAATGCCAACATCATCATGGGTGTCGGTGAGGACGAAAGCCTTGAGGATTCGATTGCGGTGACCATTATCGCAACGGGTTTTAATGTGGAACAGCAAAACGAAATCGTCAATACGGAACCTAAGAAAATCATCCATGCACTCGAAGAAGAGCAGCGGATTACGCACAACCTGACCCCGAAAGTGGTGTCTTCTTTCGAATTTACCGAAGTATCCGCTCCGGCAAACGAGGAAAGGATTGTGCATGACCTGATGGAAGAGGTCGTGGAAGAGCCCGTAATCGAAGAGCCTGTTTTTGAAGTGACGCTTGTCCCTACTACCGAATTCATCAAGAATCTTGACGTGACGTTTGAAATCGTGTCCCCGCCAGCTGCGGTAACCGAGCCTGATTTCTTCTTTACGACCCCTGAGGTCCGCGAAATGACCGTACAGGAGCCAAAGCACGTGGCAAAGGAAGAAGAGCAGATCACTTTCTCATTCGATTTGCCCATTTCGAAACCTGAGCCCGTAGTAGAAAAAGCAGATTCCCGCATTTTTTTCGAGCTGACCGAGGAAACCAAAGACATCAAGGTGAACCAACCTGTGCAGGTGGTGCCTATGACCGAGTTGAATGAAACCGGCGTCGTGCGCTATTCCTTGGAAGAGTACATGGAGATCGAGAATTCGCTGCTCGAATCGAAACCGGTTGCCAAAGTGGCTGAAGAGCCGTCAGAACTGCAATTCACAAAAAAGACGATTGAGCCGTCAGCGGAGTTCCTGCATTTCGAAAACATTTCGCCAACCGAAATGTCTCTCGAGGAAGCCAATAAATTGCGTGCTGACGAAAGAAGGCGCAAACTGAAGGAGTTCAATTATAAGTTCCACACCAATTCTTCGCGTATGGAAGAAATGGAAAGGGAACCGGCATACAAAAGACTCGGCATCGACATCTCGGGTACGCCTGAGACAAACCATAAATCCCGCACTTCGCTGGGAACTGACAGCAATGACGATATACAGTTGCGGTCAAACAACTCGTTCCTTCACGACAACGTGGATTAACTAACTCAAACCAATCTTAAACCCGGAAGTCTCAGATTTTCGGGTTTTTTTATGCAAAACCATTACGGCACGCCTTTGCCATTACAGTAATTTTGTCTAAGTTTGCACAGCAAGATTTGGGGCCATATTCCCGGCTGTACATTGCAATCTTTTTTGTTGGGTCGTACCGATTGACCGGGCGTCATTTTTAAAACAAAAAAGGATTTCCATTGCCATCCGGAGGCCGGACCCCACTAAAAATGACTTTATGAGCTTATCAACAAAAATCATGGACGAGATCAAGACCGCCATGAAAGCCAAAGATACCGTCGCGCTCGAGTCGCTGCGTTCCATCAAATCGGAATTGCTGCTCGCCCAGACCGCTTCAGGTTCCAAAGAAGATATTTCTGAGGAGGAAGAGATAAAGCTGCTGCAGCGCCTTGTGAAAACCCGCAAGGAGAGCGCACGCATCTTCACGGAACAAAACCGTCCTGATCTTGCCGAGCCGGAACTCGCGCAGGTTGCCGTGATTGAGAAGTTCCTTCCGGCGCAGTTGAGCGAAGCTGAAGTGGAAGCGGTCATCTCGAAAATTATAGCCGATACCGGTGCCTCGGGAATCGCGTCGATGGGCAAGGTCATGGGACTGGCTACCGCGCAACTTGGCGGCACAGCAGAAGGTAAGACGATTTCTTCAATCGTTAAGAGACTGCTGGCGTAATAATCGGCGACCTGTAACAGGTTGTCAATCATTAGAAGTTCCAGAGTCCAAAATAGGCTGCGTAGTTCAATGGATAGAATGTCAGATTCCGGTTCTGATGATGGAGGTTCGAGTCCTCTCGCGGTCACTACGGGGTTTTTCCCCACATGACAGAAAGCCCAATCATTTGATTCGGGCTTTTTGCTGTTTTAGGCGATAATGATTTATATTTACAGGGAATCCTTTTAATTATCCCGTATGCAATTCGGAAAGGTAGACCATCCAGAAAACATAGATTTTACGCTTCCCGCCGATGCGACGCAAACGGCAGCAATCCTCAAAAAGCACCAGGACGAGACGCCTTTAGAAGTATACATCGGCTGTGCCAAATGGAACCGGACCGACCTTAAAGGGTTTTACCCACGCGGTACTAAAGATGAACTGGCGTATTATGCAACCCAGTTCAATTCGATCGAACTCAATGCCACTTTCTACCGCATGCCCGATTGGCAACAGGTCGACACCTGGAAGAACAAAACACCTGAAGGCTTTAAATTTTTTCCGAAAATTACCGATGTGATTACGCATTACAGGCGACTGATTGATGTGAAGGCACTCGTTGACGCGTTTGCCAACTCAGTGAGCCACTTTGATGACAAGCTGGGCATGGCATTCCTGCAGTTGCCCGATAACTTCAAGCCAAAGGACATTGACCGGCTGCAGAAAGTGCTGGCTGATTTCCCGAAAGGCGTGCCGCTGGGCGTCGAGGTACGCAATGCCGAATGGTTTAAAGATCCCGTCATTAATGCCTACACCGGGCTGCTCGAACAGCATGATATGGCGAACATTATTGTCGACACTGCGGGACGCCGTGATATGCTTCACATGAGGCTGACGAGTCCGGTGGCTTTTATACGGTATGTCGGGGCAAACCATCCGTCCGATATCGGCAGGCTTGATGAATGGGTGCAACGTATCGTTTCGTGGAAACAGCTCGGACTCAAAAAACTTTATTTCTTCGTGCACCAGAACATTGAACTGGAATCGCCTTTACTCGCCGAACATTTCATCCGGGAAATCAACAAGGCGTTGGATTTATCACTGCATCTGCCGGTGAGGCAGCCCGCACAAAAATCGATGTTTGACTGATGGAGGCGATCTATCTCGTTATTACGATCCTTTTCCTGGTCATCGGCTACGGCTTTTTCCATGGCGTGCTCGAGCCCGCCTTCGTGTTTTTCCTGAACCGGCCTGTATACGTCCATCTGTATCTCAAACCGCTGAAACTGGCGCAAACAGAGCGCTTGATCTTGCATCAGCACAGCCCGTTTTTTAAGAGGCTTCCGCCAAAGCGCCAGGCGTATTTCGAGCACCGCCTCAGGACATTCCTGAACACAGTAGCATTTGAGGGCCGGGAAATCGAAATCAGCGAGGAGATGAAAATCAGGATTGCTTCGGTCTATGTGATGATGACTTTTGGGATGCGAAACTACCTTACCGGCTCATTCGAAAGGATTGTCCTTTATCCCGACTCGTACCAGTCGACCATCACGGGGTACCTCCACGACGGTGAATTCAACCCATCGCACAAGGTTATCGTTTTTTCGTGGGCGGCCTTCGAGCGCGGCTGCTGCGTCGACAATGACAACCTGAACCTGGCGATACACGAATTTGCACATGCCATTTACCTGCATTCACTTCGGAAGCCCAATGAGGCTGAGGCCATGTTTGCGAGCCGTTACCAAAGCATCCGCAACATGATCCGCGATGAAAAACAGCGTCAGGCACTATTCGACAACGGCTATTTCAGGGATTACGGTTACACGAATGAATACGAATTCATTGCCGTGATGCTCGAGCATTTTTTCGAGACGCCTTCCGACTTCAGGAGGCAGTATCCACGCCTTTACAAACAGGTTTCTGAAATGATGAATTACCGCGCCGCTTAATCAAGCAGCCTGCGAAGGTCCGCGATGGTCTGCGTTGGGTTTTCGGACCGGAAGACGAAATTTCCGGCTACCAGTACATCTGCGCCCGCGTCCACGAGTTGTTTCGCGTTTTTATCGGTAACGCCGCCGTCGATTTCAATCAGCGTGGCAGCCCCTTTGCGTGTAATCATTTCCTTGAGCTTGCTGATTTTGGCGTACGTGTTTTCGATAAACGACTGCCCGCCAAAACCCGGATTCACGCTCATCAGGCACACCAGGTCTATATCGTTGATGGTATCTTCGAGCAAATCGATATTTGTATGTGGGTTGACGGCTACGCCGGCTTTCATGCCTTCGGCCCTGATGGCCTGGAGCGTGCGGTGCAGGTGCGTGCAGGCTTCGTAATGTACGGTCAGGTTGTGTGCCCCGAGATCAGCGAAAGTCTTAACGTAACGGTCGGGATCCACAATCATCAGGTGCACGTCGATGGTCTTTCTGGCGTGTTTCACAATGGCATCGAGCACAGGCATCCCAAAGGAAATGTTGGGGACGAAAACACCATCCATTATATCAATATGAAACCAGTCGGCGGTACTGGAATTGATCATTTCGATGTCGCGCTGTAAGTTGGCAAAATCTGCAGCGAGTATCGAAGGGGCGATAAGCGTTTTAGTCATGTTGTCGTTGTGTTGTTGTTTGCTGCAAAAGTAAAATTTTATGTTCGAAAACTTTAAATTTTAGGATTTAAAGTTGATTCAGGCCGGATTTGCGTGAGGGATGGAAGCGTAAAGCCCACAGCGAGGAACGAGCGAGGACTTGCAGCGGACAGCCCGACCCGCAGGGGCACGCACAAAATAAAAAACTCCGGTAATCAGCCGGAGTTTCAATCATCAATCAAAAAACGAACAGTTAATCAGACTGTTGTTGCGGTAAATATTGTTGTTGTGTTTTGAGGGTCGCAAAATACGAATTAAATCTTAAACACAAAAAATAACGTTAAAAAAATCTAAAATTAACCCAGGTACGTTTTCAGGATTTTACTCCTCGACGTGTGCTTAAGCCTGCGGATTGCCTTTTCTTTTATCTGGCGTACGCGCTCGCGGGTCAGGTCAAAAGTCTCGCCGATTTCCTCGAGTGTCATCGGGTGCTGGTCGCCCAGTCCGAAATACAAACGGACTACATCCGCTTCCCTCGGCGTCAAAGTTTCCAGTGAACGCTCAATTTCAGTTCGCAAGGATTCGTGAATCAATTCGCGGTCCGGATTTGGCGATTCACCTGAACGCAATACGTCGTAAAGGTTCGAATCCTCACCTTCCACCAGCGGCGCATCCATTGATAAGTGACGGCCTGAATTCTTCATGCTCTCTTTTACGTCATTTACGGTCATGTCCAGCTCTTTTGCAATTTCTTCTGCCGACGGCGGACGCTCGTTAGACTGTTCCAGCAGCGCATACATCTTATTGATCTTGTTGATCGAGCCGATTTTGTTGAGCGGCAGACGAACGATACGTGATTGTTCAGCCAGGGCTTGTAAAATGGATTGGCGGATCCACCATACAGCGTATGAGATGAATTTAAAACCACGGGTCTCATCAAATCGTTGTGCCGCCTTGATCAGCCCCAGGTTGCCTTCATTAATCAAATCGGGGAGGGTTAAACCCTGGTTTTGGTATTGTTTGGCCACCGATACCACGAAACGAAGGTTGGCTTTCGTAAGCTTCTCCAACGCCCTTTGGTCTCCGGCCTTGATCTTCTGTGCTAATTCTACCTCTTCGTCAGCGGTAATAAGGTCCACTTTTCCAATTTCCTGTAAATACTTGTCGAGCGATGCAGTTTCCCTGTTGGTGACCTGCTTGGTAATTTTGAGCTGTCTCATTTAGAATCCTCCTTTTTATTAAGTGTACTGTTTGTTATACGGATTATCATCGTCAAAAGTTACAAAACGGCTAAATTTAATTTTTATGTACCCGCAGCACGCAATTTAACAGCAGTTTAGTATAATGTATCCAACTCATGCCCGAGACGCTCGGCGTAGTAGTCGATTTTCTTGTAGGCCCTGTTGAAAAAGATTTTCCTGTCGCGTGTACCCGAAAGGTTCAGCGATTTCGAGTTCTTGATTTGGTGGCGGAAATACGCGCCGGCATTCCGGCAGGTCTGCTGATCTTCGGTGATGAAATAGCCGAGCATCGTGTAAGGGACAAACAGCGACAGTTTTTCGGTGTCCGACACAAGTACATTGTTGTTTAAGATCAGCAACTCATTGTAGTACACATGGAAACCGGGATCGTTTTCAGCGGATTTTTGCTCGACGCCGGCCATCAACCCACGCATTTCCTCGTATAATGCCAACGCATTTTTCATTGACAGCAGCCCCGATTCCGAGAAATACAGGATCTGCTGCAGCGTGCTGTTGATTGTCGTATCGTTCCAGATCTCGCTCACCGCAACAGTATCATACACGGCCTTCATGCGCGAACTGTAGGACAGCAGCGGAGCCGGTACGACAAATTTCTCAAACGGTTCCTGCTGCTCTTTGCCGATGAGCAGGTTCATCCACACATACAACTTGAACCTGGACAGCAGCGTCCCCCCGATGGTATAAAACAGCGGTATGTCTTTGGCGGAATAATACAGCGTGGCTCCGGGCTTGTCAAGATATTGGTTCAGGTAGCCTGTTGATTGTTCAAAGTACAACTCCATGTCGCTGAATGTGGTAATCTCTTTCGTCTTTTCAACCAACACCTTGTTGTCTCCTTCAAATACATGGTCCATCGAAATGCGGAAGTGGCGGCACAACGTCACCGCCTCATCCACCGAAAATTTACTTTTGCCCGAAACCCGTCGGTGCGCTGCATCATAACTGATGTTGAGCACCGTGGCCACGACATCGTTGATTGAATCCGACTTCCCCATTTGCTTTCGGATGGCTTTCAATAATTTTTCCTGTTGCTCCATAATTTGCGATAATCACAAATGTAACTCATTTTATTATTTAAATCCACAAATTAGTTTGCGTTAATCACATTAGGTTTGTGCTATGATAAGCAATCAAACCGATTATGAAAACAACTTCGTTCCATCGCCATCGATCGCGCCGCCAAAGGCTTTACCGTATCCTCCGGCGCACCCTTTGTATCGCACTGCTCGGCAGCATCATGTCCTGCAGCATCCAGAACCAGACCGACAAAAGTGATTTTAAAGCCATGCCCGAGGATTTTTCGGCGCGCTTCTACGACAAGCCGGACACGCTCAAATATCATCAGGACAACCGGATTCACACGCGCAGTTTTGTCAAGGACTTTGCCGGTAACGAAAACATCGATTTTTCAAAGCCGATCCGAATTACAATCCACAACACGGCATTGTTCCTTGACTTTGACGACACTTACGGAAAGAAGCATGTCCTTCAATTCTGCGGCCAGCGGCGGCGCAACCGTTTCGTTTTTTACACCAGCACGCTTTACCTCCCCAACGACCGTGAGATCCTCGTCGAGAAACACCAGGTTGGCGAAGGCATGTTCCTGCTACTCGGCGGCGGAAGCAGCTCAAAATCAAATTACCAATTTAAAATCTTACAGGATGAATAAAGTATTGCTGCTGTGCCTCGTGGCTGTCAGGATGACTGCACAGGACACCATTGTGTTCC
This sequence comes from Flavobacterium magnum, assembly GCF_003055625.1. NCBI lineage: Bacteria > Pseudomonadati > Bacteroidota > Flavobacteriia > Flavobacteriales > Flavobacteriaceae > Flavobacterium > Flavobacterium magnum. Next base: position 349,791 of record NZ_CP028811.1, on the reverse strand, counting down.
CCAAAATCGATTTATACAAAAGAAACATCGTCGAGGTGAGCTACGTTAAGCCGTTAGGCTCGTTATCGGACAAGTATGAGGGCGCTGTGAGCACCGGTTTCTACATGCGTACCAAGCTAGCGAGGCGGCAGTTCATCGATTTCGGGGCTGAACTCAGCGGCATCATCAAAGGCCGCGCTGTCGATTATGAGGTGAATGGCGAAAAGATCCGTGTAGCCGGCAGCAGGTCGTCGTTCCTGCTCGGATTGCGGTACACGCGGCTCTGGTACCTGTCTCCGAACCGGCATTTCCAGATTGAAACCAACTCCGGCCTGGGATGGAAGTACCTGCATTACAGCAAGCCCGGAGACGACCGCTATAAGGACATGGATTTTCAGCCGACGCTCAATACCCTGGCCGTAACGCACGGCCTCAAGATTATGTTTCACGGCTTTGGAGTGCATTGCCACTACCATTATGCACCCTATGGACTGTTTGATGCCGGCGCAGAGCGGCATTTCGGCGCCTCGTCCATTAATTTCGGGCTGTCCGGCAGCTGGAATTTTTAACCGGCTTCCCTTGTATGTGCACAGGCTGATCCCGTTGCAGTTCGTATCGCCTCCATTACATTAAAAAACCCCGATCCGGCAAGGCTTCGGGGTTTTTTGGCTGATATAATCCGGCGGTTATTCCACCCAGATCTTAATCGAGGCGGCAGCAGTGCCCGGATTGCTGACCACCAGGAACGTACCTGCAGTCGCGAGGTTTGACGCCAGCCTGGATCGCGTTTGACTGTCGACAGGTATTTTTAACCAATAGCGCAAATTCGCAATCCACTCGATCAACATCCCACCAAAATACTTTATTATCTTTACAATCATGGTAGTAAATCGTCGCCATCAAACGAATCAGCTACACTATTAATCGGTATGAAAACCCTACTGTCCTTTCTCTTTTGCCTCCTACTGTATTTCATGCCCGCGCAGGCCTTCCCGCAATCTGAGTACAGTACACAGCGGCCCGCAGCCAATGATTCGCTGTACATCCGGGCCATTGCGGAGTATACCGTAGCGCTCAGCAAGGAACCACAACGGTCGATAGGTGACAATGTGCAACCCAAAACACTGTACCTCGCGCGCTGCACGTACCTGTTCGATCTGCCGGAAGTAATCAATGGCTACAGGGTTATGGTGCTTTGGCCGTCACAGCATGCCAGGCATCTTAAGGAAAATAATGGCCGGCTAGTCATCCTGGACCTATTGCCGCTGGCATTTGAAAACGGGCAGTTCAGCATCGACATCAAGCAGGCGCAGGCCAATACCTTAACGGCCCTTGACCATCTCGACTGGAACGACGGCGGCCTGGGCGTCACGTCCTTTTTCGATTTTAAAAACGGCAAGATGGTGTTCGACCACGCAAAGGTCACCGGCGCATTCCATAAGAAATAAGCCGAACTGCCGTTATACGTTCCGTATATCCCATACCCTTTGACAAACCCAATATTATGGCCTATAAAAACATCATATTCGATTTTGGCGGTGTCCTTGTAGACTGGAACCCGAGGTACCTTTATCAAGACCATTTCAAGGACCCCGAACAGATGGAGTGGTTCCTTAAGAACATCTGTACTGACGAATGGAACATCGAGCAGGACCGCGGACGCACCCTGTCAGAAGCGACTGCGATGCTGCAACGGCAATTCCCTGAACATCATGATGCTATCGGGCTGTATTATGGGAAATGGGAAACCATGCTGCGCGGCGAGATTCCCGGAACGGTCGCGCTGCTGCACCGGCTCAAGGAAAAGGGGTTCCCTTTGTACGGCCTGACAAACTGGTCCGCCGAGACAATCGGGATCGCCTACCGCCGGTTTGCCTTTTTCGGGCTGTTTGACGGCATCGTCGTCTCAGGTACCGAAAAGCTCATCAAGCCTGACCCGGCGATCTACCGCCTGCTGTTCGAAAGGTATAAACTCAAGGCTGAAGAATGCATTTTTATCGACGACAATATCCACAATGTCAACGCTGCGCGCGGGCTCGGTATCCATGCGATCCATTTTAAGGATCCGGTACAGCTCGAAAATGAGCTCGCCGCGGTTGTCAGTTTGTAGGTCTGCCACAACCGTCATCCGCAATAAAGCAAAGTTCTCCTTGCGGATTTGTCGTGTATTGCCTGATGCGCTTTCGGGAAAGTTTGGATGCCCGATCAATGTAATTGCTTTTGGTCAGCGCAGTAGGGCAGGAACGATGTCACTTCCGGCGGCAATTTTTTTTCCGTAAATCCGTTACCAGACAACCAAACCCATCATATGAAAATCATTACTTCCGTCTTATTGCTCTGCGGATTTTGCGCGCTGGGGCAGCCCACCCCGGGCGATCACGATTTTTACAAGGCGCTCCAGGCCAGCGCAGGCTACAGTTATGTGGGGGCGCAGGACGGCAACCAGGCGTATCATTTTGCCGAGATCGGAGTCAACCGAGCGCGCTACGGCGGCAGGCATGGCGGCGGATTCGAATATGGTATCAGTACCGATGTCGGCCTTAATACCCACAAGCTGGTCGTGGGGCCCAAAGTTGAAGGCATCATGTATTTCCAGCTGCTGGCCGTAGGCGCCGCTTTGGGCGCTTACACCGATTTTGATGCGTTCTCGCCAAGGCTCGTGCCCATTTTCGGCTTGGGGGGACCGAAGTTTCGCCTCACATTCAACCCACACATCAAGTTGCGCAACAAGGATGTGCTGCCGGTTCCGGGTCTTGTGAACCTTACGGTAAACTTCACGCTCGACCGCAAGCCGATGGATAAATAGGTGAGGCATGGGTTTTTCCATTTGTTGCTGCACCGTTACTGCTACAAACCAAAAAACCCGGCTCATCACTGAACCGGGTTTCTTATGAATTAATAATCGTATGGGATTACTCCTGCGGGGTCTGCTGGTTGTCAGCATTGTCGCGGTTGTCATCCCTTCTTTCAGGACGTGGGCCACGGTCGCGGTTCCTGTCATCACGACGGTCGTCCCTTCTCGGGCCGCGGTCGTCACGACGCTCCGGGCGTGGGCCACGGTCTTCGCGAGGGGCATTTTCATCCCTTGGTGGCCTTGGCATCAGGGCTTTCCTTGATACCTTCTCTTTACGCGTCTTAGGATCGATACCGATGTATTTCACCATAAAGACATCGCCCATATTGACTACGTCAGATACGTTTTCAGTACGTGCCCAATCCAGTTCGGATACGTGCAGCAGGACTTCATTGCCCGGCGCCTGGGTATATTCCACCACGGCCCCGAAATCGAGCATCTTGATCACTTTCACCTCGTAGGCCTCACCGACAGTCGGCTTGAACGTCAACGAGTCGATCTTGGCCAATACCGCTGCGATACCTTCCGGACTTGTTCCAAGGATTTCTACAACGCCCTGCTCGTCTACTTCGTTGATCACGATAGTGGTGCCTGTGGCTTTCTGCAGTTCCTGGATCACTTTTCCGCCCGGTCCGATCAGCGCACCGATGTATTGTCCCGGGATGGTCGTCATGATGATCTTCGGAGCAAAACGTTTCACTTCCGGCCTTGGCGTGTCCATCACTTCGGTCAGTTTGCCAAGGATGTGCAAACGGCCATCACGGGCCTGGTTTAGGGCCTGTTCCATGATTTCATAGCGCAGTCCGTCAATCTTGATGTCCATCTGGCAGGCGGTAATACCGTCAGCCGTTCCGGTTACTTTAAAGTCCATGTCACCCAGGTGGTCTTCGTCCCCAAGGATGTCAGACAATACCGCGAAACGCTCGCCGTCGGTAATCAGTCCCATGGCAATACCGGATACCGGTTTGATCATTTGTACACCAGCGTCCATCAGCGCCAAAGTTCCAGCACAAACGGTCGCCATGGACGATGACCCGTTGGATTCCAAAACTTCCGAAACAACGCGGATGGTATATGGGTTTTCAGCAGGGATCATGTTTTTGAGCGCACGCTGCGCCAGGTTTCCGTGTCCTACCTCACGGCGTGAAGTTCCGCGCAGCGGCTTCGCTTCACCGGTAGAGAACGGTGGGAAGTTGTAGTGCAGGTAGAATTTCTCTTCTCCTTGCTCAGAAGGTGAATCAATTTGGTTGGCTTCCCTGGAAGTTCCCAAAGTGACCGTGGCCAGCGCCTGGGTTTCACCCCTGGTAAAGAGTGCAGAGCCGTGTACCCTTGGAAGGTAATCCACTTCGCACCAGATTGGGCGGATTTCTGTAGTTTTCCTTCCGTCAAGGCGCAGTCCTAAATCAAGGATTACGTTACGGACGGCTTCTTTATTGGTTTTGTAAAAATACTTGCTGATCAGATCGCCGTTTTCCAGCTGCTCTTCTTCGGTAAACAGGGTTTTCACCTCTTCCTTGATCTCTGCAAATTTTTCTGAACGCTCGTGCTTGGCTGATCCGACTTTCGCTACTTCGTAGATTTTGTCGTAAGCTGCAGCTTTTACCTTGGCATAGATCGCCTCATCTTCGCGCTCTTCGTCGTAGCTACGGATGTCTTTCTTTCCGAAAGCGGCCTGAAGGCGTTCCTGTGCAGCGATCTGGATCTTGATGGCTTCGTGTGCGAATTTGATCGCATCGATCATTTCCTGCTCTGAAATTTCCTTCATTTCACCTTCCACCATCGCGATAGAATCCTTGGAAGCCCCGATCATCATGTCGATGTCAGACTCTTCGAGTTGCGCACGGCTTGGGTTGATCACGAATTCGCCATTGATTCTTCCCACCCTTACTTCCGAAATCAGTGTTTCGAAAGGAATGTCTGAAAGCGCCAATGCCGCTGAAGCCGCCAGTCCTGCCAATGAGTCGGGCATCACTTCTTCGTCATGTGACATCAATTGGATCATTACCTGCGTTTCAGCATGGTAATCATCCGGGAACAGCGGACGCAATACGCGGTCTACCAACCTCATGGTAAGTACTTCGGCATCGCTTGGCCTGGCTTCCCTTTTGAAAAATCCACCCGGGAAACGTCCCGCAGCAGCGAATTTCTCACGGTAATCCACCGTTAATGGTAAAAAGTCCACGCCCGGACTTGCTTTGCGGGCAGACACTACTGTTCCTAACAGCATGGTGTCTCCCATTCGTACGACTACGGAGCCGTCGGCTTGTTTCGCCAGTTTTCCAGTCTCGATCGAGATGGTCCTGCCATCCCCTAAATCGATAACCTCTTTAGTTACGTTTGGAATCATAAAATTTTAATTCACTTAATTAAACAATGGGTTGCAGTTGTGTTGTTGTGTGTAGTTGTTTAAGAACCCAATGAAAAACCAAACTTTTTTTATCTATCCGGGCCCGCGGCCAGGATATGCTGTATAAGGCGGATGCCTTTTTGTGAAAAAAAAAGAGGCGCGTGGGCACCTCTTCTTTATCGGATTATTTCCTGATATTCAATTCTTTGATGATCTCACGATACCTGTTGATGTCTTTTTTCTTCAGGTAATCCAGCAGGCTCCTTCTTTTACCTACCAGTAACACCAGTGAACGCTCGGTGTTGAAATCGTGGCGATTTTTTTTCAGGTGCTCTGTCAGGTGTGAAATCCTGTGTGTAAACAGGGCAATCTGTCCTTCAGCGCTTCCTGTGTTTGTTGCTGAACCTCCGTGCTTAGCGAAGATTTCTTCTTTAACTTCCTTAGTTAAGTACATGCCAATATTATTTAAATGATTATTATGTATGTATCCATCTTTTGGATACGGGTGCAAAAGTAGTGTTTATTTTTTGAAATCCAAGGGAAAGTTTCAAAAGTTCCCGGTCGCGCGGGTTGCAGGTTCTGGTTAAAGAGATACAAATTGCGCTCTTTGAGCAATTCCTTCAGCATCAGGCAAAGTGCTAAGGTGTTCAGTTACTGACGAAATTATTTTTCAAGTAATTTAGCCACTTCCTGATTTACATATTCGAGGAAACGCTCGTCCGCCTCGGTAAATGCGTCGAGATCTTCGGAGTCAATATCGATCTGCCCTACATTTTCACCATTGACGAATAAAGGGATGACAATTTCCGATTTCACCGTAAAGGAGCAGGCAATGTAGTTGTCCTGCGCGGTGACATCAGGTACTACAAAATTCTGGTTGGACACGGCAACCTGTCCGCAGATGCCTTTGCCGAATGGGATAATCGTATGGTCAGTGGGTTCGCCTGCATAAGGGCCCAGCTTGAGCTCTTCCTTGTCGCCATTGCGGAAATAAAAACCAACCCAGTCGTAATAGTCGACATTGTCGCGCAATAAGTGGCAAACCTGCATCAGTTTGTCTTCGAACAATACATTGGCATGGTGTAAAATATCGGCCACTTTTGGTTTTAACTCCTCGAAGGTCATCTTTTAGTTTTTTACAAAAGTAGTTCATCGCCCCAACTTAATTTTTATAAATTTGTTAAAAATTTTTATGAAATCTTACCTGCAGCAGTATAAGCCGTTTCTGATTTTCCTCGGGAAATTCCTATGCAGTTATTTCCTGATGCTGTTTCTTTATCAACTGTATCTCAACAGTTTCAACGCCGCGATATTCGAGCCCGACGGGGCGACCAGACTCGTGTCGGAAAACACTGTATGGTTTTTGAAGGCCACAGGGCACAACGCTGAAATTTTCCCACATCCGAGGGAGTCTTCCTATAAGCTCTTCCTTGACGGGCACCCCATTGCGCGTATCGTCGAAGGCTGTAATGCGGTAAGCGTGATGATCTTATTTGCAGCTTTTATTGTGGCTTTCAGCGCGAAATTTTTACGCACCTTTATTTACATCCTTGCCGGCATCCTGCTGATCCATGTGCTTAACGTCATCCGCGTTGGGCTGATCTCGGTGGCGATGCAAAAGTACCCTGCATACAAAGGACTGCTGCACGATGTGATTTTTCCACTGTTTATTTATGGTGTGGTGTTCGGACTTTGGGTGCTCTGGATCAACAAATATTCGACTTATGCTAAAAAAAATCCTCGCACATAAGCTGCGTGCCCTGGCGTTCATCGGCCTGGTGTGCCTGATGGCCATGGTCCGGATTTTCGAATCCTCCCTGTTTTACGACCCGTTTCTGGGTTACTTTAAAAGTGAGTTTACGGGTAGGCCGCTGCCGGAATTTGATACGATCAGGCTCACATTCAGCCTGTTTTTCCGATATGTTCTCAATACCGTGATTTCGCTGGGACTGATTTACGTTGCTTTCCGCCAAAAAAGGATGGTGGCATTTTCTGCCTTGCTGTATATCATTTTCTTCCTCCTGCTGATGGTGGCGTTTTTCGTTATCCTGTATGCTTTTGGCAACAACGCCACACTCGAATTATTTTATGTCAGGCGGTTCCTGATCCAGCCTATTTTCGTGATCTTATTTCTCGCAGCATTTTATTACCAGGAACATGCAGCCAAAAAATAACATGAATTTGGGTTTGTTTGCAACGTTTTTAAATATTTTTGCAAAATGAAATTCCAAAAGTCGACATGTCTGATTCTTGCCATGCTGGTGCTGTTTTCGAACGCCGGGCTGGCTTTCAGTCTGCACTTTTGTGAAGGGAAAGTGGCTGCGGTGTCTTCCGTGTTCCACTCCGGGCCGGTTTGTGAAATGGAAAAACAACCCATAAAAAAGACCTGCTGCGCAAAAAAGAAGGCTGAAAAGCACAGGAAATGCTGCTCAGACAAGAAAGTGTCGCTGACGTCAAAATCAGACAATGGCATCTTTAAAAATGTAGCGTTCCAGTTTGAGGCGACTTTCCCGAAACATGAACCCCTTAATCCAACGCAGGAAAAAGCGACCGTTCTCCGCGGTCCTGAAAAAACCATCCGTTACTACTGCGATGCGCATTCGCCGCCGCTGTACCTACTGTATTCCCACTGCATACTTTACGCCTGATTGTAACGTTCGATTCATCGTTTGCGATAGTCATTTACGAACATTAAAATCAATTTATGCAAAAAATATTCAGACTGCTTTTGCTGCTGATTCCCGTTTTTACAATGGCCCAGGAAGCTGATACGCTTCAGGAAGTAAAAATTGAGGTCAGGGACAGGGGCTTAAAAAAATCACAGCGCACGACCGCCAATGTGGTGACGCTTACCGGCAGGGAACTCCTCAAGGCAGCCTGCTGCAACCTTGCAGAGAGTTTCGAGACCAACCCGTCAATTGACGTGAATTTCCCCGATGCACTCACCGGAACCAAACAAATCCGGATGCTCGGACTCACAAGTCCTTACTTAATGATTACCGAAGAGAATATCCCATCGGTACGAGGTGCTTCCCAGGCCTACGGGTTGTCGTTTACGCCAGGCACCTGGGTGGAAAGCATCCAGATCACGAAAGGCGCCGGCTCGGTGGTAAACGGCTACGAGAGTATTTCGGGACAAATCAATACCGAACTGATCAAGCCGCTCGGCGACATCCCGTTTTTTCTGAACGTGTACGGGTCAACCGACAGCCGTTTTGAAGCGAACGTGCATGCCAACAGGAAAATTTCTGACAAGTGGTCGACCAGCCTTTTTGTACATGGGAATACCCGCTTGTCAAAAAACGACATGAATGACGACGGGTTCCTCGACAACCCGATCGGGCAACAGGTTAATGTGCTGAACCGCTGGCAATACAATGACGCGGAAAAGGGCTTGGTCAGTTTTATCAATTTCAGGTTTATGGATGACGCCAAGCAAACCGGCGAAACCGGTTTTGATAAAAGTCGGGACCGCGGTACAACGCGATCCTGGGGTTCCGAGATCAATACGCGCAGGGTCGATTTGTCGGCAAAAGTCGGTTACGTTTTTCCGGACATGCCGTTTCAAAGCATCGGGTTCCAGAATGCGTTCAACACGCACGACCAGCAATCCTACTTCGGGCTGAACCGGTATGATATCCGCCAAGACAGTTATTATTCGAACCTGATCTTCAATTCAATCATCGGAAACACGATGCATAAGTTTGCAGCAGGCCTTAATTTTACCTATGACCGCTACCGCGAATATGTATTGGTTCCCGACATCGACAGCAATTTTAACAGGATTGATAATTCGGTCGGCAGTTTCTTTGAGTACACTTATGACAATACCGACGATTTCAGCATCGTTGCCGGAGCGCGACTGGACAAGCACAACCGTCTCGGTGCCTTTTTTACGCCGCGGATCCACCTGCGTTACAACCCTTGGGAAAAGGGTGTTTTGAGAGTTTCTGCCGGAAGGGGCAAGCGCGCGGCGAATATCTTTGCTGAAAACCAGCAACTTTTTGCCAGCTCAAGGTCGTTTGACATTTTGGATGCCAACGGCAGGATTTATGGGTTGGATCCTGAAATCGCATGGAACTACGGCCTGAGTTTTTCGCAGCAGTTTTTTCTTTTCGGGCATGCTGCCGATGCAGGGTTTGATCTTTTCCGTACGGACTTCAGCAACCAGGCCATCGTCGATTTGTATGGCAGTCCGCAGCGCGTTACTTTTTACGGCGGAACATCCACGGCAAACAGTTTGCAGGTGGAATTCAATTTTGGACTGGCCGAAAACCTGCATTTCAGGACCGCATATAAATTGTATGACATTAAAGCGGACTATCTCTCAGGAGCCGCCGAGCGTCCGTTGCAGGCGAGGCACCGTTTCTTCGGCAATGCGGCCTACGAAACCGGGAAATCAGCGCGGGGCGCGCAATGGAAATTCGATTACACCTACAATTGGATGGGCAAACAGCGCCTTCCTTTTACCGGCACCAATCCCGCTGCAGAACAATTGCCAGATTTTTCGCATGCCTTTTCGCTGATGAATGCGCAGGTGACAAAAGTGTTTTCTCCCGTGTTCGAAGTCTATGCCGGCGCGGAAAACCTGGGAAATTACCGTCAGCAGAAAGCCATTCTGGGAAGTGCGCAGCCGTTTGGCCCGAATTTTGACACCTCCATAGTTTATGCTCCGGTATTCGGCAGGATGCTGTATGCGGGGCTTCGTTTTAAAATCAAATCTTAAATATTACCATTATGAAAAATATCCTTATCGTTTTATCATTCGTGATCGGGCTTGCTGCCAATGCACAGGAAAAGAAAAACAAGAACGCCAAATACAATGTAGAAGTTAACGGGAATTGCGATCAATGCAAAAAACGGATTGAGAAGGCAGCATTCAGCGTACCCGGGGTAAAATCAGCCGCGTGGAACGTAGAAAGTCACCAACTCAGTGTCATCCTGAATGAAGAAAAGGCTTCGATTGCTGATGTGGAGAAAGCGGTGGCTAAGATCGGGCACGATACAGAGACGCAAAAGGCAAGCGACGAAGTGTACGAGAAGCTGCATTCGTGCTGTAAATATGACCGGAAATAACAAATTGCCGTTACCGTTAATAAAACCAAAAAAAGAAACATAAGATTGTGTGTCCGTTAAATAATACGTATTTTCACGCACGCAATTTTTACCTTAAAGACAACCAGCATGACCGATTTTCATTGGAAGAACTTACTGAATCCCGAGTATTATATCAATCTTGAAATCGGGGGCGTGCACGTAGGCTTATGGGTAGTTTTGTTTATCATTTTTGCGGAGACTGGGCTTTTTGCCGGGTTTTTCCTGCCGGGTGACAGTTTGCTTTTCCTGGCCGGGATTTATGCCACGGGTTATTATCAGGATGGGGTATACGTACCCGGACTCGTAGACCAGATGTTCCATCTCGACAGCGCTTTCCTGAACGTTATGGCGCTTTCGACTTTCGTCGCGATTGCAGGGATCTTAGGCAATATCGTCGGATATTGGTTCGGCTCAAAAAGCGGTACCTACCTTTACAACAGGCAGGACAGTTTCTGGTTTAAAAAGAAATACCTGATCCAGTCGAGGGATTTCTTTGAAAAGCACGGAGGCCGCGCCATCATCTTTTCGCGTTTCCTGCCGATTTTCAGGACATTCGCCCCGATTGTTGCCGGGATTGTCGCAATGGACAAAAAGAAATTCATGTTTTACAATGTTGTCAGTTCCTTCCTTTGGTCATTTACGCTGATATTTGCGGGAAATTACCTGTACAAATACCTAAAGGAAAGCTACCAGATCGATCTTAAGGACCACATTGAACTCATCATCATCGGACTGGTCGGTATAACGATTATCCCGGTGATCTACAAATTCGGGAAAAAGACAGTGACCCATTCAGAAGAATAGAGAAAGCCGGCGTTATGCCGGCTTTTTTAATTGACTGTTATCGTCCTGACTTCTGAAATCAGTTTTCCTTCGGGCGTCATGCCTTCGATCAGCAGCTTGACATTTCGTTTTCCTGTCGCGGGTAGCTGCAAAGTAAAGCCCCCGTTATCGTCGGTAATGATATTCGGTATCCAGTGCACTATGCCGAAATTCTCGAATCCTGCGTTCGATTTGTCTGAATAATCGGCATTGGTGAAAGGCCGTATCATCTGGTATCCGTCAATCTTAAAGTCGACAATGTTCGTCTTGGGTTCTTTGCCCGGATATTGGCCAACTTTCTTCCTGTAGATTTTTATTACGCCGATATTGTTGTTTACCGAAGAGACAATCGCTGTCGAACTGATGTAGATTTCGTCAATATCATCCATACGCATGCCGTCGAGTTCGCCAAAATCCATCATACGGAAATTGTCTAGATACACGACGGGTTCATTGCGTTGTCCGTTTATTGTGGTGCGCGACCGACCGTAAATAGCGACATTGTTCAGGTTCCTGACTACATCGAATCCGTGGTTTCGTATAAAATTCAGCACATCGAGTCCATTGTTTTCGGCAGTGATTTTGTAGCCCTTGAGCAAGGCGTTGCCATATCCCATCTGCCGTGTGAGCTTGTATTTGTTATCCACTTTCACTTCGTCAAGGCGGATGACATCCTTTTCATTGAAGTCGGGAAAAATCAGGTCGATTGAATCAAGTTTTGGCACGCATGCCGCTCCCGGACGGTAAGGGAACTTAAAACTGCGGCTGGCGTTGATGACTTTCACGGCCATCTTTGCAGGCAAAGGGTTGCTCAACTCCGGCGGTTTTACGAATGAGACGCTGCCTTGCGCCCCATCGGGAGCTACCAGATTTTTAAAGTAAAATTCGTTGTTGCTGTCAATTGTCGCCATCTCGCGGATCCCGGAAAACAGCGAGAACAACTTCATCATGTATTTATCGATGTTCCCTTGTTTGTGATTCAGGGTGCCTTTGACTGTCAGGCCATAGTCAAACTCGTACGTGCGTGCCGGCGGCCCTGCAGCTATCGCGCTCCAGCTGTATTTGAGTTTCCTTTGGTTTAAAAGCAGCAGGTCAAGCTCATAAAGGCGGGTTTTTGAAGGCTGGTCGAGATAATAGTGCGCGTTTGTTATCTTTTGCGCGAGGTAGGGGTTGATTAACAACGACGCGTACAAATCAGAATGCCCTTTATCTGCGAGCGTATTTTCGGGCAGGACCGAGATGCTCAGGTTGGCATGCGGGTATGGCGAACTGCCCGTAAATTGGTTCAGTTTGCCTGAAGGCGTAAGGTTTGCTGCGGGTGTATCGGCAGGTTTTTTGAACACCAGCCTTTGTGCAAGCATGTTTTTATCGGCGTCAAAGACAGTCACCGTATTTACGCCATCCGAGAGGTTGTCATTCATGAAGATGAGTTTTTGCTCTAACAGGCCGTTATTGAAATCGATGTCGAAAACCACGGCTTTTTCATCTTGGTTTACGCTCAGGAACAGCTTTTTTCCCGGAAGTGAATTGACGTAACCCGGATTGGCGCCGATCGTCACGTAGGTTTTATCGGGCGCCGCATAACTGTTCACATCCAACGTAATGCCTTGTTGCTGGGCAGGCGGAAGCGTGGCACTGACCTGTTGGCCGTTGAGGGTAAAAAATGCTTTGGTGATTGCGGATTCCGGAGTGAAATCAAATTTTCCGTAACCGAATTTATTCAGTGAAATCTTCATGATCTCTTTGCCATTTCCATCGGCGAGATAACCGTCTGTAAGGACAAGGGGCGCGCCGGTACAGTCCGTAACGCTGATTCCTACCACATTCCTGACGCCGAGGATAAGATTTCCACCACCCTGGGGATTGAATTCGATATTGACCTTAGAATAGTCGGGCTTGTCAGAAGGCAGCAGCGGCTTTTCGGTATTGACTACAGTGACCTTATATACCGACGATTCGTCTTCACTGAAATTATTCATCCAGTTCGTAAAAAACTGCAGGAAGTAAGTGCCTGAAGCATATTTTTTGCCCAGGGATATGTTGCCCGAAAAAGCGCCTCCGCTCGCAAAAACAAGCTGCTCATCGACTTTGTTTCCCTGTGAGTCGGTGAGGACGGCAAAGACATTGGTAGTCAGTAAAAAAGGCGTTGCGGTTTTCCGGTTCATGACATAGCCCTTAAACCAGATTTGCTCGTCGGAAAGAAAGACGTCTTTGTCGAGCTGGACGTGGATGGCTTCTCGGTAAAGTCTGAAATATTCTGTGAAACGCGATGAGATTTCTTTCTTTATGGAATCATTTTGGGAAAACGAGAGGAAAGAAGTAAGGCTGATTAATAGTAAGGCTGATTGGCGGATAATTGTCCTCATATGACTTTTTTTAAGTTTATGGAGATAAATTTAAAAGATAAATTGAAATATCCTTCAGATTTGCGAAAAAAAAAGGGCGTCCCAAATCGGGGCGCCCTTATGTATTTAAAATGCGATGATATTACATCATGCCCGGCATTCCGCCGCCCATTGGCATTCCGGCGCCGGCATTTTCTTCTTTGATGTCGACCAATGCACATTCGGTAGTCAGGATCATTCCTGCAACAGAAGCGGCATTTTCGAGCGCGACACGGGTCACTTTCTTAGGGTCGATGATACCGGCTTTGAGCATGTCTACATACTCATCGGTTTTGGCATTGTAGCCGAAATCTCCGGAACCATCCGCGACTTTCGCCACAACAACCGATCCTTCAAGACCTGCATTTTCCACGATAGTCCTCAAAGGCGCTTCCACGGCACGGGACACGATCTGGATTCCGGTCGCTTCATCGGCATTGTCCGCTTTAACATCCTTAAGTACCGCCTTCGCCCTGAGCAACGCCACGCCACCACCGGCAACAATGCCTTCCTCTACGGCGGCACGGGTCGCGTGCAACGCATCGTCAACACGGTCTTTTTTCTCTTTCATTTCCACTTCCGAAGCCGCACCAACGTAAAGAACAGCCACGCCGCCTGCGAGTTTGGCCAGACGTTCCTGCAACTTCTCGCGGTCATAGTCGGATGTGGTGGTTTCCATCTGGATCTTGATTTGGTTTACACGGTTCTTAATGAGCTCCGCATCACCGGCACCGCTTACGATAGTGGTATTGTCCTTGTCAATGCTGACCCTTTTTGCTGTTCCAAGCATATCCAGCGTAGCATTTTCAAGCGTGTAACCTTTCTCTTCAGAAATAACCGTGCCGCCTGTCAGGATCGCGATGTCGTCAAGCATGGCTTTTCTCCTGTCCCCGAATCCCGGTGCCTTTACCGCTGCAATTTTCAGTGCGCCACGGAGTTTGTTCACCACAAGCGTAGATAAGGCTTCCCCGTCAACATCTTCGGCAATGATCAATAAAGGCTTTCCTGATTGTGCCACAGGTTCTAATACCGGCAGCAACTCCTTCAGTGAAGATACTTTTTTATCGTAAAGGAGGATGTATGGGTTTTCCAGTTCGGCTTCCATTTTCTCAGGATTCGTTACAAAGTATGGAGAAAGGTAGCCGCGGTCAAATTGCATGCCTTCCACAACGTCTACATACGTATCGGTTCCTTTGGCCTCTTCGACGGTAATGACGCCTTCTTTTCCTACTTTGGCGAAAGCCGTAGCAATGAGCTCACCGATGATCTCGTCATTATTGGCAGAAATTGACGCGATCTGCTTGATTTTTTCAGAGTCGCTGCCAACCACTTTTGCTTGTTTGGCCAGGTCGCCTACAATCGATTCCACCGCTTTGTCAATGCCTCGTTTCAGATCCATCGGATTGGCACCGGCGGCTACGTTTTTCAAGCCTTCCTTTACAATGGCCTGCGCCAGAACGGTCGCGGTCGTGGTGCCGTCTCCAGCCAGGTCATTGGTTTTTGAAGCCACTTCCTTTACCATTTGTGCGCCCATGTTTTCCAACGGGTCTTTCAATTCAATTTCTTTGGCTACGGTCACACCGTCTTTGGTTACGTTTGGTGCGCCGAATGATTTCCCGATAATGACATTACGTCCTTTAGGGCCCAGTGTCACTTTTACTGCATTAGCCAATGCGTCAACGCCGCGCTTGAGTCCGTCGCGCGCTTCAATGTCGAATTTAATATCTTTTGCCATATTTAATGTTGTTTAGTTTGTTTTAGATGATTGCCAGGATGTCGTCTTCGCGCATGATCAGGTAGTCTTTTCCTTCGAATTTGAGTTCGGTGCCGGCGTATTTCCCGTACAATACCGTGTCGCCAACCTTAACGGTCATAGCGTGTTCCAAAGTACCGTTACCTACGGCGACTACCGTTCCTTTTTGCGGTTTTTCCTTCGCCGTATCCGGAATAAAAATCCCTGAAGCCGTTTGCGTTTCAGCGGCTACAGGCTCGATCAGTACACGATCGGAAAGTGGTTTAATGTTTAAAGCCATAATATTTAAATTTGGTTATTATAATTTGATTGTCCGGGTTTTTGTCATAAACCATGCCAGCGGCAGGCATTCTGACAAAATTTCAGCTAAAAAAAATGCCGGCATGTCGCCGGCATTTCTGTATCATTGTAAAGGTATTTATTTTTTCTCTGTTGCCGGTGCTTCAGCAGGTGCGGCTGCAGGCGTCGCAGCGTCTGTCGGTTTTGCAGGCGTTGCGGCAGGAGCGGCAGGTTTTGCGGCTTCAACAGGTGCGATCGGTGGTGCTGCTACGGTATCATCACTGAATTTCATTCCTGAAAGAAGAATCAGCATTACTAAAATCCCGGCCAGCGTCCAGGTACTTTTATCAAGGAAATCGGTTGTTTTCTGTACACCGCCCAATTGCTGTGATCCACCTAATGATGACGACAGGCCGCCTCCTTTGGGGTTTTGTACCATAATCACGATGATCAATAGGAAACACACTATGGCGATCAGCGCTAAAAAAACTATAATCATATTTTCTGAATTTAATTGTTATTCTGTTGTAAAATCCTGATGTCCGAAATTCGGTCTGCAAATAAACTACTTTTTTCCGGATATTTCAAAATTAAAATTTCATACGCCTGAATCGCCTTATTATATTTCTTCTGCTCAAGATACACCTTGGCAAGGGTCTCGGTCATCAGCGAACCCGTATCTTCAGTGCCACGTGCGGTGGCCAATGTTATAGGCTCGCTGTTACGCACAGGGGCAATTTTCGGATTGGCCTCAATAAACCGGTCGATCAGGGCGAGTTTTTTCTTTTTTTCCTCGTTGTCGTCCTGGGTTATGTGCGGAGTTTCCCGCTCAATCGGCTTGACTGAAGCCAGTTGCAGCCATTCGCTGAAGGAATGTTTTTCGCCGGAAAAGTCCAGTGGCCTGCCGATTTGCAGCTTCTCCTCGACAGTCGGACTGGTTTGGGAGGTTTCGGGTGACGCTTCCTTAATGGAATGTAAGATTGAACGCTCCAACGGATCAATTGCGGCTTCCAATTCCGTTTCCCAGCGCACCCACTCGCTTTCATTGACCGTGATCTCACGGATCATCGCTTCTTTCTCGGCAAAAAACTGCTGCTGCAATGTCTTGAAATCGCCTGAGGTGATAAAGTCGAACAGCACACTGCGGTCAGTCGTGTAGGCTGCCGTTACCTTTAACTGCTGGTTGTACCTGAAGCTGTCCTGGTTGTAAAGTCCCTTGAGGTGTAATGCCCGGGCGCTCTGTAAATATGGAAATTCATGGATGATGCGTTCCAACGCGAACGTATGCCGGTCGTTAACGGCATCGGGTTTGTTCAATATATAGGTGTAGTCGGAAACGTTCATGCTGTGTCAGTTTACCATTTTGCCAATGACGCATTGAAGACGTCCTGGGTGATACGCTCATAGATCGCGTTGACTGCTTCGGTGAGCTGGGCGCCCACCAGTTGCTCTGATCCACCGTAGTCGAAGAAAAACGAAAAAGGTTTTTCAAAGCTTTCATCTTCCTTGTTTTTATTGGTAAACCGCACGTTGACGGTGATGGTGAGCCTGTTTTGCGCCGCACGCTGATCAGCAGTGGCCTGCATCGGCGACACGCGGAAGTCAGTGATTTCGCCTTCATACACGAGGTCGGCACCGGAATTGGTAAGGCTCAGGTTCGTCTGGTTCTGGATTAATTCCTGCAATTGTTGCGTAAAGGTGCGCTCGATACCCGGCTGCACCAGGTCGGCGTTATTCTGGAAGTAATTCACCTGAAAGGTCTTGGCGTCAATCGGCTTGGCGCCGGTAAAGTTGTAGGCACCGCAGCTGCCCGCCATCAAAGCGGTCAACACCAGCACCGTTAGTAGAAGTATTTTTTTCATATGGAAGCAAAGGCCAAAGATATTGAATTTCAGCGGCAATCCTATAAATCAAACTGCTTGATTTTGCGGTAGAGTGTCCTTTCGGAAATGCCCAGCTCATCCGCAGCAGCCTTTCTTTTTCCCTTATTTTTTTCCAACGACTTCTTGATCATCTCAATTTCTTTTTGCTCGAGGCGCAGCGTCTCTTCCTCTTCGACTGTTTCGGCAAACAGGTAATTGTCCTCGCGCTCATTTTTGAAATGTTCCTGCTGCGGCTTGGTAATTACCGGCAGCATGGAAAGGCTGTGTTCCTGCGGCTCATCAAAATCAAAATTGTTTTCACTATTGTCATTGCCGTAAATTTTACGGATCAGGTTCGGATTGGTTTCCTGTACTTTAGAAGTGCCGTTTTTCATCAACTCCATTGTGAGCTTCTTGAGGTCATTCAGGTCGCTTTTCATGTCAAAAAGCACCTTGTACAATATTTCCCTTTCGGTACTGAAATCACTTTCCGGTTTTCCGGCCTTGATGACCGATGGTAGGTTACTGCCTTCCGACGGGAGATACGACTGCAGGATGGATGCTGAAATATCGCGGTTGGTTTCGAGCACCGACACCTGTTCGGCAACGTTGCGCAACTGGCGAATGTTGCCGCTCCAGCGGAATTTCTGCAGCAGGTCGACCGCCCGTTCGTCGAGTTTTAACGGAGGCATCTTATATTTGTGCGCAAAATCCGAGGCGAATTTCCTGAACAGCAAATGGATGTCATCCTTGCGTTCGCGCAGTGCCGGAAGCATGATGTCTACGGTACTCAGCCTGTAATACAGGTCCTCGCGGAATTTTCCCTTTTCGATCGCGTCGAACAAATTCACGTTGGTCGCCGCCACGATGCGCACATTGGTTTTCTGTACCTGTGACGATCCTACCTTGATAAACTCACCATTTTCAAGTACGCGCAGCAAACGGACCTGTGTAGTCAACGGGAGCTCTCCTACTTCATCAAGGAAAATGGTTCCTCCGTTTGCCACTTCAAAATATCCTTCACGGGTTCCTGTTGCTCCGGTAAACGCCCCTTTCTCATGTCCGAACAGTTCGCTGTCAATCGTTCCTTCAGGTATGGCGCCGCAGTTCACCGCGATATATTTACCGTGCTTGCGGTGTGAGAGCGAGTGGATGATTTTCGGGATGCTTTCTTTCCCAACGCCACTTTCACCGATTACGAGAACGGTGATATCAGTAGGCGCCACCTGAATCGCTTTTTCAATTGCGCGGTTCAGTTTTGGGTCGTTACCGATGATTTCAAACTTTTGTTTTATGGCTTGTACGGATTCCATACTATTGGTTTTAATGGTTGCAATTTAGCCGGATTGGATAAAATTTTTCTTACAGTTAAATAGCAAAAGCTTATATTTCTTCCCTTTGGTTCATGTCGCTGTAGCCAATAGCCGTGCCGATCAGCGTGCCGCTCGTACAATCGGTGATGACCACATTTACGAAGTCGCCCATTTTGTAATGCGCCTTTGGAAATACGACCATGATGCTTTGCGAATTTCGTCCTGACCAGTCATTGGGTGATTTTTTGGATTCTTTTTCAATCAGTACTTCGACTGTTTGTCCTAAAAATTCATTGGTACGGAAGGCGCTGTGTTCGCGTTGCAGCGCAACAATCTCCTGGAGGCGGCGCAGTTTCACTTCCTCGGGCACATCGTCTTCCATCTTTCGGCCGGCCAAAGTTCCGGGCCTTTCGGAATAGGCGTACATATAACCGAAACCATATTTCACAGCTTCCATAAGATCTAATGTATCCTGGTGGTCCTGTTCGGTTTCAGTCGGAAAACCTGCAATCATATCCTGGGTAATGCTGCAATCGGGGATAATCCTTTTGATATTGTCAATCAGCGTCAGGTACTCGGCACGCGTGTGCAATCGATTCATTTCCTTCAGGATCCTGTCGCTGCCCGATTGTACCGGCAGGTGGATGTGCTTGCAGATGTTCGGGTATTTTGCGATCACGTGCAAAACGGCCTCATGCATGTCCTGTGGGTTGGAGGTGGAAAAGCGGATGCGCAGTTTCGGGAACGCGACAGCCACCATCTCGAGCAATTGGTCAAAACCTACGGCAGTGGCCTTCTGCATGTCAGAAGCCTTTTCAAAATCCTTTTTCAGTCCGCCGCCATACCATAAGTAGCTGTCGACATTCTGGCCTAATAGTGTGATTTCCTTGTAGCCTTTCTGCCAAAGGTCGGCAATTTCAGACATGATGCTCTGTGGTTCGCGGCTGCGTTCGCGGCCCCTTGTGAAAGGTACTACGCAGAACGTACACATGTTATCGCAGCCTCGTGTGATCGATACGAAAGCGGTGACTCCGTTGCTCATCAGCCTCACCGGTGAGATGTCACCATACGTTTCTTCTTTGGAAAGAATGACGTTTATGGCGTCGTTTCCCGCCTCGACTTCCTTTAATAAATTCGGTAAATCTTTATAAGCATCGGGCCCGACGACGAGGTCGACAATTTTTTCTTCTTCAAGGAACTGGCTTTTGAGCCTTTCGGCCATGCAGCCCAACACGCCGACTTTCATCTTCGGGTTTTGGCGGCGCTTTACGGCATTGTATTTTTCGAGACGTTTGCGTACGGTTTGCTCCGCCTTGTCGCGGATGGAGCAGGTATTGACGAGCACCAGGTCGGCTTCTTCAAGGATCTGCGTGGTATTGAAACCATTTTCCAGAAGGATTGAGGCAACGACTTCGCTGTCCGAAAAATTCATCGCACAGCCGTAGCTTTCGATAAAAAGCTTTTTGGTATTCCCCGACTTTTGTTCCAATACGAGGCTTTCGCCCTGTTTGCTTTCTTCAATAATCTTTTCCATATTCAGTGACACGTTCCTTTTTTGAGGGGCTCAAAGATAGTGGAAATCGATTGAATATGACAACTTGGCAGGCGGAGTTTAACAAATTCTTTATTTTGCAGTAACTCTTCGCGCGGAAGGATTAGCGACTTGGCACCATGACAGCCTGTAACCCAAAAAATAAAGCTAAAAGCAATACTACAAAGATTAAGAAGTACATACTGTTCCTAAAGTTGTGCGTTTTGTTAATCTTGTCGTCCTGCCGCTGGCAGATCATTTCGTAGGTAGCGCAGATTAAAACCAATGACATTACGAAAATGTTCCGGAAAAAATTCGTCAATAGGGATTTTAACTTTCATAATCTGCAACAGCAGATGGGCGAATATGGCCGTCCACATCCCAATTCTGCTGATCTTTCGTAGTGGCTGCTGGGTTTTGGTGATTTCCATAAAATTGTTTTAAGCGTTTTTGGAATTCAAATCTATGCAAATTATCGATAGCTTAAGTGCGGGAAATTACGTGATTATCATAAAAACATACCGTCTAAACCGCATTGCTTTTCTCCCGACTTTTAAGATGATAATATATATAGGTATGACGAGGAATTTCCTACTTACTCTTGTTATTTAAAAAAAACCTATACTTTTGCGAACAACAAAAAGTGGATTATGGCAAAGAATTTAGTGATCGTGGAGTCGCCTGCTAAGGCAAAAACAATAGAGAAATTCCTTGGTGCCGACTTCCAGGTGGAGTCGAGTTACGGCCATATTGCCGATCTTCCTTCCAAAGAAATCGGGGTTGATGTAGAGAACGGCTTCAAGCCTAGGTATGAGGTCTCGCCCGATAAGAAAGCTTTGGTAAGCAAACTCAAAACCCTGTCAAAGAATGCTGAAATGGTCTGGCTCGCTTCCGATGAGGACCGTGAAGGGGAAGCCATTTCGTGGCACCTTGCAGAAGAACTGAAACTCGACAGCAAGAAGACAAAAAGGATCGTTTTTCATGAAATTACCAAGTCGGCCATCCTGAAAGCCATCGACAATCCACGTGAAATAGACTATAATCTTGTCAATGCACAACAGGCACGCCGTGTGTTGGACCGTCTTGTAGGATATGAATTGTCACCGGTGTTGTGGCGTAAAGTCAAAGGCGGATTATCAGCCGGCCGCGTGCAATCTGTAGCGGTTCGTTTGATTGTCGAAAGGGAGCGCGAGATCCAGGACTTTAAATCAGTAGCCACGTATTCTGTCACGGCAGAATTCATCAACGAAGCCGGAAAATCGTTTAAGGCAAAGCTTCCGAAAAACTTTGGTACTAAAAAAGAAGCTGAGGATTTCCTCAATAAGAACGCAGGATCATTATATAAGGTTTCGGACCTGGAAACCAAGCCCACAAGGAAATCGCCCGCGGCACCATTCACCACATCGACTTTGCAGCAGGAAGCTGCCAGGAAATTATACCTTCCGGTAGGCATCACGATGCAGTTGGCGCAAAGGCTGTATGAAGCCGGATTGATCACTTATATGAGGACCGACAGCGTGAACCTTTCGCAGGAAGCCATGGGTGCCGCCAAGGCAGAAATTATCGCTTCGTACGGAGAGCAATTTTCAAAGCCGCGTACGTTTGCAAACAAGAGCAAAGGCGCGCAGGAAGCGCACGAAGCCATTCGCCCGACGGACATGTCAAGGCATACCGTCAATATCGACCGCGATCAGGCAAGGCTTTACGAGCTGATCTGGAAACGGACGCTCGCCTCGCAAATGAGCGACGCGGAACTGGAACGTACCAATGTCAAGATTGAAGCCAACAACCACGGCGAATTGTTTACGGCTACGGGTGAAGTCCTGTTATTCGAAGGCTTTCTCAAGGTGTATCTCGAAGGCCATGATGACGATGAGGAGGAACAGGAGGGAATGCTGCCCGCACTGAAAGTCGGTGAGCGGTTGCAAAACTCCTACATCACTGCAACCGAAAGATATTCAAGACCGGCCGCACGGTATACGGAAGCTTCGCTGGTTAAGAAATTAGAGGAACTTGGTATCGGAAGGCCGTCGACGTACGCCCCGACGATTTCGACGATCATCAATAGGAATTATGTCGAGAAAGGAAACCTTGAAGGGCAGGAACGCGCCTATACACAGCTGACCCTGGCTTCCGGGACAATTTCGGAAAAACAGCTCAGGGAAAATACCGGTTCTGATAAGGGCAAGCTCGTCCCGACTGACATTGGGATGATTGTGACCGACTTTCTGGTCAAGAATTTTGAGAATATTTTAGATTATAATTTTACCGCCAAAGTTGAGCAGGATTTTGACGAAATCGCCGAAGGAAATGTCAATTGGGCGAAAATGATGCAGGAGTTCTACAGCCATTTTCATCCGAATGTGAAGGAAGTCGAAGCCAATGCGGAACGCGAAAGCGGCGAGCGCATCCTGGGCACAGACCCTAAAACGGGCAGGCAGGTGAGCGTGCGGCTTGGGAAATTCGGACCGATGGCGCAAATCGGCGAGCCTGAAGACGATGATAAGTTGTTTGCCAGCCTGCGGGCAGACCAGAACATCGGCAGCATCAGCCTGGAAGAAGCGTTAAACTTGTTTTTGCTTCCAAAGCAACTCGGTACCTATCAGGGAGAGGAAGTGGAAGTGAACAATGGTCGTTTCGGGCCGTACGTGCGATTTGGGAAGGTGTTTATTTCGTTGCCCAAAGGGGAAGATCCGCTCGATGTAACCATGGAGCGCGCACAGGAAATCATCGATGAGAAATCAAAAGCCGATGCACCGATAGCACATTATAAAAATGAACCCGTACAGAAAGGGGTGGGACGTTTCGGACCGTTTATCAAATGGAGCGGGCTGTTCATCAACGTGAGTAAAAAATACAATTTTGACCACCTTTCGCAATCGGATATCGAAACCTTGATTGAGGAAAAACTACAGAAAGACATCGACAAGGTGCTTCAAACCTGGCCAGAAGAGGGAATCGTGATTGAAAAGGCACGCTGGGGACGCTCGGTCATTACCAAAGGAAAAATAAAGATCGAACTGAGCAAGGATGTAGATGCTTCAAAACTGACATTGGTCCAGGTTCAGGAAATGATTGAAAAGAAAACACCTAAAAAGGCAGCGAAAAAAACTGCGACGAAAACCGCAGCGAAAAAACCGGCGGCTAAGAAGGCAGTAGCTAAAAAGAAATAATATATATGGAACTGGATTTTCTGACACCCGTGGATCGTGACGTCATTGATTTCGCCGCTCAATTGTCGTCGCAGCACCTCGGAAGCAAAGTGGCGATGCACACGGAAACTGATTTTCCGGACCTTGATAAAATCAGGGTGGCGATTGTCGGGGTATTGGAAAACCGTGGACAGGCAGCCAGCTTTAATGAGGTAAACCTGATCGGTATCCGTAAGGAATTTTACGGGCTTTTCCCGGGGAACTGGGAAGGATCGATTGCCGATCTGGGGATATACTTCCCGGAAATGCACTCACTGACACGTACTATGCTGTACAGGCAGTCGTCGCTAATCTGGTGAAAAGAAATATTATACCTATAATTATAGGTGGTACGCAGGACCTGACTTATCCGTTGTACAGGGCGTACGATCAGCTGGAGCAGATGGTAAACCTG
This sequence comes from Flavobacterium magnum, assembly GCF_003055625.1. Classification (NCBI taxonomy): domain Bacteria; kingdom Pseudomonadati; phylum Bacteroidota; class Flavobacteriia; order Flavobacteriales; family Flavobacteriaceae; genus Flavobacterium; species Flavobacterium magnum. The sequence goes on along the minus strand of NZ_CP028811.1, from coordinate 325,964 downwards.
GTGTCCATCGACAGCCGGTTTGATTTCGGGAAACATGATAGTCCTGTAAGCGCGGATTCCTATCTGACCAAAATATTGATGGAAGAGCCGACGAACCTGTTCAATTTCAGCAACGTCGGGTATCAGACCTACTACAATTCGCAGGAGGAAATCGATTTGATTGAAAAGCTGTTCTTTGAGGCGTATCGGCTCGGCGAAGTGTCGGCCAATATCGCTATAGCCGAACCGGTTTTCCGCGACGCTGATGTCGTAAGCCTAGATTTAACATCCGTAAAGTCTTGTGATTCAGGTAATTTTGTTACTTTTACGCCTAATGGATTCAATGGCAAGGAAGTGTGTTCGCTGGCGCGTTACGCCGGCATCAGCGACAAGGTATCGTCTTTCGGGATTTTTAACCACAATAATTCCATGCAGGAATCTGTTTTGGTAGCCCAGATCATATGGTATTTTATTGAAGGATTTCACTACCGTTCAAACGAATATCCGTTTGGCAGCAAAGACAATTATCTTAAGTATACCGTTCCTACAGAAGATGAGTTCCTGGTATTTTACAAAAGCAATAAAACGGACCGTTGGTGGATTGAAATCCCGTTTGTTTCGACCGGAAATAATAAATTAAAAAGAAACACGTTATTACCGTGTTCCTATAAAGATTACGAAGAAGCGTGCCATCAGGAGCTGCCCGCGAGGTGGTGGAAAGCACAGCGAAAAAATATACTGTAAATCAGATGACTCGCTGTAAAAATGGCGATATTCACCTCTAATTTCACAGATTTTTAAGTTTTTGTTAGCAAAAAAATTGTTTTTTAAAAAAATAATAGATAGGTTTACGCCCTTAAAATTATGAATACATTTTAACCCAAATTTATATGAAGAAGTTCATTGCATTTGCAGCATTATCATCATTACTGTTCAGCTGTGGTTCAAGCGATAAAGGAGAACTTGTTGGAGTGAAAGGAAAGAAATGGCATCCGGAAAAACCTTACGGAATGTCATTGGTTCCGGGAGGCGCTTTTATCATGGGTAAATCAGATGATGATTTGGCTAATATAGGTGATGCTCCGACGAAAACAGTTACAGTACGTTCATTCTACATGGATGAGACGGAAATTACCAATAGCGAGTACCGTCAGTTTGTGGAGTGGGTAAAAGACTCTACAATCAGGGTTCGTCTGGCTATTTTAGCTGATGAAGTGGGTGGTGGAGCGCCTGCTGCCGGTGGCACGGGTGGTAAAAAGAGCGGCAAAGCGGGTGGAAGCATTAATGACTATGCGTTTAACGATGCTGATCCGGCAAAAATGACTCCTTATGACAAGTATATGTATGAAAACTACTACAGTGTAAGCGATGGTGAGGACATGTATGCAGGAAGGAGACTGAACAGGAAAATCAAGCTTCAGACCAACACCGCTAAGTATCCTGATGAGTATTATACTGAAGTAATGGACTCAATGTACATTCCTGTAGCTGAGTCTTATAACGGTTTGAGGACTATTGACGTGTCTAAATTAAAATTCCGCTATTCCTGGATGGATATCCAGGCGGCTGCCAAAGCTAAAAAAGGAAAGAGAAGTAAATTTATCAAAACAGAGCAGGAGCCTATTTATCCTGATACTACAGCGTGGATTAAGGATTTTGCCTATTCGTATAATGAGCCTATGCACAACGATTATTTCTGGCACCAGGCTTACAGTGAATACCCTGTAGTGGGAGTGAGCTGGAAGCAGGCAAAAGCATTCTGTGCATGGAGGACATTGAACAAGAACACTTATATTAAATCCAAAAAGAAACACCATGACCTCGTGAATTCATTCCGTCTTCCTACGGAGGCTGAATGGGAGTATGCTGCACGTGGCGGTCTCGAGTCTGCGACTTATCCATGGGGAGGTCCTTACGCTAAAAGTGACAGGGGATGTTTCCTGGCTAACTTTAAGCCTAACAGAGGTGACTATGCTGCAGATGGTGCATTGTATACCGTAGAAGCGAAATCCTACGATCCGAATGGTTACAATCTTTACAATATGGCCGGTAACGTGTCTGAATGGACGGATTCCTCTTATGATCCGGGAGCTTACGAATATGTGTCTACGATGAACCCGAATGTTCCTGACACTAAAAACCAACGCAAAGTAGTGCGTGGCGGTTCGTGGAAAGATGTTTCTTACTACCTCCAGGTAAGTACGCGTGATTTTGAATATGCTGATACTGCAAGAAGCTACATCGGATTCAGGACTGTACAGGATTACATGGGCCTACAGGTGACAGGTAACGCCCCAAAAAATTAAATTAACCAACTTTATAAACTATTCTAATTAACAAAAAAATTTATTTATTATGGCAATTTTAAGCAAAAAAGCAATGAACTTCGCTTATGGTATGGGAGCGGCGGTAGTAATCGTAGGAGCATTATTCAAAATCATCCACTTTGAACTTGGTCCTTTGACAGGTAACGTGATGCTTACTATTGGTCTTGTAACAGAAGCTCTCATCTTCGCATTATCTGCTTTCGAACCGGTAGATAATGAACTGGATTGGTCATTGGTATATCCTGAATTGGCTGGAGGTCAGGCTAAAGACAAAAAGAAAGAGGAGCCTAAAGATGCTCAGGGAATGTTGTCTCAAAAATTGGACGCTATGCTTAAGGAAGCGAAAGTTGACGGAGCATTAATGGCTAGTCTAGGAAACAGCATCAAGAACTTTGAATCTGCTGCTAAAGGTATTGCACCTGCTGCTGACAGCATTGCCGCAACAAAAAAATATAGCGAGGAGCTTTCTATGGCTGCTGCCCAAATGGAATCATTGAACAGCCTTTATAAAGTGCAGTTGGAGAGTGCTTCAAGAAACGCAGAAGCCAACAAAGAGATTGCTGATAATGCAAGCAAACTGAAAGAACAAATGCAGTCAATGACAGCCAACATTGCGTCTTTGAACAATGTATATGGTGGTATGCTTTCTGCAATGAGCAACAAAGGATAATTAGTTTAAACTAAAAACATTTATTAACGCATAGACTAATTATACAAAAATGGCAGGAGGAAAATTAACCCCTAGACAGAAGATGATTAACCTGATGTATCTGGTTTTCATCGCGATGTTAGCACTGAATATGTCCAAAGAAGTATTGTCTGCTTTTGGATTGATGAACGAAAAATTTGAAGCAGCAAATACTGCATCGAAAGCTACTAACGAACAGATGCTGTCAGCATTGGATCAGAAATCCGCTGACGCAAAAGGTGTTGGAGAGTTTGCGGTGGCCGCTGGGATAGCGCATAAAGTGCAATCCGCCTCTAAGAAATTTTATGATTTTATTGAGACCTGTAAAGCCGAAACTAAAAAAGGCGTAGAGGTTGAAGAAAATGGTAAATTGCCTTACGAACAAATGGACAAAGGTCAAAACCTTGACGAAAGTTGGTTTATAGGTGACAGTTACACTAAAAGGGGTAACGAGGTGATTGCGGCAATCACTACTTACAAAGATGAGATGAAAGCTGCTCTTAGTGATAAGAAGTATTCTGCAATCTTAGCGCAGGTGAATAAGGCTTTTGATATTTCCGATGTTACGAACAAGGAAGGTATAAAAGATAAGTTTTTGAATTATCATTTCAAAGGTTTCCCTGCGATTGCATCTCTTTCTAAATTGTCGGCTTGGCAGAGTGACGTAAAGAAAGCCGAATCAGACGTGTACAGTGCTGCTTTAGGTAAAGCTGCTGTGGAGATTGCGTCTTACAGTCATTATCAGGCTATTGTGGTGTTGGAGAAAAACGCATATTTCCAAGGCGAGAATGTTAAAGGTAAAGTGGTTTTGGGTCGTTATGATGAAACTACAGTGCCTACTTCATTTCAGGGACCAGGAAAATTAGAGAATGGACAAGCTGTTATTTCCTTGACTGCTGGTAACGTTGGAGAACAGAAGATTAACGGTCAGTTTACATTCGTTGAAGGGGGCAAAACGATTCCGTTGAAATTTGAAGGCAACTACGTGGTAGTGCCTCGTCCTAACGAAGCGACTATTTCTGCTGATAAAATGAACGTAGTTTATCGAGGTGTCAAGAACCCAATGACAATTTCTTTTGCAGGTGTGGCCCAAAGCGACGTTAAAGCTTCTGCCCCAGGTCTTAGAGATTTAGGAAAAGGTAAGTATATGATGGAGCCCGGTTCTGGTACAGAAGTTAGAATCAATGTAAATGCTAAGTTGCCCGACGGAAAGACGGTAACTGATGCGAGAGTTTTCAGGATTAAAAACATCCCTGCTCCCCAAGGAGCCATTGGAAAGACGATGGGTATCGTGAAAGGTGCGAAAGGAAGGCTAGAGGCTTCTACTATCACCGCAGAATTGCCTGATTTTGACTTCGAAGTTAAGATTAATGTTGTTCAGTTTAGTATGAAAGTACCTGGTCAGCCTACAGTGGTGGTCAATGGTAACAAACTGAACTCTCAGGCTAAAGCTGCGTTAGCGAGGACGTCGCGTGGTGATCAGGTGACATTCTCTGAAATTAAGACAAAATTGGAGGGTTCAGATATAATCCTGAAACAAACGGCTCCAGTTATTTACGAAATACAATAATAAATTTAGTTCGGCGTTTTTTAGCCAGACAACTTGAATACTGAAACTATGAATTGCAAAAATCTTTTATCAATAGCTATTTTGCTCGCAGGAGGTCTTACTTCTTTCGCCCAATCGAATCTGTTGAATGCAAAGACACCGGATGAAATTGGTAAAAAGACTGAAGCCCAATTGAACTCTGATAACGACAAGCCGCTTCCGTACGGATACGTTCATGACAGGGACGTTATGATGGGTAAGACGGTGATGGAAATTATCGATCTTGATGAAAGAATCAATTTCCCAATGTACTTCCCGATCGATACCAACAATATCGGTAAAGACAGGAGGTCGTTATTTGATGTCATCATCAAGGGGATTAAGTCAGGGAAGATTACTGAGGTGTATGCAGACCCTTACTTCAATACGAAGCGTCCGTTAGGGGATTTGGAAAATACCTTTAAATTCCGTGACACGACCAATGCCGGTAGGGATGAAATCAACAACGATCCTGAAGCTTACAAGGGAAGGCATGTTGAGGCTCAGCCTGAAAAAAGGAACAAGAAAGGAAAGATTATCTCTCCTGCCGTACCTGCACAGGATCTGCCTGCTGCAAAAGTATTGTCTGCTGAATTCATTGATGAAAGGTTCTTGACTTCCCAGGATATCTCTGCTTACAAGATCAAAGGTTACTGGTATTTTGACAAGAGACAAGGTGAGATGAAGTACAGATTGCTTGGAATCTGCCCTGTCGCTCCTGAAGCCAAGGAAGTTGGAAAGGAAGATCCGGATGTAATCGAATTGTTCTGGGTGTATTTCCCTGCGGCAAGAGACGTATTGCATGCGTCGAACGCTTTCAATGATAAGAATTCTGCCATGCCAATTACGTTTGATCACTTGTTGAACTCAAGGCGTTTCAATTCCGTTATTTACGAAGAAGAGAATGTATACGGTGACAGGTTGATTCAGGATTATATGAAAGACAATGCGCAATTGCAGTTGTTGGAGTCGGAAAGACTTAAAGAGAAAATCCGCAATTTCGAACAGGATATGTGGAATTATTAATTCGGTTTATTTTAAACATACAAGAAACTCTTATCTTCGGATAGGAGTTTTTTATTTTTCATTATGGTTGATTATCTAATAGTAGGCGCTGGACTTGCCGGAATAGCCTTCGCTGAAACAGCGCTTCAGAACGGAAGGTCTGTCGTGGTTTTCAATGACCAGTCGCAAAATTCCTCGAAAGTGGCTGGCGGACTCTACAATCCGGTCATTTTAAAGCGTTACAGTAAGCTGCAGGACGCGATGGAGCAGGTGATGTATCTCCAACATTTTTACGGCTGCATTGAGAACCAACTGGGGCTCGGGGGTAAAATCGTTTTTAATCTACCCATGCTTAGAAAGTTCTTTTCGATAGAGGAACAAAACAATTGGTTTGCAGCCTCCGATAAGCCCGGGCTTACGCCATTTCTTTCAACGAGCCTATTTACCAATGCCTTCAACGGTATCACATCCCCGTTCAATTACGGTCAGGTCCTGCACACAGGCTATGTTGATACGCAACTACTAACCAATGCGTATGCAGGTTATCTTGCGGGCCTTAACGCGATGCGGCATGAGACTTTTTCATACGATGGGATGGTTATCAATGAAGACCATGTTATATATCAGGATATAGAAGCAAAGTATGTCGTTTTTGCGGAAGGCTTCGGTATTGGCGTAAACCCGTATTTTAACTACCTCCCTTTGAACGGCACGAAGGGTGAGCTGCTGATCATTAAAGCGCCGGGACTGGACCTTGATGTCATCCTCAATACCAATGTGTTCATCCTGCCTCTAGGCAATCAGCTATTCAAGGTTGGAGCGACTTACAATTGGGATGACAAGACTGCTGTCCCTACTGAGTCCGGACGCGCAGAACTCATCCAGGGTATCGGTGAAATCCTGGACTGCGACTTCGAAGTTGTCGATCACCTTGCGGGCATCCGTCCTACCGTCAGGGACAGGAAGCCGCTGCTGGGAAAGCACCCCACACACCCGAGATTGCATGTCCTGAATGGCCTCGGGACACGCGGTGTCATGCTAGGCCCTTATGTGGCCCTAAAATTATTTGACTATATTGAGCGGGGAGATCCTTTGGATCCCGCAATCGACATCCGACGCTTTTCACCCGTTTAGTCCTGATCGCTCTGTTCTGAAACGAACAGGTTGATGTAAATATTCCGAGACCACCTAAGTACTAATGGCATCAGCAGCGTCAGGCTTACGATGATGCTGATGAACGTTGTGGTTACGTCCGTTTTAAATCCAAAAAAACACACCGCAAAAACGCCCATACCAATCAGCACATTGAGCCCGTAACTCACATACATCGCGCCGTAAAAAAACGATGGCTCTATCATGTACCTCAAACCACAATGGCTGCATTTGTCTTTCATTTTCAGCACTTCGCTTAGATGAAACGGGTTTGGGTTTACATACATGCTGTCCTGATGGCATCTGGGGCAACTTCCTGTTAAAATGCTATTTAGTCTGGATCCTTTTTTTAACATTTGCAAAAAATTTAATTGACTGGCTTCGTTCGGATTTTCTGATGGCGAAGTTACAAATACATTCACAGATACTATCGCGAAATGCTGAATATACACAACCTTTCTGTCTCATTCGGAGGCACCTATTTGTTTGAAGAAGTCACTTTCAGGCTGGGGGCGGGAGACCGCGTCGGTCTAGTTGGTAAAAATGGTGCCGGAAAGTCTACCATGCTCAAAATCCTGGCACGCGATTTCGCACCTGATTCCGGAAGCATTGCCACTGAAAAGGAAGTTAAAATCGGTTTCCTGAGACAGGACATCGATTTCGAGCAGGGCAGGACGGTATTGGAGGAAGCCTATCAGGCTTTCGCCGAAATCAAGGAGGTTGAAAAAAAGCTTGAATCAATTAACCACCAGCTTGTCACCCGCACCGATTATGAAAGCGAAGGCTATTCCCAGATTATAGAGGATTTATCTGATTTAACCCACCGTTTCGAGCTGCTCGGCGGATACAATTATGTGGGTGACACCGAAAAAATCCTGCTTGGACTTGGTTTCAAACGCGAAGAATTTAACAATCCCACTGAAACCTTTTCCGGCGGCTGGCGCATGCGCATTGAGTTGGCCAAACTGCTGCTGCAATCAAATGACATCCTGTTGCTCGATGAGCCTACAAACCACCTTGACATCGAAAGCATCATCTGGCTTGAGAATTTCCTGCGCAGTTTCCCCGGAGTTGTTGTGATCGTGTCGCACGATAAGATGTTTTTGGATAATGTGACCAACAGGACCATTGAGATTTCGCTCGGAAAGGCGTACGATTTTAACAAGCCTTACACCCAATACCTCGAATTGCGCCATGAGATACGCGAGAAGCAACTGGCGACGCAGAAAAACCAACAAAAAAAGATTGAGGAAACCCAAAAACTGATTGAGCGCTTCCGCTACAGTGCGACCAAATCTTCGATGGCGCAATCGCTGATCAAAAAGCTTGATAAGGTCGAAAGGATTGAAGTGGACGAAGACGACAATTCGGTGATGAATATCTCATTTCCGCTTTCAAAAGTACCGGGGAAAGTGGTTGTCGAGGCTGAACACGTCACCAAAAGCTATGGCGATAAAACCATCCTGAAAGACATCTCGCTGCTTGTGGAACGCGGCAGTAAGATCGCTTTCGTTGGGCAGAACGGCCAGGGAAAATCCACGTTTATCAAGGCCATAGTGAATGAGTTCCCTTTCGAGGGCTCGATTAAGCTGGGACACAACGTGCAGGTGGGGTATTTTGCCCAGAATCAGGCTGAATACCTTGACGGCGAAATCACGCTGCTGCAGACGATGGAGAACGCCGCTACCGATTCAAACCGGTCCAAGGTACGCGACATGCTTGGCGCATTCCTTTTCCGCGGTGACGATGTCGAAAAGAAAGTGAAAGTGCTATCGGGCGGTGAGCGCAACCGCCTGGCGTTGTGTAAACTGCTGCTGCAGCCAATCAATGTGCTCGTGATGGATGAGCCCACAAATCACCTTGACATCAAATCCAAGAATGTACTCAAGGCAGCACTTCAGAAGTTTGAAGGGACATTGCTGCTGGTATCCCACGATCGTGATTTCCTTCAGGGCATGTCCAATATCGTGTATGAATTCAAGGACCAAAAAATCCGCGAGTACCTCGGCGACATCAATTTCTTCCTCGAACAGCGCAATATGCAGAACATGCGCGAAGTGGAGAAGAAAGATACGGTGAAAAAAGAGTTACCAAAGGAAATGGCCAAAGTCTCTTACGAAGACCAAAAGAAAAATAAGACGCTGCAAAACCGCCTCAGCAAGATTGAAAGCCACATCAAGGATCTGGAAAATGACATCCAGCGCGATGACAGGGCATTGGCGTCTAATTATGACAAACATGTTGAAGATGCCAATTTCTTTATCGCCTACAATAAAAAGAAGTCTGACCTCGAGAAATTGCTCGACGAATGGGCGCAGGTGCAGGAAGAGATTGACAATGCCTGATGTGATCTGTTTTTACCCTGTCCGAACCGTTACTTCCGCAGCTGCTTTTTTCTTTAACTGATGAGCCCGATCCTCCTGGAATGTTCGATCGCTTCTGCACTGTCGCTGAAATAACACACCGCCACGTTCAGGCTTTCGAGGTTTTTCATCACATCAGTCGCCTTCTGCTTTTTGTGGCTGCCTGTCTGACGGATGTATACCGCCTGAACATTTACAGGGAATATTTTGCAGATTTGCTCATACAAATGGGGATCATCCTGCGAATCGTCACCTAAGAGCGTGTAGCGCAGGTTCGGATAGAATTCGAGTATGTGCTTGATTTTTTCGAACTTGTGGTTGTGGTCCCCGCGGCCCGTGATAAAGAAATCCATCAGGCTTGTCTTGATATCTTTCAATAGCAGCACCGCCCGCGGGAGCTGGTGAAGCTCGGTAAACTGTACAATAAAACGATACAGGTTCCATTCACTGCTCGACACATAAAAAAAAGCGTTCTGTTCCCCTTTATTATTCCTGCCCGAAGAGCTCAGGGCCTGGTAATGTGCCACGACATTGTCAAATATTTTGCGGTCGTTGACGCCGCGGAACAGCAGGATATAGAGTTTCCTGAACATATTACGCGTATGCGAAATCAGGAAGGTGTCATCAATGTCAGAAATAAAACCCAGGTTTCCGTCGTACGGCCTGATGAAACTGCCCTTAGTACGAAGCGCTTCGCCATTGTGGTTTATAGTCACAAAATAATCCATCCATCCATAGCCAAATTCCTTTGTGAGCGGGATACAGAACTTGAAATAACCGTCGTCGAGGGTTTTGGTATGAATCTTAGCGCCGTTGAGCTCGAGATAGACGTCGGCATTTCGCTGTGTCTTGATACGAAACATCCGGATGACCGAGCGGGCGTTCTGAAATTTCCTTTTTTGGAAATCATAATCCTCCTTCGTTGTCGGTTTAAAGACATGTCCCATCACAATCAATTCCTGCTCGTTGGCGTAACCCCGGTATAATTTAAGGACAGGCTTCATTTTTAGCGTTTATTATCAGTTAAATTACTTAATTTTAAAGAAAAAAAGAAACCAAACCGTGAAAAAGAATATCATTTTTGTTGTAAACCCCATTGCAGGCGGTATCGATAAGTCAGAATTGACTTCGGCTGTGCACGATTTTGCCCAAGCCGAAAATTTCAATACGATTACCTACGAGACTACAGGTGACGATGCTGATTTGACAGAAATACAGCGTCTGTACCAGGAACACCAGCCAGAGCGCATCCTGGTAGCCGGCGGCGACGGTACGATAAAGATGGTTGCCGAAGCGGTGGAACACCACGATGTCATACTGGGCATCATCCCTGCAGGTTCGGCAAACGGCCTTTCGACCGACCTGAACCTTCCCGCTGCGATGGCCGACAACCTCGAGATTGCGTTTCACGGCGGCCATATCGACATGGATATGATTTCTATTAACGGGATCCGGAGCCTGCATTTGAGCGACCTCGGGCTCAATGCGCAGCTGGTTAAAAATTACGAGCAGGGCAGTACCCGCGGTATGTTAGGCTATGCCCTGCAGGCGATACAGACACTGAGCGAACAGGAACCACCGTTTGAAGCGAAAATTGTTGCCAATGGCGAAACCATCGAAACCACCGCGCGGATGATTGTGATTGCCAATACCCAGAAGTATGGTACCGGCGTGACGATTAACCCTTCAGGGCTCATGGATGACGGGAAGTTTGAAATCGTGATCCTGAAAAACCTGGACCTGATTGTATTCGGGAAAATCATCACGGGAAACATGCCTTTGGACACGGGCGATGTAGAGATTATTTCCACGAGCGAGGCGGTGATAGAGACCGGCACGAAAGTCAGTTTCCAGATTGACGGGGAATTTTGCGGCATGATGGATAAACTTGACATACACATCTTGCCGGGACAGATGAAAGTAGCGGTTCCTGCTCCGGTTCAGGAGGGTTAAAGCTCCTTAAACGGATGGCGCTGCTGCCATTCAGAGGCGGGCTCGAGCCGCTTAAAAATCCAATCCATGTTGTTGTTGATAAGGCGGTTGCTGTGCTGCATGAAACCGCGCATTGCTATCGGTTCTGCGCCAACGGAACTCTTTATTTCCAATGCCGTCCGACCGAAAATAATCTCGCTGAATCCTTTGTTGACAGAATAGGCAATCATGTCGTAGAGCATATTCAGGTAGAGCATTTTCTCGCGTTGTATCGAGTCGTCGTAACCGAGGAAATAGGTGTCCATGGACTGGCCGTTCTTAATCAGCGTGCTAAATCCTATGAGCCGTTCTTCGAAAAAATATCCGTAGAAAAGAAACCTGTCGCGCAGTTTTTCCTTGAATACCCGGAAGTGGTTTTTGCTTAGGAAAAATGTGTTGAACGGCGCGTTTTTGGCCACATAAAAATACAGTTCGTATATCGTTTCCTCGTGCAGGATAATGTCATCCAATGACATTTTTCGTTTGTTGATGCCTTCGGATTTTTTGCGTGCGCGTTTGTATTGGTCGCGGTATTTTTTGGAAAGCGAATCGATATAGTCCTGTTCCGAAACCCAATTGTCGCGTATCTTGAAAACCATATTAGGCTGGGTGGAAAACTCGAGATAATCCGCGAACCCGGCTTTCCGGAAATCATCCGTTTCTTTTTGATCAAAATCCTTAAAAGTGACCAGGTGGATTTTTTTTCCTTTTTTGGCAAAATCAGTAACAATCGCCTTCACAGCTGATTTCAAAGTCTTCAACGCGAGGACCGGATCAGTATGTTCGTCGAGCGCAAAGGCATTTTGTCCTGTGAGCATATTATTTCCAAGAAATAGGACACGGGACGAAAAATTCCTGAAAACCAGCTTCCTTGCCGAAGCACGCAGGCAACGGTCACGTTCCCCAAATGATTCGAGCCGGTTTACGTCAAGAAATTGCGCGAGGGCGATGCCGACCAACCGGTCTGAATGGGATAACCCAATAAAAAGGCATTGCATGTTTTGTGGTGCCGAAAGCTGCAATACGCTAAGGTAATCGCGGGAAAGAAAAAGGTTTTCTTTTGCAAGTGCATCCCAACGCAGGGGCAGCTGGCTTACCTCAGTAAAGATTTCAAAAGTCAGTGCCATATGGCGCTACGGATTTTTTTGTAAAAGTAGCGAATAAAATCGTGAGCGTATAAAAAAACCGTCGGTGTCCGACGGTTGTATGGTATATTGCAGAGGGAAAAAGCCTTCCTGAACTCATGGCAGCAACTGAGACGAAAAATGGAAACCGTCTTTTGTCCATCCGCAGACGATCCCACCCATAATGGTGCAGGTGACCACCCAGTAAAATCCGGTGATCAGGATGTATTTCCAGCTTCTTTTCTCGAATAGTGAGTTGATAGCGACTACCGGTAAAATCAAAAGCAAGCCCATCATAAAGCCATGAAGCGCGCCGTGTTTGAACGACCGGAAAGTGGTGCCATAGTCAGTCATGAACGCGTTGTAAGACGGTTTCACGTGGCCTAGTTCCATCGGGCCGCCGACCATGCCCAATGCGCCGGCCTGGTGTATTGTGACGCCGGAGAGGATGAACGCGATGAAAACGCTGTAGATGTAAACGAGCGTAAAGATCAGTGCCATGTTCGGTTTTTTACCGTCTTCCATTGTTACACCTGACTCCCGCAGCCAGATGTTGCCGAAAACCTTTGGGTTGTACCAGATAAAACCTACCAGGAGCGAAGTGAGGGCCGCTGCAAAGATGGCCGGAAAGTTAATGAAGTCCATAATGATTTTTGTTTTTGGTTAATATTCAAAGTTAATGGTTTGCGCCGAAGATAGCGTATTGTATTGTCTTACATTTTTCAAAGTTAATATTATCGAATTGTTACAAAATTATTAATTCTATCCTAAAAACAAACATTGATTTTTGTTACATATTACACATTTTACGGCTTTAATGTTTAAATTACAGAAATAAACTATTTTGTTTTATTTTTAAGTTTTACCGCTTCAAAATCGTGTTTCACCGCATTTTTTGCTATTTCACCTCTTTTTTTTTGAAAAAAAATGTGCAATTAACTTTTTTTTATACTTTTAACCGCTTTTATAAAATCAACTATTTATGTTAAAAAACTACATCTCATCGGAAGCCGGCGTCGTCGCCGGAACTTATCGGTCGGTACTAAACAAGATTGCTGCAACGCTGTCTTTGGTGCTGTTTTGTGTCTTGGGTGCGAGTGCTCAGGTTGATGTGACTGCGAGCGGAGGAACATCCAGCGCAAATTACACAACACTGAAAGGTGCCTTCGATGCAATCAATGCGGGAACCCACACGGGAACCATTACAATTGGTATCTCTGGCAACACGACAGAAACCGCAACCGCAGTATTGAATGCGAGCGGGTCGGGTGCGGCCAGTTATGCCTCTATTGCGATTTCGCCAACCGGCGGCGCTGCCCGGACCATTTCAGGAGCCATAGCGGGCGGTAGCCCTATGATCGACCTGAGTGGTGCCGACAACGTTACTTTTGATGGTCTGAATAGTGGAGGCAATGCGCTGACGCTATCCAATACCACGGCGTCGGCGACATCGGGAACATCGACCATCCGTTTTATCGGTGGTGCGACCAACAACACCATCACGAAGTGTTCGGTGTTGGGTTCTTTCAGCGCGGCGGTAGGGACCAACGGCGGTAACATCTTTTTCAGCACCGATGCGGTGACTGCCAATGGTAATGACAACAACACGGTTTCATTTTGTGATATCGGTCCTGCAGGTACCAACCTGCCGAGCAAGGGTATATACATTAACGGATCGACTACTACCACAGCCCTCAACAACAGTGGCAATACTTTTAATGGCAATAACATCTTCGATTATTTTGGTGCGGCGGTTTCCAGTGCAGGTATTTATATAGCAGGTGGGGCAACCGATACCAATATCACCAACAACAAATTCTATCAGACAGCCGCACGTACACAGACTACAGGTGCGCAACACTCGGCTGTCTGGATTGCAAATACAAGTGGGAATAATTATCAGGTCACCGGCAACATCATTGGTTTTGCCAATGCGGGTGGAACCGGGACTTATTCTTTTGTCGGCGTTTCCTCTTCGTCAATTTTTGTTCCAATCCATTGTTTGGCCGGAACAACAACGGCATCTTCGGTGTCGTCAAACACCATCAGCAACATTTCGGTTTCTGGTGCCATCAGCGGTACAACATCCACTGGCCCATTCCGTGCAATTTATGTTACGGGATTGACCAATGTAAACTCCAATTCAATCGGTAGCCAAAGCGCTACCGGAGCCATTTCGGTGACGTCATCTTCAGCCAGTACCTCTAACACGTATGGCATCTACAATAACTCATCGAGTGCTACCACCATTTCCAATAACCAGATTGGTGGGATTAATGTGGCCAACAGTACGTCGGGTACTGTTACTTTTACAGGTATATTTATCAATACTTCATCGTCAGTTACCGCTACGTGTAGTAACAACAGCATCGGTGGCAGTGTAGCCAATTCGATTGCCGTATCGGGTACGAGTACAGCTTGTCAGGTTGTCGGGATTAATATTGGTTTGCCGATTACGACCCTGACTTCAAATACAATCCGTAACCTGACCAACAATGCGGGTACAGGTACGACGACTACATCTTCGGTGATTGGGGTGCTGTTTAACGCAAGTACTGTAAGTACCATCGGTTCCAACACGATCTTTAACCTGTCATCAACTTTAGCAGGCGCTGCAACCGTGAATGGAATATATTCCGGTACGCCGGCAAGCGGCACGGTCTTCGAGAAGAATTTAATCTACGGTCTGGACGCTGCCAACGCGGCGGCTTCTGTAAATGGAATCTACGTTGGAGGTGGAACGGCGACGTATCGCAACAACATGATCCGTTTGGGTGTTTCCGGTAGCTCCGCCACTGTTGGTATGGCTATTAACGGAGTCAACGAACAAGCAGGTACAGATAACTTTTACCATAATAGTATATTCATAGGGGGTGCGCCAACCGGAGGTGCCTCCAATTCATTTGCTTTCCAAAGTATTGTAACTGCCAATACACGCGCTTACCAAAATAACATTTTTGTCAACAAGCGTTCCAACAGCGGTTCAACCGGTAAGCACTACGCCATTCGCGTAGGCGGCACAGCGGCGAACCCCGCAGGTTTGACTTCAAACGGTAATATTTTGTTTGCTAATGGGACGAATGGATTTACCGGATTGTTCAATGCGGTGGACCAGTCTACGATCGCCAACTGGAGAACGGCAACCGGACAGGATGCCAATTCGTATGCTGAAGACACACCATTCAAAGATGCATTGAGTTCGCCACCGAATCTGCATTTGGATTCGAGTACAGCGACATTTACGGAAGGTTTGGGTGTGACCCTGGCCTCTGTAACAGATGATTTTGATGGAGAAGCCCGTTCCGGATTGACGCCCGTCGATATCGGTGCGGATGCTTCAAATGCCACCGGACCAGCGGTCGTGAAGATCAACTCTGTGGCTGCTTCACCAACCGGTAACCAATGTACGGCAGCCTCAAGGACCATCACTGCCAACATCACGGCTGGTGCCGGTGCAATCACATCGGTCACTTTAAATTATTCGTTTAACGGTACAGCACAAACACCGATCACCATGACCGGAGGTACACTGACTGCCGGTACGACGTCGAATTTCACAGCTACGATTCCTGCTGCTACGCCGGCGAATGCCTCAGTGGTATGGTCCGTGACCGCAGTGGACGCCGTAGTCACCAGGACTGTAGTCGGTACCGGCTATGCTGATGCACCACTTTTAGGCGCTACAGCCTCCGCTTCTGCAAGCGTGACTACCCTTTGTAATGGTACGCCTACAATACTGTCTGCGGCTATTAGCAAACCAGGAACGGCTACCTTAGGAGCAGGAGCCACGACAGCGAGTTCATACGACGGTATTTTCTACCACCTTTTTGGAGGAAATAAATCTCAGTTTTTGGTGAGGGCGTCCGAACTTTCAGCGTTGGGTCTGAGTGCGGGTAACATCACTTCGATAGGCATCACGATGAATACAGTGACCGCACAGGCCTATTCGAATTTTGCCATTAATATCGCTCCGACTGCCCAAACCGCCATGACAACGACGTTAGTCAGCGCGGGATTGACACAGGTATATTCGGCCTCTTCATATACCCCTACGACTGGAGATAATACTTTTACATTTTCTACACCATTCGTCTGGGATGGAACTTCCAATATTGTTGTTCAATTTTGCTGGAGTAACAACAATACTGGCGGTACAAGCAACTTCGCAAAAGTGGATGCAACCCCTTTCGTTTCCTGCGGTTATTACCGTGTTGACAGCACCGTAGCCTCTACTCTTTGTGGCGTCACTGCAGCGTCAGGTACCACTTCCAACAGACCGAAAATGATTTTCGGAGGTAACGTATCGCCGACAATCTCATCATATTCATGGTCGGACGGGTCTACAGTGGTTGGAACAACAAACAATTTGTCTGTTTCCCCATCGGCTACAACAACATACACAGCCACCCTTAGCTTATCCGGCTGTCCGGTAACTACAAATAGCGTTACTGTGACTGTTAATCCGGCGCCGACCGCGCCAACTGCCACAAATTCTTCACAGTGTGGTTTGGATATTCCTACGGCATCGGTTGCAGATCCTAACGGATTCACAACGCCGATCATCAAATGGTATGCGACCAACGTGGCTACCACGCCGTTACAGGCCACTACTTCAAACACATATGGTACCGCCATTTCAGCGACGACCACATTCTATGTTTCTGTTGTAAACCCTACTACAGGTTGTGAAAGTACAAGGACTCCGGTTACCGTAACCGTATCCACTCCGGATCCTATCACCGTGACTCCCGGAGCAACGGCTACCATCTGCGCGGGACAAACTATTTCACTAGGCGCATCGAGCATCAACGCCGGATACGTCTACACCTGGACAGCAAGCCCTGCTACAGGAAGTGGAGTGAGTGGAACGCTTACCGGCGCGTCACAGTCCGTTACGCCAACCTTGCCAGGAACGTATGTGTATTCTGTTTTAGGAGATGATGGTATCTGTGCCACTACAAAAACTGTAACAGTTACAGTAGGTCCGCTGCCTGCAATTACTACCGCGGTGGCGGCAAGTCCGACTATTTGCGAAGGCAGTTCAACTGCATTGACCGCAACAAGCATTGGAATTGGCGCTGGCGTTGGGACGATTGGCACGCAAACTACCACGATTGGTGGGGATAATGGTAACCCTTACCGTTCAGGAAACGGTACCGGCAACCAAATCAAGACGCAACTGTTATACAGGGCTTCCGAGCTTACCGCTGCAGGTTACGTTGCAGGAAATATTACCAGTCTAGGTTTTACTGTAACGGGCGCTGATACCGGGGTGGTGTCTAACTTGACTATCAAAATGGCGGCAACAAGTGCTACAGCGCTGACCACTACCTACGAAACGCCGACCTTTACAACGGTATTCACACAGGCGTCATTCACACCGGCCCTCGGAGTCAATACACACACTTTCTCGACTCCGTTTGTTTGGGATGGGACCTCTAACATTATTGTGGAGACATGCCAGACAAATAACATCACAGGTACAACCACAGTAGCCTGTTCAACGCCGGCTTTTGCTGGTAATACACATTCTGCTTCAAGTACCACAGCTTGCAGTGCCACAACGGGTACTGCTGTAGCCAACAGGCCGATTGTCACTTTGGGCGGACAGAAAACAACAGATATCACTGCGTCTTATACATGGAGCTGGAATCCAGGGAACCTGTCAGGTGCATCGGTATCGGTATCGCCGCTAACAACCACAGCTTACACCGTTAGGGCGACGAATAATACTACTGGTTGCTTTGCCGAGCAGGTTGTAAACGTAACAGTCAATCCTAAGCCATTGGTGCTTACGGCGACCAATTCAAGCCAATGCGGGTTTCAGATGCCAACTGCTTCAGTTGCTGATCCAAATGGATTTACTACACCTACCATCAAGTGGTACGCGGATAATGTAACCGCTACAGCGTTGCAATCCAGTACATCAAATACCTACAATACTGCTATATCAGCGACAACTACTTTATATGTTTCGGTAACCAATCCGACTACGGGCTGCGAGAGCAACCGTACACCGGTTACTGTAACTGTGAGCAATCCTGATCCTATCACAGTAACTCCTGGCGCGACAGCGAATGCCTGCGCAGGAACAGCTGTCTCATTGGGTGCAAGCAGTGTAAATACTTCTTATGTTTATTCATGGAGTGCAAGCCCACAAACCGGAAGCGGTATTACAGGTACGGTTAATGGCGCATCTCAGACAGTGACGCCAACCATTGCCGGAACTTACGTCTACACCGTAATTGGTACAGATGGCGTATGTACGGCGACGAGTACAGTAACAGTAACCGTTGGCGCATTGCCTCTTATTTCTTCCGTTACAGGACCTTCAGCTGCGGCTTGCCCAGGTACGGCTTCCGTTTTGACAGCGAAAAGCGTTCCTGCTACTGCTGGAACTGCAGCAATCGGCACACAATCTACCACTGAGTTTGGTGGAGGTGTTTACAGGAACGGTTTTGGCACAGGCGATTTCAAACACCAACTGATCTACACAGCTGCTGAATTAAATGCAGCAGGTTTGGTCGGTGGAAACATTACGTCTATTAGCTTTAATGTAACCTCTGCCGGTTCAGGAAGCGCAAACAATTACACCATCAGAATGGCCAATGTGGCTTCAACACCCCCATTGACAACGTCATTCCTTTCTCCTGCAGGATTTACGACCTGCTACACAGCGTCTACCTATACTGCAGTTGCAGGTGTCAATACCCACACATTCACCACACCATTCAACTGGGATGGGACGTCAAATGTTTTGGTTGATATTTGTTACAACATTTCAACTACGGGAAGTTCTTCTACACTGGCGGCTACGACACCTTCAGTCGTGAGCAACAACAACTTACTTGGATCTGCGGGTGCTTGTGCTGCAACCACCGGCGCAACCACTTACGCAAACAGGCCTTTGGCAACCTTTGCAGGGCAGGTAGGATCTGACGTAACGTCGTCGTATACATGGACCTGGAATCCGGGCAACTTGTCAGGAAGCTCCGTTTCCGTATCTCCAACAACAACTACTTTGTATACCGTAAGGGCAACAAATACTACTACAGGATGTTTCAGTGAGCAGACCATCACCGTAAATGTGAATCCTGCTCCGGCTGCTCCGGTTGTAGTTTCAAATACCTCACAATGCGGAACTCAGGTTCCGGGTGCATCGGTATCAGATCCAAACGGATTTACGACTCCGGTAATCAGATGGTACAACGTGGCTACAGGTGGTACGCCTTTGCAGGCTACTACCAGCTTGAGCTATGATTCTGCCATTTCAGTAACTACTACATTCTATGTTGCGGTGGTAAACCCGACTACGGGATGTGAAGGGGCCAGGACGCCGTTGACAATTACCGTCGCCACGCCTGATGCCTTGAGTGTTACCGCGCCATCAAGCGTATGCGCGGGCGGCAGCTTCAATATTTCGAGCAGTTACACACCAAGTTTCAACAACTTTACACAATTTACATTGTCTGCAGCTCCTGCGACAGGAAGCGGCGTGACAGGAAATGTGGCGTTGACTGCAAATGCTTCGGGAAGCGATGCGTACCTGGTTACGCCAACGGCGGCCGGAACTTATGTATACACCATCAGTGCGTACGACCCGGTTCAGGGCTGTACATCCGTACAGACTAAAACCATCACGGTAAATGCTTTACCTGTATTGACTGTCTCGGCTACGCCGGCAACAATCTGCGCAGGAAGTGCAACGACACTTTTGGCTACCACGCCGACAATCACCGCAGGTCTTGCTTCATCAATAGGAACAGATGTGACCACGACTTCGACGAACGCCATCACACCGTTTACTTCGAATTATGAAGGACAACATGTACAATATATCGTAAGGGCCAGTGAGTTGACCGCCAGCGGACTGAAAGCGGGTAATCTTACTTCTCTGGCATTTAATGTTACGGCTTCGGGTGTGGGTACTTTTGCACAAAGTGGCTACACTGTAAAGATTGCGAATACCGCAGACACTGCCTTTTCAGGAAATTTTGCCACGCCATCTGGAAGTTTCACGACGGTGTATGGCCCGATTTCTAAACCTGCTCCGGCGGTAGGAATCCACACATTGACTTTTACCACACCATTTAACTGGGATGGATCGTCAAATATCGTGGTGGATATCTGCCATGATAACGATTCAGTGGCAGACACCTGCGCGTCTTGCTTCAGCGGAAATTCAACCGTTGCCTATTCGACAACCGCGTACAATTCAGTGTATGGAAAATATGCCGACAATAATTCTTTGTGCGGTACGAATAACGGAACCGCGATAACTACATTTACCAACAGGCCGAATATGGTTTTCGGTGGTCAGGTACTCGGACAAGGCGCCGGATCACTGACGTACTCATGGTCTGATGGCGTTTCTGAAGTAAGTACTTCAAACACCTTCAGTGCATCGCCAACGACAACGACAGTGTACACGGTGACCGCTACAGATCCGGTTACGAGCTGTGCCAAATCGCAGAACGTAACGGTTAACGTAAACCCTGCTCCAAATGCGCCGACTGTTGTAAATGGTGGGAATTGCGGGCCAGGTGTGGTTACCACTGCAACGGTATCCAACACCAACGGATTTGCAACCCCAACCTATAAGTGGTATAGTGCTTCAACAGGAGGCACTGCATTGCAATCGTCTACTGCGACAAACTACACGACTTCGATCAGTGCAACGACTACTCTGTATGTAAGCGTTGTCAACCCTGCGACAGGTTGTGAAAGTCCACGTTCAGCTATTGTATTGACTATCGATACAACGCCGTCAGCCACAATCAACTATGACAACAGCCCTTATTGTAATACGCTAACCAGTGCACCGGTAACAAGAACCGGAACGGCAGGCGGAACTTACACTGCAGATGTGGCGTTGAGCCTTAACCCGACAACAGGTGAGGTGAACCCATCATTGAGTACACCGGGTCTTTATCAGGTGACTTACACAATGGATGGCGGAAGTTGCGGTATGAAAACAGCAACGACTTTTATCACTATCGGTCAAAATCCAAGCTCTGGATTCACCTATGGTTCTTCTGTTTACTGCTCAAGTTCATTGACTGCTACGCCTGTTATTACAGGTACTGCAGGAACATTCACGGCAGTGCCTGCAGGACTTTCAATCAACCCTTCAACCGGGGTGATTGACCTCGCGGCCAGTTTGGAAGGAACTTACAATGTGACCAATACTGTCACCGGCGCAGGATGTACTACAAGTACTACTACCGTTGCTGTGACCGTAAACAAAGCGGTTGCTATCACGGCACAGCCTCAGGGTGTTTCTATCCTGCCTGCTGATAATACCTCATTCTCAGTGACTGCAACAGGTACCGGAATTTCTTCTTATGTATGGGAAGTGAACAACGGTTCAGGTTGGTCTACAGTTACTGATGGCGGTGTTTACTCTGGTGCGACGACAAGCACTTTGGCTTTGACCAATGTTACTTCCGGGATGAACCAGTACCAGTATCGTGTAACGGTTTCAGGAACGGCACCATGTGCTCCTGTAACCAGCGATCCTGCAATCCTGACGGTTACTACAATTTCGATTAGTGCACAACCTCAGTCGCAGACCATCTGCAGCAACACGGGCGTCACGTTCTCTGTGAGCACCGCGGGAGGTACGCCTTCGTCATATCAGTGGCAATATAGGGTGAACAGCGCTGGAACTTTTGCCGATATTCCATCTGCAACAGCGTCATCTTACAGCATCCCATCAGGATTGACTTCTGCTAACACAGGAAACCAATACCAGGTGGTGATCAATGGAGGCAGCCTTGTTTCTAACGTGGCTACACTAACGGTTAACGATGTAGTGGCGATTAATTCTAATCCTTCGACTCAAACGGTATGTTCAAGTGCGTCTTCAGTAACATTTACTGTTGGTGCAACCGGTACAGGTCTTACTTACCAATGGGAAGTGAGTACTGACAACGGTGCCAACTGGACTCCGGTATCCGCTGCGACAAGTGCATCTTATACAATCAATACCCCTGCAGTTTCCCTTACCGGAAGTCAATACCGTGCGGTGGTTTCTGGATTAGCTCCTTGCAGCGCCCAGACATCTGCTCCTGCGACATTAACTGTGATCCAGTCGGTGGCAATTACAGCCCAGCCTTCAAACCAGGCGATCTGTGCTTCTGCTACAGCTAACTTCAGTGTTACGGCTACAGGTGCAGGCCTCGCTTACCAATGGATTGCAAACAACGGTTCAGATATTGTACTTACTGATGGTACCCTTTCAGGAGCTACCATTTCGGGAGCAACTACGAACGCGTTGTCTATCACATCTCCTGCATCACTTTCCGGCTACACTTTCCGTGTACAGGTAAGCGGTACAGCGCCATGTACACCGCTGACTTCGAATACTGTCAGCCTGTATGTCGTAAGCGGTGGAACAATCGCGGTAGGTCCATCAGGAACTTACAATAACCTTACTTCTGCCATTGCAGCTTTGGTTACTTGTGGAATTACGCAGCCTACTTTCCTCGAGCTGAATAGCGGTTACGATGCTTCTACAGAAACCTATCCGATCAATCTGCCTGCGATTACAGGTGCAAGTGCTACGAATACTATCACAATCCGTGAGGCCAATGGCGTTACCGGAAAAGTAATCAGCTCTGCAAACCCTGTAGCCACGTTCTCCCTTAACGGAGGAAATTACTGGACTATCGATGGTCGCTCAGGAGGTAACGGAACAACGAAAGACCTTCAAATCAGCAACACCAACACAACCGGTGCTGCGATCCAGTTCATTAACGATGCTTCTAACAACATCGTACGTTATGCTGATGTCCGTGGTGTGAACACTTCGACTACTTCAGGAGTGGTGTTGTTCTCTACGACGACTGCGACTACAGGTAACGACAATAATACGATTGCGAACTGTGACATCAGGGACGGCGCAACTACTCCGGCAATTGGAATTTATTCTGCGGGTACTGCGGCCAAGACCAATGACAATAACACGATTTCGAACAACAACATCTTTAACTTCTTCAGCGCT
The DNA here is from genome assembly GCF_003055625.1 of Flavobacterium magnum. NCBI lineage: Bacteria > Pseudomonadati > Bacteroidota > Flavobacteriia > Flavobacteriales > Flavobacteriaceae > Flavobacterium > Flavobacterium magnum. Next base: position 302,762 of record NZ_CP028811.1, on the reverse strand, counting down.
GCTTCAGCGACGAGAGGTATTTCTGTTGCGTCGAACAGTGAGGCCTGGACGATTTCGGGCAATAAATTGTACCAAACTGCCACCAGGCTGTATACTACGGCAAACACGCACCACGGTATTAACGTCGCCGCAGGTGCCGGGTACACAATTACTGGAAACACGATCGGTTTTGCAAATGCAGCCGGAACAGGTACCATGAGCCTTGTCGGTAACTCAGTGGCACTTACAGGGACTTTCCCAAGTGCGTACACTACGACAGGAACTCCTAACGCGACGCGTTTCATCGGTATCAACGCGGCTTTTACTGCTGCAGGGACGGTTTCTTCAATCCAGAACAATACGGTTGGAGGAATTGCCTTGTACACTTCGAGTGGTGCAACCACTACGAACGGTATCCTATGCGGAATCAACGTAACCAGCGGTAATGCCAATATTGGTACAGTTACAGGTAACACGATCGGAGCCACAACAGGTACCGGATCGCTTTACGCTGCGACCACGACTACCCAGGGTGCTGTGGTGGGTATCTATGCTACTTCAGCCAATACGGTTTCCATCCAGAACAATACGATCGGAGCTATCGATGCCTCAGGTACTACGGCATCCCTTACAGGATCGATTACCGGTATCGACGTTGCGGGTGCGGGAGTAATTACCGTCAGCAACAACATTGTGGGTAACGCTACGGCAAACAACCTGCGTGCGGGTGCATTCTTTAACGGAACAAACCTGACGAATGCAGGCGCGTTGACATTCACCACATCAGGTGCGTCACTTATTGATGCGATCAGGTCTTCGGCTACCGGTTCAAGCACAACCATCAGCACCAACACGGTGCGGAATGTTACTGCTTACGGTACCGGTGGTTCTGCCATCAATGGTATCAACAACAGCGGCGCTACCACTTTGCTTACTGCAGCTTCAAACACCATTTCTGACATCTCCAATGCCGGTACTGGAGCATTTACGGGTATGACTGTAGGTTCTCCTGCAACCGCTAATGTGACTTCCAATACTGTTAACACTCTAAGCAGGACTGGAGCAGGTACATTCTACGGTATCCAATATGGTACTCCAACGACGATTACCATCGACGGCAATACCGTATCTAACCTGTCGAACAATGCTGCAGGCAGCACTTCAGGTTTTTACGGATTGTATTCAGTAGGAACGCCACAAAATGAGACGATTACTAATAATAACGTTTTCAATTTAAGCACTACAGCTACCGGAGCCCAAACTATGGTAGGTTGGTATCAGCTTACCTCTAACACAGGTACTAAGGTTTGTACAGGAAACAACTTCTACAACTTCACCGCTCCGGCGAGCAGTACCGTGATCATGTATGGTATCCGTAACGGTTATGGCGCTAATGTGACTGTTAGCCGAAATACTATTTATGGATTCTCAGGAGGTATTACCCAATTTGGTATCTTCTCTAACCCGGGAGTTGCCGGCACGGCTAATATTTTCAGGAATAAGATTTATGATCTTTCCACTGGAAACACAGGTGCTGCACAAATCATCGGATTGGCTATGGCCTCGACCACGGCGTCAGCAAATACCAATGCGTACAACAACCTTATCGGTGATCTGAGGACACCTGCTGCGTCAAATGCTGACGCCATCAGGGGTATCTCTGTAAGCGCTACGGCTGCTACTGCCAACTTCAACGTGTATAACAATACCGTATACCTGAATGCTTCTTCTACAGGAGCTGCTTTCGGAACATCAGGTATCTACCACGCTGCAAGTTCGACTGCTACTACGGCGAAACTTGATTTACAGAATAACATTGTAATCAATACGTCTACGCCTGGTACTACCGGGGTTGTCACTGCTTTGAGAAGAAGTGCTGTGGCTACACTGGGTAACTTTGCTACAACTTCTAACCGCAACATGTATTTTGCCGGTACGCCTGCTGCAAACAGGACCATCCTCTTTGATGGAACGAACGCTTACCAGGATTACAGCACTTACTATGCTGCGGTAGGAACAACACGTGAGGCCAATTCATTCGTGGATGCCGCTTTCTCTGCTGCAACATTCTTCACCAGCACGACAGGAAACTCGTCAACCTATTTGAAACCGAACGATGCGATCAACACCCTGGCTGAAAGCGGTGGTGCAAATCTATCTGCTTTCTTTACTGTAGATTACAATGGAGTTACAAGAGGAACACAGTATGATATGGGAGCTTGGGAATTTGCTGGATCGTCTCCGGCGCCGGCTGTGACTCTCAATTCAGTTTCGCCTGCACTCACTACACAGTGTTCTGCTACGCCAAGAACGGTTTCTGTAGATGTAACGACGCCTTCAGGAACAATAACAGCTGTTACGATCACTTACAACAACGGTAGCGCTACAGGCCCTGTTGCGATGACAAATACATCAGGCAGTATATGGTCTTACACCATTCCTGCGGCTTCACCAGCGAACAGTATTGTGATCTGGAGTGTTACCGCAACAAATTCATCGGCACTGAGTACGACATTTAGCGGAACTTCTTACCAGGATGCTCCAAACACGGGAATCACTTCGGTGGCTTCAGCAACGGCTACAACAATCTGTGCCGGAAGCCCGACGACGCTGGATGGTGCTTTATCAGGCGGTTCGCCAACGTATACTGCGCCTCCTGCCGTTACTAACCCTACAACTGATGAGGATATGGGTAACGTAACGATTACGCAGGGTGCGACAACCATTCTGAACAATACTTCTGCGAGAAATTCTCTCGTAGGCACAATTGGAACGGCTACAGGAACAGCTGGAAGTTATGCTAATTATACTGCTTTTGGACCGTACACTCTGAATGGAGGTTTGACTTACAATTTCTCTATGACGAGCGTGCAGGATACCTCTCCATTTGCGCATTCGATGGCAATTTATATCGACTACAACAGGAACGGTTCATTCGCGGATGCCGGGGAGGCCGTCTATACCTCCGCTGCCACTACAACAGGTGCACATACGGAAACAGGATCATTTGTTGTTCCTGCAGGTGTAAACCCAGGTACTGCCAGAATGAGGATCATTGTTACCGAAGGTGCCAGCGGCATCACCGGCCCTACAATGACTGTAGGCTGGGGTGAGTACGAAGAATATGCAGTAAACCTGGTGCCGAGCGCGACCTATTCCTGGTCTGACGGTACAACGGTAGTCGGTACGACAAAATCGCTGACTGTTAACCCTACGGTTACTACTACATATACACTTACGACAAGCATTAACGGTTGTCCTGTGGTGTCTAACGGAGTGACAGTAACTGTCAATCCAACATCGGTTGCAGGAACTATCAGCGGAGCCACTTCAGTTTGTTCCGGAACGAATAGCACTACACTGACATTGAATGGTAACACCGGAACTATCCAGTGGCAATCGTCTACAGACAACACTGTTTTCGCTAACATTTCAGGAGCTACCGGTTCGACATACACTGCTCAGAATATTGCCGCTACAACTTACTACAGGGCGGTTGTCACCAGCGGACTTTGCAGCGCGGCAACGTCGGCAAGTGCAGCGGTAACGGTTATACCGCAGGTTAACGGCGGTACTCTATCAAACCAAACGGCTTGTTACAACTCCACTCCTGACGACATCGTGCTTTCAGGAAGTGTTGGAAGTGTGGTGAAATGGCAGAAATCATCTGACCTGGCTTTCACCAGCCCTCAGGATATTGCCAACACGACCACTACATTGACGGGAGCTCAGGTGGGCAACATCACCGCTACCACTTACGTGAGGGCGGTTGTCCAAAGCGGAAGCTGTGGCACGACCAACTCTGCCGTGGCTACGATCACTCCGGGTAACCAGACCACATGGACTGTAGCCGGCGGATGGAGCAACGGTGCGCCAACCTCTACAAGTGCTGCTACCATCAACGGTAACTTCACTGCGGTGGCTGACCTTAACGCCTGTTCGTTGACGATCCAGAGCGGAACGGTTTCGTTCCCTGGTGGATTCGATGCTTACGTAAGCGGAAAAGTCAGCGTCAATGGAGGTACCATTACCTTCGAGGATGGATCTGACCTTGTTCAGACACGCAATGATGCCAACACAGGTAACATCAAGTATAAGAGGACAGCGAACCTGATCCGTCAGGATTATGTTTACTGGTCTTCACCGGTATCGGGACAACTGTTACAGCCGTTCTCACCGAACACGCTAAACACGCGTTTCTATACTCTTGATGAGTCTTCAAACGGCTTCTCACAGATCGCCTCACCGTCAACGACTTCGTTCGATGCGGCTAAAGGTTATATGATCCGTGCTGCCAACAACCACCCTGCGGTGCTTACCCCATGGACAGGAACCTTCACAGGAACCCCACGCAACGGAGAGTACACCATCCCTGTAACAGTGAACGGACAGGGCTACAACATGATCGGTAACCCTTACCCATCTACCGTTGATGCCGACCTGTTCCTTGCTGAGCCAGGAAACGCAGGTACGCTTTACTTCTGGACGCACATCAGCCAGGCTGCTGCCTCAGGAGCGAACTATGCGAGCTACAACACCTTCGGGGGAACCGCTGCGCAATCAGGAGGTTCTGCACCAACAGGTGCCATCCGCGGAGGCCAGGGCTTCATCCTGCTGAAATCATCAGCAAGTACGGCCAGGTTCACCAACGCGATGAGGACGGCTGAAGGCGGTGCCTTCTACCGAAATGCACAGACGGCTGAGAAACACCGTATGTGGTTCAACTTGAACACACCTGGACATGCGATGAACCAAATCCTTGTAGGTTACGCTGAAGGCGCTACCATGGGTGAGGATATCGCAATGGACGGTAAGTCTATCGAAGGCGGTTCATCGATCTCTACCTTGATCGGCAGTGACAATTATGTTATCCAGGCACGTTCGCTTCCATTCGTGGATACTGACGTGGTACCGATGGGCTTCACAGCCGCTACGGCCGGAACCTACATCATTGAGCTGGATCACGTAGACGGATTGTTCTCGGGCGACCAGAACATCTACCTGAAGGACAACCTTCTTGGGGTGACACACAACATCAAGCAGGGGGCTTACAGCTTCGCTTCTGCCGAAGGCACATTTGCCAACAGGTTTGAGGTGGTGTACCAGTCTTCACCGCTTGGGGTTGACACGCCAACATTCGATGCGAACAGCGTGGTGGTTTACAAAAACCAGGGCATGCTTCACATCAATTCAGGTAAGATCGTGATGTCAGGGGTGAAAATCTTCGACGTCCGCGGCAGGCTGATCTATGAGCGCGGTGCCATCAATGCCTCTGAGACCGTATTGAACGACCTTAGGGCAGAAGAGCAGGTACTGCTTGTTCAGATCACTTCTGTAGACAATGAGGTAGTTACCAAAAAGGTGGCTTACTAAGTTTCACTGAATATTAAATAAAAGAAACCTCCTGAGCAATCAGGAGGTTTTTTGTTTACGCACATTGCGTAATGATGACGATTTCCCGTTTTCGGAAGTCGTGTTTAAATACTAATAAATGCAACCTTTTGAACAAAACGATGAGCGGCCGCTAAGTTGCGTGTTATTAATTTATTCAAAATGTTGACCCGGATGACATCGTATTCGCCGCACAAAAAAAGCAATACACCGCTGTCGGTTTTACCGGCTGAAATATCTACCGCAGGAAATTTCGCGTTTACCTTTATTTTTTTTTCGTGCGATACAGCTGTTTTACATTTGTCTTGTTAATAAATAAAGACCATGCTTAAAGAGTTCATTTTTAAAGAAACCAATATCCTGAAACTTGTTGCCGTTTTCGGATTTGGACAAAGGAAGAGAAAACCGTCTTTTCAAAAATAGCTGTGAGATTTTAGACTTTTTTATATTTGGAAAGGAAACATTCAACGCCAAAAACGATGACTCCAGTCCAACGAAAACATCCTTCCCCGGATGTTTTTTGTTTTTATGACAATTATGGGCGTTTTTGTTATAAATTCCCAAAGCGTAACTTTTAAGAACTTATGTTCGTATTATTGTATAATAGCAGTGTTTATTTTGCGTTATCGTTAACAGCAGCCTGCAGTATTTGCGTTATTATAAATTTGCCCCTTAATCTTTAAAAGCAACGCCAATGTTTAAAGAATTTATCTTCAAGGAAACGAACGTCGGGAAGTTCCTGATGTTTCTCGGACTTATCAAGACAGGTATTTAATTTCGGTGAATACCTGTTTTTTATTTGTCTCCGCGCAAGTGGAAGCGACTTGCTGCCCCTGTATCATCCCAGTTCAACGAGGGGAAATACATTTCACTACTGAAAAAAATCAGTTTGTTAAAGCGTGACTTTCGTAATTGCGCAGGACTCATTAGTCCAGGCGTTTACCCGCTCAGCCGTTGTTAAATCTCATACAATTTCGGCATTTGACATACCATATCCGTTTTCTGTCCGTTTGGTTTTCATAAGCAACCTAAAAAAATATTTATGAAAAAAGTAATGTATTCTATGGTCACTGCCGCGATGATGATGGGGACCATCTCCTGCAGTTCCGATGACGACAACAACACGACGTCAACTTCAGAAATCGCCAACACTGTCACTTCAGGCGCATGGCGTGTAACGTACTTTATGGACGGAGACGTAGATGAAACAAGTCATTTTGAAAATTATAATTTTACGTTTGGTCCGAACAATGTCCTGACAGCTTCAAATGGTGCAAATACGTACACCGGCATCTGGAATGTAAGCACCGAGGATGCGACGGATGACAATCCCCACCTCGAGGATATCGACTTTGATATCATTTTCAACGCCCCGGATAATTTCACTGATCTTACCGAGGACTGGGAAATCCTTGAGCGCACTTCAACAAAACTCCGCATGAAACACGTAAGCGGGGGCAACGGGGGTGTGGATTACCTCACATTTGAAAAGAATTCTTAAAATAAAAGCCGGTGTAATAACCGGCTTTTATATTGAAGTCCCGAATCCAGGGCCTTCTTAAATCAGCACTAATTTATATTTCGTCCGTTGTATTCGTATCAGGCGCGTCATCTGCTGAGATCGAGTTCGCCTGATCCTCGTCAAGATCGATATTGTCTCTTAGGATGTAGTCATCCTGACTGAAAGCATCGGAGTTGCGGCTGTTGTGATGGTGCGCGCGGAATTTATCCGATCGCTGTTCCTCGTTGTCGTACTCAAGGTAATCCGCATTGCTGGTGTGCGGTTTCTCCTCTGTATAACTTACGCCGGGTTGCTCCATGGCAAGATATTTGTCGGGCGAAGTGTACTTAAAATCATCACCCTCTTCATTTTCCTTTTGATGCGGCTGTAGGGTTTCCTTACCCCGCTTTCTATCATCGTGCTTGTTGGTTTCCATTTTAAAACAGTATTAAGTTGTTAATGTTGTTGCTGGCCAACAGCGTCTTGTTGGTAATCAGCAGGTTCCGGATGTATACCTTGGCTTTCGCGAGCCGTATTTGTTGCTGCAACGGTGCTGCCTGCGCATCGTCCGTGGCATATTTCAGTACGGGATATTTTTTCTTCATCGTTTCGGGTTTAAATATTGATTTTCCCTTCAATGCCTCCGTCATCCGAGTTGGCGTCTTTCAATCCGGCGGCGGCTGTAGCCCATTTTAAAAGCGCAATGAGTTTGCCGTCTTTAGTGTCCCAATAATAAGCGTCCGAAGGCGCTACTTTGATCACGGTGACTTTCGGATCATCCTTTCCTTCTTCAAACCACGCTTTGGCGATAGGAGTCCAAACCTCGTCGATGTGAGCGCGGTCGCGGTAAATCGTCGCTGTCCCGAAAACCGACAGGTACTCATTGTCTGATGATTTCGCAAAAAACAGCTGTACGCGGTCGTCCTCGAGTATTTCAAAATTTTTGTTGCTCTCCGAAGAGCTCATGAACCAAAGGTTTCCGCTGTCATCTACCTCGAGGACGCTCATTGGTCTTGAATTAATAGGCAACTGCGTGAGTTCGGTACAGAAATGGCAGATTTTAATATCCTCTGCAAGTTGTTTCAGTTTTTTGATGGCTTCCTGGTCGTTCAGGTCTTTGTAATTTCCCATGGTGTATTATTTTAGGTTGATAATATGTTGTCAGATTTTATTCAGTATGGATTTCAGATCAATCGCGTCGTCGAAGAAATGCGCCCACAAATCGCCCTTCTGCTGCAGCCGTTCGGGTATGGTTTTGATGTTAAAAGCCTTCAGGTCCAGTGCGTCGTTGACTTCCTCCCAATCGAGCGGCGTACTTACACCGGCACCTTCTCTCGGACGCAGTGAGTAAATGCTTGCCATCGTTTTTCCGCGTCCGTTTTGAAGAAAATCCAGATATACCTTTCCCTGGCGCTTAGCGGGCAGGCGCTCGAGACTGGTAATTTCCGGCAGATCACGGTGGACCATCTGGCTTACCAGATGCGAGAACTGCCTGGTCTGCTCGTAGGTGTATTTCGGAAGGACCGGAATGAATACGTGCAGCCCGTTGCCGCCTGATGTTTTTATGTACGCCGGTACTTTCAATAAATCCAGCGTTTCTTTCACCTTGTGCGCCGTCCTGATGATGCTTTTCATGGGTGCGCCTTTAGGATCGAGATCGAAAATGATGTAATCCGGATTGTTCAAAGAGCCTACACGGCTGCTCCACGGGTTGAGTTCGATGCAGCCCCAATTGGCCATAAAAAGCAACGTTTCTTCGTCATTGCAAATCAGCCACTCTACGCTCTCCTCAGCACTGTCCGATTTTATTTTTCGGGTTTTAACCCATTTCGGGACTTTTCCGGCTACGTCTTTTTGAAAAAAACCTTCACTCTTAATGCCGTCCGGGGTACGGCGCAGTGATTGCGGCCGGTCTTTCAGATAAGGCAGGATATATTCGGATACCGACCTATAATAGTCGATCACATCGCCTTTGGTGATTTTTTCCTTAGGCCAGAAAATCTTATCGAGATTGCTGAATTCTACGCGGCTTTTGCCTGATGCTGCCGAAGACTTCGCGGTGACCGGCGACCCTTTCTGCGTGGCTTTTTCGGTGACAACTAATGGCTGCTCCATCTTAATCTCTTTCGGATCCTTATCAGCGCGCAGGCCCAGGAAAACCGGATGCCGCATGTTGCCCGTATCGGTAAATTCGGAGAATTTGAGTTGGGCGATCAGTTTCGGACTTACCCAATGCGCATTTTTTTCTTTAGGAACGGTCGAGAATGGCGCGCTTTTACGGCTTATGCGATCTAGCTTTCTCCGAAGGTCTTCAAGAATTGGTTCGGTAAAACCGCTGCCCACTTTTCCGGCATATACCAAATCATTGCCGTCGTAATACCCGCAAAGAAGCGCCCCGATGCCCTTCCTGCCGCCCTGCGGATCGGTGAACCCACCGATGACCATTTCCTGCTGTTTGTTGGTCTTGACCTTAAGCCAGTCACGGGAGCGTTTATCGGTCTGGTAGGTCGAATCCGACTTTTTGGCGATAATCCCTTCGCCGCCTTCGTTCGCCGCCTTTTCAAAGGCCTTCGTTCCCAAGGTCGTGGTGTGCTCAGAATAAATGATATTTTTTGCTTTGGGCAATATCGCCTTCAGGATTTTCTTGCGTAATAAAAGTCCGAGATTTCGCAAATCATATCCCTGGAAATAAAGCACGTCAAACGCATAGAACTTCAGCGTTCCTTTCTCCGGATAATCGCCATATTGCTGCAACCACTGGAAGTTGCTCTTTCCCTTGGTATCCTCGACGACGATTTCACCGTCCAATATCATATCCTGCGGTGTGCCGTCAAGCGTCCTGGCAATTTCCGGGTATTTTGAGTTAAATTTCAATCCGTTTCTCGATACCAGCGTGGCCTTTTTGTTGTGAATCTGCACGAGCGCGCGGTAGCCGTCATATTTGTGCTCGAAAATCCAGTCTTCGTTGTCAAATGCCGCGTCGGTTAGCGTGGCAAGTTGGGGCCGCCATTCGTCAGGGAAGCTCTTGATCTTTACCGCTTCGGCGAGGTCATCCGCTGAAAATGCGCCGTCCGCTTGCGCCGAGTGGTCCATTTTTTCTTCTTCCTTACGCTCTGATTTCTTAACAGGGACAATTTTTTTTGTGGCCGATTTTTGAGTGCGCTCCCAAACATGATGACCTTTCGCTATGGCGTCAAAATCCCTTTTTGTGAGAATGGACAGTTCATTGAAGGGCTTGCCATCTGCAAAACGATCATTGCCTTTCATCAGCAGCCATTGCTTTCCGTCAGCGCCGATGGAGAAGAGGTGGTAAGACCCTTTGAGCTTGCTGCCGTTAAGAACCACTTTAACGGATTTTTGCTTTAACTGTTTTTTCATCGTCAGGTTGTCCTTCGAAATGTCATCGTTTCCTTCCGCATGGTAAGTTCCGATGTCCCAGACCATCACCGTCCCACCACCATATTCACCTTCGGGGATAGTGCCTTCAAAGTCGATATAATCCATTGGATGGTCCTCGACATGCATCGCAAGCCGTTTCACTTCATGGTCAGACGACGGACCTTTCGGGACCGCCCAGCTCACCAGTACACCATCAATCTCGAGCCTGAAATCATAATGCAGGTGTGAAGCGGCGTGTTTCTGCACGACAAACCGCAGGGCACCATCAGAATCTTTCTTGATTCCTTTCGGCTCTTTGGTTTTAGTGAAATCCCGTTTCTGGTTGTACTTTTCGAGTGCCATAACAATTAATTTTTCATCGCTTCAAGGCTCGCTTTGAGCTGTGACAGCAAATCGTCGGTCTCGGTTTTTTTCGCTTTGGTTTCAGCCGGCACTTTTTTTGCGGACTTTTTTCCTTTGGGGGCGGCGAGCTTTTTCTTGATCATCTTCAGCAGTTCGTCCTTATAAGTATCCTTATATTTCTCGGGCTCAAACTTATCGGTCATCTGGTCGATAATCGTCATCGCCATATCAAGCTCTTTTTTCTGGATGGTAATGTTTCCGGGAATTTTTGCTTCTGAAGGGTCGCGTAAATCCTGATCAAAACGTATTTGTATCAGCAAGATGGCATCGGCTTCAACTTTTAAGATACCGAGGTGTTCAGCACTTCGGATGATGAATTTGGCCAAACCCACTTTTCCGGATTTTTTCAGTGCGGCACGCAACAACGCATAGGTTTTGGTGGCTTGCTTTTCGGGTTCAATAATGTAAGGCTTTTCGAGGTATTGTGACGGGATTTCGTCCTCTAAAACGAATTCAAATATGTCAATGGTCTGGGTCTTTTCGGGCATCGCTTTTGCAAAATCGGCCTTTTCAATTACCACATAATCTCCATCATCACGTCGGTATCCTTTCTCAATCTGGTCCCATGGAACTTCCTGTCCGTCTTTTTTGCAGACACGCACATACTCAATGGCGCAATGGTCTTTTTTCCGGATCATATCCAGGTCGATACGGTGCGTCACCGAACCGCTGTATAACCGAACCGGAATATTGACCAGGCCGAAGCTGATGCCCCCTTTCCATAAAGCCTTCATAAGCATGAATTTTTAGCATGTCTTACAAAGTTTGGAATTCTGGCAATGGGAGTGCTTACGGAATTTTAAATATAGATTACAATATTATCCAAAAACACTAAAGTACATGTCATGCAGGGATATAGATGTCGAAGGTCGTGCCGTTACCCGGGCTTCCCGTTGCCGAGATGTATCCCTGGTGGTTGAGCACAATTTTTTTTACAATGGCCAATCCGATTCCGGTTCCTGAAAATTCATTCTTTGCATGAAGCCTTTGGAACACTTCAAAGATGCGCTCACCGTACTGCGGATCGAAGCCAATGCCGTTGTCAGACACCGTGATGTGACAGTACAGATCGTCCGGGCGGAGTGAACTGACTCCGGCCTGCGCGCCGGTCAGGATGCGGCTTTCGATTGTAATTTCCGGTGCGGTGTCCGGTTTGCTGAATTTCAATGCATTACCAAGGAGGTTTTGCATCAGCTGCACAAACTGGAACGGCACAATCGGGATGGTATCCAGATGTCCTGTACGGATTGTAGCCTTTTTTTCGTCGATAGTATCCTTAAATTCTTTTTCCACTTCGTCAACAATCTTCCGCAGATCGGTTTTTACGAATTTGAGGTCGGAACTGCTGGTCCTTGAATACGCAAGAAGATCGAGGATTAATGTCTGCATCCGGTTTGCAGCCTGTTGCATGCGCGCGAAGTAATCTTTTGCATTGTCAGACAGCGCATCGTACTCCTTTTCGATAAGGCGGCTCGCAAACGTCTGGATCTTGCGCAACGGTTCCTGCAGGTCATGGCTGGACACGTAGGCGAACGACTGCAATTCGGCATTCATTTTTTCCAAATCGTTGTTTTTGCGTTCCAGTTCGCGTGTGCGCTCCATTACCTTTTTTTCCAGCTCGTTGACAAATTCCTGCTGCTCATGAACGTCGGTGCTTGTGCCTACCCACATCTGTATTTCGCCGGATACGTCCCGTTGTGCCTTCGCACGGCAGAGGTGCCAGCGATAGACTCCATCGTTTCGCCTGAAGCGGTGCTGAAACACATAGTCCTTTCCGGTAGCCATCGATTCCTGCCAGCTTGCCATCGTGTAATCCCTTTCCTCCGGGTGGACAATATCGATCCACCCGACTTCCATCAGGGATTCCGGACGCAGTCCTGAATATTCCTGAACCGATTTATTAAAGTAGGTAATCTCGCCATATTGGTTCGTTGTCCAAATGTGCTGTGGCAACGAATCGGCCAGCAGCCTGAACTTTGTTTCGCTTTCCAGCAAATCCTGCTGCCAAAGCTTTTCTTCATTGATGTCACGCAACGTGCCTATCATTTTAACCGGCCTGCGATTTTCGTCAAAGAACACTTTGCCCTGCGTCCTGATCCATGTAATCTGCCCTGTGGGTTTGATCACGCGTGCCTCATACCTGTAGATACTGGTCTGCATTGCCTTCTCGAATGCCTTTTCGACAATAGGGGTCAGGTCATCAGGATGTATTTGTGCGCGCATATCGGCATGGCTTATTTTTTTGGATTTATCATACCCGAATATATCAGCCAACCGCTCAGAATAAATTATTTCACGGGTGGTCAGATCCAGTTCCCAGGTCGACATCTCAGCCGCTTCCGTTGCCAGCCGCAGCCTTTCCTCAGCATCTTCCACGCGTTTGCGGGCCTCTACGCGTTCGGTAACATCGTTGACCGTTACCATAATCCCCGACACACTGCCGTCGGACTCATACAATGGCGCATACTGGTAGTCCAGGTAAAATTTACGCAGCCCGTCATCACCATGCACAAAGGCTTCAGCCTCAATTTCCGTATGGGTTTTTCCTGTATGCAATACTTCTTCAAGCAAGGCAGGGTATTTCTGTTCTTTCAGTTCAGGAAACACCTCGAGGATGCTCTTGCCGATGACGTCTTCAGGATTTTTACGCCAGATATTTTTTATGAGGATGTCGTTCGCGATTTCAACGATAAATTTGGAACCCCTGAAGATTGTCATCGCAATGGGTGATTGCATGACTAAATTTCGGAACTGCCTTTCACTTTCCACCAGGGCGTGCTTCGCGCGTACGGCGGCGGTCACCTCGGTGGCCACAACCATTATGCCGGATACACTGTCATCTTCCTCCCGCAACGGATGGTATACGAGATTAAAATAGGCCAGTTCCTCTTTGCCGTATCGGTTCAGTATCACGGATAGTTCGGAAGCATGAAAAGCCACTCCGGTTTCCAGGACACCTTTTAGCAACGGCTCGACTACGGTTTTCACGGTAGGCAACGAATCGAATAGTGGCTTACCGACAAAATCTGCGGCCGACCTGTCGACGAGCTGGAGGTAATCATCATTCGCCATTTCCGGAATAAATTCGGGGCCGCGAAGAATTGTAATGCCTAACGGCGCCTGCTTGACCGTGTTTCGAAAGCGCTTGTCACTTTCTTCGAGCTGGCTTAAGGCTGTTGTCAGCGATTGCTCGGTTTTTTTAAGGTCGCCAATGACATTGACTTTTTCAGTGGTTTCCGTGCAGGTGACGAAAACACCGCCGACTTCACCCTGTTCGTCAATCACGGGACTGTAGCTGAATGTCCAGTACACGTCCTCGATATGTCCATTCCTGAAGATTGGGATCAGCTGGTCCTCCGCCCATGTCGATTCACCGCCTTGCCGCACCTGATCCAACAGCGGCTTAACGATAGGCCAGATTTCGGGCCACGCCGTTTCTCCTTTTTCTCCTAAAATATCCGGATGTTTGCCGTTCTGTCCCAGACTTGGGCGGTATGAATCATTATAAAAGCAAATCAGTTCCGGGCCCCAGAACAGGAACATCGGAAATTTCGATTTTAGCAATAAGCCCAAAGTGGTGCGAAGGCTTTGCGGCCAGTTTTCGATGGGCCCAACCGGGGTATCGTTCCAGTTTTTCTCGCGCGTAAGCCTGGCCATTTCGCCATGCCCTGAGAGGAAACTGTAGGCAGTTTTTGTAATATCTTTCATAGGCTCAGGCGTTCAGGACAAAGGGTTGTGATGATGATTGCGGATTGACAACTGTATCGATGGCCAATCCGATTACTGCCATCAATTCATTAAATGCATTGGGTTTTAAGAAATAGTGGGTGGCGCCGAGTTGGCGTAGCTTTTCACCCACGGCAACATCATACGATGTGGAAAATACGATGAGTGGCAGCAATCTGAACCTTTCGTAAGCACGGATGTCCCTGACGGAATCGATGCCATCCTTCAGCGGCATGTTCAGATCGGTAAAGACAATTGACGGCAATTCCTCTGACTGCAGCAGCACCTCCATCAATTTAATGCCATTATCAGCTACCAGGAGTCGGGCGTTGTAACCCAATTCGTGGAGCGCCTCGCTGAAAAGCAGCCGGTCATCGCCGTCGTCTTCGGCCAGTACGATGAGTAATGGTTTATCCTTCATGTATTCTTTTATAATCCTTAAATGTACACATTAACAAATAAAATTAGCCATAAAACGGTTGCCAACCGAAAAAACATGTGTTAAAAGAACATTATTACCGGTCGCGTTTCCCGCTCATCAATAAGTTCAGCGCATCGTCAAACGAGCCTGCGCGGACGATTTCACCTGAGTTTACAAAGAAGATCACGTCAGCATCTTTAATGGTGTTGAGCCGGTGGGCAATAATGATGCGTGTGGTTTTCTCAGGGAGCCGGTTAAGGATTTCCTGCAACAGCTGCTCAGTGATGGTGTCGATGTTGGCTGTCGCCTCGTCGAGTATCAATACATCGGGATTCCGCAATACGGCACGCATAAATGCAATGAGCTGCTTCTGGCCCAGGCTGATGCTTTCCCCTGACGCGGACACCTCTGTTTCAAGCCCGTTTTCGAAAATGGCCGTGAGTTCCTGCAGGTTGTTGTCCCGAATGACTTTCTCCAAATCCTCGTCGGTGAAATCCCGGTATTGCGTATTGCCATATAAGATATTGTCCTTTACAGTCCCGGAAAACAGGAACGGATCCTGCAGGATAAATCCGATTTTCTGCGTACGCTCCTCAGCAGTGTACGTCCTGATGTCTTTTCCGTCAAGAAACACTTTTCCCTTTTGCGGATCGTAAAGCCTGGCAATGAGTGCGGCCGTGGTCGATTTTCCGCCGCCCGTCGGGCCTACAAAAGCGTAGGTTTTCCCGCGTTCAATCTGAAGGGAGACGTCGTGCAGGATTTCTTTATCTTCCTCGTAGCCGAAATGTACATTGCGGAATTCGATAAAAGCACTGCCTTCCTCTTCCCCGGCTTCACGATTTGTGTGGAGGTTTGTTTCAAGAGAGAGGATCCGGTTCACCCGGTCCCAGCCTGCCATAGCCACCTGGAAACTGGTCCACAATGTGGCCAGTTGTCGTAACGGGTTGTAAAAATTCACCGCATATGCGAGGTAGCTAACCAGCAAACCGACGGTAAATTCATCATTTGAGATGAGGTAAATGCCATACGATAACACGATGAGCTGTGCAAGGCTCGAGAACAGCGTAGAGACGGGCAGGAAAAGATTGTTTGCCAATCCTGCGCCAACAGCCGTATCATAGTTTTCCTGACTCACCTTTGCAAATCGGTTCCTGAAATAATCCCGCCTGTTGAACGCGATGATTACGCGGAAGTTGGCCAGGCTTTCCTGGATTTCACTGCTCAATCCCCCGGTACTTTTGAGGTTTGCGGCGTTTTTTCGTTTAACCCAGGGCGATATGGCCTGAGTAAAGAGCAGAATCAGCAGTCCGGGAACAAGCGTCGCGGCGCCAAGTTTCGGATTGATCACCAGCAGGAAGATCCCCGCGCCGGTCATCGTGGCGATGCTGCCCAGGAATTGCATCAATGACTGTGAAAAAAAGGTATTGATTTTATCGGTGTCGTTATTCACCCGTGATATCAGGTCACCCGCCTTATTGGAGTTGAAAAATGCAACCGGCAGCGATTGGAGTTTATTGAAGATCGTATTGCGCAGCGTGAACAGCATCCGTTGCCCTACGCCACCCATAAGCTTGGTCTGGAAGTAACTCGTAAACAATCCGGTGAGGTACATCGCGAGTAAAATCGCCGAATACACCATTACGCCATGGTATTCCTTTTCCTGGATGTAGACGTCAATGGTATGTCCGATCAGGTACGGGCCCAGCAGGTTCAGTGTTGAATTCAACAGTATGGCCATCGAGGCGAGTAACAGGTTTTTGCGTTCGTGGGCAATCAGCCTGAGCAGGCTTCGCAACCCGGAGAAGGCCGCTGCCTTGTGTTCGTCGCCCTGGAGTTCGTTGAGGTTATAGTTCATAATGGCTCGTACTTTTTTGGGAATTCGACAATTGAACGTACTCCGGGCTGGACTGCATCAGTTCGCTGTGGATTCCGGTTGCTATGACCTCGCCCTGCATCATCAGGATGATCTGGTCGAACGGCTCCACGGCAGCGATTTTCTGGGTTACCGATACTAAGGTCAGGTTTGGGTAATTCCTGCGGATATTTTCGAGGATTTTCGCTTCGGTTTGAGGGTCGACACGTGCCGTAAAATCGTCCAGCAACAATATTGAAGGATTTATGGCGAGGGCCCGCGCCAGCATAATACGCTGTTTTTGTCCGCCGGAAAGGCTCGATCCCCTTTCTGAAACAATTGTGTTTAGCTGCTGCGGCAACGACGCTATAAAGTCGCGCAGTTCTGCGGTTTCGATGGCCTTCGCCAAAGACTCATCGGTGACCACGTCGCTGAAGGCGATGTTTTCGCGTATGCTCATATTGAAGATGATGCTGTCCTGGAATACAAACCCGATCTGGCTGTGGAAGCGCTCGCTTTCAAAATCTTCAATTGCATGCCCGTCAAACAACACCGACCCTTTGTCAGGGGAAATCAGGCCTGTCAGCAGATACAGCAGCTGCGTTTTGCCTGCGGCGGTAGGCCCGATAATGGCGGTCTTTGAGCCCGGTTTGATGGTAATCGAAATGTCCTTGAGCACCGGTGTTTGCCCGTACGCCACATGAACCCCTGACAAAGCGATATGGCCGGTCAGCGCATCGGAAAGGAAACCGGTATCGCTGACTTCAGGCGTTTCGATGATATTCGAAATCCTTGCGTAGGCCGCCGTGGCCTGCGCGATCACGTTGCTCATGAATCCGATGACAAGTATCGGGAATATCAGCATCGCGAGGTAACTGTTGAATGCTGCAAAATCACCGATGCTCATGCTGCCCGAAATAACGAAATGACCGCCCAATGCAAGAATCGACAATCCTGCCATATTTGCGGTAAAGGTTATCACCGGAATTAACCCTGCGAAAAGTCCCAGTATGGACAGTCCGAAATCACGGGCCTTTGTGTTGAGCTCCAGGAACTTTTGGTATTCGGGGATTTGCGAGTTCACTACTCGGACGATGGCGGCACCGAGAATGCTTTCGCTGATGACCTTATTGAGACGGTCGGTGACCGCGCGGCTTTGGATAAACAGCGCGCGTACTTTTCGCAGCACCATGAAAAAAGTGATTCCGATAACAGGAATGATCGCAATGACGCACAGCGCCAGTTTCCAGTTGATGCTGAACAGTAAAATACTCGCGCCCACAATGATGAACAGCGAAGAAATCACGGCAACGATGGCCTGCGACACAAACATCTTAATAGAATCGACATCGGCGGTGAGGTTTGTGAGCAATTTGGACGGGTTGGCCTCCTCGATGTATGCGTAGCGCTGCCTCGATATCGTGTCAGAAAGGCGGTTGCGCAGGTCGCGTGCCACTTTCTCCGACGCATAGGTTTGGATGATGCTCTGTAAATAACCGAAGATGAATATGGCGACGACAGCAATTGAAAATTCGGTGATTACCGGCCGGAAATTAAATTGTCCTTTTCCAAACGCGTCGATGCTCCCTGAAATGATTTTCGGAAGCCAGAGATTGATGGCATTGCTGAGTATCGTAAAGAGTAAGAGCAGCATCAGCATACCTTTATAAGGTTTCAGCAAATGCATGATTCCGGGTTTTCTGGGTTCTTTCACGGCAAATTTTTAAGCTGCACTAAGGTAGTTAAAATTTGAGCTTGAAAAATCTGTAACCTAATCCAAAAATTACATAAGCCGTAAAGCGCTTCTCCACGCTACTTTTGTAGTAAAAGTTTTAATTCCTAAAAATGATTACTATGAAGACCCTACGTTTCCTCGCCCTGGCATGCTTTGTATTATTGGGCGTCGTGTCCTGCAAAAAGAAATTTGATATCGATAAGATGTCGATTGACGATACAAAGCTGGAGACTTTCTTTGAGCGTTACCCTGAATTTGCCGATTATGAAGACCAGATCACCGATTTGTATGAAAAACACCAAAACCACTTCATCTGGTACGACGACAGCGGCAGGGTTGATTTTGCGGAAGTGCTTTACAACAGGGCCGGCCAGATGGGTTCCGAGGGCGTTGTGACGAAACTGCCGTACCGCGATAAAATCGCCGCGATTTATGAACTGGATGAAAAGAAGAAACCCGAAACCGACAATGACCTGCTCATCAGCGGCATGTATTTCTTTTACACCAGCAAGGTGCTCGAAGGATTAGATGCTGACAAAAGCAAGCAGACGGGTTGGTACCTGCCCAGGGAAAAAGGGGCCTATGTAGATTATCTCGACCAACTGATGAAGGACCCCGATCTTATTAAAAAAGATGAGAAAGAACTGATCGGTCAATATTACAACCTGCGTAAAGGCCTGCAGCGTTACCGCGAAATACAGAAAAAAGGAGGCTGGGGCACCATCAACTGGCCGGAAGGCAGGAAATCATTTAAACCGGGCGACAATGCGCCGGAAATTGCGCAAATCAGGAGGCGGCTGGCCATTACTGGTGACCTGGCTACGGATTCAAAAAGCACCATCTTTGATGAATCGCTCAAGGCCGGGCTGGCCCAATATGAGCAACGTCAGGGGCGTACGCCAGATAATGTAGTGACGCCGGCTTTGGTTAAAGAACTGAACGTGCCCGTAGCCGCACGCATCAAGACCATTGTTGTCAATATGGAACGTTGCCGATGGATTGATCCCGATATTACCGATTCGAAAGAACTCATTGCCGTGAATATCCCATCTTACAGGCTGGTATATTTCCGCGAGGGAAAACCCGTACTGGAGTCGAATGTCGTCGTAGGGAAGGAGCTTAACAAGACCGTTGTCTTCAGCGGGAAGATGAGTTACCTCGTTTTCAGTCCGTACTGGAACATCCCGCCGAGCATCATCAAAAAGGAAATACAGCCCGGCATTGATGCTGACCCTGACTATCTCGAGAAACACAATATGGAATGGAATAACGGGCAGGTAAGGCAAAAGCCCGGAGACAATAATTCGTTAGGCCTGGTGAAATTCATGTTCCCCAATTCGAACAATATTTACCTCCACGATACCCCGGCAAAAAGCCTGTTCTCTAAGGATTCCCGTGCGTTCAGCCACGGCTGTGTAAGGGTGGAGAAGGCGCGTGACCTGGCGGTCAGGATTTTGGACGGTGACAAAAACTGGACACCTCAGAAAATCGACGAGGCCATGCATGCGGGCAAGGAAAGCCAATATGCACTGAAGCGGAAAATTCCGGTATACATCGCTTATTTTACGGCACGTGCCGATGAAAACGGTAACGTGAGTTTCTTTGAAGATGTGTATCAACGGGATGACAGGCTGGCCCATTTGCTGTATACTGAGTAAAGAATCGGCACAACCTGAGACTGGTTGGTTTAACAAATTTTTAGTAATTCAGGGGGATTTGATGCTTTGTTTCTGAAAATCAGTTACATTTGAAAAATCAAATACCTGATCATGAAAAAACACTTACTCCAATCATTCGCATTGTCGTTTTTGCTGTGCTCTGTTTCAGTCTTCGCGCAGCCGGGTACGACATGTGACAATCCTATTTCGGTTACGCTGCCATATCTGGACGTCAATGATACGGCTAATTTCTTAGACACTTTCGACGCCTTACAGGGTACGTTATGTGGCGTTAACCCGTCCAATGCAAACTGTGTTGGTGGTAAGGATGCATTTTATAGCTACCACGCTACGGCCGACAGGCTGCTGAACGTCAAGTTACAGCCACTGAACTCCATCACACGGGCGTCATTATTTATTTATGATGGCTGCGCCAATGTTGGGGTTAGTTGTATAGGCGGGACGTCCAATGCCAATTCAGGGGTGAGGAATGTGACCGTGCCCGTGGTTGAGGGTCATGATTATATTATACTTGTTTCTTCAGGGTTGCCAACGCAAACCGTGCCTTACAAACTCTTAATCCAGGCCGAAGATTGCATGATGCCCACAGGCCTTAATGCTGATGGGATTACTACAGACGGCGCACACCTCTTTTGGGATGCACAAACCTATTCATCGTGGGAAGTTGTAGTACAGCCTTTAGGTTCGCCCGAACCTTCGGGCCCGGGTGTGGCGGTTAGCGCGGCAGAGTATACTGCTAGCGGATTGAATGCCGGGACACAGTATCAGTATTGGGTGCGTGCTGCGTGTACAGCGGATGCGGGTGGACAGACCGTATGGGCCGGGCCGTTTGCTTTTACCACCATGGTGTGTAGTCCTGTACAAACCTGCAGTTACACATTCAGGCTGAGTAATTCCACAAATATAGGTTGGGGATCGGCCAGAATGCAGGTCAGGCAAAATGGTGTCGTGGTGGCGACATTGGGTTCGCAGTTGCCGTCCGGTATGGGCCCCGTGGATGTCTTGGTACCGCTGTGTAATGATGTGCCGTTTGACTTGTATTGGAGTGTTTTGGGTACCAATACGCTGCAAAAGCGCATTTCTATCCTGAATTCTTTTGGGCAGACAATTTATACCAGGCCTGCAGAAACAGTGGCGACCAATACAATTTTATACAGTGATGTGGCAGACTGCGACACGCCACGCTGCGATCTTGTGCCGACCAACGTGACCATAACAGATGTTACCTCCAATGCAGCCAAAATCAACTGGACTGCCCCGGCGACCACATCCTGGGATATTTTTATTGCACCGGCAGGCAGCGCGGCGCCTAATGTGTACACCGTGCCCACTTACAACGATATTTCTGCTGCCGAAACCTCATTTACGACGACGTTACCCTTATTGGGAGAGCAGTGTTACGATGTGTACGTCCGGGTAAATTGTGCCCCGGCCCCTTCACCTTGGTCCGCCTTAACCCAGTCTGCTACATTTTGCACAATACCATCATGCTACAAACCAATCGATCCTGCAATAGTGCCATCGACGGTAACGACTACGTCTGCGACATTGGCCTGGCAGCCTGGAAATGCAGATGACACGCAATTTGAAATCATCATGATACCCGGCCCCATTCCACCGACGGAAGCACCAATTTCCAGCACGCCGGCCACGTATCCGGCAATCACTGTCCCATCAGGAGGCCCGTACACCTTCACCGCAACAGATCTGCTGCCGGCGACCATTTACTATTCATACGTAAGGACAAGATGTTCATCTTCCGATGTCAGCATGTGGACACCCATCCCCGTTTTCAACACAACTACCTGTAACGATCAGGACAAATGCGGTTATAAGTTTATGTTGACAAATGCCTCGGGCAATAGCTGGAATGGGGCAAGGATGCAGGTAAGGCAAAACGGGATTGTTGTCGCAACATTAGGCGAGTCAGGAATAAACAGCGCGGCAGGCATTACGGTTTCTTTGTGCCACGGCGTGCCATTCGATGTGCTTTGGAGCGTTGCGGGAACGACGCCGGACAATGTAGGACTGTCAATCCAAAACCCGTTCGTGGATGTATTGTACACCATGAATGCAGGTTCGATTACACCGAACACTGTTTTATTTTCTTCTATGGGTGATTGTACGCCGCCGGCCTGTGCAAAACCCACTGATGTCATCGTATCAGGGATCACAGCGGATTCGGCTACCCTGCAGTGGACGGACCCTTCGGTACAGACTGCCCCTGAATATGCCATCTACGTTGTCCCTAGCGGTGGGGCGGCACCATCGAACAATCCGCCGGCAATGGCCACAATCAGTCATGTTCCGAACCCGTTTACATTGGGTGCTGCAACAGGTTATACACTATCGCCATCGACATCTTATGCCGTTTACGTGAAGTCGGTATGTTCGGCCTCTTCCGAAAGCCAATGGCCAACATTGTCGCCTGTGACATTCGTGACAGCGCCTTTGAACGATCGCTGTGCAGCTGCCACGACGGTACCGGTAAACAATTCCCAGCAATGCAATGTTGCGAATGTTGTGCATGGCAGCACCTACGGGGCTACAGCCAGCGATTCCGATGCTCCCGTCGGATCGGGAGCGTTTTGTTCTATTACAGACGATGACATTTGGTTTAAATTTACAGCAACGGCCACCTCTCTAAGCATAAATTTCAGCAATATGATCGGTACACCGTCGACTGCTAAAATTAACCATTCGTTATATGCAGGGATGTGCGGCGCGCTGACAAAATTGTATTGCAGCGCCACGGCCAGCAGCACGGCAGAGAACCTGGTGCCTGGGCAGGACTACTATATTCGGGTATATACCCAAGGCTCAAACCTGGCACAATATGTCAATTTTGATTTGTGTATCACAGCGTCTCCGGGTAATGATGAGGTTTTCAATGCTACTCCGGTAGCGGTTGTGCCGAACTGGACTTGCAGTCCGTCGACCAGTGCGCCGGGCAACACCTTAGGCGCTACTGCGTCACTTCCTACTGTAATAGGTACAGGTTGTGGTTCTTCAGACGATGATATTTGGTTTAGTTTTGTGGCAACGAACGAAATACTGGTCATCAATATCAATGACCTCGTCGCGACCAGTGCGAACGTTACACTCAATCACACATTGTTTTCAGGCACGCCGGGTAATCTTGTGAAAATCTATTGCAGCTCACTCCCCGGAAGTGTTGCAGAGGGATTGACAGTAGGGGCGACTTACTACATCCGGGTATATACTTCAGGCACTACTTTGGGCGCATCGGCGACATTCAATCTCTGCGTGAATACGCCACCGCCGGCGGCCACGAATGATGAATGCGCCACAGCTACAACTATTGAGGCCAGTCCGATGACTGAATGCAACACGCTCACACACGGAAACCTGATTGACGCAACACCGTCCAGTGTCGCCGTTTCCGGATGCCTCACCGGGCAGGATGACGATGTGTGGTTCAAGTTCACGGCCGTCTCAGACCACCAGGTGATCTCGTTGCTGAACGTATACGGCACCGCAACAAACATTAACCATGCGGTGTACTCAGGGAGCTGCGATAATATGGTGCTGAAATACTGCAGCACGGCAAACGAACTCACAAGCCACGCGACAGGGTTTATCGTAGGACAGACTTACTACCTGCGCGTTTGGTCAAACGCTGTTACGGGCCAAGCGAGTGTATTTGATGTTTGCGTAACGTCCATCTCTACGTGCCAGAATGCCCAGGCTTTCTGCGGGTCCTCGCCTGATGATCCGTATATTTTCAGGAATACCACAGGCGTCCCGAACGGCAGCCAGGTGGCTTGCCTGGGATCGATCCCCAATCCAACCTATTACTTACTGAAAATCAGCGTATCGGGTACATTGGTTTTTAATATTTTGCAGAATACAGCGTTTAATGCTGACGGAGAGCCTACGGGTAATAATCTCGATGTTGACTTTGCCGCGTGGGGACCTTTTGAAAATAATTCGTCTTTCTGCGATAATATCAGTTTTGCGGATTGTCCTTCATGCCCGAACAACACGACCAATCCGTCATTTTATCCTTTTGGGAATATTGTGGATTGCAGCTATGATGCCTCATTTAATGAGACGATGACAATTGCCAATGCCATCGCCGGCCAATACTACATCGTACTGATTACGAATTTTAACGGGGAAGATGGGTTTGTCAGAATGTCACAAACCAATGTGGGACAGCCTGACGCCGGAAGTACCGTCTGTGCAGACAAGGTTCGCCTGATCGCCTATGTGGATACTAACAATAACGGTGTGAAAGATGCCGGAGAGCTGAATTTCACCGAAGGGAATTTTGTTTACCAGAAAAATGATACAGGGCCGTTTATGAACATTTCCTCACAAACGGGTAATTATGATTTATACAGCGCTGATCCATCGGACAGTTATGATTTTACCTATCAGATTTTCCCTGAATTTGCACCGTATTACACCGCGGGCACAACAGGTTTCAGCGATATTTCGATACAGGACGGCAGCGGAAGCCAACTGTTGTATTTCCCATTGACGCTTACCCAGGCCTATGATGATGTTTCCGTGGATGTCGTGTCAACCGGTGTGCCGCTGCCCGGATTCAGCTACCACAACATGATTGTCTACAAAAACAAGGGGCTGCAGCCGGCTTCGGGAACGATTTCCTTCACTAGTGACAATGCGGTGGGAGTAACCTCTGTAAGTCAGTCCGGAACCACACCAACCGCTAACGGCTTTACGTATGATTTTACCAACTTACTGCCATACGAAACAAGGGTGATTGATGTAACGATGGCCGTCCCCTCAATACCTACAGTGAGCCTGGGCCAATTGCTCAGCAACACGGCATCTATTACGACGACGCTGACCGATGTGCACCAGAGTGACAATTCGGCTTCGATAACACAAACCATATTGGGCTCATATGATCCGAATGACAAAATGGAATCGCATGGCGGAGAAGTGCGTGTCGATGATTTGGACAATGGTGGTTATCTATATTATACCGTCCGGTTCCAGAATACCGGAACCTACTATGCGGTCGATGTGAGGCTCGAAGATGTTCTCGACGACGGACTCGATGAAACCAGCATCCGTGTGGTATCAGCAAGCCATAACTATGATTTGCTACGCACAGGAAACCAACTGTCTTGGCAGTTCAGGAATATTTATCTGCCTGCCGCGGCTGACGACGAAGCAGCGAGCCACGGTTATGTCACTTTTAAGGTAAGGCCTAAGCCGGGTTATGTTGTAAATGACGTCTTTTCGAATACTGCAGAAATTTATTTTGATTCCAATCCTGCAATCATAACCAATACCGTGCAAACACAGGTGTCATCGCCACTGGGTACGGATATTTTCAGCGACGGCAATGTAGTCTTATACCCAAATCCGACCAATAACGTGGTGAACATAGCCCTTCAGCATACCGGCGAAACCCTCGGCCAGGTTGTGCTTTATGACGTTTTGGGGAAAGCCGTAAAACAAGTGAAAGGAAATAACAATGAAGTAATAACTATTGATGTTTCTGATTTGGCCAGGGGAATCTATCTCGTGGAGATAACAACCCTTTCCCATGCAAAACTGATTAAGAAATTAGTCATTAACTAAGTTTGTCAATTAACAATCAAAACCCGGTTTATCCGGGTTTTTTTATCATAACCGCCAGTCACATTACCGAAAAATTAACGAAAATGCTGCGTTTTTTGGTACCGACCCTTTAAAACCACTACATTTGATGAAATCTACTTCCCAACCATGAAAAAACAATTACTACGATCATTTCTTGGGTTTCTGTTCTTGCTGTCCTTTTCCGCTTTTGCACAGCCTGGAATGACTTGTGCTGATCCTATTGTGATCAATTCGCTGCCTTTCCAGGAATCAAATAGCACAGCCAATTTTTCCGATGCTTTTGATACGGCGCAGGGTGCTTCCTGCGGAGCAATACCTGTTACGACAAATTATTCTACGGGTAATGAAGTGTTCTACAGTTATACGAGTGCCATCACAGGTGTAGCCAATATCACAATGACACCGTCCGCAAGCGCTTCGTCGATTTTTATTTATGAAGGCTGCTCCAACGTCGGGGTTAGCTGTGTTGCGGGCATGGCCAATCCCGGTAGCAGTGTGCGAAACCTTACCCTGAATATCACCGCAGGGACAACTTATATCATTGTCATTTCTTCCGGATTGGCAACACAGACCGTATCCTATAATTTGCTGATACAGTCAGGATTGTGCACGCCGCAACCGGTGGGCCTTTCCGTCTCAAATGTATCGACTGGCGGCGCGAGCCTCAATTGGGGCGCCGCTTCATTTTCTTCATGGGAAGTTGAGGTACAGCCCTATGGTTCGCCTATTCCTTCAGGAAATGGCACTGCGGTAGCCTCAAACAGTTATGCTGCTGCCGGTTTGCAGCCCGATACGCAATACCAATTCTGGGTGCGGGCAAAATGTGGCGTTTCGCCGACAGCGTTCACGCAATGGTCAGGACCCTATGCTTTTAACACGCTGTTGTGCGAAAATGCGGATAAATGCAATTATATTTTCCGTATGTCCAGCACTGCTGGCGGATGGGGAACAACGAGGATGCAGGTACGGCAGAATGGGCACGTCGTCACGACAATCGGTTCTACCGCGACGAGCAACAGCCAGGTAAGCGTAAATGTGGCATTGTGCAAGGATATGCCGTTCGAACTGTTCTGGAGCACCGCGGGGACGTCACCTCAGGGTGCGGCTGTCAGTATCCTGAATCCGTTCGCGCAGACGATTTACAGCAAGCCAGCCGGTACAGGCGCCGCAAATACGGTGTTATACAGCGGTATGGTCAATTGCACCGCGGCAGATTGCAGTATTCCCCCAACCAATCCGGTTGTGAGCAACATTACCCTGACAACCGCCACCTTTACGTGGCAACCGAACTATCCCGGCAGTACGCAGTTTGAAATGCTTTTAGTGCCTGGCCCGAATGCTCCCAATCCACTTCCGGATAATGCAACACCTGCGTCCTATCCGGTCATCACCACCACCGGCCCATATACTTTTACTGCATCAAATCTGCAGCCCGCGACGATTTATTATGGCTTCATCAGGGCGCTTTGCCCTGACGGCGCTGCGAGTGACTGGCGTCCGTTTAACGCATTCAACACCGTCATCTGTAATGATTCAGACAAATGCAATTACAAGTTTTACTTAACGCATACCTCAGGCACCAGTTGGAACGGATCGCGTATGCAGGTCAGGCAGAACGGTATCGTTGTTGCTACGTTGGGCGCCACCGATGCGGACATCAACAATACGGCGGGAGTCACTGTGCCGCTGTGCACAGGAGTGCCATTTGACCTGTATTGGAGCACCCAGGGCTCGTCGCCTTCCAAAGTGGGCGTTTCCATCCGGAATCCATTTCAGGATCAGATTTATGAAAAAATAGCAGGTAACGGATTTCCAACCTCAGTCTTGTATAGTGGTGTTGCAGATTGTTCACAGCCAGCCTGTCCGAAACCATTTAATGTGCTGGTCTCAGAGATTACCACCACTTCTGCCAAGTTATCCTGGCTCGAAACAGGCACAGCCACGCAGTGGGAGATTTACGCAGCACCGGAGGGTGCACCGGCGCCAGTTAATGGAAGCCCTGTGAGCACCACCGGATTCCATTATGTAACTTCGGTCAAACCCTTCGTCATTCCAAATCTTAACCCGCAAACCAATTACAAGGTATATATAAGGTCACTGTGTTCAGGCAACCAACCCGGAAAATGGACAAGTTTTTCTCCCGTGTCCTTCCGTACGTTGCTGATGAATGACGAATGCGCAAGCGCGATGCTGCTTCCTGTTCATCCGGTTGGGGAGGAAGTTTTTGTTGCGGGTTCCACGCTGCAGGCGACCGCTTCCAGTCCGCAGCCCGCCGCCAGCTGCGAAGGAGCGGATGATGACGTATGGTTCAGGTTCGTGGCCGAGTCTACAAAGCAACTCTTAACATTCACCGCTCCTGCCGGTTCAGATACTTTAAATTATCTCATCTATGCAGGGAATTGCACAACCCCAATATTGGGGTGTAGCATCGGACGCTACACAAGGATCCTTGACCAATTAACCCCGGGCAGCACTTACATAATACGGGTATTTACGTACTCAACCTCAGACGCTGACTCAACTGATTTTAAAATATCCGTAAGTACGCCTGCTCCGCTGACCAATACCCAATGCAGTAATGCGTTGCCTGTTCCTGTTAATCCTTCGATGGGAATCAGCGAATTTGTTTCAGGGACGACTTTGGGGTCAGTAAATACGAACCCTGCAAGCCTTTCCTGCGGGACGACAGTCGATGATGTCTGGTTCAGTTTTGTGGCGGAGAAAAGCATACATTTGATACAGGTCAATAGTACCGGCGGGTCGGTAAGCCAGTTGTTGTATGCGGTTTATGGTGCGGGATGCGCAGGCGCACCGCTTTATTGCACCGACCAGGCGCAAAGCATGGCAAGCGGACTATTACCCGGAAACACTTATTATGTGCGTGTATTCACAGGATATGAAAGGACAGCGTATGGGAATTTTGACATCTCTGTGACGACCCCGCCCGATGCGTCAAACGATGAGGCCACCGAGGCTGTCCCGATAGTCACAAATCCCGGATTGACCTGCGAGAACATCTTTTACGGATCGTCGATAGGCGCAACGGCATCACCGCAGCCCGTTTGTGATATGCAACCGGGGCAGGGTGATGTGTGGTACGTTTTCGCCGCCACTTCCGAAAGTCTCCAACTCGACATCCGTCAACTAGTGTCGCAGTCCTCATCGGCGGTCTTCCCCGGTTACGCACTATATACCGGTACCCCCGAAAATCTTGCGTTCGTTACGTGTCAAACACCTGACGATGTGTACAGCGGCTATGTTGTCGGACAGCAATATTACCTACGGGTGTGGGTCAACTGGACATCGTTGGAAAGCAAGGTATTCAGCCTATGTATAAAAAAAACTTTAAGCTGTGAAAATGCCGGCGTTTTCTGCGGATCAACCTCCGGCGATCCTTACCTGTTTCATAACGTTTCCGAAATCGGAAGTTTAGGCGCCATTGCCTGTCTCGGAAGTTCCCCAAATCAGGTGTTTTATAAGTTGCGCATCGGCCAGAGCGGCCAGGTATCCATTAAAATCGAGCAAAATACGGCATTCGACGCCGAGAGCCACCCGGTAGGCAGTGGGCTGGATGTCGATTTCGTGGCATGGGGTCCGTTCAGCAACCCTGATTCCTGTGATCAGATCGCATACACCGAATGTACAGCATGTATAGACAATACCGTGGATCAGGCATTTTACCCTTATGGCAATATTGTGGATTGCAGTTATTCCGCTTCGTCTGTAGAAGTGCTTCACCTTCCCAATGCATTGTCGGGCGAATATTATGTTGTCATGATAACAAATTTCAATGGCAGCGAGGGCGATATCAAGCTCACCCAGACCAACTATGGCATGCAGGGTGCCGGGACGACGATTTGTTCGGATAAGATAAGGCTCATTGCTTTCATCGATGAAAACAACAACGGCGTGAAAGATATCGACGAGGTTAATTTCCCCGAAGGAAATTTCGTTTATCGGAAAAATGATGATGGGCCCTTCTTTAATATTACAACAACAGGCGGGGTGTATGACATGTATGATTTGAGTTCGTCGGACAGTTATGATTTCAGTTTTCAGGTCCTGGCGGAGTATTCCGGGAACTATTCGGCATCAGCTGTGGTTTACAATAATGTCAGCCTGACAGACGGCAGCCAGATCTACTATTTTCCGGTAACGGTGATCCAGGATTTCGATGATGTGTCGGTTTCGGTTGTTCCATCCAGCAGCCCCGTTTCAGGTGCAGGCTACAGCAACAAGGTCGTTTATGTGAATGAAGGGACCCATACGGTGTCAGGTACGGTGACATTCCAGAAAGATCCTGCACTTGCGATAAGCGATATCAGCGAGGCGGGAGTTATCAGCAATCCAAACGGATTCACCTATGATTTCGTAAATCTTGCGCCATTTGAGACACGCGTGATCACTGTAAATATGGATGTGCCGCCAATCCCGGATCTCAATCTCGGCGATTTGCTTACTAACAACGCAACCATAGCGGTTTCAGGAAATGATATCATCCCTGCAAACAATACCGACGCGCTGACGCAGCCGGTGGTAGGATCCTATGACCCAAATGACAAGGCAGAGTCGCACAGCGGATTGGTAAATATTAACGACCTCAATCAGGGGGACTACCTGTTTTACACGATCCGTTTCCAGAATACAGGGACGTTCAATGCTTCCAACATCAGGCTGACTGATGCCCTCGATGCGATGCTGGATGAATCCAGTATCAGGATGGTGGCCGCCAGCCATATTTATACGCTGCAGCGCACAGGAAGCCAGTTGGTCTGGACTTTTTCCAACATCAATCTGCCCGGCGAATTTCAGGACGAGGCGAGAAGTCACGGGTATGTTACATTCAAGATAAAGCCAAAACCGGGTTACGGTGTGGGAGACATCATCTCAAATACGGCCGAAATTTATTTTGATACCAACCCCGGTGTTGTCACCAACACGGTCCAGACCGAAGTATCCGCGCCCTTGGGGACCGGGACTTTTGATCCTGCCAATATCCTCATATATCCGAATCCCGCTAACGCCGTCGTATACATAAACCTTCAGCATACCATGGAGAATATGGAACGTGTAACGCTATACGATGTGCTGGGAAAGACGGTAAAACAGCTGAAAGCAGCTGCAGCCAGAGAAATTGCTCTCGATGTTGCCGACTTGGCTAAAGGAATCTACATCCTGGAAGTCAGTATTACGAATGACCTGAAAGTAATCAGGAAACTGGTCATTAAGTAGTTGGCTTATCCTAATAGGAAAGCCCGGTGATACCGCCGGGCTTTTTTTGTGGCTATAAACAGGAATTAAACATTTTTCGATAATTGTTGTTGCAGATACAAATATTCATTGTATATTTGCACCCGAACAGCGCGGGATAGAGCAGTAGGCAGCTCGTCGGGCTCATAACCCGAAGGTCACAGGTTCGAGTCCTGTTCCCGCTACTAAGCAAAACCCATCGACACCGTCGGTGGGTTTTTTGTTTTGTTTTATTGTTATGTTACACTGATGCGTATAGGGCACCGCAGAGGTGCTTTTGCTCTGTCATGCCCTTTTTACCGTTAACGATAACCCATCGGAAATCCCTGCCGGGATCTGACCTGGTTGCCCACTGCATTACCCTTTCCAAAAAGACGACAGAAGCCTTAGCGGCAGCAACAAAGCCCCTGTCAATCTATTGGTTATAAACTGTAATTCAGGTTCACGCTCCATCTGTATTTGGCTTCCACGCGCCCACCTGCCAGATTTTGGTTAACGGGCAAAAGCACATGGGCCCCGGCCGAGAATTTCTCCCGACCCACTTCAACGCCAAGCTTACCGAAGAAAATATCCCCTGAGGTTTTCCTGATCAATTGGTTATACTGGTAATTGCTGCCGTACACCTCACCGGCAAAACCGGCTTGCGGCGCTATCGAAAAATTTTCCTTTTCATACAAATAGAAAAAAGTCCCGGCATAATTGAACT
This sequence comes from Flavobacterium magnum, assembly GCF_003055625.1. Taxonomy (NCBI): domain Bacteria; kingdom Pseudomonadati; phylum Bacteroidota; class Flavobacteriia; order Flavobacteriales; family Flavobacteriaceae; genus Flavobacterium; species Flavobacterium magnum. The sequence continues at coordinate 271,117 of NZ_CP028811.1, read as the reverse complement.
GGTTGCCGAAGCGGTAGTCTTTGTCGTTTGTAGTCTTAACGGTATAATTGAGCTGGGTGTTTAGTCCAAACCGCTTCGTCTTTATGACATATTCCGACGCAAAAAGATAATCCCAGCTTCCTGTACCCGCCTGAAAACTTGGATTGACAGCGCCCGCGTTGGCTTCGTCAAATTGGCCTGTGGGCGCCTTTACTCCCGCACCAAGCTGTAGGGTATGGCCTACGAGCGTACTGTCCTTGCGGGTCTGGTACAAACGGTACATTGCCAGCACGGTGATGTCACCGATCCCCTTGATGTCCTGACTGCCGGATGCCGTTTCCCTGTGATGGAAATGGTATGGGAGCAACACCGAAATCTGGACTTTTTTGTGCACCGGGATCCTGCCCCAAATCTGGATAGTGTTGAAGTCTTCATCGTACCAAGGGGAATTACTGTACAACCCGTCCGAACTTTGATAATGTTGTTTAAAGTAACGTACGCCCGCAAAATTGGTGTTCAGCATTGAGGCAAACCCCATGCTGCCGCCACTGGCAGAACAGCCGCAGGCATCGCACTTTCCCTTCGCCGCAATAGCGTAGTGGTAGTACTCGCGAAAGACAGCTGCTCCCGTAAGGCTGTCTTTTTCCGTTGCATTAGCCAATTGGAATGCCATCAGGCTCAATAAAATATATTTTTTCATCGTATTTAAAATTCTGAAAATCGTTTATCCGTGAGGTATTGATTGTCGGTTAAAGTTTTGAGGAAGGCCAATATTTTTGTCTTTTCCGAAGCGTTTAACGGGATGCCTAAATTCCCATTTTTATTGAGTTCCGGGTCAAGCGTTGCCGAACTCACCACGCCCGAATTGTAATGGTCCAGCACAGCCTCCAGTGTCCGGAACCTTCCGTCATGCATGTACGGTTTGGTTTTCTCGACATTCCGAAGGCTGGGGACCTTGAACTTGTATTTGTCTGCGTCATCGAGCGTGACCCTGTACCGTCCAACGTCATTTACGATGGGATTTACCGCGAGCCCGTTGTTCCGGAATGAATTGTCGGTAAACAAATCTGTTGCGTGACAACCCGAACACTTTTGGGTAAAAATGGTGTAACCGTCTTTTTCGTCCTGCGTCAGTATGCCCCCCGGTTCGTTGCGTCGGAATTTGTCGAATCTGGAATTGGATGAGGTCACCATCACCATGAACTGCCCCATGGCATTGAGCATGTTTTCGGTATTTATGGGCTTACCGGGAAAAGCCAATGCAAACAATCTCCGGTACTCATAATCACCGTTCATCATGGCAACAATCCGTGAAAAATTGCCGTCCATCTCGATCGGATTGGTAATGGGTATAATGGGTTGCAGGTTCAGGTGGTCCGTCGCGCCGTCGTACATAAAAGTGGTCTGGTATCCCAGATTTTGTATTGAAGGCGAGTTCCTCGTTCCGGTTAAACCGTTCACGCCCTGGCTTACGGTATGCCCGTGATGCGTAAAGGCACTTTGCTGTTCGTGGCAAAAACCACACGATACTGTCCCATCCAATGACAGACGGCCGTCATAAAATAGTTTACGACCGAGCTCGAATCCCTTTTCGGTGATGGGATATTTTTCGATATCATAAACCAATGGCGGAAAATTGGAAGGGACCTTAAAATTGATGGGAACATCAACATAATCATCATCATTATCAGTGCAGCTCCATAGCAACGGCAAAACGAATAACAATATATATTTTGCTTTCATTTTAAAGGATTTAAAAAAGCAGTTGAACGATTTGCCCAACTGCTTTTGTTAAATTTAGTCGTTGTGAACATGGTCTACAGCAAACATATCTGATAAGTTTGTCGTAATCAAAGGCAGGTTCTCACCGCTCATGATCATCGCGCCCATGCCGCCCATGTTGTTGTCCGTTAGCTTGATTTTGTTGGAGCCGTCGATGATTTTGGCGACATCAGCAAAAATGTGCACATCCGGCGTAATGTTTGTCCTCACCAATGCCTTTTCCGGAAAATCCAGCGTGACGGCGGTGTAGTTGTAATTCGCCCCGGATTTTCCGGTGTGTACCATAAAAGGTGTTGCAGTGCCTACTGTTGACGAAGTAAACGTTCCTTCAAATAACAGGTGTTTGTAACCTGCGCTCCAGGACCAGGCCATGTCCTCGTTTTGTGCGGCGGCGAAGAAATCACCCTGAACAGTTTCCCCAAGATTGTATTGGGCCTCGTCTACGCCAATACCAAATTTAATCCTGGTATAGTTTCCTGCAGGAATGTTCGCCAGTTCCAAAACATGGCTAACGTCATTCGCCTCGCTTACGATAAAATAACTTTCTGATTTTGGATACACGAAAACGGTGCCGTCTTCTTTTGTAAGTTCGATGTTGCTGATGATGTATTTGACATCGGAGACAGTCAACGTTTCTCCTTGGGAAGTCATGTTTTCCTGGCCATTCAGGATCAGGTTCGCCTCGCCGAAAACATTATCGAATTCCACTTCGAGTTTCCCCCTGCCGGAAGCAGCAGTGTCGTTGTCATTGGAACAGGATGCCAAAGTGAGCGCGGTTGCCATAACGGCAAATATATATTTGATTTGAAATGTCATAATTCAATATTTAAGATGTGTAAGGTGTGGGTTCAGGGCAGGTGCCCCAAACGGTTATGGACATAAGTCTGTAGGGTTCCCGAAGAACAGGAACCGATAAAAAAGGAATGCGGATAAACTTAGGCCGTAAAGTTTGGCGGATGGAAATCGGAACGGCAATCCAGATACGCGTAAAGATTGGAATAGTCTGTGTTCACGCCCGGATTTCGAATGGGAACCCGGATTGCAAAATGCAGCGTTGAAGTGTCCTGAAAAAAAAGCAACTCCGCCTCTTTAACCGGCGCTTTTTTTTCATTTGGTTTTTCACCTTCCGAAGCTTTCGCCATTTCTTTCATCAAATGGCATTTACCGTTACATTTTAATTCAGGCCGGGCTTTGTTTTCGCAGAGAACTTTGGAGATATATTCATAATTGGACACATATTCAACAATGGGGAACAATGGTTTGAATAGGATAAAAAAGGCTAATATGAATAGTGTTTTTTGCACGCGGCAAAAGTATCCCATAATCCGCAATTATACAACGGCAGCCCATCAAATTGACTGCTTTTTGTTTTTTGGAATGCACTCCGAAGGCGGATAATGTTAAAAGCGGACGCAACCAGACAGCACTTAAAATCTTTACTTTCGACATGCTGATCTGACGCAGCCAACATTTTATAAAGTTCGGTGCGTATTTGCTTGTATTTTCCTATCTTTGCCGCAGTACCTCAAGCCTCTCAGAAATGAGGGGCTTATTATTTTCACCAAATTATGGCACACAAAGCAGGCTTCGTCAACATCATCGGAAATCCAAACGTAGGAAAGTCTACCCTCATGAACGCATTCGTCGGCGAACGGCTTTCCATCATCACCTCTAAGGCACAGACCACGCGGCACCGCATCCTCGGCATCGTCAATGGGGAGGATTTTCAGGTGGTGCTTTCCGATACGCCGGGAATTATCAAACCCGCTTATGAGATGCAGGAATCGATGATGAACTTCGTCAAATCGGCATTTGAAGACGCAGACATATTGATCTACATGGTCGAGATAGGCGAGAAGGAACTTAAGGATGATGCCTTCTTCAATAAAATCATCCACGCTAAAATCCCGGTGTTGCTGCTGCTCAACAAGATTGACAATTCGCACCAGGAGCAGCTCGAGGAGCAGGTCGGCTTCTGGAAAGAAAAAGTGCCCAATGCCGAAATCTTCCCAATTTCCGCGTTGAAAAACTTCAATGTCCCGGAAGTTTTCGGGCGTATACTGGAGCTGTTGCCGGAGTCTCCGCCATTTTACCCGAAAGACCAGCTTACCGATAAGCCGGAACGTTTTTTCGTCAATGAAACCATCCGCGAGAAAATCCTGCTGAACTACAACAAGGAAATCCCGTATGCTGTGGAAATCGAGACCGAGGAATTCCTTGAAGATGATGACATCATCCGTATCCGCGCCTTGATCATGGTCGAGCGCGACACCCAGAAAGGCATCATCATCGGGCACAAGGGCGCCGCTTTGAAGAAGGTCGGGGTGGAGTCACGCGCGGAACTCGAAAAATTCTTCGGCAAGCAAATCCATATCGAATTGTACGTCAAGGTCAACAAGAACTGGCGCAGCGACGCAAGGCAGCTCAGGCGTTTCGGCTACAACCAATAGCGTAGGCAGTCCGGCTGGCCGAATATTTGCGATCGCAGTGACCGCGCAGTGCTGATTTATCCTATCCGTGTAAAACACGTAAAAAATAAAGTAACATTTTCTTACAATTCCGTAACCGCTTTAATACCGTCATTTTAGAAATTTACTGATATAAAAATTCCTAAAATGCACGTTATGAAAACGACAATCTCAAAAACGCTCACCGCTTTGTTTGCAGCGGCATCCATCGTCTCCTGCAAATGCAATGATGACCGAAAACCGGTAACGGAAACCAATACCAGTACAACGGTGGTCACTGAAACCACTACGATTGACAGCTCGGGACAGGCTGCCGCTGATGCCAATGCCGCCGCAGCGAGGACGGCCGGAGCGAAGTCCGTTTCAGTAAAACAGGCCTCCGGTACGGCTGTAAAATCAGGCAAATCGAAAAGTAACGAAGACCCCGATGTCCTGATCACCCGTACCAAGGACGGCACGGATGCAGAGAACCACGATGGCAACCCGTACACGAAAAATGACCAGACGCCACAGCCCACGGGTCCGCCGATCAAGTAATTTGATTCTGGGCAACGAACGAATACGGTATCGATATGCCGCGCGGGATATATAGCCTGCATCTTCCGGAGATGCAGGCTTTTCTGATTTGACCGGATACCAAAATAAAAACACTACCTTTGCAAAATATTTCAAAAAGAGCATGAGCAATATCGTCGCCATCGTAGGAAGGCCAAATGTAGGGAAGTCAACATTATTCAACCGATTGATTAAGAGAAGGGAAGCCATTGTGGATGCCGTGGCGGGGGTAACCCGCGACCGCAATTACGGCAAGAGCGAGTGGAACGGAAAGGAGTTTTCGGTGATTGATACCGGCGGCTACGTACGTGGTTCTGATGATGTTTTTGAAGGCGAAATCCGCAAGCAGGTCGAACTGGCCATCGACGAGGCGGATGTCATCATTTTTGTGGTCGATGTCGAAGAAGGCATTACGCCTATGGACGATACCGTGGCAAAATTGCTGCGCAAGGTGACCAAGCCTGTGCTGTTGGCCGTCAATAAAGTCGACAACGCGATGCGCGAGAAGGAAGCGATTGAATTTTACAACCTCGGACTAGGGGATTATTATACATTTGCCAGTATTTCGGGCAGCGGCACGGGCGAATTGCTCGATGCCCTGATAGAGGCGTTCCCAGACAAGCCTGAACCTACACAGGAGGAAACCGAGTTGCCGCGCTTTGCCGTGGTAGGCCGTCCGAATGCAGGGAAATCAAGTTTTATCAATGCACTCATCGGTGAAGACCGTTATATCGTTACAGACATAGCCGGTACCACGCGTGATGCGATCGACACCAAATTCAACCGTTTCGGATTCGAATTTAACCTCATGGATACCGCCGGAATCCGCCGCAAGGCGAAGGTCAAGGAAGATCTTGAGTTTTATTCGGTGATGCGTTCGGTGCGGGCCATCGAGCACGCCGACATCTGTATCCTGATTATTGATGCGACGCGCGGTTTCGAAGGGCAGGACCAGAGCATCTTCTGGCTTGCCGAAAAGAATCGTAAAGGCGTCGTGATTTTAGTCAATAAGTGGGATCTGGTTGAAAAGGATACCATGTCTACGCGCGACTATGAAGCGAAAATCCGCAAGGAAATTGAACCGTTTACCGATGTGCCGATTTTATTCGTTTCGGCACTCACCAAGCAGCGTTTGCTGAAAGCGCTCGAAGCGTCGGTGCAGGTTTTTGAAAGCCGCAAGCAGCGCATCCCGACATCCAAATTCAACGACCATATGCTCAAGGTCATTGAAAGTTATCCGCCGCCGGCACTCAAAGGCAAATATGTGAAAATCAAGTACTGCATGCAGTTGCCCACCAATACGCCGCAATTCGTGTTCTTTGCAAACCTCCCTCAGTATGTGAAAGAGCCGTATAAGCGTTTCCTCGAAAACAAGATCCGGGAGAAATGGGATTTTTCAGGTGTGCCCATAGATATTTACATCCGCGAGAAGTAGTCAGGAACCGGATTGGCGAAAGCCAGACTAAGCGCTGACCGTCTAAATTCATAATAAATAGTCCCCGACCGGGGGCTTTTTTATTGGTTGCAATCATCCCTGCAATTCGAAAACTTTTGGCCGGCCACTGTACCCCCGGCAATAAATTTCCCAATTGTCTGTTAAATGTTTTTTAACGGAATACTTCCTTTCGGGGAGATTGCTTTATTTCGCCGAACCTTAACCAAAAAACCAAAACACCAATGAAGAGACTATTGTCCTGCCTCTCCCTTATGCTCTTTTGTTTCATGTCCCATGCCCAAAACATCACCATCCGGGGGCGTATTCTCGAGAAAAGCACCAACCTCCCGATGGAATCCGCAACGGTATACCTCACCAGCGTAAAGGATTCCACGATTATCGATTACACGATTTCCGACAAAAAAGGCCATTTTTCACTGACAACCAAAAAAATAAAGCAGCCTGCATTCCTCAAAGTCTCTTTCATCGGTTTTACAGATTACACGCAGCAAATGGACGAATTGTTGTCCGACAAGGATTTTGGTGATCTCGCCATAGAGGAACTGCCGCGCAGCCTCAGCGAAGTCGTCGTCAAATCGCAGGCGCCGCCGGTCCGGATCAAGAAAGACACCCTAGAGTTTAACGCCTCGTCGTTTAAGGTCAGTCCCGATGCCAATGTGGAGTCGCTGCTCAAGCAGTTGCCCGGGGTCGAGATCGACGCCAACGGAAAAATTACTGTGAATGGAAAGGAAGTCAACAATATCCTGGTGAACGGCAAACCGTTTTTCGGCAAGGACGGCAAAATCGCGACCGAAAACCTTCCCGCCGAAATTATCGATAAGGTGCAGGTGACCGATACCAAGACCAAGGAAGAAGAGCTGTCAAACCAGGCCGCAAGTTCTGATGAAAAAACCATCAACCTCACCATCCAGAAGAATATGAATAAAGGGCTGTTTGGAAAATTCAGCGCCGGGAAAGGTTCGGACGACCGTTATGAATCGAGCGGACTGATCAATTATTTCAAGGACGAACAGAAGTTCAGCTTCCTGGGCTCCTCAAACAACATCAACTCGATTGGCTTTTCGATGGACGAAGTGTTCGATTCCATGGGGGGCGGCCGCAACGTGTACATGAGCGGCGACGGCAGTTTTAACATCGACGGGCAGCAGTATGGCGGCGGCAGCGGAATTACCCAATCCGGTTTGGCAGGCGTGAATTATGCCGACCAGTATTTCAAAAAACTTGAAACGGGCGGCAGCTATATGTATACGAATGCCAAAACCCGGAATGACTACAAGAGCCGCACCGAAACGTTGCTTCCCGATGCCGCTACGGGCGAAAGCCAGTCCTATCTTCGGGAATCCTCCGGGAGCTCAGACAAGCTGCATGAGGGGCATAATATGAACATGGACCTGGAATATAAGATCGATTCGCTGACGACTTTTTCCGTGCGTCCGCGGATCAAGAAGAATTTCGACAACAGTAAGAACTTCTTTACGCAGAAGTCGTTTAACGCAGCAGGGCTGGTCAATGAAAACAACGGTTCAGCCACTTCAATAGCGAATGACGGCGAGATAGGCGATGAGTTGTACTTCAACAAGAGTTTTAAAAAGAAGGGCAGGGTTTTGGGTGTGACATTCAACAATGCGCACAGAAGCAGCGAATCAGACAACTTCAACGATTCGGAGACATTGTATTATCAGGATCCCGACAAGACCGAGGATATCCGCCACCAGCGCGAACGGAACCATACGCGGCTGGATGAGTACTACGCACGCATTGGGTACACGGAACCCATTACTGATTCCGTTGGAGTGACACTCCGCGCCGGCTACAGCTGGAAAAATTCAGGCACTTCGAAAAACACTTTCAACCGCAACGACCTTACGGGAGATTACAGCAATTACAGTGATTTATTATCTTACGGACTAGAGTCCGGTACGAAGAGCTTCATGCCCACAGCGTCCTTCTATGTCCGCAAAACCAAGTACAGCGCTGGGTTTACCGTGGGGCCGCAGTTTATTTCATTTGACAACAGCAGGGATTACCTTGGGGCGCGTCGCGACCTCAGCAAAAATTATGTACTGGGCAATGCGAATGGCTGGTTCAACTACCGCCTTAGCAAATCGAAATCGGTTTATACATATTACAGTTATGAGGTTCAGCTGCCGACGGTCGAGCAATTGTTGCTTCAGGATTTTTCCTCTCCGCTCGTAACAATCACCGGGAATGAAAACCTGAGGCCTTCAAAAACCCATAATATCTACCTGAATTACAACGATTACGACTACGCCAAAAGGTCCGGGTTGTATTTGTATTCGGGAATCAATTACAAGACCGACGACATCGTTTCCACCAATGTGTTTGACGAACAAAACCTGACCAGCACGCTTTCTTACGCCAATGTCGATTTTGCCTACTCGGGTTATATGGGCATCAATATTGACAAGACAATCAAGCGTGGCGCACACAAATTCAGGCCGAGCGTAGGCATCAATGCCAATTACAACTACAATAAAGGGTTTACGAACAACAAGTTATATAAGGCGTTTGGCTATGCGCTGAATCCGGAAGCCTCGCTGTCGTATGAATACGGCGAAATACTGACGCTGCAGCCTTCTTACCGTTATGAGTTCAACCAGACGGATTATGACAATTACTCGATTGACAAATCATCGAACTTTAGGCATGTGTTCAAGATGGAAAACACCGTCAAATGGCCAAAGCATGTTATTTTCGGAACCGATTTCGGATACACCTACAACTCGAATATCGCTGATGGTTTCAGGAAGGATTTCTACCTGCTCAATACCAGCCTTGGGTACAATTTCTGGAATGACAAATTGCTGGCCAAAGTGAAGGTCTACGACATCCTGAACCAAAATACCAATACCTCGCGCACCATTACACCGGAATACATCTCAGACATGCAGAACACCGTGCTGAAACGCTATGTCATGTTCTCGCTGACCTATAAGATTGAAAAGTTCGGTGGAAAAAAGAAGAATGAATGGGAGATGGAGGAGTAGATTGTTTCTTTGGCATAGACTAACTGAACATAAAAGCCGGAAGTAACACCTCCGGCTTTTGTATTTAATGGGCAGTCCCATGCAATCGGGTTGTAAGGTTACCAGCTTCCGCCGGATCCGCCGCCGGAAAATCCGCCGCCGCCGAAACCGCCGCCAAAGCCACCACCGCCTGAGGACCCGCCGCCGCCAAATCCGGAACCGCCGCGTCCGAGGCTACTCAGGAGAATCATCTCACCGAGCCCAATGCCACCGCCGCCGCCACGCCCACCACGACCGCCTTTCCCACGGGATGCGGCTGCAATGATGATGATAATGACGAGGATGGCGCCAAAGGGAAACCGGTTTTTTTCCGACTTCTTCTCTTTTCGCTCGCCTTTGTATTTTCCTTTGATGACCTCAAAAATGGCGTCGGTACCCTTGTCTAGCCCGGCATAATAATCACCAGCCTTAAACTCCGGGACGATGATGTTTCGGGTGATTTCCCCGCCGATTCCGGCAGTAAGCCTGTCTTCAAGACCGTATCCGGCAGAAATCCAAATTTTGCGTTCTTTTTTTGCAAGCACGATCATCACGCCATTGTCGTCTTTTTCACTGCCGCCGACACCCCATTTGTGCCCCCAGTTTGGGGTGAGGGTTTCAATATTGTCGCCGTTCAGCGTTTCGATGATGGCAACGACAATCTGGTTGGACGTGGAATCCGAATACCGGATCAGCTTCTCCTCCAATTGCGCCTTATCGGCCTCACTAAGCAGGTGCGCGTAGTCGTAAACACTCGTCTGGAAATCCGGTTTTGGCGGAATCTCGAATTGTGCCGAAGCGTTTTGTGCCAGTAAAAAAAACACAAAAAAGGTCAGTATAGTAATGCGTTTTTTCATTTAGCCTCTTGATATTTCGTTCGAAAGTTCGTCCTTGTCGTCATCGGTACACGGGAAATGCTGCTGCAATTCGCGCCCGGCACGCAATATGCCGTCGATTAATCCCTGTTTAAAATCCCCGTTTTTGAAATGGGCCAGCATCACTTCTTTTGTAGAGTCCCAAAAGCCTTCAGGAACGACCTCGTCTATGCCCTTATCGCCACATATGGCAAATGCCTTGTCTTCGACCGCGAGGTAAATCAGTACGCCGTTCTTAAGTTCGGTCTGGTGCATGTCCAATAAATTAAAAACTTCCACCGCGCGCTCAAACGCAGCGATGGAAGTTGTTTTTTCTATATGAACCCTGATTTCTCCGGAAGTTTCCTTTTCAGCCTTTTGTATCGCCTCAACGATTTGCTGCTCTTCTTCTTTGGTAAGAAAATTTTCGAGGTTCAGCATCTCCTAGAATTTTACCTCTACGGGTTTGTCGGCGCCTTCAACTGATTTGAAGAACGGTTTTTCAGGATAGCTCAGGAACCATTTCTGCGGCACCGCAAGTACGTAGCCGTTGTAGGCCTGCACAGATTCGTTGAAACGTGTCCTTGCCGTAAGGATCTGGTTTTCGGTGCTGGCCAGTTCATCCTGTAATTTCAGGAAATTGCTGTTGGCTTTGAGTTCAGGATACCTTTCCACGTTGACGAGTAATCGCGAGAGGCTCGAGGAAAGGCCTGATTGTGCCTGCTGGAATTTGATCAGCTGTTCCGGCGTGATGTTTGTCGGGTCAACCGTTACCGACGTCGCTTTCGATCGTGCTTCAATAACTGCGGTCAGCGTCGTTTTCTCGAAATCGGCAGCGCCTTTCACCGTATTGACGAGGTTGCCGATCAGGTCATTCCGTCTTTGGTAAGCGGCATCGACATTTCCCCATTCTTTTCCGACAGCCTGGCTGTAACCAAGCGCTTTGTTCTGGATTCCCATCGCCCATATGACAATGATAATTACAATACCGGCTACGATAATCCAAGGCAAAAATTTTCTCATGATGTAATTTGTTTTAAATTGTGCTTGTTAGACGGAACTCGCTTTGGAAAAGTTACAATTCATTTTTGATACTGACCAATTGTGCGCGGATTCCCTCGAGTTTGCTGATGATCTCAAATTTATCAAGCGTCTTTTTCTGCCCTTCCTTCAAATGGGTCCGCGCGCCTTCGAGCGTAAACCCGCGTTCTTTTACGAGATGGTAAATCAGCTGGAGGTTCTTTACATCTTCGGGCGTAAACATGCGGTTGCCTTTGGCGTTTTTCTTGGGTTTCAGGATGTCAAATTCCTTGTCCCAAAAGCGGATCAATGACGCATTCACATCAAAAGCCTTAGACACTTCGCCTATACTGTAATATCGTTTTCCGGGTGGTAAGTCTATATGCATTAATCGAGAGATTGGTTTTCCTGGTTAGCTAGTTTGGATATGGCCACATATTCTGCAGCCGAGATATTGCCGTAATAAAAATTCAGCGGGTTTACGACTTCCCCGTTCTTGTGCACCTCATAATGCAGGTGCGGCGCCTCTGAACGCCCCGTGCTGCCTACGTACCCGATGATATCGCCGCGTTTGACGCGCGCTCCGGCCCGCACTTTGTATTTGCTCAAATGCCCGTACAGCGTCTCGTAACCATAACCATGCCGGATCACAATGTGGTTGCCGTAACCCGAGACGGTATTGTCTGCACGTTCGACTACGCCGTCGCCGGTCGCGTAGATGGGCGTGCCGGTTTTTGAAGAGAAATCCATGCCCGCATGAAACTTCCGCACCTTCGTAAACGGATCGCTGCGGTATCCGAAACCGGAGGCGACCGCACGCAGGTTCTCATTGCGTACGGGCTGTATCGCCGGTATGGCCGACAGCAGTTTGTTCTTTTCCTTCGCGAGTTTCATGATCTCGTCGAGCGATTTCGACTGTATCACCAATTCCTTAGACAGTACATCGACGCGCTTTGTCGTATTGATCACCAGTTCCGAGTTGTTATAGCCTTCCAGTTCCTTATAACGGTTCACGCCGCCAAATCCTGCCTTACGCTGCTCGTCCGGAATCGCCGACGTGTTGAAATAGACCCTGTAAATGTTATTGTCACGCTCCTCAATCCCGGCCAATACCTCATCAATCTGGTCCATCTTCTTGTTCAGGATCGCATAGCGGATTTTCATGTTGTCGATCTCGCGCGCCTGAAGCCGGTCTTTCGGGGTCTCGAAATACGGCGTATTGAGCAGTGCGATAAACGCCAGCGTACCAAACAACGCCGAGGACAATAAAAATAGCGAAATATAGGCAAAACTCCGGCGTTTTTTCGGGCTGATTTTTTTGTACGCCAGGCTTTCGGGATCAAAATAATATTTTACCTTCTTCATATAAAATATGCTATTTTTGCACCTTATAAAAATTAAGGATAACAATATTACGAAAACTTAGCCGAACAACAGAAGTTTGCATTTGTTTTGTAATGATTCGGGCCTTAATCCGGCTAACGCTGCAATCTGCCGTCCACAAAGCCTTCTTTGCAGGCCCCGCCGGGAGCTTCCTTCGGTCGCTCCGCCGGTGCAGCAAAAAATGGCTTTCCGTTTCGGCAGGATTTCCGCTCATATCCGGGGCAAACCATTTTCAAATCAAACACATGAAGTCACAGGAAATACGCCAACAGTTTCTCGATTTTTTCCAAAGTAAAGGCCACCTCATCGTGCCCTCAGCGCCCATCGTATTAAAAGACGACCCCACGCTGATGTTCAACAACTCCGGTATGGCACAGTTCAAGGAATATTTCCTTGGCAATGCCGTCCCGAAAAGCAAGCGCATCGCCGACACCCAGAAATGCCTGCGCGTGTCCGGAAAGCACAACGATCTCGAGGAAGTGGGTATCGATACCTACCACCATACGATGTTCGAGATGCTCGGCAACTGGAGCTTTGGCGATTATTTCAAGAAAGACGCCATCCACTGGGCCTGGGAACTGCTCACGGAAGTGTATAAAATCGATAAGGATATTCTTTACGTCACTGTTTTTGAAGGTTCGAAAGAAGAAAACGTGCCGTTCGACCAGGAAGCCTGGGACATCTGGAAAACACTGATTTCCGAAGACCGGATTTTATTGGGAAATAAAAAAGACAACTTCTGGGAAATGGGAGATCAGGGGCCGTGCGGACCCTGCTCTGAAATCCACGTCGACATCCGTTCCGCGGAAGAAAAAGCTAAAACCCCGGGCAAGGAACTCGTCAATGCAGACCACCCACATGTCGTCGAAATCTGGAACAATGTTTTCATGGAATTCAACCGCAAGGCGGACGGTTCACTCGAAAAATTACCCGCGCAGCACGTCGATACCGGAATGGGTTTCGAGCGCCTTTGTATGGTATTGCAGGGCGTACAATCCAACTACGATACCGATGTGTTCATGCCTTTGATCCAAAAGATTGAAAGTGTCACCGGGAAGCAATATACCATCAAAGCGGCCAATGAGGCCGAAGAGAAAACCAATATCGCCATCCGCGTCATTGCCGACCATGTGCGCGCCGTAGCCTTCGCTATTGCTGACGGTCAATTGCCGTCAAACACCGGTGCCGGATACGTGATCCGCAGGATTTTACGCCGCGCCATCCGTTACGGCTTTACGTTTCTGGAAACCAAAGAAGCTTTCATTTACCAATTGGTCGACACCTTGGCCAGCCAGATGGGGGCGTCATTCCCTGAGATTGTTTCGCAAAAGGCATTGGTCATGAACGTGATTAAGGAAGAGGAAAATTCCTTCTTAAGGACCCTGGATCAGGGACTGCAATTGCTCGACAACGTCGTCAAAGGCACCGAAGGAAACGAAGTCTCCGGAAACAAGGCATTCGAATTGTACGATACTTTCGGTTTCCCGAAAGATCTGACGGCGTTGATCCTGAAAGAAAAAGGCATGGCGTATAATGAAGCCGATTTCGATAAGGCGATGTTCGAACAGAAAACCCGTTCTCGCGCCGCCTCAGAAGTATCCACAGACGACTGGACGATCTTGACCGAAGGCAATACAGAAACTTTCGTAGGTTATGATTTATTAGTCAACGAAGTCAAAATCACGCGTTACCGTAAAGTCGATTCGAAAAAAGACGGCCAACTGTACCAACTCGTTTTGGACCATACGCCATTCTATCCGGAAGGCGGGGGGCAGGTAGGCGATAAAGGCACCTTGTCGAGTGCCAATGAAAGCATCGACATCATCGACACCAAAAAAGAGAACAACCTGATCCTGCATTTTACGCGTACCCTGCCCGAAAACCTGGACAGGCCGTTTATTGCAAAAGTAAACCGGGAATTGCGTTCTGAAACCGCCGGCAACCACTCGGCGACACACCTGATGCACCAGGCATTGCGCACCATACTGGGTACGCACGTCGAGCAAAAAGGCTCACTGGTAAGTCCGGATTACCTGCGTTTCGACTTTTCGCATTTCTCTAAGGTCACTGACGAGCAATTGAAGGAAGTCGAAAACTTCGTCAATGCCAGGATCCAGGAGCATTTGCCATTGGTAGAAAAAAGAAACATGCCGTTTAATGAGGCGGTGGCGGAAGGCGCTATGGCTTTGTTCGGGGAGAAATATGGGGATTCAGTACGTGCCATCCGTTTCGGCGAAAGCATCGAGCTTTGTGGTGGCATCCACGTACAGAATACGGCTGATATCTGGTATTTCAAGATCGTCAGCGAAAGCGCCGTGGCAGCGGGAATCCGTCGTATCGAAGCCATTACCGGTGAAGCCGTACAGCGTTTCTTTGCCGCTCAGGAAAAAGCGTTGGACGACATCAAAGCCGCATTGAAGAATCCGCAGGATTCACTGAAAGCCGTCGTTTCGCTGCAGGAGGAAAATGCAAAACTCGCCCGCCAGGTCGAATTCCTGATGAAGGATAAGATCAAGAATATGAAAAGTGCTTTCGTGTCACAGCTGGAGGAAATCAATGGCGTAAAGTTTCTGGCCACCAAAGTTGATCTGGATGCTGCCGGCGCGAAGGACCTGGCCTATGAAGTTGGTGGTACTGCAAATAATATTTTCCTTGTTTTCGCTACTGCAGATGAGGGCAAGCCCATGCTGACGTGCTATATCTCAAAAGAACTCGTGGCTTCCAAAGACCTGAATGCGGGGAAAGTCGTCCGCGAGCTTGGGAAATACATTGAAGGCGGCGGCGGCGGACAGCCATTCTTCGCCACGGCCGGCGGTAAAGATGTTCTGGGCATTCCCGAAGCATTGGAAAAGGCGGTTGATTTCGTAAGGTAAGTCAGCCCGAGCCCTCACTTGTACAGCAACTGAGGGTTTTGTATTGCGCTACCCTGCGACATTGCACCATAAGTAAAGCGAATATATAGCGTATGTATAGCGTATATATAGCGTATTTATAGCGTAATATGAGCATATCGTAGGCGCCGTATTTTCATTTACCATGGCGTTGCAGTTGTGCTGTAAAGCGTTAATTTTGCAATCCTGAGCCAACACCCAGTCCTCAACAAGTATGCAGTTTACTACCACTGTCCCCATCCCGGAAAGCCACCACAAGCTGGATTACAAATCCTGCATTGTGTCATTGGGTTCGTGTTTTGCCGAACGCATCGGGGAGAAGCTGGGCTATTACCAGTTCCACCACACGGTCAATCCTTTCGGCATTATTTTCCAGCCGCTGGCCCTGGCCAAAATCATCCGCTTTGCGGCCATCCGGAAAGTTTTCAGCGAAGCGGACGTCTTCCATAACAATGACGCGTGGCACTGTTTTGATGCGCACTCGGCGCTCAGCAGCGTCTACCGTGATGGCCTGATCGACAACCTGAATGCATCGGTGGCGCAATTGTCACGCGGACTCGAAGCCGCGACACATCTTATCGTGACACTCGGCACCGCATGGTTGTACAAGCACGACCAGACCAATGAATATGTCGCCAATTGCCATAAGGTGCCACAACGCTATTTTTCCAGGGAATTGCTGTCTGCGGAGGCGGTGGCGGACAGCCTCAGGCAAATCATCAGCTCGGTTTATTCCATCAATCCGGGTTGCCACATTATTTTCACGGTATCGCCTGTGCGGCACATCAAGGATGGTTTTGTGGAAAACCAATACAGCAAGGCAAACCTGATTTCGGCGCTGCATAAAACGCTGTCGGCTTCTGAGGCGTCGTATTTCCCGTCTTACGAAATCATGATGGACGAGTTGCGTGACTACCGCTTTTACGCAGAAGACATGCTGCACCCCAGTCAGGCCGCTGTCAATTACATCTGGCAAAGGTTCGCTGAAACCCACATCAGCGAAACCGCCATCCCGATCATGGACAAGGTGGCCTCGATACAGAAAGGCTTGGCTCACCGCCCATTTAATCCGGATACTGCGCAACATCAGTTGTTTCTCGAGAAACTGCAGGCCCAGATTGCCAAAATGCGGTCGCGGTTCCCGCACATGACCTTCTGACGCCGGTTCCTGACCATCGCAGCCTGTGCCGTAAACGCGCACCTTCTATGGTTTTCCTCTCCTGCCTGCCGGTATCAAAATACGAATTTCTACGTATTGGGTACACCTTGTGATTGTCGCAGATTTGTCAAATAAATAATTAACAAATCGCTACATCATGAAAACTTTCAAAAAAATCGGATTAACAGCCTTGATGGCACTGGCCTTTGTATTTAACTCCTGCAGCAGCGACAGCGACGGCGGCGGAAGCTCCAGCCTGTCAACGTACATCTCTGCCAAAGTGGACGGCGTTGCATTCGAAACCGCATCGATCCAGGGACAATCCTTCGGAGTTGCCTCCAAATCAGGTACCGGCGACATGCAGGTGATTTCAGTGTCCTGCACGAACCAGTCGGCCATTACCTCGCAGACCTATGACGCCATGCACGTGATCCTTGTAGGGCCCGTCACTGCCGGAACCACCTACCAGGTAAACCAGGATACAGACCATACTTTGGGGTATGTCGAAGCGCCGGGTAACATCAGCTGGGACACAGGCGACTGCCAGAACGCTACAGGAAGCATCACGGTAACAACGCTTACAGACACTAAAATTGAAGGCACTTTCAATTTTACCGGATCTAAGGACGACGACTGTGCGTCCCAGAAAACCGTGACCAACGGTAAATTCAGGGGCACCTTTATCACTAATTAATTTTTTTCAACCACCCTTATTTGATCCCTCGCACGGCAGGAAGCAATAACTGCCGTGCATTTTCACACCATCTGTAAAAAACACAACAAAAAGCATTATGAAAAAAATTACCCTTTTCTTATTTATGGCCGTTATCGGACTCATGGCTACCGTAACTTCCTGCTCTTCTGACGGCGATGCGTCAGGAAATCCGGGTCCGGTCAACACCGGCGACCTGAAACTTTTCGTTATCGATACTGCAAAAGTAAACACGATCAGCATGACAGGTACCAATGAAAACACGGTACTTAATAAAATGCTGAACCTGAACAGCTATATTGGTGCCATGGCTATTGCCCCGGACGGCACTAAATTCGCCTACACCGAATTTCAGGCGGCAGGGACCTTCCCGAACATGGCTTACAGCCGCGAAGTGCGATTGGCAAATGCGGACGGATCCGGCGATATCAGCCTGTACGCCTCTACCGATGTACAGCTGGAGATCGATGAGGTAAAAATCGGTTCGGACAATAAGGTATATTTTATCACACAAAACTTTGCTGAGAACACCCGGAAACTAAACACCGTCGCTATGGATGGCACGGGGATGACCAGCGTGGCCATCAACTACGATATCGAGGATGTGTCGCCAGACGGCAATCTGTTCACTACACCGGCCTTCCAAAGCCAGTCGGATATGCTGCTGCAGATCATCGACCGAAATGATGATAATGGCGCGGGCGGATTATTCCACAGCGAGCTTTTTGCGGGGATGGCTTCTAACTTCAGCAAAGGCGTTTTCACAAACGATGGCAAATCGGTAGTCATTGCCTACAAGGAAGGTACTGATGTCAAGGTACGCCTGATTGATCTTGACACCAAAACGGCTCAGACCAAAACGCTCGTGTCCAATTTTAATGAGCCGTTCTTCAACATCTTCCTCTCTATGGCCAGCGACAGCAATCGCGGCGTGCTGACATTGGGTACCTACGACAGCGCGCCTTCGAAATCCTATATGTTCAACCTGTCTGCGGGAACGGTAGCCATGCCATTTTTAAACAACGATCCGAATGTCGGAAGGGTTTATGCCCATTAAAGATGCAAAATACGTCAAATGTCGTATTGCGGCAACTGCCAAATAATCGCAGTTTCGTAACTGTATAAACACCAAAAACAGATGATGATGGGAACTAAAAAATTACTGTATGGCCTGGCGTTGCTGCTGCTGTTTTCAGTTCAGGCCAATGCGCAGAAAAAGCAGACGCTGACCGATGAGGAACAAGTTCAGGAAGCCGTAACGAAGGAAATCGACGAGCTGTTCACCTCAAAGGATTTCCTGAAGGCCAGAGCCAAAAAATTTGCCGACGTAAAAGGCACGATGGTCTTTGACGTGGGCGTCGTACAAAACGGCAAAGTATCTACCTTCTTCAAAGTCGACAGCGATATCAGGAACATCGACTTCATCAACTGGATGTCTGACTACATCCTGAAGCATAAATTCTTCTTCAAATTGCAAAAACAGCAGCGGTACAAAATACGATACACCGCAACTTTTGAATAACCTTAAACATCAATAACCATGAAAAAATTAACGATAATGATGCTGGCGCTCGTGTGTGCCACGACGGCAAGCGCACAGCTGGGCAAACTGCTCGGCGGTGGCGGGAAAGCCGGAAAAAAGACCGGAGACTTCACTACTGTCTGGGAAGGTGAATTTGACAACAAGGCCACCAGGCTGGCCGTGACGAACGGAAGCGGAAAATACATTGTCGGCACGGACGACAATTCAGCTACCGTCCTGAACGCCGACGGCAAAATGATCTGGAGCGGCGATTACAAAAAAATCACGACCAACAAGACCAACAAATGCGAATACCAATATACGGTATGGACTGATAAAGGCGGATACCTTTTCCTTTTCGACGAACGGAAACTGGGGACTGACCGCGTTGCAGTAATTGACATCCCCACGGGTAAGGAACTCTGGAACTCCGAAGTCTACCAAAACCTGATCCCAAAAGGGGAGAGCGCTGGTGACGACGAGCTGGAAACCGTCAAATATATCTATGAACTTGACGCATTCCTGATTTCGCAGAAAGCCTCGGTTATCCTTGTCAAGGCCGATACCGGCGAGAAAATCTGGGAGACGAACCGTTTCAAGGGCGGTGTCGGAAAATACATTTACAATGCCGATAAAAACGAAATCGTGATGCTCAACTTCAAACCAACAGCATTGGGCGCGTTGTTTGCAGGATACAAAAACCAGCTGGTGCGTCTCAATGCATCCAATGGGGAAGTGCTATGGGATGCAACTTTTACCGGCGCCGTGCAAAAAGAGCTCGTCACCCGCAAACCGATTGTCGACATGTGGATCAAGGGCGGCAAATTATACCTGCACCTCAACGGCCTTACGGTTTACGATTACAGCACAGGACAGCAGTTGTGGTCCGCGATTTATGACGACGATATGGGCGGTTCAAGCGGAAACTCCTTATTTGGCAATAAAAAGAAATCGCAATACTACCACCTGATTGCCGAACCGCTGTTTACGCAAAACGCAGTATACCTGGTCATCCTCGGGAATCGGGACAAAACCAAATATGTCGAGAAACACGATCTCGAATCCGGCAAACTGCTCTGGGCTTCAGAGAAAATTACCGGTGCGTTCTGCATGCCCCACATTTACCTCGCCGGTGACAAACTGATGGTGCAGGTGGGTGGAAAATTCCAGGTACAGGAGCTCAGGTTAGAGGAAACGAGCAACGGACTCTCAGCCGGATTGGCACTGGGCGGTTTCGGCGGCGGCAGCTCTAAAGCCTGGGTGCCATATATCTATTGGGATTACAAAAACCAGAAAAACAGCGTATTGGCCATTGATGACAATAACGGTAAAACGGCGTGGCGCTCTGAGCGTTTTGACAAAAGGATCACCGACCTGATTTTAAGTGAAGACAAAAGCACGTTGTTCGTCGGTGATGGGGATGAGTTCTATGGGTATGACATCAAGTCGGGTAACCAGCTTTTTGATGTGAAGCACAATGATGCCAAAGTAGGTAAGGCAACTGATGTAATCGACTTCGGCGACAAGGTCGTGGTACTTTCAGAAAAAGGCCTGGCTTCTTACAACAAAAAAGACGGCAGTCGCGCCTACGCTTCAGAAAAGATTAAAGGCGTGGATTATTTTTACCACATCGGCGACAACTACTTCCTGCGCGACCAACGCAACAGCAAGAACATCATTTACGGCATCGATATGGCCAATGGCGAAACCAAGGGCTCTGTACAATCCAAAGGAAAAGGCGGCAGCCCGCAATATGGTGACGGTATAGACATAACAGAAGACGGCGAATTCATTTTTGCTTTCAAGGGCAAAAAAGTGGAGAAAATCAAAGTCAACAATTAATTTTTTTGGGTTATGTTTTTTATGGTGGGGGCTGATGAATTCGTTTGTCAGCCCTTTTTTTAAATGAAATCAACGATGAAAAATAACATACTCTTTTTAAGTTTGATGGCTGTTTTTTCTGTCCATGGGCAGCAGGTGCAATGGGCCGGTAAATTGATTAAGTTTTCGTCAGATCTGGGCGGGAAGCAGCATGGCATCAAACGCATCCTGGGCAAGCCCGACGCCTTCCCGCAGGGCGGGCCAAGCGCCAATGCATGGATGCCCAAGAATGCGCTGGACGGCAATGAAACCGTGGAAGTAGGGTTTGAAACACCGCAAACCGTAAAGCAGGTGGCCGTATTTGAGAACATGAATGCAGGCTGTGTAGTCCGGATTGCGGTCGATGACGGGTCCGGGAAATACAAGACGGTCTGGTCGCGTGACATAAACTGGAGGAGAAACCTTTATACCAGCCAGTTTCCGGCGGACCGTAAATATTATTACAACCGAAAAAGGAGAAAAATCCAGTCCGCGCCCGAAGTGGATGTCAATCCCGGCATTGAGCATGCGATCTTAGACCAGGCTGTAGCCCATGTCGTTGCGGTACGCGTAGATTTCAGTTTCGCATTGGTTCCCGGGCAAAAGCAGGTTGACGCCATCGGTATTTCGGATTCAGAAACCCCGATGGAAGCCTCCATCCACTCAGCACAGGAATTTGCGTCGCTGCCCAGGCCGGAGAAACTCGACCTCGGTGGCCTCATGCCTTCCAATCCGATATTGAACCCGGATGGTAATAAGTTGTATTTTACGGACTTTACGAATCCTAAAGAGGTCATTTACTCGTGCATAAAGAATGATGGCCGGTGGTCAGCTCCGTCGCAGGAAATGAATGCACTGAATGACGATGATCAGTTCAATTATCTCTACGGCATCCACGACAACTGGGCGCTCAAAGGCGGAAAAAGCTACAGTCGCGGTACAGGCGAAACGGGCTACGCATTCTATGGAGGCCAGGGCGATGCAATGGCGGTGTCAGGCATATTGAAAGTTGCGGCTTACAACAACTACGATGACACGTCGGAACTGACAATCAGCGCCGACGCCCAAACCATCATCATGGGCATTGAAACCGACATGACCCAGGGCGGTGCCGATCTGTACTTTTCGAATAGGAAGGAAGACGGTTCGTACGGTTTTTTACAAAACATGGGCAAAGCGATCAACAGCGCCGCCGATGAAAGCATGCCGCGGTTGCTCTCAGACAATAAGACTTTGCTGTTTTCCAGCAATGGTTTCAGCAATTACGGCGACTACGATATTTTCGTGACGTACCGTTTAGACGATAGCTGGAAGAACTGGTCAGAGCCGGTCAATCTCGGCAGCAGCATCAATAGTGGCAGTTTTGACGGATCCCCGTGGTATGACGAGCGTAATGGCGAACTGTACTTCATCCGGACCGTCGACGGGCAAACGGGCATCTACCATGTGCATTTGCCCAAGTCACAGCTGATGAAGGGATAGGAAAATACGAATAACTGCGTATTTCTTTTCGGCGGGGGAAACGGGACATTTGTTAACGGCCTTAAATCGAAAACAAATCCACTAATCCCTTTTGATATGATTATTTTACTGACCGCTGTGATCTTGCTGTTGTTTGTTGCGATGATTTACCTCGCCGTATATTCGCATCGGGAAAAGAAGAAATTTAGCGAAAAAATCGCTGCGCTCGAGGCCATCATCGTCCAGATTACCAGGAAGCAGCTTGCGCAGTCGGGGCAGGTAAAACTGTCAGACGACCTGAACGAGCGTCTTAAAAAAAGCCGCGTTGTGCTTAATGAGGACATCTTTACACTCAATTATGAATTGTTTGATCTCCTGTCAAAAAACGATTTGCTTAAAAATAAACCCGAAGGCTAAATTTCCTATTTTTATGGAATGCACGACTACTCATGAATAAAATCCCACTGCTGCTTTTCCTGCTGTTGCCGATTATGGCTTTCTCCCAGAACCATGATCCTGACAGTGTATTCATCTGGTACGAGCGCGACCGGGAAAAAAATCCCGAAAGGGCATTGCAGCACATTCTCAATGGGATTAAGAATGCGGAGCAGCGGCACGACAA
Source organism: Flavobacterium magnum (assembly GCF_003055625.1). Taxonomy (NCBI): domain Bacteria; kingdom Pseudomonadati; phylum Bacteroidota; class Flavobacteriia; order Flavobacteriales; family Flavobacteriaceae; genus Flavobacterium; species Flavobacterium magnum. Next base: position 248,367 of record NZ_CP028811.1, on the reverse strand, counting down.
ATACCATAAGGCAGCGTATCTGGTCAAATTGATCGAGCAGAAGAATTTCATCCGGGATTATGCCGGTGCCTACCGCGATTTTCGCAAGGCCGAAAAATACTGCATAGACAACAAGGTGGACGGACAACTGCCGTGCGCCTACAGCCAGTACGCCGAAACCTGCTTCAATAAGGAAGATTTCGTCGGGGCGATGAAGTATTTCCGGCGTGCCGACTCGGTTTTTGCAAAGCAGAAAGACGGGATCGGGGTGGTGATTTCCAAAAACAATATAGCCAACATTTATCAGGTGCAGGGCCAGTACGACCTTGCCATCAAGAACCTGCTTGACGCCGCAAAGCATGTCGATACGTCACAATACCGGTACATTAAGGTCGAAATTTTCAATAACATCTCCGAATTGTATGAGACCATTGGCGACAACAGGAAAGCACAGGATATGGCACGCGCCGCGATGAAAATTGCACTCGGGGGTAAGCGCGACAATCCCCATGGACTGCTCCTCTCATACGCACACCTGACGTCGCTGCTGACCGATACACACCAATATGCGGAGGCAGAAAAATACTACCGTAAGGGCATCGCGCTCGCAGATTCAACCCATCTCGAAAGCGTAAAGTTTGATATATTGAAGCCGGGTATCACGCTCAAGGTGCTTCAAAACGATATGTCTGAGGCCAAAAGGCTGGTTTTTGAAGCGATGGCGCTGGGCAGCAAGTACAAAAAAAACTCCAACGAGATGTATTCCGTAAAGGCTAACCTGGCTAGGATTTACCTGCATGATGCGCAGCCGGCAAAGGCGGTGGCCTTGCTTAACACGCTGTTAAGAGAAGCGCGGCTCGGCGACCGCAGGGATGATATCGCTGAAATTTACGAAGCACTGTCGCAGGCTTATGAACAGGCCGGTGACTTTAAAAAAGCGTTGGAAAACCACAAGCTTTTTGTGACGCAAAAAGACGTCATCCTGGGCAGTGAAAAGCAGAAATACTTTAAGGATGCCCAGGTGAAATATGAAACTGCCATCAAGGAAAAGGAATTGGCGCAGCATAAAGTGGCGCTGCTACAGAAATCATCCGAGTCGAGAAAGAAGAATACCACGATTATCATGCTCGCCGCGCTGGTGTTCTTTGTGGTGATATTGGCGTACCTGGTTTACCGTCAGCAAAGGCTCAAAGGCATACAACGCGAAAAGGAATTCCAGCTCAAGGCCGCCATCGCACAGATTGAAACCCAGAACAAACTCCAGGAACAACGGCTGAGCATTTCACGCGACCTGCACGACAACATCGGCGCACAGCTGACCTTTATTATCTCGTCGGTTGACAATGTCAAGTTCGGGTTCAGCCTCGAGCAGACCAAACTCAGCGACAAGCTCGACAGCATCAGCGACTTTACCAAATCGACCATCCTGGAACTGCGCGACACAATCTGGGCGATGAACCATGCCGAAATCAGTTTTGAGGAATTGCGCTCGCGGATCTTCAATTTTCTCGAGAAAGCGAAAACAGCCAAAAGCAGTATCGACTACGCCTTCCACCTGGATGCATCCATCCTCGACGTCAAACTGTCCTCCCTGCAGGGCATCAACATCTACCGCACCATCCAGGAAGCGGTAAATAATGCCATCAAATATGCCGCACCTTCGAAAATTGTTATAGAAGCCAAACCGGAACGGGGCAGGATTACCATTGAAATCCGCGACAACGGCGTCGGTTTTGATACGTCTGACAATGACCGCGGCAATGGTTTGGGCAACATGAAGAAACGTATGAAGGAAATAGGGGCGGAGTGTACGATACAATCTGTAAGGAATGAAGGGACTACGGTCCGGATTTCTTTTCAAAACAACAACAATTATGCTTAAAAAATACCTCTCCATTTGCCTGCTGTGCTGCCTGCTGCCTTGTAATGCCCAGAATACGCAGCAGATGATCGCCGGCCTGAAAGCTGCGCTGAAGGACAATCCCGGCGCGCGGAAGACCGCCACCATTTATTCGGACCTGACATGGTATTATTCGACCGTTTCCGTTGATTCGGCTTTGGCATATGGGAAAAAGGCCGAATCCGAAGCCCTGAAATTAGCGGATTCCACGTTGCTCGGGCAGATTTACAGTGACATCGGTTCGGTGTACTTCAACAACGGAGACCTCACGCGTGCCCAGCAGAGTTACCTGCGTTCCTATGCCATCCGCAAACGCCTCAGGGATGCTGCGGGTATCGCAAAGATCAATAACAACCTGGGCAATGTATACCGCGACCGCCAGGAGTACACCCAATCAATGAAGGCATTCCTTGAAGCGTTGACCTACTTTGAGAGCGTAAAAGACCTGAAAAGCACCGCGATAGCCAAAAGCAATATCGGCATGCTCATGGTGAACCTGCACGACTACAAAAAAGCGTTGGCCTACCTGAATCCTGCCATCGCTTACGCAGAACAGCAGCAGCTGCCGGACCGCCTCTGCGAATTCTACGGAAATCTCGGCAAGGCGTATTCCGGGCTCAACGATACGGTCAAAGCCAGGGTCGCTTTTGAGAAAAGCCTCAGGAATTGCAGGCTGTCGGGTAATAACCGGGCAATCTCGGTGCTGTACCAGAACATTGGGCTGCTTCGGGCGCGTGCAAAAAACGAAGCCAGCGCCGCGGTGATGTACGAAAAGTCGAGACAGGTTGGCCAGGTTGTCAACTCCGCCCACGATCAGGACAACCTCAAGATCAGTGTCGCGCGCAGTTACCTCAAAACCGGGAAATACAAGGAGGCACTCGCATTGCTAACAGAAATCAGGGACAAATTCCTGCGCGAGAAGAAAGATGAAAGCCTGTACTACACGCTCGATTTGATGATCCCGACCTTCGCCTACCTCAAACAGCCGGACAGCGTGCTCTATTACCAGGAAGTGAACAAAAAACTCAGTGAGCACCTCACGCGGCTGAGCATGTTACGGCAGACCGCAGAGCTCGAGACCAAATACCAAACGGCCAAAAAAGAAAAGCTGCTCGCGGAACAGCGTGCCGAAACGCACCGCAAGAATATGCTGCTGGTTGGGATTTCCGTGCTGACGTTTTTGGTCATCATCATCTCATTGCTGCTCTACAGGCAACAGAAATTGAAGAACAGGCAGCAGCAACAGGAATTCCGGCTCAAATCGGCCATTGCCCAAATCGAAACACAGAACAAACTCCAGGAGCAGCGGCTCAGCATTTCGCGTGACCTTCATGACAATATCGGGGCGCAGCTGACCTTTATTATTTCGTCGGTAGACAACATCAAGCACGGGTTTGACATCCAGAACATCAGGCTCAATGACAAGCTGCGCAGCATCAGCGATTTTACGAAATCGACCATTGTCGAACTACGCGATACCATCTGGGCGATGAACAACAGCGCCATCACCTTTGAAGATTTGAAAGTGCGTATCCTGAACTTCATCGAAAAGGCGAAAATGGCCAGGGAAGACATCCATTTCACATTTGATATCGATGACGCGCTGCAGGCGGTAGCGCTCACGTCGATCGAAGGCATGAACATTTACCGGACCATACAGGAAGCGGTAAATAATGCCATCAAATACTCGGATGCGGAGGATATTGGTATTTACGCTTCCGCAGATGACGGAACAATATCAATCACGATCAATGACAACGGTGCCGGTTTTGACCCCGAAAACAGTGGCAACGGGAATGGGCTGCACAACATGCGCAAACGCATAGAGGATATCGGCGGGACCATTTCGATCAAGACGGCGCTCTCCGAAGGCACAAAAATCAGCATTTCACTTAAAAACAAAAACAATTAAAATTAAGGTTATGGTTAAAATAGTGATAGTCGACGACAATATCTTTTTGCAAAAGGCGGTGGCTGAAAAGCTTTCCTTCTTTGAGAACCTCGTGTGCAGGTACACGGCCGTGAATGGCATCGAGTTGTTGGAAAAACTCGAGAACAACCACAACATCGACCTGATCCTGATGGATATCGAAATGCCAAAAATGGACGGCATCGAGGCCACCGGCATCGTAAAGAGTAAATACCCGCACATCAAGATCATCATGCTTACTATTTTTGATAATGATGAGAACATCTTTAGGTCGATTAAGGCCGGCGCCGACGGTTACCTGTTGAAGGACGTCACCCCCGCCGACCTGAACCAGGGGATTATGGAGACCCTCAATGGCGGCGCCACGATGACCCCATCGATTGCATTGAAGACCCTGAAGCTCTTCCGCAACCCGATTGCGTTTGACGTCCCTTCGGATAGCGAGGACATCAAGCTCACCGTGCGCGAAATCGAAGTCCTCGAGCAACTCAGTAAAGGCCTGAAGTACCACAATATTGCCGATAACCTGATTCTTTCGCTGGGTACAGTACGCAAGCACGTCGAGAATATTTATGCAAAACTTCAGGTGCATAATAAGCTGGAGGCCATCCAGAAAGCGAAGAACAATAAGCTCATATAGTCTGCGGTTTCAGGGTCCGGCAACCAGGTTCAGGCCATAAAATACGACAAATGCCGTATTGTCTACTTTTCATGATAGGCGCAATTTTGGCGTATAACTAACTTAAATTTATTTTATCATGAAAACACTCAAAATGATCTCAAAAATGACATTGGTTGCCGTAATGTTCCTGGCACTATCCTGCAGCAGCGACAGTGATGGCGGCGGTGGTGGCGGTAGCGCTTCCCTTGGGACCGTAACGGCAAAAATTGCAGGTTCGGGCTTTACATCAATGGCGATGGCTACCAGTGCGCAGCGCGTAACATCTGGCAACATGACGACCATTAGCCTGGTCGGTGCAGATTCTTCGGGAAAATCAATCAGCCTGATTATGAACGGGGTTTCGCAGGCCGGGACCTATGATATTGGTGGCGATAACAGCATTTCAATCGTAGGTTCATATACGGCACTCAACATGCAGGACCCTGCAAATTCAGTGGTGTATGTGGCGCCAACAGAAGGTGGTGCCGTTAAAGGTTCGGTTACGATTTCCGAGCTTACCGATGCTAAACTGGTAGGGACTTTCCACTTTACAGGTACCAACCAGGACAATGCCATCGACACCAAGGAAATCACCAATGGTGCCTTTAACCTGGAATTCTAAAATAATTTTTCCGAAAAAGCCCACGCCTGTATGGCCGCGGCCGGTATCGGATCAAGCTACTTGTTTTGTGTGATTTTGTCCTTTTCGAACGGAGTAACATCCTGCTTTGAAAAGGACATTTTTTCCTCACTGATGCTAACCTTCCTATGACCCCATTCCTACTTATCCTGCTGCTGGTCAATCTCGCGCTGATTGCCATTGTGTCGGCCGATTTCAGGAAATCAAAAAAGGCCCACAAACTCAAGACCGCAGCGTACGAATCCATGATCGTGACATTGCTTGAAAACCAGGCGACACAGCAGGGGCGCGTTCAGATGGCCGATGACCTCAAGGAAACGCTGCGCACCTCGCAGAAGCGTATTGGCGAGGAAATCCTGTCACTGCAATACCAACTCATTGACACGCTGGCTAAAAACAATCTCATCGAATAAGGTCCCGAGCGCCATGTTAACATTTTTTTAATACTTTTATGGGATAGCCAAAACAATTCAAATGAGGTCATTCATCGTACTGCTGCTGTGCTTTACGGCAATAGGAGCGTTTCCGCAAAATCCCCAGACTTCCAAAACCGACAGCCTGAAGCATGTCCTTGCGAAACAAACCGGGCAGAAGAGATTCCATACCCTGTGCGCCCTGTCCGATGAATTCAGTTACAGCGACCTTGATCAGGCGTTGTCATATGGGAAACAGGCACTTGCGCAGGCGCGCAGGATTAAAAGCGAGCCGTGCCTGGGGATGGCCTACAATGCAATTGCCAATACTTTTCAATACCGCAGCGAACTCGATTCAGCCATCATCTACCATCGTAAGGCGCTGGGATCCAGGATCCGGATTAAGGATTCGCTTGGGATCGCCGATTCTTACAATAACATCGGCATCGCATTTGATACCAAAGGAGACTTCGAGCAGGCACTCAGGAATTATTTCAGGGCATTGTACTATTACGACAAAAAGAATGATTTGTCCAAGCAGGCGATGACGTACACCAATATCGGGATTGTGTACAAAACCCATGAAGATTATAAAAAGGCCCTGACCTATTACCGCAAGGCCTATGATTTTTACGTAAAGGCAAAGGATGCGTTTGGAATGACCGTTTCCTCGGGCAACCTCGGTTCAATCCTGATTAATTTCGCACATTATAAAGAGTCTTTGAAATACTCCGAAATGGCCCGGAAAGGCTATCAAAAGTTAGGGTATGACCGTTATGTCGCTTACCCGCTGGGCAATTTGGCGATGGTGTATGACAGCCTGCACCGGTTTGACGTCGCCGACACCTACTACAAGGAGTCGATTGCGCTGCACGAAAAATTCGAGAACTGGTTTGAAGTCGCCAACACCGGAAACGCATACGCCCAGTGCCTGCTCAAGCAGAAGCGGTTTTCAGAAAGCATCGCCGTGTCTCAGAAAGCCAGGACATCAGCGAAGAAATCAGAGGCGGAACTGGTCGAGACGATGGCCAATGACAATCTCGCGAAAGCCTATGCCAAAACCGGCAGTTTCCAACAAGCCTACGAACATGCCAGATTGTATTGCATCGGGAAAGACAGCCTTTTCAGAAAGGAAAAAACCAAGGCTATTTTCGAACTGGATGCCAAATACCAGACCGAAAAAAAGGAAAAATTGTTGCTGCTCAGGGAAGTCGAAGCCAGGCAACGCAATCTTTGGCTGATCATTTTAGGTTTTTTGGTGGTGACGACCGTGGCAGGCGGAGCGCTCGTGTATCGACAGCAAAAGCTACGCAACCGGCAGCAGGAGCAGGAACACCGGTTAGAAAAAGCCATTGCAAAAATTGAAACTCAGAACAAGCTGCAGGAACAGCGGCTCAGTATTTCACGTGATTTGCACGACAACATCGGGGCGCAGCTTACCTTTATCATTTCGTCCGTCGACAATCTCAAATTTGCTTTTGACCTGAAAGACTCAAAACTTAACGGAAAACTCGACAACATCAGTGGATTTACCCAATCCACGATCATTGAACTGCGCGATACCATCTGGGCGATGAACAGTGATGCGATTACATTCGAAGACCTGCACATGCGTATTATGAATTTCATCGAAAAAGCCAGACTCGCCGCAGAAAACATCCAATTTCGTTTTGAAATCGATGAAAAGCTCAGCCACCTCGGGTTCTCATCAGTTGTTGGGATGAACATTTACCGCACAATACAGGAAGCCGTGAACAATGCCATCAAGTATGCACAGGCGACCGAAATTGTGGTGCGCATTACAGAGGATAACGATGGGATTGACATCGGTATCACTGACAACGGATCCGGTTTTGACATCGCATCGGTCGTCAACGGGAACGGTTTACACAACATGAAAAAACGCATTAAGAGCATCGGGGGCACTGCCACAATCGACTCGGCGCCGGGAGCTGGTACCCGGATTGTCCTTCACATCAGTAAAGACGTATTAAACACATAGCATGATTAAGATAGCCATAGCCGACGACAATTCATTCCTGATCAGGACAGTACAGGAAAAGCTGTCATTTTTTGACGAATTCGCCGTACGCTGCGTAGCCTGCGATGGCAGGGATTTACTCGAGAAACTGCAGGCAAACCGCAATATCGACCTGATCCTCATGGATATTGAAATGCCCGAAATGAACGGCATCGAGGCGACCGTGCTCATCAAGTCAAAATACCCGCACATCAGGATCATCATGCTGACCGTATTTGACAACGACGAGAACATCTTCAATGCCATCAAGGCCGGGGCAGACGGTTACCTGCTCAAGGAAATCAACCCGAAAGATTTATACCAGGGCATTATAGAAACGATGAACGGTGGCGCAGCGATGCATCCGTCGATTGCGTTCAAGACCCTGAAATTGTTGCGCGATCCGGTTCCTTTCGAAAAAGCAAACACGGAGGAAATTAAGCTTTCGCAACGTGAAATCGAAGTGTTGGAACAATTAAGCAAAGGCCTGAATTACAACAATATCGCGGAAAACCTGATCTTGTCTCCCAGTACCGTGCGGAAGCACATCGAAAACATCTACACCAAACTCCAGGTGCACAACAAGCTCGAAGCGGTCGAAAAAGCGAAAAACAACAAACTGATCTGAGCGGCCGTCGGGATAGGTCAGGATGGCCCGGCGAATAAAAATACGAAATAGTACGTATTTTGTCGCATAACCCCGTCGCCTAGTTTTGTCTTATAACTTTAAAAAAGAAATAAGATGAAAACCAAGACTTTATTTTCAAAAATGACCCTGAGCTTTATGCTCTTGTTTGCGTTCGGAATATCCCGCGCAAATAACGTACAGATTACCGGGACTTCCGTGACCGGATCGAACATTACTTTTACCATCAGCTGGGAAAACAGCTGGAATGCGAACGTGGCTCCGGCCAATTGGGACGCCGTATGGGTGTTCATCAAATACCAGGATTGCAATACGCGCATCTGGGCACACGCCGGACTCAGCACTGTAGGGTCTGACCATTCGACCTCCTCTCCGCTTCAGGTTGACCCTGTCGCCGATGGAAAAGGCGTATTCGTTAGAAGAAGTGCCTTGGGAGGCGGGACGATTGCGCCCACACAGGTCACTTTGAAAATGAACATTCCGGCCGGAACTTATAACTATAAGGTTTTTGGGATTGAAATGGTCAATGTGCCACAGGGTAACTTCGAACTGGGCGATGGCACGAGCGCGTCGACATTCAACAGCATTACTGTAAACTCCACTTCTCAGGCCTCGGGAATTTCAGCAGCAGCCATAGGTGGCGGCTCATCGACAATTCCTAATACTTATCCTACCGGATACAATTCCTTCTACTGCATGAAGAATGAGATTTCGCAATTGCAATACGTAGAATACCTGAATTCCCTGACTTATGATCAGCAAAAGGCACATACCTACAGCGACCCGATCAGTGCTGCCGGCACGTATGTCATGTTCGGAAGTTTCGGTTTCCGTAACGGTATCATCATTTCAACCCCGGGTAATAATGCTGCGATTCCCGCCGTATATGCCTGCGATGCTTCTACAGGAGTTGAAAACAATAGCGATGACGGACAAAGCATTGTTGCCAACAATTTAAGCTGGGGCGATTTGACCGCTTACCTGGACTGGGCCGCGCTACGCCCGATGACTGAACTGGAATATGAAAAAGTATGCCGTGGCAGTATGCCCCGCGTGGCCGGTGAATACCCATGGGGAACGACTGACCTGACACAGGTGTACAGCACCCTCGGCGGACTTATCAACGATTATATGTCGAATGAAACCTATACTCCTGTAGCTAATGGAATGTGTACCTATGGCGTAGGCAGTGCCAATCCTGCTTACGGACCAATAAGGGTAGGGGCTTTCGCTTCAGGAACTTCAGGAAGATCCTCTGCGGGCGCGGCTTACTATGGCGCTATGGAAATGGGCGGAAACGTTTGGGAGCATGTTGTAAACACAACTGCAGCCGGCGTTACTTTTAACGGTACAAACGGTGACGGCACCATCGCCGCCAACGGAGACGCAAACCAATCAACCTGGCCTTCACCGACAACCGCTGCCGGTACAGGTTTCCGTGGAGGAAGCTATATTGATGTTGCCGGCAGGGTACGCACTTCTGACAGGGCCAGCGTAACCACGGTAGATGCGTCAAGATATCCAACTTTCGGTGGAAGGGGTGTGAGGTAATCATTTAATTTGAGCAGATGCCCCGACAGGCATCACATTAAAAATGACAAACAATTTTAAATTCAAATTAAATGATGAAAGCAATTAAATACTACATAATTGTATTCGTTACATTTATTTTGGCTGGTACAAAATCTCAGGCCCAATATCATGGAGGCGATGCCGCTGCTGCTGCTGCCGACCAGTTTGGGATGACTTCGTGTCCGGTGCCCGCGCATTTTTATGCGTACTTCGGGAGCACCGATGACAATGTAACAGTTGACGTATTGATGAATACAAGCTGCAGCGCACCGCCGCCGTCGTTCTTTGCCTATATGGGCGGAGACAATGACAGTGCCGGCGTGGAAGAGCTCAGCGCCACTGCATGCGGGACGCCGCCATCGTTTTTTGCCTACATGGGCGGAGACAATGACAGCGCCCACGTAGATGACCTTCTCGCCGTTTCCTGCGGTATCCCGAACCAGTTCTATGCCTACTTCGGTGGCAGCGATGACGGTTCTGCCATGGATGTGATAGGGAGTTGCCCCGTTACACCTCCGGTTGCCGACTTTTCTGCTTCTGCTTTGGCAACCTGTGTAGGTGGTTCGATAGACTTTACCGATACCTCCACAAATATCCCGTTCGTATGGAGCTGGACCTTTGCAGGCGGTACGCCGGCTACTTCAACCGTACAGCATCCTTCCGTGGTATACAATACGCCCGGAATTTACGCTGTGACCTTAACCGCTACCAATTACAACGGGAGCGATACAAAAACCGCTACCGGCTACATCACCGTAACTGCAGTACCCACTGTAGCATCCACCACGCCGGGATCCCGTTGTGATACGGGTGTGGTCAACCTTCAGGCTACTGCCAGCGCCGGTGTGCTGAGATGGTACAACGTGCCATCGGGTGGTCCGATACTCGGTACAGGGCCGTTCTTCCCAACGGGGATCATCAGCGCGACCACCACATTCTATGTAGAAGCGGCAAGCGGAAGCTGTGTCTCTGCGCGTACGCCTGTGATCGCTACAGTGAATAGCACGCCAACTGTGGCCACCACAACTCCCGGTTCACGTTGCGGGACAGGTTCTGTAACCTTAAATGCAACCGCTAGCGCCGGGACACTCAGCTGGTTCGATGTGGCAAGCGGAGGCAGTGCCATAGGAACAGGAACCTCGTTTGCAACACCATCCATCAGTGGCAACACGACTTACTATGTTCAGGCCACCAACGGAAGCTGCGTTTCGGCCAGGACAGCTGTTTTAGCTACTGTCAATAGTGCGCCAACAGTCACTTCTGTAACACCGGGCAGCCGTTGCGATGCGGGAAGCGTCACCTTGGCAGCCACGGCCAGTTCCGGAACCTTAAACTGGTACAGCGTTCCGTCAGGAGGAGCTGTATTGGGAACGGGAACTTCTTTTGTAACGCCATCAATCAGCAGCAATACTAATTTCTATGTTGAAGCTACAAACGGAAGCTGTTCTTCCGCAAGGACTGCCGTTTTAGCAACAGCAAGTCCGTCACCTGCCATTACGGGTACAACGCCTTCCGGCAGATGTGATGCAGGTACGGTCACTTTAAGTGCCACCGCAAGCGCAGGAAATATCAGTTGGTTTGATGTGCCTTCCGGCGGAAGTGCAGTAGGAACGGGAACCAATTTCATAACACCTGTACTGAGCAGCACGACTACATATTATGTCGAGACTGCGAATGGAAGCTGCATATCCACACGTGTTCCCGTGATTGCGACAGTGACCACTACGCCCTCAGTAACAACCACAACGCCTGCGGGCCGTTGCGGGACTGGTAGCGTGACACTTGGCGCCACGGCAAGCGCAGGAACATTGAACTGGTATGGCGTTGCTGTCGGAGGAACAATCTTAGGTTCCGGAACAGGATTCGCTACGCCGAATATTGCCGCCACAACCACTTATTACGTAGAGGCTGTCAACGGTAGCTGCTCCTCTGCAAGGACTCCGGTAACAGCAACCATCAGCACCATGCCGACAATCAATACTACGGTACCGGCAAGCCGCTGTGATGCGGGTGTGCTGACATTAAGCGCCACAGCCAGTGCCGGCACCCTGAATTGGTATGACGTCGCAAACGGAGGAAGTCCGTTAGGCACAGGCAATAATTTCACAACGCCAAACCTCAGCGCTACGACAACCTATTATGTGGAAGCGACCAGCGGAAGCTGTATTTCACCAAGGACGGCTGTAACCGCAACGGTGAATGCGACACCAGCTGTCAGCGCCACTGTACCGGGAAGCCGTTGCGGTAACGGGTCAGTCACTTTGGGCGCGACGGCCACTGCCGGAACGATTAATTGGTACAACGTTTCTACGGGAGGAAGTGTATTGGGTACAGGCACGTCTTTTGCCACCCCATCCATCAGCACGGATACAAATTTCTATGCTGAAGCAGTGAATGGAAGCTGCATCTCACCAAGGGTAGCCGTATTGGCCACTGTCAATGTTTCCCCAACGGTGGCATCAACTACACCGGCGAGCCGTTGCGATTCAGGACCTGTGACTTTAGGTGCCACAGCAAGTTCAGGTACCTTAAATTGGTATAATCTCCCGTCGGGCGGATCAGTATTGGGAACAGGCACCTCGTTTGTAACGCCAGCCATCAGCAATACTACAACCTATTACGTAGAGGCTTCAAACGGAACCTGTAATTCAACAAGGACAGCGGTAACAGCCACCGTGAATGCGACACCACTGGTCACGTCGACCACCCCGGCGAGCCGTTGTGATTCCGGCAGTGTCACATTGCAGGCCACCTCGGATTCCGGTATATTAAATTGGTATGGAGTTGCTTCAGGTGGCAGTATCTTAGGCACAGGAACAGATTTTATAACGCCTTCCATCACCGCATCGACGACCTACTATGTCGAGGCGACGAATGGCAGCTGCACTTCTTCGCGTATTGCAGTGGTCGCTACGGTCAATGTAACACCATCCGTGACTTCGGTTACGCCTGCAGCCCGTTGCGGCGCGGGTACGGTAACACTTAACGCCGTGTCAAGTGCCGGCACACTACGGTGGTATGCCCTGCCCACAGGCGGTTCGCTTTTGGCAACAGGAGCAAGCTTCACCACGCCGGTGATCACTGCTACAACTACATATTACGTTGAAGCCAGGGCCACCGGATGTAATTCTGCAAGGACAGCAGTTACTGCGACAGTGAACGACATTCCACAAATCGTTGTAACGACCCCCGGAGCAGTTTGTGGAGGCGGTACAGCGACACTAACGGCAACTGCAAGCGCCGGTACGATAAGCTGGTATGATGTACCGGCAGGCGGAACAGTTTTGGCAACAGGTGAGAACTTTACAACACCGCCAATCACTGCCGACACGACGTATTATGCTGAGGTTTCAAACGGAACCTGTACCTCCGCGCGGACGGCAGTAACCGCTTCGGTGAACGCCATTCCGTCAGTCACTGCAACAGTTCCTGGTGAGCGTTGCGGATCGGGTACAGTGACCCTTGGTGCCACTGGTGCAGGAACGCTGAATTGGTACAGTGTTGCTTCCGGAGGTGCTGTATTGGGTACCGGAACATCCTTTGTAACACCGTCGATCAGCACCACGACTACGTATTATGTTGAGGTGGACAATGGCAACTGTACTTCCGCAAGGACTGCGGTAATCGCTGCAATCAATGCGATTCCAACAATCATTTCAACTGTTCCCGGCACACGTTGCGGTAGCGGAGACGTAATGCTTGAAGCCAATGCTGGCGCAGGGACGGTAAACTGGTATGATGCTCCAACCGGCGGCACACCGCTGGCAACCGGCAGCCTGTTTCAAACCGGCAGCCTCAGCGCTACGACTACGTTCTATGCCGAGGCGATAAATGGGGATTGTACATCGGTGCGTACCCCTGTTACTGCAACAGTGAATATCGTGGCCGCACCAACGGGAAGCAGCAATCAGACTTTTTGTACCGGACAAACGGTAAGCCAATTGGTGACAAACGGTACGGATATAAGCTGGTATGATACTGCAACCGGCGGAAACCTCGTTGCAGACAGCACACCACTCGTTTCGGGAACGACATATTATGCCTCCCAGAATGATGGCAGCTGTGACAGCGATGTGAGACTGGCGGTTACCGTGACCACGGGCGCCTGTCTCGAAGTGGAGCAACTCGAATCAGATGCACTGAATGTCTATCCGAACCCGGTCGCCGATTTCGTGACTATTTCCTACACACGCGACATCAGCCACGTGCAGGTAGTAAACATGATCGGCCAGATTGTACTGGACAGGAAAATCAATTCGGCTGAAACCAGACTGGATATGTCACAACTCGCTGCAGGAACATATCTTGTAAAGGTTTCAGCAGACAACCTGTTCAAAACCATCAAGATTATCAAAAGGTAACATCTTGTTTCCTGTTTTGTTTGGAAAGCCACCTTCGGGTGGTTTTCTTTTTTTATGGATAATGCCAGGTGAAACCGAACGCCAATTTTTTTTATGGCGCGCCCTCCGGGCCGGGCTCTCCGCGGTGCACGGCACCTTGCTGCGATCCCTCGCGCTGCGCCACAAGGATTTCATGTTCCCATTCCGATTTTCGGTTTTTGGCTTTCGGGTAATTCCATTACATTTACCACCAATGAAACCCACCGACCGCAAATCAGAGATCATCAATATCTCCGCCGCACTTTTCAAGGAGAAAGGTTACAGCGCCGTCACGATGCGCGACATTGCGCAGGCGCTCGACATCAAGGCTGCGAGCCTGTATAACCACATCAAGTCGAAACAGCAAATACTCGAACTCATCATCATCGAAATCGCGGAAGAATATACGCATACCATCCGCAGCATCGAAGCATCATCGGCAACATCGGTCAGCAAGATTGAAGAAGTCATCCAACTGCACATCGACATTACCGTAAGGAACCCTGAGGCGTTGGCCTCACTCAACAATGACTGGATGCATCTGCCCGAGACGCAATTGCAGTATTTTCTGCGGATGCGGGAAGAATATGAAGCCATTTTCCGAAGTATCATCAAAAAAGGGATTCAGGACGGCGAACTCAGGAACCACAACGCCGAAGTGATGATTTTTACGATACTTTCCACAATCCGTACGCTGTATCTGTGGTATGGTAAAAAGAAAGATTTCTCTGCTAATGTACTGGAAAAGAACCTGAAGCAAATTCTGCTGCGCGGTATAATTTAACTTTCACATTAAGAAATTATTACTAAATTTGCATAGTAAACTAACAAATGTTAGTTGAAATCAAACGTTGTAGTATAGTATGGCAAAGTTCCACAACATCAAAGTGCTTGATATTTATAAGGAAACCAAGGATTGTTCGGTTATCTCTTTCGAAATCCCTGAAAGTATTAAAGAGGATTTCCGTTTTTCACACGGGCAGCACCTGACGCTGAAAGCGAATATTGAAGGCCAGGATGTCCGCCGTTCTTATTCATTGTGTTCGAGTCCGGTAGAAAATAAATGGAAAGTCGCCGTAAAGCGGATTAATGGCGGTTTGTTTTCTTCATTTGTACATGAAACGCTCAAAAAGGGCGATATGCTGGAGATCATGCCGCCAAATGGCGTGTTCAACACTCCTGTAGAACCCGAGAAAGCCAAAAACTACATCGTATTTGCGGCGGGGAGCGGCATCACACCGATACTGTCCATCATGAAAACACACCTGGCTTTAGAGCCGAACTGTACTTTCAAGCTGTTTTACCTGAACCGCAGCGTAAAATCGATTATCTTTAAGGAAGAGATCGAGCAGCTGAAAAACAGGTATTTCGGAAGGCTTGAGATCTTCCATTTCCTCACCAAAGAGCTCCGCAGCATCGAATTGTTTAATGGCCGGTTCACTAAAGAGAAATTGGAAACCATTATCAAGAGCCTTATCGATATCGATGCCACCGACGAATGTTTTATCTGCGGCCCCGAACAAATGATTTTCCTGATCCGCGATGAACTGACGGCGGCCGGTTTGCCAAAGGACAAAATCCATTTCGAGCTTTTCAACACCGGTACATCGGAAGAAGACAGGCAGCGCGTCAGCCAAATCCTTGAAAGGAAAATCGAGGGAACGGAAGTCACCATCATCGATGGCGGCAAGGAATTCCATTTCATCATGGAGGATGATTATGATAACATCCTTGATGGAGCGCTCGCCGCAGGTGCCGATCTGCCGTTCGCGTGCAAGGGCGGCGTATGCAGTACCTGTCGTTGCAAAGTGATCGAAGGTACGGTAGAAATGAAAATCAATTACGCGCTCGACGAGAAAGAAGTGGCGCAAAATTTAATTCTGAGTTGTCAGGCCGTACCCACGTCTGAAAAAGTGGTGGTCGACTTTGGGGTGTAATAGAAACAGGTTTGTTTAATCTGATTGGCGTTCACATCGTCAGTTATAAATTATAAAAGTTATGTCAGAACTGGAACTGGAAGCCGAATTCGAAAGAAAGATCGCAAACGACCAAAAGATTGAGCCGAAAGACTGGATGCCGGAGAAATACCGCAAGACACACATCCGCCAGATTTCCCAGCACGCCCATTCCGAAATCGTCGGCATGCTGCCTGAAGGCAACTGGATTACACGGGCTCCTTCGCTTAGAAGGAAGGTTGCGCTATTGGCAAAAGTCCAGGATGAGGCCGGTCACGGTTTATATTTATACAGTGCCTGCGAAACATTGGGCGTTTCGCGTGAAGAACTTTATGATCAATTACATTCCGGCGAGGCCAAATATTCGAGCATCTTCAATTACCCAACCGTTACCTGGGCCGATATGGGTGCCATAGGCTGGCTCGTTGATGGCGCCGCGATCATCAACCAGGTGCCGCTTACTGCAACATCCTATGGTCCGTACGCCCGCGCGATGGTGCGTGTCTGCAAGGAAGAAAGTTTCCACCAAAGGCAGGGTTTCGAAATCATGATGACCTTAGCCAATGGTACACCCGAACAAAAAGCCATGGCACAGGATGCGCTTAATCGCTGGTGGTGGCCATCGCTCATGATGCTCGGGCCGACAGACGCAGAATCCGTGCACACCGAACAGTCCATGAAATGGAAACTGAAACGCAAAACCAACGACGAATTGCGCCAGCAGTTTGTGGACCAGACGGTTCCACAGGCCGAGCTGATCGGATTGACCATCCCCGACCCGGATTTAAAATGGAACGAGGAAACCAAACGCTATGATTTCGGCGAGATGGATTGGGATGAATTCTGGCAGGTCGTAAAAGGCCACGGTCCATGCAACAAAGTCCGTATGGATGCCCGCCGCAACGCCTGGAACAAAGGCGAATGGGTACGCGACGCGGCCATGGCGTATGCCGAGAAACAAGAGCAATTAGAAACAGCATAATTGAGTTAACGGTTTACAGTCCACAGCTGTTAACCGTTAACTGTCAACCATAAACTATAAACCATGAAAAACTGGCCACTTTGGGAAGTATTTGTCCGCTCTAAAAACGGACTCGAACACCGCCACTGCGGAAGCCTCCACGCAAGTGATGCGACAATGGCACTTGAAAACGCCCGCGATGTATATACAAGAAGGATGGAAGGTGTCAGCATCTGGGTAGTTCCCTCAAGCGAAATCACGGCTTCAAATCCTGAAAATAACGGGGAATTCTTCGAACCCGCAAAAGACAAGGCTTACAGACACCCGACATTTTACGAACTGCCGGAGGAATTAAAGCATATGTAAACTGGTTAACCGTAAACCGTAAACTGTCAACTCATCAACATGAACAATCTAGTCCAATACATCTACGGCATCGCAGATAACGCGCTCATCCTCGGCCAACGCCTCGGGGAACTCTGTGGCCATGGCCCGAATCTCGAAGTCGATATAGCCATGACCAATATCGCCCTTGATCTGCTTGGTCAGACACGCAGCTATTATCAGTATGCCGCACAAATTTCAGGTGCCGATGCGACAGAAGACACCATCGCATTCCTGCGCAACGAAAGGGAATACAAAAACGTATTGCTGGTCGAACAGCCGAATACCGATTTCGCGTATTCCATCGGAAGGCAATTTTTATATGACGCCTTCCATCTTTTGCTTTTGGAGGAATTGCAGCACAGTAAAGACGAAACACTCGCGGCAATTGCCAACAAAAGCATCAAGGAAGTCAGTTACCACTACCGTTTTTCATCGGATTGGGTGAAGAGGCTGGGCGATGGTACGGAAGAAAGCCACCAACGCATGCAAACCGCGATCAACGATTTGTGGACATTCACCGACGAGTTGTTCCACCAGACCGATGCCGACAAAACCATGGTTGCTGAAGGAATCGGCGTCGACGTAACAGCCTTAAAGGAAGAATTTTTTACTAAAATAAAGCAAATCCTGGAAGAAGCGACATTGCAGGTTCCGGACATGAAATATTTCCAAAAAGGAGGCAAACACGGCATCCACAGCGAGCATATGGGTTACCTGCTCGCCGATTTGCAGTACATGCAGCGTACTTATCCAGATATGAACTGGTAGTTTTTTCAGGAGCCGGGAACCTGCTGTCCGCTGTATCTTTTCCCTGCTGGCCGCAGCAGGAAAAAGGATGCCGCTTCCATCAGGGCTAGGGTTCCGAACCAAAATGAAATGACAGACACACAACAACATATCGACCCCAAACTCGCCCAGATACTCGAATCGGTTTCCGATCCCGAGATTCCGGTTTTGTCGATTATGGAAATGGGTGTCGTACGCTCCGCAGAAATGAAGGATGGTGTCGCTGAAATAAAGGTTACGCCAACCTACAGCGGTTGCCCCGCCATGGATGTCATCGGTGACGACATTAAAAAAGCACTGAAAGCGGCCGGCCTCGAAAGTAAAGTCAGCCTCGTATTGTCCCCGGCCTGGAGCACCGACTGGATTACGACCAAAGGGCGAAAAGCATTGGAGGATTACGGCATTGCCGCTCCACTTGAGCCCGAAGCCGATATCGAAGCGCTGCTCGGAAACAAAAAAATAGTGAAATGCCCGCAATGCGGCTCACTTAATACGAAAATGATCAGCCAGTTCGGCTCCACGGCATGCAAGGCGTTTTTCCAATGCCAGGATTGCCAGGAACCGTTTGATTATTTTAAATGCCTGAAATAACTGACAACTGATAATTACAAATTAATAATGAGCAGCATCATCTTAAATATAGAAAACAACATCGGTTTCATCACACTAAACCGCCCTGAGGTGTTCAACAGTTTCAACCGCGAAATGGCTTTGGAGATGCAGTCTGCCCTGGACAAATGCCAATCGGATGACACCGTCCGCGCGATCGTAATTACCGGTTCGGGAAAAGCGTTTTGTGCCGGACAGGACTTAAAAGAAGTCACCACGCCGGAATTGATGCCGGGTTTCCGTAAAATACTGGAAGAGCATTACAATCCCATTATAGAAAGAATACGAACTATTGAAAAACCTGTTATAGGTGCCGTAAACGGCGTTGCTGCGGGAGCCGGCGCTAACATTGCATTGGCGTGTGATATCGTCGTCGCTTCAGAAAACGCAGCATTCATCCAGGCATTCAGTAAAATCGGACTCGTACCGGACAGCGCAGGAACGTTCTTTTTGCCAAGATTGGTCGGTTTCCAGAAAGCGATGGCACTGATGATGCTGGGCGACAAAGTAACGTCTGCCGAAGCGTTGCAAATGGGCATGATTTACAAAACATTTCCATTGGAATCATTCGAAGCCGAAGTCTCAAAACTTGCAGTAACGTTGGCCAATATGCCTACAAAAGCATTAGGTTTGACAAAGAGACTGCTTAACGAATCCATGACGAATAATTTGCAGCAGCAACTCGCGCTCGAATCCGAATTGCAGATTGAATCGGCTGAGTCATACGATTATAATGAAGGTGTAACGGCATTTGTCGAGAAGAGGCAACCGGTATTCAGAGGGAATTAATAACCATTCGATAAATTTTATCGCAGCGTCTTTATAGCCGCAGGCGTTTTTAAAAATCTAAAATGAAAGTAGCAGTTATAGGCTCCGGAACCATGGGAAGCGGCATCGCACAAGTAGCGGCTACCGCCGGCTGTGTCGTAAAGATTTACGATACCAATCTCGAAGCCATTGCCAAAAGCAAATCGGCTTTGGAGAAAACCATGGCGACGCTTTTGGAGAAAGGCAAAATCAACGCCGAAGAAAAAGCCATGATTTTTGGAAACATTGCGTACGCCCATTCCATTGAGGATTTATCAGACTCCGATCTGGTGATCGAAGCCATTATTGAAAACCTTGACATCAAACGCAAATTGTTCAGCGAACTCGAAAGCGTTGTTTCCGGAAATGCGATTTTAGCATCAAATACTTCGTCATTATCCATCGCGTCAATCGCGGCTTCCTGTAAAAAATCTGACCGCGTCATCGGAATCCATTTCTTCAACCCGGCGCCATTGATGCAATTGGTTGAAGTCATACCGGCGGTACAGACAGATTCAAAGGTTTTAGAAAAAACCGTCGAAATCATTTCAGGCTGGAAGAAAGTTGTCGCCGTTGCCAAAGACACGCCCGGATTTATCGTAAACCGCGTCGCACGACCTTTTTACGGTGAAGCATTGCGCATTTACGAAGAAGGAAAAGCAGATTTTGCAACCATCGACTGGGCGATGAAAACCTTCGGGGACTTCCGTATGGGACCTTTTGAATTGATGGATTTCATTGGGCACGATGTGAATTATGTGGTGACGGAAACCGTTTTCACCGCATTTTATTTTGACCCAAGGTACAAGCCGTCATTCACACAAAAACGTTTGACGGAGGCAGGATTCTTAGGCAGGAAAACCGGACGCGGATTTTACAATTACGCTGAAGAATTGCCGAAACCGAACGAAGCCGCGGTTTTAGGAAAGCAGATTTTCGAACGCGTTTTAGTCATGCTGATCAACGATGCAGCTGAAGCCTTATTCCTGAACATCGCTTCCGCGAAAGACATCGACAATGCCATGACTAAAGGCGTGAATTATCCGAAAGGATTACTCGCATGGGCAGACGAAATGGGAATAGACTGGTGCGTAAATGCATTGGACAATCTTTATAACGAATACCACGAAGACCGTTACCGCTGCAGTCCGCTGTTGCGTAAAATGCATAACGAAAACAGAAAGTTTTTTTAAATGGCGCCAAAGGAAATAGTCCATAAAATGTTCGTTAACGATGCCTTCAGCCAATGGCTGGGTATTGTTGTGGAGGATATTTCCGAAGGCAGCTGCACCTTGTCAATGACCATCAAGAAGGAGATGCTGAATGGGTTTGGGATTGCACACGGAGGCATTACGTACTCGATTGCCGACAGTGCATTAGCATTTGCCTCAAATTCACACGGCAGGCCGGCACTAAGCATCGATACCTCAATTAACCACATCGAATCGCTGAAGGAAGGCGATACAATTCAGGCTATAGCCAAAGAAAATGCATTAAAGAATAAATTCGGTTTTTATACCGTCGAGATAAAAAAAGGAGAAACAGTTGTTGCTTTGTTTAAAGGGACGGTGTTTCGGAGTGATAAAGAATGGAAATAAAATGGAAGCATATATTATAGACGGCGTACGCACGCCAATCGGGAATTACCAGGGAACTTTAGCAGCCGTTCGCGCTGACGACCTCG
The DNA here is from genome assembly GCF_003055625.1 of Flavobacterium magnum. Taxonomy (NCBI): domain Bacteria; kingdom Pseudomonadati; phylum Bacteroidota; class Flavobacteriia; order Flavobacteriales; family Flavobacteriaceae; genus Flavobacterium; species Flavobacterium magnum. Next base: position 227,038 of record NZ_CP028811.1, on the reverse strand, counting down.
GCGCTTTGGTCATAAAAACTTTGGCTGAAAAACATCCCGAAATTCCGCAAAGCGACTATGATGATGTGATCATCGGCTGTGCCAATCAGGCTGGGGAAGACAACCGAAATGTGGCGCGTATGTCTTTGCTTTTGGCGGGCTTGCCACAGACTGTGCCGGGTGAAACCGTAAACCGTTTGTGCAGCTCGGGCTTGTCAGCAGTGATTCATGCGAACCGGGCAATTAAAGCAGGGGACGGTGATTTATTCATCGCCGGCGGTGTCGAGAATATGACCCGTGGACCACTTGTGGTTTCAAAACCCTCATCGGCTTACGGAACCGATTCGAAAATGTACGACTCGAGCTTCGGCTGGCGTTTCATCAACCCGAAAATGCAGCAAATGTACGGTGTCGATGCCATGGGGGAAACCGCTGAAAACCTCGTGGATCAATACCAGATATCAAGGGAAGACCAGGATAAATTTGCCTTACACAGTCAGCAAAAAGCGGCAAAGGCGCAGCAAAACGGACGTTTGGCAAAGGAAATTACTCCTGTTGAAATTCCGCAAAGAAAAGGAGAACCGATTGTTTTCGACAAAGACGAATTCATCAAACCGAATTCCTCTATGGAAGGATTGTCCAAACTGCGTGGCGCTTTCCGTAAGGCAGGTACCGTCACAGCAGGAAATGCTTCCGGCTTAAACGATGGTGCCGCAGCAGTCTTAGTCGCCTCTGCGGAAGCGGTCAAAAAATACAATTTAAAGCCATTGGCCAGAATTGTAAGCTCAGCAGTGGTGGGTGTGGAACCAAGGATTATGGGGATCGGTCCCGTAGAAGCGACGAAGAAAGCTTTGGCAAAAGCGAACCTGACATTGGATCAAATCGACATTATCGAACTAAACGAAGCATTTGCCGCACAAAGCATCGCCTGCATACGTGCATTGGGATTAGAGGATGATGATCCACGGATTAACCCGAACGGCGGTGCCATTGCGATCGGGCATCCACTGGGTGTAACCGGAGCCAGGATTGCCTATTCAGCTGCACTGGAATTGAGCCTGACAGGCAAAAAATATGCGCTCGTTACGATGTGCATCGGAGTGGGGCAAGGGTATGCAGTGATTATTGAAAAAGCTTAGAAAACTCTGCCGACTTCGCGTAAACCATCGCGGACTTTGCGGCTAAAAAATAAATTATGAGTAAACTACAAAATTACGTAAACGGACATTGGACAGCAGGACACGGCGAAGGCGCGCCTTTGTTCGATTCTGTTACTGGTGAAATTATCACGCATGCTTCCACAGAAGGCTTGAATTTCGAGGAAATCCTGCACTACGGAAGGACAACCGGCGGCGCAAAACTCCGAAAAATGACTTTCCAGGAACGCGGCAACATGCTCAAGAAACTGGCGTTGTACCTTACAAAGAAAAAAGAGCTGTTCTACGAAATCAGTTATCGGACGGGAGCAACACGCGTCGACAGCTGGATTGATATTGAAGGCGGTTTCGGTAATTTATTTGCCAATGCCTCGCTGCGTAAATTGTTCCCGAACCAACCGTATGACGTCGAAGGCGACCCAATCGACCTTTCCCGTGGCGGCCGATTCATGGCACATCATATCCTGGTGCCGAAACCGGGCGTCGCCGTACACATCAATGCATTCAACTTCCCAATCTGGGGCATGCTTGAAAAATGTGCCGTGAACTGGATGGCGGGCATGCCTGCAGTTGTGAAACCGGCAACATCAACGTCGTATCTTACTGAAGCGGTCGTTAAGGAAATCATCACTTCAGGAATTCTGCCTGAAGGCGCATTACAATTGATCTGCGGCAGCGCACACAATATACTCGACTTTGTGGAATCACAGGATGTGGTGACGTTCACAGGCTCTGCAGATACAGGGCGTAAACTGAAAGCAAATCCAAGAATCATCAGCGAAGCCGTTCCGTTTAATATGGAAGCCGATTCCCTGAACTGTTCTGTTTTAGGCGAAGATGCCGTTCCGGGAACGCCTGAATTCGATTTGTTTGTAAATCAGGTACGTTCTGAAATGACGGTAAAATGTGGCCAGAAATGTACCGCCATCCGCCGTATAATCGTTCCGGAAAGCCTTATTGAGGACGTGCAGATTGCGTTAGGGAAGGCCTTGGATAAAGTAACTATCGGTGACCCAAGATTGAAGGAAGTCCGTATGGGATCACTCGTCAGCAATGATCAGGTCAATGAAGTGAAAATGCGTACCAGGGAAATCGCGAAAACAGCTTCGATCGTTTATGGCGATTACGATAAGATTGCCACGGTGGGTGCCGATGCCTCAAAAGGCGCATTCATCAGTCCGATGTTGTTGCGTGAGGACAATCCGTTTAAGAATATAACTGTTCATGAAACGGAAGCTTTCGGTCCGGTAGCGACCTTAATGCCGTACAAAAATATTGAGGAGGCAGTGGAATTGGCAAAACTGGGCAAAGGCTCACTGGTTTCTTCGATCGTGACCAATTCGGATAAAATTGCTAAAGATTATGTCGTGAGCGCCGCATCGCATCACGGAAGGATTTTAGTCCTGAACCGCGAAAATGCGAAACAAAGCACCGGTCATGGTTCGCCATTACCGCAATTGGTGCATGGCGGTCCTGGAAGAGCAGGCGGCGGCGAAGAAATGGGCGGTGTTCGTGGTGTAAAGCATTATATGCAGCGTTGTGCGATACAGGGTTCCCCGACAACCTTGACCGAAATTACGGGAATTTATCAGCCGAATTCCGCCTATAAAGAAGCGCCGGAGCATCCGTTTAAATATTACTGGGATGATATCGAGCCGGGCATGTCGCTGAAAACGCACAAACGCACGGTGACCGATACCGACATCATCAATTTTGCAAACTTAACGTGGGACCATTTTTATGCCCATACCGATATTACTTCGCTGAAAGGAAGTATTTTCGAAAAGCGCACCGCACACGGTTATTTTATTTTAGCCGCTGCCGCAGGTTTGTTTGTCTGGCCGAATAAAGGTCCGGTTGCCGCAAATTACGGATTGGAAGAATGCCGTTTCCTGCGCCCGATTTACCACAATGATACGATGTATGTACGATTGACGTGCAAGCAAAAAGTGGAACGCGACAGCCGCGGCGAGGAATTGCCATCAGGAATCGTGAAATGGTTTGTGGAGGTTTTTGACCAAAATGATGAGCTTACAGCCATTGCCACGATTCTTACCATGGTTCAGAAAAAGTCGCCTTTCACCGAAATCAACCGGAACAATATTAATGAATACCTGACGAAACTTACCGTAAATCACAAAGCCAACTGGGGCACCATGACGCCACAGCATATGGTGGAGCACATGGAACAGCAATACCGTTTTGCCGCAAATCAGAAAGGAGATTTTGAAATCGCCACGCCTGCGGAGCATCTGGATAAATACCGCGAAACCATTTTCAATCACAGGCCGATGCCGCAGGGACATAAACATCCGCTGATGAGAGCAGAATGGAATGAGGATTTAGAGCATGCGGATTTGCCAATGGCTAAAATGAAATTACTCGAAGCCATGGACGCTTACGAACAATATTTCAAGGAAAACCCGGAAGTCCGTACGAAAAATGTGGTATTTGGCATGATGGATAAATTCGAGTGGGATTTACTGGCCAATAAGCATTTTGATCATCATTTTAAGCAGTTTGGGATTTTGGATTAGGAGCCGGGAACCTGCTTTCCATTACAATCTTTTTCTCGTAGCCTCGAAAAAGGATTTTCATTTCAATCAGGGCTAGGGATTTGTACTCAAATTAAAATATAGACAACAATTAAGCAATGTCAACAGAAGCATACGTAACATCAACCATAGAAAACCACATCGCGACAATAGAATTTTTCCATCCGGAGCAGAATTCCCTGCCGGGGAATATTCTCGCGGAATTGGCCGATACGATTACAAAAACCGGAAATGACGACAATGTAAAAGTCATCATCCTCAAAAGCGGCGGGGACCGCACGTTTTGCGCCGGAGCCAGTTTCAAGGAATTGATCAACATCAATGATGCGGCAACAGGGAAAGTATTTTTCTCAGGTTTTGCCAATGTCATCAACGCGATGCGCAAATGCCCGAAATTCATCATCGGAAGAATTCAGGGGAAAACCGTCGGTGGCGGTGTCGGTATTGCGGCATCAACAGATTATTGTTTTGCGACGAAATTCGCGGCGGTAAAATTAAGCGAACTCAATGTCGGTATCGGGCCATTTGTGGTTTCACCGGCCATTGAAAGGAAAATGGGTGTTTCCGCCATGTCACAAATCGCCATCGATGCCAACACTTTTTACGAAGCGGAATGGGCGAGAAGCAAAGGACTGTTTGCCGAGGTTTTCGAATCGATTGAAGACATGGATACCAAAGTAGACGCCTTCGCCAAACATCTGTGTACTTACAATTCCGAAGCCATGACCGAAATGAAAAAAATCTTCTGGAAAGGCACAGACGATTGGGATAATCTATTAGCAGAACGCGCCGCAATAAGTGGACGATTGGTGTTGAGTGATTTTACGAAAGAAACATTGAAGAAATTTAAATAGTTCACAGTTTACGGTTAACAGCTTATCTGTTCCGGAATTGTAAACTGTCAACTGTCAACTAAAATGATATACGAATTCAAAGGCTTTATCCCCGTCATCCACGAAAGCAGCTTCATCCATCCGCAGGCTGCGGTCACCGGCAACGTGATTATCGGTAAGGATGTATATGTCGGGCCTGGTGCGGCAATCCGAGGCGATTGGGGTGGCATTGTCATTGAAGACGGCTGTAATGTGCAGGAAAATTGTACGGTACACATGTTTCCGGGAAAGAGCATTACTTTGAAGAAAGGAGCGCATATCGGGCACGGAGCGATTATCCATGGCGCCAATATCGGCGCGAATTGCCTCGTCGGGATGAATGCGGTAATCATGGATGATGCCGAATTGGGTGATGAGTGTATCGTTGGTGCTTTGACTTTCATCAAGGCCGAAATGAAAATCCCAAACCGTAAAATGGTTGTAGGGAATCCGGCAATGATTGTAAAAGACATCAGCGACGAAATGATTGCCTGGAAAACGAAAGGCACGGAGTTGTATCAAAAGTTGCCAAAAGATTTATACGAAACGCTGAAAGCCGTCGAACCTTTACGGGAAATCCCGAAAGATCGACCCGTTCAGGAAACGAATTACATGACGTTAGAAGAATTTAGGAAAAAATAAAATAGTCGGTACGCATGGTTGCTAAGGCACTCAGGCAATCAGGCACTTAGGAACTAAAATGATAACAGAATTTAAAATGCCCAAAATGGGCGAAAGCATTTCCGAAGCGACCATTATCAACTGGCTGAAAAATGTCGGGGATAGCGTGGATGCAGAAGAAACGATTTTGGAAGTGGCTACGGACAAGGTCGACAGCGATGTGCCGTCACCGGTGTCAGGCGTTATCACTGAGATTCGTTTCGGTAAAGATGAGGTGGTGAAAGTGGGCGAGGTTTTAGCACTAATCGAGGCAGATGGCAGTGTAGCGGGCAAAAAAATAACCATTGGTAAAACCGAGGAAGTAAAACAGGCAGCAAAACCACTGCCGAATGATACCAAAAAGGAGGAAGTGAAATTACAGGCCAGGAGCAATCCCGACGCGTTCCTTTCCCCATTGATCATCAGTATTGCACAGAAGGAAAACCTGTCACTCGAGGAAGTACAGAGCATTCCCGGGTCGGGTGCTGACAGAAGGATTCAGAAAAGTGATGTTTTCAACTATCTGAAAAGCAGGAAATACCCGATCAGGAAGGAAAATGCAAATATGCAAATCCCAAATGCCACCAATACTTATCCAAAACCGGTAATCCAATTCACGGAGGGCAAGGACCGCATCGTCGAAATGGACCGTATGCGTAAGATGATTGCAGATCATATGGTGTATTCGAAACAGACCTCGCCGCATGTGACTTCCTATATTGAAGTGGATGTGACGAATCTGGTCGAATGGCGCAATAAAAACAAAGATATTTTTGCAGAGAGGCACAACCAGAAACTGACATTCACACCCATTTTTGTCGATGCGGTTGCCAAAGCGATTGCAGATTTCCCGATGATCAATGTATCGGTGGATGGCAAGAATATCATTGTTCACAGCGACATCAACATTGGGATGGCGACCGCTTTGCCAAGCGGAAACCTGATTGTCCCGGTAGTAAAAAATGCGAATGAAATGAATCTTGTGCAATTGGCAGCAACTGTAAATCACCTGGCGGACAGTTCACGCAATAATAAATTAAAACCTGATGAGGTTCAGGGAAGTACTTTTACAATCTCCAATGTGGGGACATTCGGAAGCCTGATGGGCACACCGATTATCAACCAACCGGAAGTGGCGATCCTGGCGTTGGGAATCATCAAGAAACGTCCTGAAGTGATGACGACCGAAAAAGGGGATGAGATTGCAATACGCAGCATGATGTACCTGTCACTGTCGTTCGACCACCGCGTCGTGGATGGATTTTTAGGTGGGTCGTTCCTGCGTAAGGTAGGCGATTACCTCGAACAATTTGATCTCAATACGGCAATCTGATTCCCTAAATATAAACACTATGTCTTACACTATCAAAGAAACAAGAGCAACAACTTCAAGGATTAACGAAGTGGATATCAACAATTCCGTGATGGGTCATGCCTTTACGGATCACATGTTCATCTGCGATTATGAAGATGGCCAATGGAAAAATCCGCGTATCGAACCACTGCACGAAATCCCAACGCATCCTGCCGCTATGGCTTTGCATTACGGGCAGGCGATTTTTGAAGGGATGAAAGCGACTTTAGGAAAAGACGGTTCGCCGTTGTTGTTCCGTCCCGATGAAAACGCGAAGCGACTGAATTTCAGTGCGGACCGTATGGGGATGCCTTTGTTTCCTGAAGATTTATTCATGGAAGGATTGAAAAGATTTATGGCGATAGAGCACAACTGGATCCCGACGAGCGAGGGAAGCGCATTGTATTTACGTCCGTTTATGTATGCCGACGAGGCGTTCATAGGCATGCGTGCCGCGACAAAATACAAATTTATCATTTTCGCCTCACCGGCCGGGCCGTTTTTCAGCAAACCGATTAAATTGTGGGCTGAAACCAAATTCATCCGTGCCGCTAACGGTGGAACCGGCGAAGCCAAAGCTGCAGGAAATTACGCCGCGGCGATTCGGCCGACAGAAATCGCCCGGACCAAAGGCTATGATCAGGTATTGTGGCTCGATGCACGCGATTTCGAATATGTGCAGGAAGTCGGGACGATGAATTTCTTTCTTAAGATTGCAGGGAAATGGATTACACCAAATCTCGGTGGTTCGATCCTTGCCGGAATTACGAGGATGAGCGTAATCGATTTACTGCGCGACAAAGGATTTGAAGTGGAAGAAAGACCGATTACGATGCAGGAAATTGTTGGCGCTTTTGAAAACGGAACTTTGGAAGAAGCTTTCGGCGCGGGAACGGCAGTTGGAATCGCGATGGTAGAAGAAATAGGGTATAAGGATATGAAAATCAAATTCCCGGCGGAGAATCCGGTGTCGGAAGACGTGAAGCAGACTTTGGAGAAAATAAAGCACCAGGAAATCGAGGATAAGTTCGGATGGATTGTTCCTGTGGAGCTCGATGCGTCGGTGAACGCGTAAACCGCAGCCCCGATAGGAGTGGAAATCCTTTTTGGATTACCCGTAGCGCAGCGAAGAGAAATCTTCAATGGAGCGCAGCGGAATTGCAAAAAGATTGTAACGGATAGCGGGAAATGCTGCCCAAAAAAATATTAAAATGGAGATTGCAGAAAGCACATTGAATAAAACTGTTTTAGAAAAGGCATTTGCGACGATGGCCACTGCCAAGGCGATGACGGAACTGTATGAGGAGAATTTCAAGACGGTTTCCAAATACGTACATGCGACTTCGCGCGGGCATGAGGCCATACAGATTGCGCTCGCGATGCAGTTGCTGCCGCAGGATTATGCGTTCCCGTATTACCGCGATGATGCGATGATGCTGGGCATTGGCATGCAACCGTATGATTTGATGCTGCAGTTGATGGCGAAGAAAGACGACCCGTTTTCAGGTGGGCGTACGTATTACTGCCACCCAAGTTTACGTGACGCCGATAAGCCAAAAATTCCGCACCAATCTTCGGCGACGGGTATGCAGGCGATTCCTGCTACAGGCGCGGCGATGGGTTTTTGGTATAAGGAAAATATAGGAATCGAAGATAAAAATGAGCAAAAGCCGATTGTAATTTGTTCGCTTGGCGACGCCTCCGTAACGGAAGGTGAGATAGCCGAAGCGTTCCAGATGGCCGCGTTAAAGCAATTGCCGATTTTATATTTAGTTCAGGATAACGGCTGGGACATTTCAGCAAACGCAAACGAAACACGCGCGCAAAATGCGTTCGAGTATGCCAAGGGCTTTCACGGCCTTGAAGCCGTTTCCATCGATGGTGCTGATTTTACCGAAAGTTACCTGACGATGCAGAAAGTATTGAAAACGATGCGTGCTGAGCGCCGTCCGTTTTTGGTGCATGCCAAAGTGCCGTTGTTGAACCACCATACTTCCGGGGTTCGTATGGAATGGTACCGTGATGATTTGGACGAAGCGAAATCGCGCGACCCGTTTCCGGTGTTGAAACAGCAATTGGCCGATGCAGGATTTTCGTCAGAGGAGATTGAAAAGATAAACCGTACAGCCGTTTCAAAAGTACAGGCCGACTACGACAAGGCATTGCAGGCCGAGGATCCGAAGCCGGAAGATCTGTTTACGCATGATTTTGCGCCCACGCCGGTAACCGAGGAAAAAGGCGAACGGAATCCCATCCGTGAAGATAAAGTGGTCATGGTCGACTGCGCGTTGTTCGCCGTGGAAGAGTTGATGAAAAAGCACAAGGAATGCCTGTTATACGGACAGGATGTAGGGGGGAGGCTTGGCGGTGTATTCCGTGAAGCGGCTACACTGGCACAGAAATTCGGCGACGAGCGTGTGTTTAATACACCCATCCAGGAGGCCTTTATTGTTGGCTCTACCGTGGGCATGTCGGCAGTTGGTTTAAAACCGATTGTTGAGGTGCAATTCGCTGACTACATCTGGCCGGGACTGAACCAGTTGTTTACGGAAGTCAGCCGTTCGTCGTACTTAACCAACGGAAAATGGCCGGTTTCAATGATTTTGCGTGTCCCGATTGGCGCGTATGGCAGCGGCGGTCCTTATCATTCGTCTTCGGTAGAGAGTGTGCTGACGAACATCCGTGGGATAAAAATCGCTTATCCGAGCAATGGTGCCGATTTAAAAGGATTGATGAAAGCCGCCTATTATGACCCGAATCCGGTAGTTATTTTAGAACATAAAGGCTTGTATTGGTCAAAAGTAAAAGGTACCGATGAGGCGCGCGTCAACGAGCCGTCAGAGGATTACATCTTACCTTTTGGCAAAGCCAATACTGTACAGGAAATCTGGGGGCAGGACACGGAAGAAACGATCACTGTGATCACTTATGGTATGGGAGTACACTGGGCGTTGAACGCTTCAAAGGATATGAAGGAAAAAGTGGAAATCATTGATTTACGGACGTTATATCCTTTAGACGAGGAAACGATTTTAAAATCGGTTAAGAAAACGAAGAAATGCCTTGTTGTTACCGAAGAGCCTGTAAATAATTCATTTGCGCGAAGTCTGGCAGGGATGATTCAGGAGAGATGCTTCAAATACCTTGATGCGCCGGTGATGGTGATTGGGTCTGAGAACCTGCCCGCAATCCCGCTGAACATGACTTTGGAGCAGACGATGATTCCGTCGATGGAGAAGGTGAAAGTGAAGATGGAGGAGTTGCTTCATTATTAGAAGCTGGTCCGGCTTTTCACTGCAAGTTTTTTCAAATCCGCTCTTTTTTGCAGGTTTTCAAAAGAGCTTCCGTTGGTCGCTTTTTGAAAACCGCAAAATGCGGCGTCTTTTTCAAAAAGCTTTCCGTTTGCAATCCGAGCTATAATCGTGACACGTAACTGTAAAAATTGGCTCAACATCGGAAACTTTACGGTAAGCCAGACTTCGCATACAGCTCGGCCCTCCGCTTCGCAGGCGGGCACCTGATTTCGAAGATTCCGTAAAAATCAAAACTGTTTGAGCGCAGCGAGTTTTTTGATTTTAGGAATTGAGAAATAGCAGGTCGCCGAGAAGAGGTAGGCTTGAATTTTTGCTTCTTTTGTTTCAAGACAAAAGAAGAAGTTCTATATTTTCGTCTTTGGTATAAAGTTCCGAATAATCGTAAAATAAAAAACCCGCCGAATGGTCATCAGCGGGTTTTCATTTTAAGCAAATACTGTCAAACTGCCTTATTTTTTTGCCGGTGGATACTGCCCGAGGATTTTCGTGACAAATTCCTTGATTCGCGCATCCTTGGCGTCTGCATTTTTAGTCAGGTAGCCTGAGCCTTCGCCCTGCCAAACGAGTTCTTTCTTCTTGGCATCGATCAAATCGATAAACAAGGTGCCTTCAGTTTTGGTGGATACATAGGTGTTATTGAAACCCCAGGGATTCCATCCCCATCCCCAGCCATAGCCCCATCCCGAATAGAATTGGTTTACATTCACTTCCTGCCTTGCCTTAGTGAAGATATTGACAACCAAATCAGGATTCTCACTTTTGGTGAGGCCCTTCTTCGTCATTTCATCTTCAATCGCATGCAGGATGCGTTTTTTGTCCAGGTCGGAGATTTCTACTTTGTCAACGCCCTGTTTGTGGAACGCGAAAGTCTTAAATTGGGAATAGTCAACAGTTTTGTCATAATCGCTGGCGACCCGTACCGACGAGCAAGAAACCAGCAGCAGGACAGATAATAATGAAATCATTCTAATCATTTTCATAGCGTCATATTTAAAATTATCGTTTGTCATTTCTTTTGTCAATGAAACTTTTTACCACCGCCACGATGCTGATGATAATCGATGTGCACAGCAGGCTGTACCGTACATAAATATTTTCTGTACGCATGGCGACGGGAATGAGCAATGTCCCGAATAGGAGGAGCCATAAGCTGTTGTACTTTTTCATGGAGTTAGAAATCCAGGATAGCGTCATCAACCTTATTAGGGATGGTGACCTTCAATAAAGGTTGCGTTTCCATCGCCCTTTTTATCGCAAAAGTCGCTTCGTCATTGCGTGCCCAGCTGCGTCTTGAAATGCCGTTATTGACGTCCCAGAACAACATGGATTCCAAGCGTCGGGCTGCGTCTTTCGAACCGTCAAGAACCATGCCAAATCCACCGTTGATTACCTCGCCCCAGCCTACGCCACCGCCGTTATGGATCGACACCCAGGTCGCGCCGCGGAAACTGTCCCCAATCACATTTTGTATCGCCATATCGGCAGTGAAACGAGAACCATCGTAAATATTCGAGGTTTCACGGTAAGGGGAATCCGTCCCCGACACGTCGTGATGGTCCCGGCCTAAAACCACGTAGCCGATTTCGCCTTTTTTTATCGCCTCATTGAAAGCCTGTGCGATTTTTATTCGGCCTTCAGCATCAGCATATAAAATACGTGCCTGCGAGCCTACAACGAGTTTATTCTGTTGTGCGCCTTTAATCCACTGAATGTTGTCCTGCATCTGCTGCTGGATTTCGGCGGGCGCATCCTTGGCCATGTCTTCCAACACTTTACAGGCGATATCATCTGTTTTCTGCAAATCTTCGGGTTTTCCTGAAGCACAGACCCAACGGAACGGCCCGAATCCGTAATCGAAACACATCGGTCCCAAAATATCCTGTACGTAACTCGGATATTTGAAATCAATCCCGTTCGCAGCAAACACATCGGCACCGGCACGCGAACTTTCGAGCAGGAATGCATTGCCATAATCGAAGAAGTAAGTGCCCTTGGCGGTATGTCTGTTCACCGCCGCGGCGTGCCTCCTCAGAGATTGCTGCACCTTTTCCTTAAAGAGTTCCGGATTTTCAGACATCATGGTTTGCGCCGTTTCAAAATCCAGCTCGACAGGATAGTAGCCACCGGCCCACGGGTTGTGGAGTGATGTCTGGTCGCTCCCCAGATCAATATAAAGGTTTTCCGTGTCAAATTTTTCCAATACGTCGACGATATTGCCCAGGTAGGCGACCGACACAATTTCTTTCTGCGCTTTAGCCGAATTGACGCGGGCGACGAGCGCGTCCAGATCAGTGATCACTTCGTCAACCCAGCCTTGTGAATGTCGCGTTTGCACCGCTTTGGGATTCACTTCGGCACACACCGTGATGCAGCCTGCTATATTTCCTGCCTTGGGTTGCGCGCCACTCATCCCGCCCAAACCGGACGTGACAAATAATTTTCCGGCGAGACTTTCCTTATTTTTTGCAATTTTCCTTCCGGCATTTAAGACGGTGATTGTTGTGCCATGAACGATTCCCTGTGGCCCGATATACATATAACTTCCGGCGGTCATCTGCCCGTATTGTGTCACACCAAGCGCATTGAATTTTTCCCAATCATCCGGTTTGGAGTAATTCGGGATCATCATGCCATTGGTCACAACGACTCGCGGCGCATCGCGGTGTGAAGGGAATAATCCCATCGGATGTCCGGAATATATGGTCAGTGTCTGTTCTTCCGTCATTTCCGACAAATACTTCATTGTCAGCAGGTATTGGGCCCAGTTCTGGAACACGGCACCGTTTCCGCCATACGTGATCAGTTCGTGCGGATGTTGCGCCACGGCATAGTCCAGGTTGTTCTGGATCATGAGCATAATGGCTTTTGCCTGTTCACACTTGCCCGGATATTCGTCAATCGGATGGGCATACATCTTATAATCGGGACGCAGCCGGTACATATAAATACGGCCGTAAGTATTGAGTTCGTCCAGAAATTCTTTGGCTAAAATCGCGTGGTCTTTCGGATCAAAATAACGCAGCGCGTTCCGGATGGCAAGTTTTTTTTCATCGGCAGAAAGGATTTCCTTCCTTTTCGGTGCGTGGTTGATGTTGGTTTCGTACGGTTTCGGTTCGGGCAGCACGGTAGGGATTCCCTGCTTTATTTGTTCTTTGAAAGTCATATGCTGATGTAAAGTTTTAAAGTATGAATGCGCTGTTTTAATAATCGGATTTTCTGATTGTGCTTGTTTTTTTGTCAAACCCGTAAGGGCAGTGGCGACATCCGCTTCGACAGCAATAGCCGCGCTTGAGATGGTATTTTTCCGTAAAGCATTTATACCCTTCCGGCGTATAGTAGAAATCCTCGCCTTCGATAGGTTTATTTTCGTTATTTTGCTCGTTCATAAGCTACAAATTTATAAACTTATCATTGATGTTTATTGTTACTTCCCAATATTTAATTCCGAGAGGATATGCGTCTATCGCTATTTTTCCTTTTATCATTATTGGGCGTTCGGGACAAAGGCAGAATAAAGTCCTGATAAACCATGAAAGAATCCACATCAGGCAGCAAATGGAATTACTGGTAGTCGGTTTTTTTATATGGTATGGATTTGAATATCTGATTAGATTGTGTCGCTTTCGCAATCATCAGGAAGCGTACAAAAAAATCAGTTTTGAGGCCGAAGCATACGCGAACGAACACCATCCCGGCTTTCTTCAGCATCGCAATTTTTGGAATTTTATCAAATACCTGTAAGCGATGCAAACCCAAAATCAATTTTTATTTACTGACGCCCAGCGAAATGTAACGGTTTATATCAAACGCGAAGACGCAATCCACCCGATAGTATCCGGAAATAAGTACAGGAAGCTGAAATACAATTTGGTTGAGGCCAGGGCGCAGGGTAACGCGGCATTGCTGACTTTCGGAGGCGCGTTTTCAAATCATATTGCTGCGACGGCCTACGCAGGAAAAGAAGCCGGTTTAAAAACGATTGGCGTGGTTCGCGGCGAAGAACTATCAGAAAAGATCGAACACAACCCCACGCTTACTTTTGCCGTTTCCTGCGGAATGCAACTGCATTTTGTGACAAGAGCACAGTATCGGCAGAAAAATGATGCTGTCTTTTTAGATGGGCTTGCGAAGAAATTCGGGGATTATTACCTGTTGCCTGAGGGCGGGACTAACGCGCTGGCGGTGAAAGGCTGCGAAGAAATTTTAACCGAATCGGATGCCGCTTTCGATTTTATCTGTTGTGCGGTCGGAACCGGCGGAACCCTTTCAGGGATCATCAACAGTGCGCTGCCGCATCAGAAAGTTTTGGGATTTCCGGCGTTAAAAGGGGATTTTTTAAAAGATGAAATTCGTATTTTTGCGCAAAGCATGTCCTGGGAACTGATTCCCGATTACCATTTCGGAGGCTACGGAAAAGTCAGTACGGAACTGATTTCGTTCCTGAATGGTTTTTCCGCCGATTACAGGATCCTGCTTGATCCCGTCTATACGGGAAAGATGGTTTTCGGCGTTATGGATATGATCAGCAAGGGCTATTTTCCAGATTATGCCAAGATATTGCTCATACATACAGGCGGTTTGCAGGGAATTCAGGGAATGAACATCAGGTTAGAAAAAGACAAATTACCAATCATCAATACGCATGTTTAAAAAAACACTTCTTTTACTTATCCTCATCGGTTTTTCAGCCTGCCATACGACCCAGACCGTAGTAAGGACGACCAAAAAAGTGCCGAGTAAAACCACAAGGACGGCCACGCGGATACCCAGGAAACCCACACCCTCAAGGCCTGTTGCCGCGACATCACAACCCAAGGCAGCCAGCAGTTCAGGGCAACAGGGGCAGGAAGTGATCGTGTCTACATCGAAGACTGTAGTATATACAGAAGTGGTTAATGATTACGTAAATCAGTTCAAGGATATCGCAATGGGAAATATGAAATCATACGGCATCCCGGCCAGCATCATACTCGCGCAGGGCATTCTCGAATCCGGCGCCGGAAAAGGCGACCTCGCGGTGAGCGCAAACAACCATTTCGGTATCAAGTGCCACGCGGATTGGACGGGAGAGAGCGTCAGGCACGACGACGACTCTGACCAGGAGTGTTTCAGGAAATACAAAGATCCCGCCGAATCCTATCGTGATCATGCCTTATTCCTCACAACGCGTTCGAGGTATTCCGGGCTTTTCAAGTTACCCAAGGGCGATTATGAAGCGTGGGCACGTGGCTTGCGTGCGGCAGGCTACGCTACTGACCCGAGATATCCTGAAAAACTGATCAGCTATATCGAGCGTTACAACCTTCACCAATACGATTCGCAGGTATTGGGCACTGAGTTTGTGCCCTTTGAAGGGCAGCCCGTGAAGGTTTCAAATGCAGGGACTTCCGCCGCCGTTGCAGGGACGTACGAAGTCCAGAAAGGCGATACACTGTATTCGATATCGAAAAAATTCAGCCTTACGGTCGACCAGTTGAAGCAAAAAAATAACCTAACCGACAACGCGCTGTCCATCGGCCAGCGTTTGGTGGTACAATAGCTAATCCAAAACAAAATGTTATACCAAAGAAGCAGCCGGCTTTTCGCCGAAGCGGAAAAAGTCATTCCAGGTGGCGTAAATTCTCCGGTGCGTGCCTTCCGCGCGGTTGGAGGTACGCCAATATTTGTAAAAAGTGCCAAAGGGGCGTATTTATATGATGAAGACGGCAACCGACTTATCGATTATATTAACTCGTGGGGCCCGATGATTTTAGGCCACGCCTATGATCCGGTGGTAGAAGCCATAACCGAAAAGGCAAAATTGGGGACCTCTTTCGGGATGCCCACCGAGCTCGAGACAGAGATTGCTGCTTTGGCCGTAAGCATGGTGCCGGGTATTGACAAGATCCGCTTCGTAAACTCGGGTACCGAAGCCTGTATGAGCGCTGTGCGCCTGGCGCGCGGTTTCACAAAAAGGGACAAAATCATCAAGTTTGCGGGCTGTTACCACGGCCATTCAGACTCATTCCTGATACAGGCAGGAAGCGGCGCAATCACTTTCGGTACGCCAAACAGTCCGGGTGTCACTGCCGGCACTGCGAAAGACACGCTTTTGGCCACATACAATGACCTTGACAATGTGAGGCGCCTCATTGATGCCAATCCGAAGGAAATAGCCGCCATCATTATAGAGCCGGTGGCAGGCAATATGGGCTGTATCGCGCCCGCGGAAGGCTTTTTGGAAGGGCTTCGCGCGCTGTGCGATGCAGACGGGATCCTGCTGATCTTTGATGAAGTGATGACGGGTTTTCGCCTTGCAAAGGGCGGTGCCCAGGAATTGTTCAGCATCCAGGCGGATATTGTTGCTTTTGGGAAAGTGATTGGGGGCGGGCTACCGGTAGGTGCCTTCGCGGCACGTGCCGAAATCATGAATTATCTTGCGCCTTTAGGCCCGGTGTATCAGGCAGGGACTTTGTCCGGGAATCCGTTGGCGATGGCCGCCGGTCTGGCGATGCTCCGTCAACTCAATGCCGACGGGAACATTTTCAACAGGCTTGAGGAAAAGACCGCGTATCTTGAGAAAGGAATCCGTGAGGTATTGACAGCCCACGCTATTGCGCATACCATAAACCGGGTAGGATCAATGATATCAGTACATTTTGACCACCGCCCGGTAACCGATTTTAAATCAGCCGGAAATGGTGACAATGAACGCTTCAGGAAATTCTTTCACGGACTGGTTGAGGCAGGCGTTTACATTGCGCCATCTGCTTATGAAACCTGGTTCATCAGTGACGCGCTCACGTATGATGACCTTGATTTTACGATTGCGGCGATTGATAAAGTTGCGAAAAGCCTGATATAAAAAAACGTCCCAATCGGGACGTTTTTTTTTATTTAAAAAGCTGGAATTAATTTGTAAGGCTCTTAAATAATGCCTCGTTGCTTTTTACCTTTTCGAAAGTTTCACCATCAAGCGAGGCCTCGAGTTTACGGGCTATGATCTGAGAAACAATCTGCTTTCTGTCAGCCGAGTCACCGGCATCCGCCATCATCTTATATTTTGTAGTAAAAAGTTCAGTGAATACTGCCTGTCTTTCCATCGATAATGGAGTAAAGGCGTTGAGTTCTGCTGTGTTTTTCTTCGCTTTTTCCAAATTGGTCATCGTCGGGGCTGCGGCAACCGTAGCTTTAGAAGGAACCTTTGCAGACGTTAACGGCTTTTTAGCCTGGGCACTCGCGCCAACCGCAAAAAACAGGGATAAAGCTATAATCAGATTTTTCATAGTGTGGTGATTAAAAAATTAAGTATGCCAAATCTAATTATTTTTTAAATACCAATATAATTTATTTTATTCTTAATCACGCCTTTGCTTTTTCCCGCGGTGCTCGCCAACAGCCTTCTTGATATGGCGCTTTTTGCTGTCCGTCATTTTTTCCCATTTTTCCATTTGTTCGTCGGTGAGAATTTTCCTGACCCTTTCTTTCATCGCGATCTGCTCGTCCAACATCTTGCTGCGCATCGCAAAACGCTCATCTGCAGTAGGCCTTTTACCCGAGTCTTTCATCTTTTTAAGCTCCGTTTTCGCGGCTTCTTTTCTCGCTTGTAAATCTGCCACGACTTTTGCCATTTCCTTTTGCTGAGAAGCATTGAGGTCGAGTTTTAAAGTCAGTTCCTTTACACGGAGCTCATTCTGTTGTGCAGGGGTGAACTGTTCCATCTTTTGCCTGTCGTCTTTAAGGGCGTTTGGTTTTTCCTGGGCAAACGATACCATTCCTGATACCAGCATTGCCAATGCAATCATTTTTTTCATTGTTTAAGAATTTAAGTTGGCCCGTAGGACGTCCGGGTTCCCTATTGGTTTAACGGATGAGTCAATTTAAGGTAGATTTAACGAAATCGCGTATGCAACCGGATGTCTTCAAAAACGGGAAATCCGTTCATTGAACGGATTTCTTATTGGGGATAACAATCTTTAACTGACGAGTTCCATTGTTTTGAAGTCGCCTTCGACGGCAACCCGGATCATGCCGTGTTTAGACAGGGCCTTAGTGGCCGCGTCCCATTTCTTTCCGCTGAGTTCGGTTTTAATTTTTAGGCTAGCGAGATCCATTTTGCCCTCGTTCGCCTGCAATAGGGATACTATCAATTTTTCTTCATCGGAAAGCTCGACCTGTATTTGTTTCTTTTCAGGGCGCATCTGCGGGAAGAATAAAACCTCCTGTATCGAGGCGTTATTGGTCAGGAACATGATCAGGCGGTCCATACCGATACCGAGACCTGATGTTGGCGGCATGCCGTACTCCAACGCGCGCAGGAAATCGTAATCGATAAACTGTGTTGCTTCATCATCGCCTTTTTCAGCCAGCTGGAGTTGGTGTTCAAAACGTTCTTTCTGGTCAATAGGGTCATTAAGTTCCGAATAGGCGTTGGCGACTTCCTTGCCGCAGACCATCAGCTCAAAACGCTCTGTTAACTCAGGATTGTCGCGGTGCTGCTTGCAAAGCGGGCTCATCTCTTTTGGATAATCGGTGATAAAAGTAGGCTGGATGAAGTTCCCTTCGCATTTGGCCCCGAAGATTTCATCAATCAGTTTTCCTTTGCCCATCGTCGCATCCACCTCTATGCCCATGCTCCTCGCGGCTTCGAACAATTCCGCTTCACTTTTCCCAGAAATATCGAAACCGGTGTACTGTTTTATCGCATCGGTCATAGTAACGCGCGGGTAGGGCGCCCTGAAGTTCACCTTATGTTCCCCGAAAGTAGCTTCTGTCGTACCGTTAACAGCCATCGCGCAATGTTCAAGCAGTTTTTCGGTAAAGGCCATCATCCAGTTGTAATCCTTATAGGCGACGTAAATTTCCATAGCGGTGAACTCGGGGTTGTGCGTACGGTCCATTCCTTCATTGCGGAAATTTTTTGAAAACTCGTATACGCCTTCAAATCCGCCGACGATAAGTCTTTTCAGGTACAATTCATTGGCAATCCTCATGTACAGCGGCACGTCCAGTGCATTGTGGTGCGTCATGAACGGTCGTGCGGCGGCACCGCCCGGAATCGGTTGGAGGACCGGCGTTTCCACTTCGAGATACCCTTTGGCATTGAAGAACTCACGCATGGCGTTGAACAGTTTTGTTCGCTTGATGAACGTCTCTTTCACATGGTCATTTACGGTGAGGTCCACATAACGCCGGCGGTACCTTTGTTCAGCATCTGCGAAAGCGTCGTGTACCACACCGTCGGCGTCAGTTTTTACCACCGGAAGCGGCTTCAGGGCTTTTGCGAGCACGGTCAGTTTGGTAACATGAACCGAAATTTCGCCTACCTGTGTCCTGAATACCTTTCCTTCAATACCGATGAAGTCGCCGATATCCAGCAAGCGAAGGAACACCGTGGTATACATCGTATTCTCGGCATCCGTGGAAATGTCGTCGCGCGATACATAAAGTTGTATGCGGCCTTCCGAATCCTTTAGCTCTGCAAAGGAAGCCTTACCCATCTTTCGCTTTCCCATCAGCCTTCCGGCCAAAACGACCTCTTTCCCTTCGTAGTGTTCAAAGTTGTTGAGGATTTGCGATGAGTACGCAGTCGTGGTAAATTCATTTGCGGGATAAGGCTCGATGCCCAGGTCGCGCAATTCCTGAAGCGCTTCCCTGCGAAGGACTTCCTGTTCGGATAATGCCATGGTTTTTCATTTTAAGACCGCAAAGATAACTAATAATTGAGATGTTACAAACAGTGGGCGATGGGCGAGGGCTTAGGGCGCGCAGTGTGCCGAATAATAATATTATTGATTATATTTGGCACAGATTAAACCGACATAAACCAAAAACACCTTAAATATGAAAATTACAAGACTGCTAATGGGCTTGCTGGTTGGCTTCGCGCTGACAAGCTGCAATTTCACCGAAGAGATTTACGTAAATAATGACGGCGGGGGCAAGTTCTCGATACAGATGGACGGCTCGCAATTGATGGCGATGGCCGGAAAGGAAATGCAGAATGATCCCCAGGCCGGGAAGGTCATCGACTCCACTTTCAGTTTTAAGGATGTTTTTGCTGCGAAAAAAGACAGCATTGCCAAACTGCCCGTAGCCGAGCAGGAGCGTTTGCGTAAACTGGAAAATTACACCATGGCGATGAAGATGAATGCGGCCGAACAGCAAATGATGTTTACCATAGCGACAGATTTTAAAAGCGTCGCCGCGCTGGAAGACGCCATGTCGGCAATGACGGGGGTAACTTCATTAGGCAAAGGGATGGGAGAAACCAATCCGTTGGCCCAGATGGGTGGTATCGGCAACAACAACTCGACGCTGAAGTATGCTTACGATGGGAAAAAGTTTTCCAGGAAGGCTACCTTGCTGAAGAAAGAGACTACGGAAGTGGCTAATGATTCGCTCAATGAAGCTTTCAGCATGATTTATGAGTCATCTACCTACACGGTAAAGTACCACTTTCCGAAAAAAATAAAAAAAGTCAGCAATTCGGCTGCTTCGATAAGTTCAGACAAGAAGACTGTGACTGTTGAATATCCATTCACGGATTACATGAAGGCTCCGGAAAAGCTTAATTTTGACGTTGAATTTGAATAATGCCACAAAATAAAGCCGTACGTGTCGAAGATCTTGGACTAGTCGATTATAAGGAGGCCTGGGACTATCAGGAACGGCTCTTTGGAGAGATTGTTGATTTAAAAATCAGGAACCGCAGGGAGGATCTCAGCCTTGAAACACCAAATCACTTCTTGTTCGTAGAGCATCCGCATGTGTATACATTAGGAAAAAGCGGCGACCTGGGCAATTTGTTGCTCAACGAGTCACAATTGGAGGCCAAGGGAGCAACTTTTTATCGCATCAACCGTGGCGGTGACATCACTTACCACGGTCCCGGGCAGATTGTGGGCTATCCTATCCTGGACCTGGAAAATTTCTTCATGGACATCCATAAATATTTACGCTTTCTGGAGGAAGCTGTCATACTTACACTCGCTGACTACGGACTTCACTGCAGCAGGAGTGAAGGTGAAACAGGTGTTTGGCTGGGCGTCGGAACACCATTTGCCAGGAAAATATGCGCCATGGGCGTACGGGCGTCCCGCTGGGTGACCATGCACGGATTTGCCCTGAATGTGAACGCCGACCTCGGTTATTTCGACAATATCATACCGTGCGGGATCCGCGGTAAAGCCGTGACCTCACTTCATGTAGAGCTGGGTGTTGACAGTGTGGACGAGCAGGGGGTGAAGGAAAAAATCCTGAGACATTTTGCCGCGCTGTTTGAGGCATCCTATACCCGATAACTTACAATTCAAGATCAAGGTTGAATTCCAATTGTTCTTCGGGCAATAGCCTGAAACTCATCCTGTGGTGCTTTGTCGGCCCAAAAGCAGCAATCGCCTGCCGGTGTTCGGCTGTGGGATAGCCCTTATTTTGTTTCCAATTGTACATGGGAAATTCCTGGTGCAAGGTTTCCATATACTCGTCGCGGTAAGTTTTTGCGAGCACCGATGCCGCTGCGATGCTCAGGTACTTTGAGTCGCCTTTAACAATGCAGCTGTGGGGGATGTTGCTGAGGGGTTTGAACCGATTCCCATCTACTATAATATATAAAGGTAACGGATTGAGTTTTAAAACCGAATCCTGCATGGCCTTAATCGAGGCGTTGAGGATGTTGATTTCGTCAATCGTCAATGGGTCCAGATGGGTCACGGCGAAACTGATCGCATGTTCCTCGATAATCGGCCGAAGATATTGCCGCTGTTTCTCGGTAAGCTGTTTGGAATCATTCAGCAATTCGTGCCTGAAACCTGTTGGCAATAGCACGGCAGCTGCGGTCACAGGGCCCGCAAGGCAGCCACGACCGGCTTCATCGGTCCCTGACTCCAATAAAAACTCTGAAAAATTCCCCAGAAGCATCGTGTTGTTTTTGCGTCAAAAATAATATTTTCTGCGGATACGCGGATGAGCCTTCTGGAACAATTGCCCACTATATGATTTTAACAGAAATTTAATTACTAAAAATCAACGCGTTTTGTCGCTCTTCAAATGGGCGCATTGCATAAAAGTTAAAAAAAATGATTTTTACGCAACCATTTTAAATTAATATCATCTCTGGTTTAAATACGGTAAAATTTCAGTAAAGAATTGGGGAATCCGTAAAAGTTAATTTTGGAATATTAAATGCATTTATTTGTTTAATTAAGAAATTATTAAGAAGTTTGCGGAATAACTAATTCAAATTAAATTTAATTATGAGATCGAAATTCAAATGGATTTTTGCGCTTTTACTGGCACTTTCAGTGCAGGTAACCTTTGCGCAGGAAAAAACTGTGACAGGTACCGTGAAAGATAGCGAAGGATTTCCTTTGCCGGGCGTTACCGTTACCGTAGCTGGAACTAATAAAGGGGCCAACACAGATATTGATGGTAAATACTCCATCACAGCTGCACAAGGTCAGTCGTTAGTGTTTTCATACGTTGGGCTTGCCACGCAGACCCAGCCGGTTGGTGCATCAAGCAACATCGACGTGACACTTAAAGCGGCACAAACTGATCTGGAGGTTGTTACCATTAACACAGGATACAAAACCTTTACGAAAAGGGATAATCCTTCAGCTATCTCCACAATTTCAATTGATGCTATTGAAGAACGGGCCAATGCTTCCGTAATTCAAAACCTTCAAGGACAGGTTTCTGGTCTTAGTGTTTCGACAGGAAGCGGTCAGCCTGGAGCGGATAGTACGATCATCCTTCGTGGTGTCGGATCAATCAATGGTAACATTGAGCCATTGTTTATCGTTGACGGAAGTCCGGTTGACGAAGATGGTTTCAGGAGTATCAACCAGAATGACATTGCTACAATCAGTGTTTTGAAGGATGCTTCGGCGACTTCTATTTACGGAAACAGGGGAGGTAACGGTGTTATCGTTATTACTACAAAAAGAGGTAAACTGAACGAAAAAATGAAGTTCAGGTACTCTTCACAATATGGAATCAACGAGATTCAGGGCTTGAATATCGAGCTGATGAATTCGAGGCAGATGCTTAAACTGGAACAGCAATATGGTGGCGGTTTAGGTGGTGGAAAAACAGATGCTGAAATCGAAGCCCGCGCAAAGCAGGCAAATACAAACTGGGCGGATATTTTCTTCAGGAAAGGCGCTACACAGACTCATGACTTGTCTATCACTTCAGGTTCTGAGAAGACTACAAATTTTACATCTTTGAGTTATTTTGAGCAGGACGGTATCTTTTTGAATACAAACTTCAAAAGGTTCAGTTTAAGGAACAATTTTACCGGTCGTTCAGAGAACAATAAATTTACTTACTCTTTAAATTATTCTGCTAACTTTTCACGTCAGAATGGTATTGACGGTGCGGGAACAAATGCAATTTACTTTGCTCCGTTCTCTGCTGCGCTAAGAGGTCTTCCTTACTTATCTCCGTATGATGCAGATGGATCTATTACAATGGATGGCGGTATTGCTTCCGGCGATGCTTCAGGTATTACTCCGGATAAGATTCCTTATGTGTTGTTGAATTCTGTAAGAATGAATACGGATATTGAGGATGAGTTTAAAATGGTTACTGCATTTAACGCCAATTATAACTTTGCGAAAAATCTGACTGCTGGAATTCAGATGGGTGTTGATTATTCAACTTTCACAACTAAAGAGGTTTTGCATCCAAACAGTATTCTTGGGCCATTTCAGGTAAATCAGGCTGCTGAGTTTGGTGGTATCCAAAGTGAGGGATCTACACGCGATTTCAGGTTCAATACTACTGCGAGTCTGAATTACAATAACACATTCGGAAAGCATAATATCGATGTTACTGCCTACACGGAATACAATAAGGCACATTATGACGGAATCAATTTCCAGGTAAGAGGTCTTGATCCAAGGTTGCTTGGTACTGGTGCGGCATTTGTTGATTTTAATACTCAGGAGCTTGGAGGTGAAATTTATACGCCAACAATCGGATCTTTTAAACTACAGGAAGGTTTGTTTTCTTACTTTGCGAACGCTCAATACGATTACGACAGCAAATATGTATTGTCTGGTACAATCAGGAGGGATGCTTCGTTCCGTTTTATCGATGACAACAAGTGGGGTACTTTTTGGTCTGTTGGAGCGGGCTGGAGTATCGATCAGGAAGCTTTCATGAAAGACAAGACTGCCTTTAACCTGTTGAAGTTAAGAGGTTCTTACGGAACTTCAGGTAACCAACGGATTATCAACGCCCAATATTCAGGCTTGAACCTTACACGTACCTTGTACGGACAGGGTGGAGGTTATGACAGTGGCAACTCTACATTTCTTACCCAGCTGGGGAACTCTTTCCTACAGTGGGAGGAACTTAAACAAGCTAACATCGGTGTTGATTTCGGTGTTTGGAAAAACAAACTTTCGGGTACCGTTGACGTGTACGTGAAAACTACTGAAGAACTGTTCCAGGACCGTCCGGTTTCTCCGGTAAATGGTACAAGCATTATACAAGCCAACATCGGATCTATGGAGAACAGGGGTATTGAGGCTGACTTGAAATATGTTCTTTACGATAAGAGCAACTGGAATATTTCTGTAAATGCGAATGCGTCTTACAACAAGAATAAAATTTTGGAGTTGGCTCCAAGTTTTGAAGGTATTGAATTCAACGGTGGTGCCTCTGCTTTGATTGAGGGAGAACCGGTTGACGTGTTTTACGTTCAAAGATATGTCGGCGTTAACCCTGCAAATGGTAACGCTCTGTTCTTGGATGCTGAAGGAAATTTGACAGAAAATATGCTTGATGCAGACAGGGTTTCTACCGGGAAATCTGTATACCCTGTGTGGCAGGGAGGTTTTGGAACCAATATCGGTTTTAAAGGATTTGAATTTACAACACAATGGAGCTGGATGGCTGACCTTTGGAGGAATAACCTTGACCTTGGAACAGTGGAAGAGACCAACGTTATTGACGATGGTGGTAACCGTGCGACATCAGTGTTGACAGCTTGGCAGAATCCTGGGGATATCACTTCAGTGCCGAGGGTAGGTAATCCATTCAATTCTGTAGATTATATCAATGGTACTGACCGTTATCTTGAGGATGGTTCCTTCTTAAGACTGAGAAACGTTTCGTTAGGATACTCTTTCAACTCGAAGACTTTGGAAAAAACTCCTTTCAGCGGCGTTAAATTCTTTATCCAAGCGGAGAACATCATCACTTTCAGCTCATACAGGGGTTGGGATGCTGAAGCAGGTTTCCGTTCTACCGACAGGGGTAACTACCCTACTCCGAAGATCTATACCTTTGGTGCTACAATTAATTTCTAAAAAAAATGATAATGAAAAAAATATTTAAATTTGGTTTTATTGCTTTATTGTTTAGTGTGGCAGCTTGCAATGACGCAACCGATATAGTTCAGGAATCTGAGCTGGATCCTATATCAGCTTATAAAACCGTTGGGCATTTACAATCAGGATTAAACGGTGTGTATGCTGCTTATGGCCCTGACTTTGGAAGTAACGGTAACGGTGACGCCATCTTCTTTAATGATCTTTTTACGGATAACATGAAGAAAGGGTCTGCGAGTAGCGGACAGGGCTCAAGTGAATACAACTTCGTTTTGCAGCCAAGTAATTCTACACCTGAAAGCATCTGGGCCAACCGTTACGCTACCATCAACCGCGTAAACAGGGTACTCGAGGCTTACAATAGGATTTATGATACTTTTTCTGACAGTGACAAGGCTGATGCTGACGTTATCAAAGGACAGTTATTGGCGATGAGGGCTTTATGTACACTGGATCTTTTCGAGTATTTTACTCCGGATTACACCAATACTGCAGGGCCGTCAGTAATAAAAATGGATTTTGTTCCTGAATTGTTTGTGAATGATACTTTTCCACGCAACACAGTGGGCGAGATTGTTGCATTCATGAAGGATGATATTTCGCAGGCTTACGAACTACTTAATGGTGTGACTGTTCAGGGAAATTCAATGTATTACCTTAACACTAACGTGATTCAGGCTATTGAGGCCAGGCTTTCACTGGACACTGAGGATTACGCTCGTGCTGAAGCGCTGGCAACTGATTTGTTAACTGCGTTCCCGCTGTCTGACGCTGCTACCTATGCTGAAATGTTTGCTGGTGTCGCTGCCCCAACAAGAGGTGAAACTATTTTTGCCCTCAAGCGTACCGCTAATGATAACGGAATTGCAAACAACTGGTATGCAAACACGGTAACAAGAGACGGAAGCCCGATTCTCGAAGCTTCAGAGCAGCTTTTAAATCTTTTTGATGACGGTGACGTTCGTAAGGCAGTGACTTTTGTTCCAGATGATGGCCCTACCGGAAACGGATCTGATTTCGACTACCCAATTAATAACGGTATTATCCTTATTGGTAAATATCCTGGTATTCCTGCTGATGCATTGGTAAATGACGTGAAAATCTTCAGGGCATCTGAAATGCAATTGATTTTGGCTGAAGCGCAGGCAAGACGTGGTGATTTGGCCGCAGCTGCTGCTTCTGTTCAGGCTATCAGGGCTGCAAGGGGTGCTTCTGCCGGTTTGAGTACTTATGGTTCCTTGGGTGTTGCATTGGAAGACATCCTTTTAGAAAGGCGTAAAGAATTCGCTTTCGAAGGACACAGGTATCTTGATCTAAAGCGACTCGGTGGAGAATTGAATATCGGCGTGAGCAGAAGATCTGATGATGCTGCTACTTTCTCTGCGCCGACTGACCTTCCTGCAAATGATTACAGGTTTACACTTCCAATTCCTCAAAGTGAATTGAACGCAAACAACCTGATGGTTCAGAACCCTGGCTATGATGATAATTAATTAAATAAAATTTCTATGAAAACAATTTTTAAATTACTGATTGCTTCTGTTTTCTTTGTTTCTTGCGGAGAAGCCGATACGGCAGTCTATGACGGTACGTCTGATAACCAGACTTTACTTTCCTTCTCAAAAGCGGTATATACATTACCTGTTGTAGTCGACTCTGAAGGAGATTTGGATGTAGTGCTGTATTCCAGTACAAAATCCGATGTCGACCGGGTGTTCAACGTAACGGTTGTGGCTGAGGAAAGCAACGCAGATCCTGCAACTTATACCATTCCTTCGACGGTGACTATCCCTGCAAATACAAATCAGGGTATACTTAAGGTTCATGGTATCGATAATGGTTTAGAGGAAACCACAGTATTGACGGTAACGTTCGCGACCAATGCTGAAAATCAGGTTTTCGATTCTAACAAGGCCATCATCAATGTTACCCAGATTTGTCCGATCATTAGGGACGAGTTCGTTGGTACATATGATGCTATCGAGACGCCTGGCCCGTACAGTTATACTGTTGTCGGTGAGCCTGGTGACCAGCCTAACGAATTGGTTTTAAGGAATATTTGGGATGTAGATCCTAATTCCACGACCTCAATCTTTTTCAACGGAGATGATCCATATGATTCTATCATTACGTATCCTTTCTATCTGGATAATTTCCTTTACGTGAACGGTCAATACGGTAACGCCTATGTAGATGACAGTGATTCCGCTTTGGAAGATAGTACTGTTGATGCCTGTGTCGATGTGATCACACTCAATTTCAGGGTTCGTGTTTCGGCCGGAAGTTTCGGTGCCAGCAAAGTAGTTTTAACAAAACAATAAAAAACAATGAAAAAATCCATTTATATATTTTTCCTGGGCGCTGCTTTTGGCTTAAGTTCGTGTAACGAAAATGACAAAAACGACGGCAGGTTTGACAGTGCAAAGACCTCCAGTGGTTGGGTACAGTTTAGCGACGACTTTTGTGTGGGTGTTGTATATGAAGCGAACTCGCAAATTAATATTCCTGTGGAAATGCATGTTCCTGTGAATAAAGAGGGGACTGAAGTGTATTACAGCATTACCGATACAAACGGAAGCTCAACCGCAATTATTCCGGAACGTACAGGAAGCGTGACCATCACGTCTGATGACCAAATCGGCGGTGGCGCCACGGAGCGTATCATGTTAAAGGACCTTGTTTTGAATCTTACAGATGCAGGTCTTGCACAAACCGCTGAATTCGATGTTACGCTGACGTCAACCAGCAAGCAAGAGGTTACTGTTGGTTTGTCAGATAACACTAAGCCTGTAGTCGTGCACGTCATTGTGCGGGGCTTTGGCGGTGCCTCTTACACTTATGCAGGCAGTGCTGCTGCTTCAATCGGTTTTATGGGACCTGATTTTACACAGGTCTTGACACCTGTTGAAGGTAACCCAAGACAATTTACTACAGCTTCAGCGTGGGGTGTTCAGTTTATCCCGGAGTTAGTAGGTAATCCGGCGGCAATCAGGAATTATCCTGCCATCATTACCATTACTGACCAAAAGAATAGCGAAGGTAAGTATAAGGTTCATGTTGAAGGAATCAATGATCCTGCATCGCCATCAAGATACCCAGGCGGTACAGATTCATTTGACACCTATGACGCTTGCAACGATGTTTTCAGTATCAGATTGAGGCAGGGTGTATTCCCGACCAATCCATTTACTGTTGACGTAACTTACTCACCGGTTCCGGCTGAATAGGTAGATGTCTCAGAATAATTAAGCCCGCTTTTTAAGCGGGCTTTTTTTATGGCTTAACGAACCTGTAACACTATTTTTGTTATTTTTGGAACTCAGCAACGTCATATGAAATACTTGTTTTTGCTTCTTCTCTCATGCCCGGGCTTTTTGTTTTCCCAAACTGATTTTGAGAAGGCTGAAACGCTCTTTCGGCAACAGAAATACGCGCAGTCGCAAGTCCTGTTCGAAAAGGTGTTGAAAGCGTCGCCGGGCCATTTGAAAACTATGGAATATCTCGGGGATATCAATGGGATACAGAAGAACTGGAAGTCAGCCCTTGCGTATTACCGGAAACTCAAACAATTACAGCCTAACACTGCCGATTATGTTTATAAATATGGCGGTGTGCTGGGCATGATAGCCAAAGAATCCAATAAATTTAAAGCTTTGGGCATGATTGGTGAGATTCGAAGCTCTTTTGAGAAAGCGATTAAGCTCGATCCTAAACACATTGACGCGCGGTGGGCGTTAATTGAGCTGTACCTGCAGCTCCCAGGAATCGTCGGCGGCAGTGAAAGGAAAGCCATTGCATATTCTGACCAGCTCATGAAGATTTCCCCCATTGACGGCTATCTGGCTAAAGGGCACATCGACGAATATTTTGAACGCTACACCATCGCCGAACAAGAGTACAGGAAAGCAATCGCACTCGGCAGTTCAAGGGTTTGTTATCAAAAGTTAGCCGACCTTTACAAAAACAAAATGAACCAACCCGAAAAAGCGAGACTTACCTTGGCTGAATACAACGAAAAAAATAAATCCTGATGCGAACACATTTTATTGCCATTGGAGGCAGCGCCATGCACAACCTGGCACTGGCATTACATGACAAAGGTTACGAGATTACCGGAAGTGACGACGCGATCTTCGAACCATCAAAAAGCAGGCTGGCCAAAAAAGGTCTTCTTCCCCAGGAGTTCGGGTGGTTTCCCGACAAGATCACAAATGAAATCGATGCTGTGATATTGGGCATGCATGCCAAGCCGGATAATCCCGAACTGCTGCGCGCACAGGAATTGGGCCTTAAGATTTATTCCTATCCGGAGTTTCTATACGAGCAATCCAAAAATAAGACACGGGTCGTCATCGGCGGATCCCACGGCAAAACCACCATCACCTCCATGATTCTGCATGTCATGCACTACCACAATGTTGCTGTGGATTATATGGTGGGTGCCCAACTTGAAGGCTTCGATAACATGGTTCATCTCACAGAAGACAACGATTTTATCGTGCTCGAAGGCGATGAGTATTTATCTTCACCGATGGACCGCCGTCCGAAGTTCCATTTGTATCAACCCAATATCGCGCTGATCTCAGGGATCGCTTGGGATCACATCAACGTTTTTCCAACCTATGATAATTATGTGGCCCAGTTTGAAACCTTTGTCAGCATGATTACCAATGGAGGAATCCTGGTTTATAATGAAGATGATCCTGAAGTGAAACGCGTTGCGGAGGCTGCCACAAATCCGATCCGGAAATTGCCTTACCGCACGCCCGACTATTTTGTTAAGGATGGAACGACTTACCTTGTAACTGGCGAGGGCAACATGCCGATTTCAGTATTCGGCGGCCACAACCTGAACAATCTGGCCGGCGCGAAGTGGATTTGCCAGAATATGGGTATCGACGAGTCGGATTTTTATGAAGCGATTGCCAGTTTTAAGGGCGCTTCGAAAAGGCTCGAAAAAATTGCAGAAAATAAGCGAAACGTGGCTTACAAGGATTTTGCGCATTCGCCCAGCAAAGTGTCAGCAACCACTAAAGCGGTAAAAGAGCAGTATCCTGAACGCACCTTGATTGCCTGCCTCGAACTGCATACTTACAGCAGCCTGAATCCCGATTTCCTGAAGGAGTATCAAGGCGCACTCGACGCGGCCGATGTCGCGGTGGTATTTTATTCGCCAGATGCCGTCAGGATCAAGCAACTTGACGACATCTCTGCCGAACAGATTGGATCCGCTTTCAAACGAAACGACCTGATTATCTACACCAATCCGGAGGCGTTTAAGGAGTATCTTTTCCATCTGAAGTTCGATACCGAAAGTATCGCATTACTATTGATGAGTTCCGGAAATTATGGAGGGCTTCATTTCGACGAGATCAGACAATTAATGCAATAATGGGATAGGTTATGTTGTTTTTTGATATATTGCGGTAATAAACGCCATGCAACATGTCAGAAAATGCCCCATTCCCCATCCGCAGTTGGTCCGAAGACGACCGTCCCCGTGAGAAGTTAATGCTTAAAGGCAGGAGTTCGCTTAGCGACGCTGAGCTCATAGCCATCCTCATCGGCTCGGGCGGCCGTAATGAGACAGCGGTCGATCTTAGCAAGCGCATCCTGGCGGCTTCCGGAAACAACCTGAATCAGTTATCGAAATTATCGTTGCAGCAATTGATGCAATTTAAAGGAATCGGCGAGGCAAAAGCCGTTTCAATTATTGCGGCGCTAGAATTGGCACGCAGGAAAAAAGCCGCCGAAATCCCCGAAACGCAGAAAGTACTTTCGAGCCGTTCCATTTTTGAATTGATGCAACCTGTTATCGGCGACCTGCCGCACGAGGAGTTTTGGGTTATTTACCTCAATAACTCCAATAAGGTCATCACAAAACTACAGCTCAGTAAAGGTGGGATTACCGGGACTTTGGTCGATGTGAGGCTGGTCTATAAACATGCGTTGGAGTTTGGCGCCACAGCCGTAATCCTCTGCCACAACCATCCATCCGGTACTTTGGTCGCCAGTGATGCCGACAAGACCATTACCCGTAAGCTGGTTTCGGCAGGCGAGAACCTTGACATTAAGGTGCTCGATCATTTGATCGTGACTGAAAGCCATTACCTGAGTTTTGCCGATCAGGGTATTTTATAAAAAGTATTGTGCGATGGAATAACTTTCCGACATTTGCACAGCAACACCCGGTTATGGAAACTAAAATATCCGACATCTTTTTCGACCTCGACCACACGCTATGGGATTTTGAGACAAATTCAGCATTGGCGTTCAGGGAGATTTTCGGTACCAATAATGTTGCTGTGGATCTGGACGAATTCCTTTTGCACTACGTACCCATAAACCTGAAGTATTGGGAGTTGTACCAATACGACAAGATTACACAAAGCGAGTTGCGTTACGGACGGCTCAAAGACGCGTTTGACGCAACCGGATATCAGATTGAGGATGATTTGATTCACGTCCTATCGGCCGAATACATCCGCTGCCTGCCGCAATTCAACCACCTTTTTGAAGGGACAGCCGAAATTCTCGAATATCTCAGTAAAAAGTACCGGCTTCACATCATCACCAACGGATTTCACGACATACAGGGCAGTAAACTCAGGAATTCCAAGATCGACCACTATTTTAACACCATAACCAATTCTGAGACGGCAGGCGTAAAAAAGCCGCATCCGCAGATATTTGAATACGCGCTTAAACAAGCCAACACCCAAAAGGAGCGTTGCCTGATGATAGGCGATAACCTGGAAGCTGACGTGCTCGGCGCCTTAAAATGCGGGTTTGACGCCATTCATTTCACCCCTGGAAAGTCAGGGACAAACCAGGATATTAAATCGATAGCACATTTGCTGCACTTAAAAGAATACCTTTAAACCATGAAAAAACAACTTTGCCTGCTGCTGTTCGTCATTTCTTTTGTGGCTTCTGCCCAGAAAACCCTTAATGACTTTGAGTTTGCCATCGTCCCTGTAAAATTTGACTGGATGTCAAAAGAGAATCAATATCGTGTGAGTACGATTGTAAAGATGAAACTCAACGAACTTGGATTTAAAACATATTACGACACCGAAATCCTGCCTGACGCTGTCGCGGCTAATCGGTGCGACAAGCTTTTCGTGGAGGTGGAGCGCAACAATTCGCTCATGACCACGAAGCTTGCACTCATTTTCAGGGATTGTCAGAATGCGGTGGTTTTCAAGAGCGTTTTCGGATCCAGTAAAAAGAAAGATTTCAATGAAGCGTATGCTGAGGCACTCACGCGTGCATTTGAGTCGGTTGCGGCCCTTAATTATAAGTTTTCGGGGTACAGGCAGGCTAATGATGCGAAAGTGCCTGTAAGCGACCAAATAAAGCCGAAAGAAAATGCCGTCGGGGAAAAACCAGTAGCACTTCAAGCCAAAACTCCGTCAACCGGGGCGGCATTTACTACCGAGAAAACTGCAAACGGCTACCTTATCATCGAGGAAAGCTCTTCGACCGTAAAATTCAGGCTCTCAAAAACCACCGATCCTGGTATTTTTATTGCGGTATCGCAGGGCAGGCAAGGGGTGTTGCTGAAGAAAAACGGTACGTGGTTTTTTGAATGCTACGAGAATGACCAATTGGTCTCAGAACAGACAAACCTCAAACTCTAATATCCGTATTTATTTTTCCAACGGTTCCTCAGGAAATCGCGTGTGGCATTTTCACGCGCATTGTTCCCGGGTTCGTAAAATGCCGTATTGGCAATAGCATCAGGCAGGAATTCCTGTTCGGCGAAATTATTTGCGTAATCATGTGAGTACTTATAATCGTCACCGTACCCTAATTCTTTCATCAGTTTCGTAGGCGCGTTGCGCAAATGCAGGGGTACGGGCAAATCTCCGGTTTGCTTTACCGTTTGCTGTGCTTTGCCTATAGCCATGTAGCTGGCGTTGCTTTTCGGCGACGTGGCCAGATAGACCGCGCACTGGCTCAGGATAATCCGGCTTTCGGGATAACCGATTGTCGTGACGGCCTGAAAAGTGTTGTTGGCCATAATCAACGCGGTGGGGTTTGCGTTACCGATATCCTCACTGGCAAGGATCAGCAGCCTGCGGGCAATAAACTTCACGTCTTCGCCGCCTTCAATCATTCGCGCAAGCCAATACACAGCACCATTGGGGTCGCTGCCGCGTATTGATTTGATAAATGCCGAGATGATGTCGTAATGTTGCTCGCCGGTTTTGTCATAAAGTACGGTGTTCTGCTGCGCCAATCGAAGCACCTCGTTGTTTGTGATGGTGATTTTTCCTTCCGGGGAAGCGTTGACCACGAGTTCAAACACGTTGAGCAATTTGCGTCCGTCGCCTCCGGAGAGCCTCAGCAGGGCTTCGGTTTCTTTCAGGACGATTTTTTTGGTTTTGAGATAAGCGTCCTGCTCCATCGCGCGCCGGAGCAGTTTCTCCAGGTCACTGCGCGAAAAGGCATTAAGGACGTAAACCTGACATCTCGACAGTAACGCGGGGATGACTTCGAAACTCGGATTTTCAGTCGTAGCCCCAATCAGCGTAATCCATCCTTTTTCGACGGCTGCCAGTAACGAGTCCTGCTGCGATTTGCTGAAACGGTGGATCTCATCAATAAAAAGGATTGGGTTTTTTGCGGTGAAAAGCCCTCCACTCTGCTTGGCCTTATCGATTACGTCGCGAATGTCTTTTACGCCCGAGTTGATTGCGCTCAGGATGTAAAACGGACGCCGCGATTCCTCGGCAATGATTTCCGCCAATGTCGTTTTACCCGTGCCCGGCGGCCCCCAGAAAATCAGTGAAGGGATGATGCCTTTTTCAATCTGGAGCGTCAGCGAACCCTTTGGGCCGACAAGGTGTTCCTGACTGATATAATCTTCTAATCGCTTCGGGCGAACGCGTTCGGCTAATGGTGCTTCCATAACTGCAAAATTACGATTTTTAAGGCACCGGAAATTAATTTTTTGGGCGTCCGTTTGTCGTGAAAACTGACAAAATAGCACCGATGCCGCTTTGGGCAAATCTTTGTTACCGCTGGGTCAATCATTTCAATAGACGATGAAAGACAATTACTTCAAATTTTCGCTGTCCGTGATAGCGTTGCCGCTTTTTTCGGTGCTGTTATTGTGGATTGTGTTCTGGGCCAATGCGAAGTTCGGCCTGCACCTTCGGGATTACGGCATTTATCCGCGTACTTTTGAAGGATTGCGCGGCATCCTCTTCAGTCCATTCCTGCATGGTGATATCAGTCATCTTTTCAACAACTCTATCCCATTGTTCATACTGCTCGCGGCTTTGCGCTATTTCTACCGCGAGCTGACTTTCAGGGTCATAGGTTACGGCATCCTCGTTTCAGGGATGCTTACATGGATGATTGCCCGCGATGCATTCCATATCGGCGCCAGTTCCCTGATTTATGTACTGGTGAGTTTCATTTTTTTTAAAGGGATCCGGACGGGATATTATCGGCTGGTTGCCTTATCCATGATGGTGGTGCTGATTTACGGCAGCCTGATCTGGTTTGTATTTCCGGGTGTGGATGAGACGATTTCCTGGGAAGGGCATCTCAGTGGCCTGCTTACGGGCTTTGCGTTCTCGGTAATCTATAAAACACCGGATTATCAAAAGGAAATCCGTTATGAGTGGGAAAAGCCAGAATATGATGCTTCCGCAGATAAATTCATGCAGCGCTTCGATGAAAATGGAAATTTTGTCAATCCGCCACCGCCGGAACCGGAGCCTGAGGTCTTCCCGGGCTACATATTTGTTTATGATTTTATTCCTGAAACCAAAGAAGAAAAGCCGGAGGACAATCAGGCGCGCTGACGCACCGCTTCATAAAGGAATGCGCCACAGGCTACTGAAACATTCAGCGAACCGATGCTGCCTGCCATCGGAAGGCTGGCTTTCTCATCTATAATCTTGAGCACCGATGGATTGATGCCGCGGTCTTCTGAACCCATCACAATCGCAAGTGGTTCATTTAAATTGATGTCGTAAAGGCTGTGTTCTGTTTTTTCGGTGGCTGCGACCGTCTTAATTCCGGATCCCTGCAGATAAAATATGGCATCCTTGATGTGCTCTACCTTGCAGATCGGTACGTTGAAAACGGCGCCTGCAGACGTTTTGACGGTATCTCCGTTGACTGGCGCGGAACCCGCTTTCTGTACGATAATGCCATCCACACCGGTGCATTCTGCAGTACGGATGATGGCACCGAAATTTCGCGCGTCTGAGATTTGATCCAAAATAAGCAATAACGGCATTTTTCCTGTTGCTATGACTTTTTCTGTCAGCGACTCCAGATCATAGAAACTGACAGGGGATATCGAAGCGACGGCACCCTGGTGGTTGTTGTGGGTAAGGCGATTCAGTTTTTCAACAGGGACGTAGGAAAAGTTGACGTTGTTCCTTTTCATGACTTTCATCAGGTCTTTCATCAGTTCGCCTGCAGCATCCTTCTGAATGAATACTTTATCTATTTCTTTTTTAGCTGTAATCGCTTCAATGATGGCCCTGATTCCAAAAATCTGTTGTTCTTTTTCCATGATGCGGCAAAGATATAAATAAAAAAGCCGCCACTTCTGGGTGACGGCTTTATTTACAGAAATTTGGTTTATTCCTTTTCGATCACGAGCTTATATGGACCGTTACCTGAGAAAAGTAAATCAAGCGTCACAGCACCAGTACATGATTTTACATCTCCCGTTCCGCTGACTACGTATGGCGCCGGTGGACCGTAATTGAAGGGTTCGTTTGCAGCTACCGTTACTTCTCCTGTAGCCGGGTCAATAGTTACAAGCATATAACTTGTGTCATAATTGATTAAGTAAGGATTGTTTGTGCTCATGATCCTGAAAGTATATTGGCCGTCCTCTGGATGATATTCTAAAGGAATGACGTCTCCAGCTGCGTAATCCTGCCATGCGTCACTCACTACTTTATAGTTTCCGCTAAAGTTTGATGCGTCATCGATTGGGCAGGAAACATCATAAGTCTGAATTACGGAATAGTAGGCCGAATTGGCAATATTCTGTCCGTAGTTAGCGGTCCCGTCATCGTTGGTCATTTTGATGACTGTCCCGTCTTTCAACGTAATATCGGTAGAAACTAATAATTGGTCCTGAGTCGTGATATCCGCCACCGAATTCACATCCGGAAAGGCCGCGAATATGTCCGCAAGTTTCAGGCTGTAAGTCTTAGGCAGCGATGTGACCCCTGAATCAAGGACAAAGCGGTTCACCGTGCCGTCTCCTTTGAGATAAAAAAGCACTACGTCAAGCGATTGAAACTCTTCTTGTCCAAGCCCAAGTCCTACAGAAAAATTGAGGTTGACATCTCCTCCATCATTTATCCTGATAAAATTTATCGACTGTTCTGAATCGGCCACTTTCTGTATATCAGGGACAGTGCCTTTCTGCGTTTCTATGACTGAGTCCCCTCCGTCATTTTCGCAAGACGGAACCAGCAGGGTTACTGCCAGCAACGTAAGTATTAATTTGATTTTTTTCATAATATTTTTTTATTTAGTTAACATCCCAAAAAATCTTGTACGTACCTGGGTTCTTCTGTGCCGGCGCGTTTTGGTTTGCGTTCAATTCACTTTGTGGCCAGAATAATGAAAATTGGTAATCATTATTCAGTACCGTTTGTGAATCGATGATCGGGAAACCGTCGCCATTGTTCAGTTGATATTCAGGAGACGGGCCGTCTGGATTGGCAAGAACAGGGTAGCCGGTCCTTCTGTAATCATTATACTGGTCAGCCGGATCCCCGAAAGTGGCCACCCATTTCTGCGTCATCACCACTTCTAATTTCTTGGCTGCACTGCCCGCATTAAATTCTGTAATCACGTTTGCAATAAATGAAGTCACTTCCGCAGACCCTGTCAGTACAGGAACATCCTGTGAAGTCAAGTTTCGCGCTACTACCTGATCGACTTTTTCGAAGCTGGCCTCCATAGCCTCCTGGAGCTTGGCTGCAGGATCGCCTGTAATTTTTCCGGCAAGCATCAACTCTGCCTGAATGTACAGGAACTCATCGTAAGTAAGGATCCTGTGCGGAGCGATTCCTGTTGCGGTAGTCCCGCTCTGAACCTGTGCACCTCCATCATCATAACGACCTCCGGCCGGAAATATACCAGGGTATGTATAGGAATTTTCTGCACTGAAATCACGGTTAGGGCCGGTACTTCCAAAACGGATGCTGAAGAATCCTGTCGATGCGTCCCAATAGTCCGCTTTTGGATCTCCTGTTGCAGTATCGCCCTGATCTGGTGGAAACTCTCCGGGAGCCAATTGATTGTAGAAATAGTACGGAATCCTTGGGTCGGGATTTCCATTGTGGATAGTTGGATTCATTCCTTTAAGAATTTCGTAGAACCATGGGCTCATGTACGTAGAAAACTGGGTGCTGTTATACGATTCCAGGAAAAATTTATTTCGCTCGTCGGTTGGGGACAGCTTGTTGGTTTGGTTAAACTGGAAATCGTCATCAATTGAATCGAAGAAATTATTTTCAGTGATTAAGGCGTCAAAACCAGCCTGGTCGAAATCAGGCGTCAACCTGGTTTGGTTATACAGTTTCAATTTGAACGTATTGGCAAATCGGATCCATTTGTCCATATCGCCACCGTAGATCAGGTCATCACTGCCTGGAGTTTGCCCATCCGGGCTTGCCATATTGCCTTTCGCCGTGTCAATCAATGCAAGGATTGCCGCATAAATTTCTTTCTGGTCGTCAAATTTTGGACTCTTGATCCCTGTCGACGCCAATTGCGCGGCCTCTGAATAAGGAATGTCGCCCCACAAGTCGACTGCTGTGGACATAGAATACGCTTTAAGCATCTGTGCGATACCGACGTATTGCATATCACCGGACTCAGTCGCCTGGGCAATCAGCGTTTCGATATTGGTCAGGGTCAGGTAAGTATTATCCCAGTCATTCTTCATGTTGATGTTGTCGACTTTCGTACCATATTGGTCCTGCTCTTCCCTAACGGTCATCTGGTGCGTATACACCTGCAGTATGCTGCCGGTATAATTCAGGAAATTGTTAGTGTTATTGAGGTCGACTTCGATACCACTGAGCAATTGTGTCAGCGGTGCCACCGTCGGGTTGTCAGTATCCGTATCCACATCGAGATATTCACTGCAACTCAGGACCAGCATTGCCGCGGAGGCAATAACCAGTTTCCCTTTGTTTTTATTTATTATATCGAACAGTTTCATATTATTTTTTTTAGAAAGTTAAATTAAGTCTAAATCCATAACGCTTCGCAGTAGGGGCAGCGGTGATTTCCACACCTTGTAACGCCGTTCCTCCAAAACTTGTTGTATCTGGATCGAAATTGGTATATTTTGGTACGTTTGGCGCAAAGTACCATAGGTTGTTTCCGATAACGGAAAAGCTGATACCGCCAAATGGTGTTTTCTCAAGGAATTTCTTTGGCACATCATAAGTAAGGCTCACCTCTCTCAACCTGAAGACCGTACCGTCGTAAATATCGGCTTCGTCCACACTATTGATGGCAAAAGTGTTACCGCCTGCAGGCGAGAAATACAGCTCATTCATATTAATCTGCGTCGTGTTCGGGATTTGATTGCCGGCGCCATCCAGTACCGGGGTTCCATCAGAATTACCATAAAAACCCGGGATGATGAAAGTATGTTCACGATCTTCGGTATCTCTTGTAACACCGCGGCCGAGAAGCGATTCGATAGTCGTTGAACTGATGTCGCCACCTTTACGGTAATCGAATTGTCCGCGAAGTGTAAACCCTTTGTAAGATAAAGTGTTTGTAAAGCTCATTTTGAAATCAGGGTTTGGATCACCGATGATACCCGGAGTAGGATCGGCAATGATACCACCACCATCCTGATCGATCAGGTAATTTCCGTTCGCGTCACGAGCGAATTTTGTACCATAAAATACCCCGAATGGCTCTCCCTTAATGACATAAGAAGGTTCATTAGGATCAAGCGCAAACCTGTCGAGCCCTTCAATCAGCTCAGTAACCTCATTTTTGTTTTTCGTGAACGTGGTGTATAATGTCCATTTGAAGTTTGTGTTCTGGACCGGCACCAGGGTCAATCCAAGTTCGATACCCTTATTGGTCATTTCCCCAAGGTTCGTCCTTAATATTTCATAACCGCTTGAAGTTGGAACCGTTACAGGAGTAAGCAGATCCTTTGTGGTTTTGTTGTACAAGCTCAGGTCAACGATAATCCTCCTTTTGAAGAATTCTAAATCCGTTCCGATTTCAAATTCATCCGTAAATTCAGGAGTGACATTCGGATCTCCGATTTCAGTGTCATTTCTGATGATTGTCGCTCCATTATAAGCCTGCCCCTGTACGAAGCTGCGTTTGATAAATTCGGCATCGGCATCGTTACCCACTTTTGCGTACGCGGCACGCAGTTTTGCAAAACCAAGTACATCACTTTTAATTCCGAGTGCATCGGTCAGGATAATAGAGGCACTTGCGGAAGGGTAGAAGTACGAATTGTTGTCTTTTGGCAGTGAGGAACTGAAATCATTCCTGGCTGTTGCATTAAGGAACAGGTATTCTTTGTAAGAGAATGTGACGTCGGCGAAAATACCCGCATTCCTTTTCCTTGTACTTTCATCGAGCAGGTTCGAAATGTTTTTTACGTTGTGCATGGTGTAAATGTTCGGAAGGTTTAATTCCTTGCCGTAATAAACTATGCGATGTACTGTTTCATCGAATATGTTGTTTCCAAGTATACCTTCGAAATTAAAACTGTCGCTTAACTTATAATTAAAGTTCAGCAACAAAGTGGATTCGATGTTTTGATTGGTGTAATTATCAGTAGTGATGGATCCCAATCCGCCTTCAGCACGCGATCCAAGGTCACGAATTTCCTTACGGGCCAGGTTGTAGCGGTTCACACCGATGCGGTAGCTTGCTGAGATGTGGTCGTTGATGGCATAGTTCAAATTCATACCCGTCACGGTCCTGTAAGTGTCTGTGGAAATCTGATCATGCTCCCAGGACCATAATGGATGGTCAAACTGTC
Organism: Flavobacterium magnum; assembly: GCF_003055625.1. Taxonomy (NCBI): domain Bacteria; kingdom Pseudomonadati; phylum Bacteroidota; class Flavobacteriia; order Flavobacteriales; family Flavobacteriaceae; genus Flavobacterium; species Flavobacterium magnum. The sequence goes on along the minus strand of NZ_CP028811.1, from coordinate 186,793 downwards.
CGGCAACGGGAGTCACGGAGTAGCCTGTAACAGGATCCTTGTATGGTAAGTTGAAGTCCCAGTTCCTTGCCAGGTACAATGTCCTTGCAAACGAAGACGAAGAACCGTCAAATTGGTTTTCACCGAAGAAACCGCCTACCTGAGCAGTTTTAGATAAACTGGCATTTGCCCCTACGGTAAGTTTGTTGGCCAATTTAAAAGTACCTCCAACAGCTATTGACGTCCTGTCATACGTGTTGTAAGGAATATAACCGTCCTGATCGAGATCCGAGATGGTTACATTGAAACTGCCGTCCTGTCCGCTGTAGCTGAAACCGATTGTATTATCGATCACCGTACCGGTCTGGAACAGGTCCTTAACGTTATTCGGATGGGCTACGTAAGGTTGTGTTGGTCCCAATTCAGGAAACGCATCAAGCAGTGGACCCCATGTAGGGATCGTTGTCAGCGATTCGAAACTTGGTCCCCACGAACCATTCGAATTGGAATAATTTCCATTGGCTCCAGCCCCATATTTGTTTTGGTAATCCGGTAAATTGGCAATGGTCTCGAAATAAGTTCCGGTACCCACATTCACGCTCAGTTTGCTGTCTTTCTTGCCACCTGATCCTGATTTTGTAGTGATTACGATAACCCCGTTACGCGCCCTTGAGCCGTAAAGCGCAGAAGCAGCCGCACTCTTCAGTACGTTGAAGGTCGCAATGTCATTCGGGTCAAGACTGGAAAGTCCGTTCTGGTATCCACCACCACCGGTAACTTGGCTTGATGTCGTAATTTCGGTGTTGTCATAGGCCACACCATCCACGATGATCAGAGGTTGTGTGTCGCCGTTAAACGAATTGATACCCCTGATTGTAATCTGGTTTGCCGCACCGGCGACCCCCGTTGAGACGTTCACGTTTACACCCGCAACCTTACCGTTTAACGAACGGATTAGGTCCGGTTCGGAATTTCCCGTAAGATCTTCGGCTTTCACACTGCTTACAGAGTACCCCAGATCTTTCGGGTTTCTCTTGATTCCGAACGCCGTCACGACCACACCTTCGAGCTCCACCGCATCTTCGGCCATTTTTACGTTCAGGTTTGTGGAAGAGGCAGTGACTTCCTGTGTTTTCATTCCGATGAAACTGAACACCAACACGGTTGTAGGTGTTGCCTGGATGGAAAACTTACCATCAAAATCGGTCTGGGTACCGGTTTGCGTCCCCTTGACGACAATGCTTACGCCGGGAAGCGGTAAGCCACTATTGTCAGAAACTGTCCCGCTAACCGTCCTTTCCTGTGCAAATGCGAATTGCACAAACAGCACAAAAAGCACTGCAAAGTAATTTGTTAATCTAGGTTTCATATTTATTAATTTGATTTAGTTATAACCAAATATCTTAAATATTCGTTAACAATCCAAACAAATGTTGAACGAACTCTATGTTTTAACAGGAAAAGCTAAAAATTTGTCTTAAAACTCAGGTGCACTATGGAGTTGGAAAGTTTGATTTCCTGATGGTTAGCGTTTCCGTTGGCATACACCAGGTTGAGCAGCCCGTTTTTCGTTAAAATACCGAAACCCAGTCCGAATCCGAACAAAGTCCCCTCATTTTTCATAGCGCTGTCTTCGAAATACGCATAATCTGTGATGGTATGAACGTATAAATTTGGCGCTATGCGATAACGGTATTCGGTCAGTACCGAAAGCAGCGTATTGCCCTGGAGGCTGTTTTCGTTGAACCCGCGGACTGAGTTGATGCCGCCGAACCGGTATAGCTCATTGATGATGTACATGCCGCTTTTGAGGTAGTAATCCTGTGTCCTGATGTTGAAGATGTTTTTTTCGTCGAGATACACGTTGTGAAAAGCATCGAGGCTCACGAACGCCTGTTGGTCGGAATGCAATTTTGAACGGCGCGAGCCATTTCCGGCTTTCAGGCTCAGCTTCGATTGCTCCGGGAAAAGGAAATCCCCCGACCTGAAATCCCGGTATTCAAAATCGGCCGTTACAAATGAATTTTTGTAATCGCTGAGGCTGGCTGAATTCTGGTTTTGAATGTCGCTCGATTCTGAAGACTGATAGCCCATGTACAGGCGCTTGTTGTAGTCAAAAAGATAGCCAAGGTCGATGGCCGTTCGGGTATTCTGGAACGTGCTGTCCTGCCTGAAAATGTTCAGGTATGTTTTGAGCCCGAGCCGCGACCTGAAGATGTAAGGCAGTTCGAGTCCGAGATTGAAGGTTTTCTGGTCATCGCCGTCGCTCTTCCAGTATATCGAAAGCTCTTCGCCCGAGTTCAGGATATTGACCAGCAAAAGGTCAAGGTAGCCGTTTAGTTTTACATCGCTCTGCTCGTCGTTCGAGAACCCGATGAAGCCCTCAAATTTACTCGGCTTGGCTTTTTCAAGATACACGTACGCTTTGGTGGTGTCTTTCGTAAAAAGGATTTCCGGGTATTTGGTCTGCTTGACAAACCGGAATTTGTCGAATTCGTCGTGAATTTTTTTTAGGTTTTGCTGCGAAAACGTCTTTTTGCCGTATTGTTTTTTAATGCTGGCCAGGTGTCCGGCAGGGAACTTTTCATAACCCTTCACGACAATGTCGTTGAGCTGCCGTTTGATCCCGAAGTCGACAATCAGGTCGGCGTAAAGGCTCCGGCCGGTTTTCCTGAAATGGTCCAGCCTGACTTTTGCCAAAGCGAACCCGCGGTTTTCCAACTGCAGGGAAATGTTTTTGAGATAGGCTTCCGCAGCTGCGATGCTGACCTCCGCTATGCCGGATTTTGAATCGATTGCCATTTTGTCCCGTAATGCGGGTGGAATCCGGATAAAAACCGATTTGGTCTGCTCGCCCAATGAAAATTTGTAATTGAAAACCGAATCATTTTCTTTTTCAGTTTCGTTAAAGGTGTTTTCGAGGTAGCCTTTGTTGGTAAGCGCTTCCGATACTTTGCCAACGGTGGCTTTTATCGATTTAAGGTCAGCGTGTTTTTTTGGATATGAAACCGAGTCGATCGTCCGGTTTTCCAAAGCATTTTCGCCTGAAATTCGCAGCGTCAGTTGTTGCGCACTCCCTTCTGCGGAAGCGAAAAAAACAAAAAGCAGCCAGAGGAAATGTTTCAAGGCGATCTGATTTCGGGTAAAATTAATTCAAATAAACGCTTATTTGCGATAAAAATTACGATGGCGCATCACGCACTTGAAAATTAATGTTTTAAGATTTGTTTGGTTGAAAATAATCACTACATTTGCAACCCCGTAAAAAGCGGGAAATTTATAACGTAATATATTTTTAGTATTAAATTATGCCAACAATTCAACAATTAGTAAGAACTGGAAGAACCCAGATAACTAAGAAGAGTAAATCGGTTGCTTTGGATTCATGCCCTCAAAGAAGGGGAGTATGTACGCGTGTTTACACTACTACACCTAAAAAGCCAAACTCAGCGATGCGTAAAGTAGCGCGTGTACGTTTGACTAACGGTAATGAGGTAAACGCCTACATCCCTGGAGAAGGCCATAACCTGCAAGAGCACTCGATAGTATTAGTTAGGGGTGGAAGGGTAAAGGATTTACCGGGAGTTAGGTATCACATCGTTCGTGGTGCGCTTGATACATCAGGTGTTGCCGGAAGGACGCAAAGGAGATCTAAATACGGTGCTAAACGCCCTAAAGAAGCTAAAAAGTAATTTAACTTTTAAAGTAAAGAAAAGACATGAGAAAAAGACAGGCCAAGAAAAGACCTCTTTTGCCGGATCCAAGGTTTAACGACCAATTGGTAACACGTTTTGTAAATAACTTAATGTGGGACGGTAAGAAATCAACTGCTTTCAAAGTATTCTATGATGCAATCGATATCGTAGAAACCAAGAAACAAGATGCTGAGAAATCAGCCCTTGAAATCTGGAAAGATGCGCTGACCAATGTGATGCCGCACGTAGAAGTACGTTCGCGCCGTGTGGGTGGAGCTACATTCCAGATCCCGATGCAAATCAGACCAGACCGTAAAATCTCTATGGCGATGAAGTGGATGATCCTTTATGCGCGTAGAAGAAATGAGAAATCCATGGCGCAACGTCTGGCTTCTGAAGTTTTAGCTGCCGCTAAGGAAGAAGGTGCCGCCGTTAAGAAACGTATGGATACCCATAAAATGGCTGAAGCAAACAAAGCGTTCTCTCACTTTAGATTTTAATCATAAGAAATGGCAAGAGATTTAAAATACACAAGAAACATTGGGATTGCTGCCCACATCGATGCCGGTAAGACGACAACGACGGAGCGTATCCTTTTTTATACCGGAAAGTCACACAAAATAGGGGAAGTGCACGATGGTGCTGCTACTATGGACTGGATGGCGCAGGAGCAGGAGCGTGGTATCACGATCACTTCGGCTGCTACAACCTGTGAGTGGAATTTCCCTACAATCCAGGGCAAGGTCACTCCGGAAACAAAACCGTATCACTTTAATATTATCGATACCCCTGGGCACGTGGATTTTACCGTCGAGGTAAACCGTTCGCTGCGTGTACTGGATGGACTTGTTTTCCTTTTCTCTGCGGTTGATGGTGTAGAGCCACAATCAGAGACGAACTGGAGGCTTGCTGACCAGTACCGTGTGCCACGTATGGGATTCGTGAACAAAATGGACCGTCAGGGATCAAACTTCCTTGGTGTTTGCCAGCAGGTTCGTGATATGTTGAAATCAAATGCTGTGGCAATCACGTTGCCTATCGGTGATGAGATCGATTTCAAAGGTGTGGTGGATTTGGTGAAGAATCAGGCTATTGTATGGCATGATGAGACACAAGGCGCTACTTTCGATATTGTTGACATTCCTGCTGACATGGTAGACGAGGTAAAAGAATACCGCTCTATCCTGATCGAGGCTGTGGCAGAATATGACGAGAACCTTTTGGATAAATATATGGAAGATGAAAATTCCATTACTGAAGAGGAAATCAATAACGCTTTGCGCGCGGCTACCATCGATATGGCCATCATCCCGATGATTGCAGGTTCTTCATTCAAAAATAAAGGGGTTCAGTTTATGCTGGATGCAGTTTGTAAATATCTGCCAGCTCCCACCGACAAAGAAGGTATCGAAGGTATCCATCCTGACGATGCTGATTTGTTAGAAGAAGATCAGACTAAAATTTTGCGTCGTCCTGACGTAAAAGAGCCGTTTGCTGCCTTGGCATTTAAGATTGCCACTGACCCGTTCGTAGGACGTCTGGCTTTCTTCCGTGCTTACTCGGGCCGCCTTGATGCCGGTTCATACATCCTGAACACGCGTTCAGGTAACAAGGAGCGTATTTCACGTATCTACCAGATGCACGCCAACAAGCAAAACCCAATCGAGTTTATCGAAGCTGGTGATATTGGTGCGGCTGTTGGATTTAAGGATATCAAGACCGGTGATACATTGTGTGATGAGAAGAACCCGATTATCCTGGAATCTATGAAATTCCCTGATCCCGTAATCGGTATCGCGATCGAGCCTAAGACTAAGGCTGACGTGGATAAGATGGGTATGGCTTTGGCCAAACTGGCTGAAGAGGATCCGACGTTTACCGTTCGTACAGATGAGGCTTCAGGTCAGACGATCATCTCTGGTATGGGTGAGCTTCACCTCGATATCCTTGTAGATCGTATGAAGCGTGAATTTAAAGTGGAAGTAAACCAGGGCGAGCCTCAGGTTGAATATAAAGAAGCATTTACCAAATCAGCACAGCACCGTGAAGTGTACAAGAAACAGTCGGGTGGTCGTGGTAAATTCGGTGATATCGTATTCCGTCTTGAGCCAGCTCAGGAAGTGGATGGAAAAGTGCCGATGGGCTTACAGTTCGTTAACGAGGTAAAAGGAGGTAACGTTCCTAAGGAATTTATCCCTGCCGTAGAAAAAGGTTTCCGTGAGGCTATGAAAACCGGTCCGTTGGCTGGTTATCAGGTGGACAGCTTAAGGGTTACTCTGCTTGACGGTTCTTACCACGCGGTGGATTCGGATGCACTTTCATTTGAATTGGCGGCGAAGATGGGTTACAAAGAAGTGGCGAAAGCTGCAGGAGCCATCGTTCTGGAGCCAATCATGAAAATCGAGGTAATTACCCCTGAGGAAAACATGGGTGATATCGTAGGGGATTTGAATCGTCGTCGTGGCCAGGTCAATGACATGGGTGACAGGAACGGTGCCAAAACCATCAAGGCCGATGTGCCGCTTTCTGAGATGTTCGGTTATGTAACTACATTAAGGACATTATCTTCAGGACGTGCCACTTCTACTATGGAGTTTTCTCACTACGCTGAAACGCCTTCGAACATTTCGGAAGCGGTAATCAAAAAAGCAAAAGGTAACGCTTAATCTTTAAGAAAATGAGTCAAAAAATCAGAATAAAATTGAAATCGTACGATCATATGCTTGTCGACAAATCGTCAGAGAAGATCGTAAAAACGGTGAAAAGCACCGGCGCTGTGGTTACAGGTCCTATTCCGTTGCCAACGCACAAAAAACTTTTTACCGTACTGCGTTCTCCGCACGTAAACAAAAAAGCGAGGGAGCAGTTTGAAGTAATGTCATACAAAAGGTTAATTGATATTTACTCTTCGTCTTCAAAAACCATTGACGCCCTGATGAAATTAGAGTTGCCAAGCGGTGTTGAAGTGGAAATCAAAGTATAAGTATCTGTAGCTTATTACTGATAATCCGCCGGGAAGTTTTCCGGCGGATTTTTTTTAAGCCGGAATCAAAATTGGTAATAAAGGGGTAAAAAACACTTCTTTCGGCCTTTTTATTGCTGTTTGAAAAAAAACTTAAAAAAAGGATTATCAATAGTTTGCATAAACAAATAAATGTTTTACTTTTGCACGCTCGAAAGGGAGCGGTATGTGCCGTTCTCAATTTTTTAACAATTTATAAATATTTAATATGTCTGGGTTAATTGGCAGAAAAATCGGCATGACCAGCATCTTTGACGAGAACGGAAAAAACATTCCGTGTACCGTAATCGAAGCTGGACCATGTGTAGTTACCCAAGTCAGAACCAAAGAGGTCGACGGGTATGAAGCGTTGCAACTTGGTTTCGATGACAAAACTGAAAAACATTCCACAAAAGCGGCTATCGGTCACTTTAAGAAAGCTGGAACTGTTGCTAAGAAAAAAGTCGTTGAATTCCAGGATTTCGCAACAGAGCAAAAATTGGGTGACATCATTGATGTGACCGTTTTTGAAGAAGGTGAATTTGTGGACGTGCAAGGCGTTAGCAAAGGTAAAGGTTTCCAGGGTGTTGTAAAGCGTCACGGTTTTGGCGGGGTAGGACAGTCTACTCACGGTCAGCACAACCGTTTGCGTGCGCCTGGTTCTGTGGGAGCTTCATCTTATCCTTCACGTGTATTCAAAGGAATGCGTATGGCGGGAAGAATGGGTGGAGAAAATGTTAAAGTTCAAAACCTGAGGGTGTTGAAGGTATTGGCCGATAAAAACCTGATCCTGGTTAAAGGTGCCATTCCTGGTCACAACAACTCTTATGTAATCATTCAGAAGTAATGGAAGTAAAAGTTTTAAATATCAGCGGAAAAGAAACTGGAAGAAAAGTACAGCTTTCTGATGACGTTTTTGGTATCGAGCCAAACAAGCATGCGGTTTACCTTGATGTAAAGCAGTATCTGGCTAACCAAAGGCAAGGTACGCACAAGGCCAAGGAGCGTGCAGAAGTAACCGGATCAACCCGCAAGATCAAGAAGCAAAAAGGTACCGGTACAGCGCGTGCTGGTTCTGTTAAATCGCCATTGTTCAAAGGTGGGGGAACTGTTTTCGGGCCACGTCCGAGAAGTTACTCTTTCAAACTGAATAAAAACCTGAAGCGTCTGGCAAGGAAATCGGCTTTCGCATTGAAGGCACAGGAATCAAGCCTGATCGTTTTGGAAGACTTCAATTTTGATACTCCGAATACTAAAAGTTTCATTAACGTATTGAAAGCTTTAGGGTTAGAGAACAAAAAATCTTTGTTCGTGTTGGGTGATACTAATAAAAATGTATATTTGTCGTCACGCAATTTAAAGGCTTCAAGCGTTGTAATGAGCTCAGAATTAAGTACTTACGCAATCCTTAACGCAAATAATGTTGTGCTTTTGGAAGGTTCTTTAGAAGGAATTGAAGAAAATTTAAGCAAATAAGATAGGATATGAGCATCATAATTAAGCCTATAGTAACTGAAAAAGTAACCAAGCAGGGAGAGGTTCTGAACCAGTTCGGGTTCGTGGTAGATAAAAAAGCCAACAAAGTACAGATTAAGAAAGCTGTTGAAGCTGCTTATGGCGTAACGATAGTTAGCGTGAATACCATGAACGTTCGTCCGGACAGGAGTACGAAATACACCAAAAGCGGTATGATCAGTGGAAAGACGAATGCATTCAAGAAAGCAATCGTACAAGTACAAGAAGGAGAAACAATAGATTTTTACAACAACATCTAATAATAAGGCAGCACTATGTCAGTTAGAAAATTAAAACCTATTACCCCGGGCCAGCGATTTAGAGTTGTGAATAGTTTTGACGCTATTACAACTGATAAGCCGGAGCGTTCATTGATCGCACCGATAAAAAACTCAGGAGGTAGAAATAGTCAAGGAAAGATGACCATGCGTTATACGGGTGGTGGTCACAAGCAGCGTTATCGTATTATTGATTTCAAACGTACCAAGGATGGAATTCCTGCTACGGTGAAGTCGATCGAGTATGATCCAAACAGGACTGCGTTCATCGCCTTATTGGCTTACGCCGATGGTGAGAAAACTTATATTATTGCCCAAAACGGATTGCAGGTAGGCCAGAAATTAGTTTCCGGAGCTGAAGCGCAACCTGAAATCGGTAATACATTGCCATTGAGCAAAATTCCATTGGGAACCGTAATTTCATGTATTGAATTACGCCCGGGGCAGGGAGCGGTTATCGCCCGTTCTGCCGGAACTTTTGCACAATTGATGGCAAGGGACGGAAAGTATGCTACAATCAAGATGCCTTCAGGAGAGACAAGGTTGATCCTTTTGACCTGTTCGGCAACTATTGGAGCAGTTTCAAACTCTGACCACCAGTTGATCGTTTCCGGTAAAGCCGGTAGGACAAGATGGTTGGGCAGAAGGCCAAGAACAAGGCCGGTAGCGATGAACCCTGTCGATCACCCAATGGGTGGTGGAGAAGGACGCTCTTCAGGTGGACATCCGCGTTCAAGAAAAGGATTGCCAGCTAAAGGTTACAGGACGCGTGCGAAGCAAAACCCGAGTAATAAGTATATCGTAGAACGTAGAAAGAAATAATAAGATATGGCACGTTCATTAAAAAAAGGACCTTTTGTTCACTACAAGTTAGACAAAAAAGTTCAGGAGAATATTGAAAAGGGTAACAAAGGCGTAGTAAAGACCTGGTCTCGCGCTTCCATGATTACACCTGACTTCGTAGGACAAACGATCGCTGTACACAACGGTCGTCAGTTTGTACCGGTTTACGTAACAGAAAACATGGTAGGTCATAAATTAGGAGAATTTTCGCCAACAAGATCATTCCGTGGTCACGCTGGAGCAAAAAATAAAGGTAAAAAATAAGAAGCAATGGGAGTTCGTAAAAGAGAAAGAGCCGAAGGCATCAAAGAAGCTAACAAGCAGATTGCTTTCGCAAAGTTGAATAACTGCCCTACTTCACCTAGAAAAATGCGCTTGGTAGCGGACTTGGTAAGAGGTCAGAAGGTTGAAAGGGCGTTGAACATCTTAAGGTTCAGCACCAAAGAGGCTTCACGCAAGCTTGAAAAACTGTTGTTATCTGCAATCAACAACTGGGAGCAGAAAAATGCTGACGGAAACGTTGCAGAAGCAGGCTTGATCGTGAAAGAAATCCGTGTTGACGGAGGTATGATGCTCAAAAGGCTTCGTCCTGCGCCGCAAGGAAGGGCACACAGAATTAGAAAGCGTTCCAACCACGTAACAATCGTGTTGGGACAATTAGATAACACACAAAGCAACTAAGAGAAATGGGACAAAAGACAAATCCAATCGGAAACAGACTTGGGATCATCAGGGGATGGGACTCTAACTGGTTTGGAGGTAATGACTACGGTGATAAGATCGCCGAGGATTACAAAATCAGGAAGTACATCCACGCCCGTCTATCTAAAGCTAGTGTATCAAAAGTAATCATCGAGAGAACTTTGAAGCTTGTAACCGTTACTATCACCACTGCCCGTCCCGGTATTATTATTGGGAAAGGCGGCCAGGAGGTAGACAAGCTGAAAGAGGAATTGAAGAAGGTTACTGACAAGGAGGTTCAAATCAACATCTTTGAAATCAAAAGACCTGAACTGGATGCTTTTTTAGTTGCATCAAGCATCGCCCGTCAGATCGAAAGCCGTATTTCTTACAGAAGGGCAATCAAAATGGCTATTGCTGCCTCTATGCGTATGAACGCTGAAGGCATCAAGGTTTTGATTTCCGGACGTTTGAACGGGGCTGAGATGGCACGTTCAGAGGGTTTCAAAGAAGGACGTATTCCTCTTTCAACTTTCAGGGCCGATATTGACTATGCTTTGGCTGAAGCGCACACGACTTACGGTCGTATGGGTATCAAGGTATGGATCATGAAAGGTGAAGTTTACGGTAAGAGAGATCTTTCTCCACTTGTCGGAATGGACAAGCAGAAGTCTGGTACCGGTGGTGACAAGCGCAACGATGGCCCAAGGGGTGATCGCAAGCCTTTCAACAAGGACAGGAAACCAGGTGGCGGCGGAGACCGTAAAAGAAAGTAATTTTAAAAAGTAAAGAAAATGTTACAGCCTAAAAGAACAAAATACCGTAAGGTACAAAAAGGTAGAATGAAGGGGAATGCCAACAGAGGGCATGAACTTTCAAACGGAATGTTCGGAATTAAATCTGTACACGAAGATGGTATGTTTTTGACTTCCCGTCAAATCGAGGCTGCGCGTATTGCTGCAACCCGTTACATGAAAAGGGAGGGTCAATTATGGATCAAAATTTTCCCGGATAAGCCTATCACCAAAAAGCCTCTTGAGGTACGTATGGGTAAAGGTAAAGGAGCCGTTGAATATTGGGCTGCCGTTGTAAAACCGGGAAGAATCATGTTTGAGGTCGGTGGTGTGCCATTGTCAGTTGCCAAGGAAGCTTTGCGTCTGGCTGCACAAAAATTGCCGGTTAAGACCAAATTCGTAGTTGCAAGAGATTTCGAAGCATAATTTATAGCATTATGAAACAAACAGAAATTAAAGATCTTTCCGTTGCTGAATTGCAGGAAAAACTGAGCCAGACTAAAAAGACCTATAACGATCTTAAAATGGCCCACGCTATTTCTCCTATAGAGAATCCGCTTCAAATCAGAAGTGTAAGAAGGACAGTTGCAAGACTGGCTACTGAATTGGGCAAAAGAGAGCAACAATAATCCTGCAAAAATGGAAGATAAAAGAAACTTAAGAAAAGAGAGAATAGGTGTGGTTACCTCAAACAAGATGGACAAGTCCATTGTTGTGTCACAGGTCACTAAAGTAAAGCACCCGTTATACGGTAAGTTCGTATTGAAAACAAAGAAATTTGTTGCACACGACGAAAAAAATGACTGCAATATTGGCGATACGGTAAGGATACACGAGACGCGTCCTTTAAGTAAAACCAAAAATTGGAGATTGGTTGAAATCATTGAAAGAGCTAAGTAATTATGGTACAACAGGAATCAAGATTAAAAGTAGCAGACAACACGGGAGCAAAAGAAGTTTTGACTATTCGTGTCCTGGGTGGAACGAAACGTCGTTACGCCTCTGTCGGAGATAAGATTGTAGTTTCAATTAAGGATGCCACTCCAAACGGAAACGTTAAAAAAGGAGCGGTTTCAACTGCAGTTGTTGTACGTACCAAAAAAGAGGTAAGAAGAGCCGATGGTTCTTACATCCGTTTCGACGATAATGCATGTGTTCTTCTGAACGCGCAGGGCGAAATGAGGGGAACCCGTGTTTTTGGTCCGGTTGCGAGAGAACTTCGTGAAAAGCAATTCATGAAAATTGTATCACTGGCACCAGAAGTGCTTTAATTTATTTTGAGATGATAAAGCTAAAAATAAAAAGCGGAGACACTGTAAAAGTAATTGCAGGTGACCACAAAGGTACTACGGGAACAGTTTCACGTGTGTATCCTGAGAAAAACAAGGCGATCGTTGAAGGGGTGAACATGGTGTCCAAGCACACTAAGCCAAGCGCTAAAAACCCACAAGGCGGCATCGTTAAGAAAGAAGCTCCGATCCACATTTCCAACCTGTCAAAGGTAGAAGGTACAGCACCGGCTAAAGGAGCGAAAAAAGAATCAAAGAAAGCTAATAAAGCATAGTGATGGCATATATTCCAAGACTAAAACAAGAGTATAAAGACCGCGTTGTGTCTGCTCTTAAAGAAGAATTCGGTTACAAAAACGTGATGCAGGTTCCTAAACTTGAGAAGATCGTTTTGAGTAAAGGAGTTGGTGCAGCTGTTTCTGACAAGAAACTGATCGATTATGCTGTAGATGAATTGACTAAGATCACCGGACAAAAGGCAGTTTCCACCATCTCTAAGAAAGACGTTGCGTCGTTCAAATTGAGGAAAGGCATGCCTATCGGTGCTAAAGTGACCCTTCGTGGCGAAAGAATGTATGAGTTCCTTGACAGGCTGATTACTTCGGCGCTGCCACGTGTTCGTGATTTCAGCGGAATCAAGGCTACCGGCTTTGACGGACGTGGAAACTACAACCTTGGTGTGTTGGAGCAGATCATCTTCCCGGAGATCGATATAGATAAAGTGAACAAGATCACTGGTATGGACATCACTTTCGTGACGACTGCTGCTACAGACAAAGAAGCAAAATCGTTGTTGGCTGAATTAGGTTTACCTTTTAAAAAGAATTAAGACATGGCTAAAGAATCAATGAAAGCCCGCGAGGTGAAAAGAGAGAAAACGGTAGCGAAGTATGCTGAAAAAAGGAAGGCTTTGTTAGAGGCCGGAGATTACGAAGGCTTGCAGAAATTGCCGAAAAACGCTTCACCGGTACGTTTGCACAACCGTTGCAAGCTGACAGGAAGACCAAGGGGTTATATGCGTCAGTTTGGTATTTCACGTGTAACTTTCCGTGAAATGGCAAACATGGGATTAATTCCGGGTGTAAAGAAGGCCAGCTGGTAAATTTTTTTTACCATTTTGATAATTCAACAGATAGTTGTAAGTTTGCACGCTTTTAACGGGCAACTTACAACTGTCTGTTGATTAATTACTAAGTTTAATGGTTTCAGGTTCTGTCGGATGGTCCGGCATGAATACCAAAACCGCAATTTCAATTATATGTACACAGATCCAATCGCGGATTATTTGACAAGGGTACGTAACGCTGTGGCTGCAAACCACAAAGTCGTTGAAATCCCTGCTTCTAATCTTAAAAAAGAGATTACCAAGATCTTATTTGATCAGGGTTACATCCTGAGTTACAAGTTTGAGGACAACACCGTTCAGGGTTCCATCAAAATCGCTTTGAAGTATGATAAAGATACCAAAGAGCCTGTAATCAAGGATATCCAAAGAATTAGTAAACCAGGTTTACGTAAGTACGCAGGTGCTGCCAAATTGCCTAGAATCCTTAACGGATTAGGTATTTCCATTGTTTCCACTTCTAAAGGTCTTATGACCGGTAAGCAAGCGAAACAACTGAATGTAGGTGGTGAGGTTATCTGTTACGTATACTAACTAAAAAAGATTAGAAGATGTCAAGAATAGGTAAAAACCCGGTTACAATCCCTGCAGGCGTTACTGTTGAAGTAAAGGACGGCATGGTTACCGTAAAAGGAAAAAAAGGTCAGCTGACACAGGATTTCGCTGACGTGGAAATAAAAATGGAAGGAGACCAGGTCTTAGTGGAAAGGTCTTCAGATTCCAAGGACCAAAGATCGAAACACGGTCTTTACAGGGCGCTGATCAACAATATGGTTGTAGGTGTTTCTGAAGGTTTCACCAAAGAATTGGAATTGGTGGGTGTGGGTTACAGGGCTTCAAACCAAGGTCAGAAACTGGATCTTGCTTTAGGTTTTTCTCACAACATCGTTATCGATATCGCACCTGAAGTAGCGGTAGAGACCGTTTCTGAGAAAGGTAAGAACCCGATTATCAAGTTAACTTCCCATGACAAGCAACTTTTGGGTGCCGTAGCCGCGAAAATCCGTGGTTTCCGTCGTCCTGAGCCTTACAAAGGAAAAGGAGTTAAGTTCGTAGGTGAAGTATTAAGAAGAAAAGCAGGTAAATCAGCTTAAAAATTTTAAAGATTATGTCATTAACAAAATCCGATAGAAGACAGAGGATCAAATTCAGAATCAGAAAGATTGTAAGCGGAACTGCTGCAAAACCAAGACTATCTGTATTCAGGAGCAATAAAGAAATCTACGCACAGCTCATTGATGATGTGAACGGAGTGACTTTATTGGCAGCCTCTTCAAGAGAAAAAGGAGTAAATAAGGGTACTAATGTAGCTACTGCAGCCGAAGTTGGAAAACTGGTTGCTGAGAAAGCATTGAAGGCCGGAATCGAAACAGTTACATTCGACAGGGGTGGTTACTTATACCACGGTCGTATTCAATCATTAGCAGAAGGCGCAAGGGCCGCTGGACTTAAATTCTAATTTATTATGAAAAATAGAAATATAGAATCTGTAAAACCAAGCGGACTGGAACTCAAAGATCGTCTGGTTAGTGTAAATCGTGTTACCAAAGTTACAAAAGGAGGTCGTGCATTCGGTTTCTCTGCTATTGTAGTTGTAGGTGATGAAAATGGGGTAGTAGGTCACGGATTGGGAAAATCAAAAGACGTTTCTGAAGCAATCGCTAAAGCGGTGGAAGATGCAAAGAAAAACCTGGTGAAGATTCCTTTGAGCGGACAGTCTGTTCCACACGAACAAAAAGGAAAATTTGGTGGTGCGCGTGTGTTCCTGATGCCTGCTTCGCATGGTACGGGAGTTATCGCCGGTGGTGCCGTTCGTTCGGTACTCGAGTCGGTAGGTATTCACGACGTATTGTCAAAATCACAAGGATCATCAAACCCACATAACGTGGTAAAAGCGACTTTCGATGCTTTGTTGCAGATGAGGAGTGCGCATACTGTTGCAAAACAGAGGGGTGTTTCTTTAGAGAAAGTATTTAAAGGATAATTACAGGAAATATGGCAAAGTTAAGAGTAAAACAAGTTAGAAGCAAAATCAACTGTCCGCTTACACAAAAAAGGGGACTTGAAGCTTTAGGCCTTCGTAAAATGGGCCAGGTTGTGGAGCATGAGTCAAATCCTGCAATCCTTGGAATGATAAATAAAGTAAAACACTTAGTTTCCGTAGAGGAAGTTAAATAATAAATTATCCTTATGAATTTAAGTAACTTACAACCTGCTGAGGGTTCAACCCACAATCAGAATAAAAGGGTAGGTCGCGGAGAAGGTTCCGGAAAAGGTGGTACCGCTGCACGTGGTCACAAGGGAGCAAAATCCCGTTCAGGATACTCTAAAAAGATTGGTTTCGAAGGAGGTCAGATGCCACTTCAGAGACGTGTGCCTAAGTTTGGTTTCAAAAACATCAACCGTGTGGAGTACCAGGGTGTAAATCTTGATACGTTACAATCATTGGTAGATAACGGTATTGTGACCGATGCAGTCGATATGACTGTGTTCGTTGGCAATCGTCTGGCCACCAAAAATGAAATGGTAAAAGTGTTGGGGAGAGGTGAACTGAAAGCAAAATTAAAAGTAACTGCTCACAAATTTACTGCTACAGCCAAAGCGGCCATTGAAGCTGCAGGTGGTGAAGCCGTAACCTTATAATTTCTGTCATTATGAAGAAATTTTTCGAATCTTTAGCCAATGTCTGGAAAATCGACGAATTGAGGAACAGGATCGTGTTTACGCTCGGCCTGTTACTCGTTTATCGTTTTGGTGCACACGTCACACTGCCGGGTATTGATGCGACACAGTTGGACGGACTGACCGGACAAACCAAAAACGGTATCGGTTCCATCCTGGATATGTTTACCGGTGGTGCTTTCTCCAAAGCGTCTATCCTTGCGCTTGGTATCATGCCTTATATCTCTGCATCGATCGTGGTACAGTTGATGGGAATTGCGATTCCTTATCTTCAGAAACTACAGAAAGACGGAGAAAGCGGAAGGAAAAAGCTGAACCAGATCACGCGTTGGCTGACTATCGCGATTACTTTGGTACAGGGCCCTGGTTACATCTATAACCTAAGGCAGACCTTACCGGCAACGGCTTTTAATCCTGAGTTTTTCTCTTTCTACTTCCTGTTTATTTCGGTAGCGATTCTCGTAACCGGTACGATATTTGCGATGTGGCTTGGGGAAAAAATCACTGATAAGGGAATTGGCAACGGAATCTCATTATTGATTATGGTGGGAATCTTAGCCAGGATGCCCCAGGCTTTTGCACAGGAGTTCACCTCGACGATTACAAACAATAATGGCGGACCGATGCTATTGGTCATCGAAATTATTGTGTGGTTGCTGGTAATCATTTCCTGCGTATTGCTCGTAATGGCGGTGAGGAAGATTCCGGTACAATACGCGAGAAGAACCGTGTCAGGGGAGTTCGAGCAGGATGCTAATGGTGCAAACAGGCAGTTTATCCCTTTAAAGCTGAATGCTTCAGGGGTTATGCCAATCATCTTTGCCCAGGCAATCATGTTCATCCCGGCTGCGCTGGCTAAATTGTCACAGTCTGACCTTTCGCAATCCATTGCGGCAGAGTTCAGCAACGTATTCGGCTTTTGGTACTGCCTCGTGTTTGCCTTGCTGATTATTATTTTCACGTATTTCTATACTGCGATCACCGTGCCTACAAACAAGATGGCCGATGACCTGAAAAGGAGCAGCGGATTTATCCCAGGCATCAGGCCGGGTGTGGAAACTTCGGATTACCTGGATAAGATCATGTCTTTGATTACATTCCCTGGTTCTTTATTCCTCGCACTTATCGCCGTGTTCCCGGCAGTAGTGCACAATGCAGGAGTACAGCAGCAATGGGCAATGTTCTTCGGAGGTACGTCGCTGATCATTATGGTTGGGGTTGCGATTGATACAATCCAGCAAATCAATTCATATATATTGAACAGGCACTACGACAGCTTGATGAAAAGCGGTAAAAACAGGAAAGCGGTAGCTTAATTATTTATGGCTAAACAGGCAGCAATAGAGCAGGACGGATCAATCATTGAAGCATTGTCAAATGCGATGTTCCGTGTGGAATTAGAAAACGGGCATATCGTAATCGCCCACATCTCCGGAAAAATGCGTATGCATTACATCAAGTTATTACCTGGTGATAAAGTGAAACTGGAAATGAGTCCTTACGATTTGTCAAAAGCAAGAATTACTTATAGATATTAATAGCTGTCAGCAGTCGGCCGCCAGTAGTTAGCCCCAGGTTAATGATGGATCCCGGAAGCTGAAAGCGAAAGCTAAACTAAAATGAAAGTAAGAGCATCAGTTAAGAAAAGAAGCGCCGAATGCGTCATCGTTCGCAGAAAAGGCAGATTATACGTAATCAACAAAAAGAATCCTAGATTTAAACAAAGACAAGGATAATTATGGCAAGAATAGCAGGGGTAGACATCCCAAAAAACAAAAGAGGCGTAATCGCTTTGACCTATATCTTCGGAATTGGAAAGAGCCGTGCCAGCGAGATTTTGGCAAAAGCCAACGTAAGCGAGGATATTAAAGTTCAGGATTGGAACGACGATCAGATCGGTGCCATCCGTGACGCGGTATCTTACTACAAAATAGAAGGTGAACTTCGTTCTGAAGTGTCGTTGAACATCAAACGTTTGATGGACATCGGATGCTACAGGGGTATTCGTCACAGGTCAGGGCTTCCTTTAAGGGGACAAAGGACCAAGAATAACTCAAGGACAAGAAAAGGTAAGAGAAAAACTGTTGCCAACAAGAAAAAAGCAACTAAATAATAAGTAGTATGGCTAAGGCAAGTACAAAAAAACGTAAAGTCATTGTTGAGTCAACAGGGGAAGCGCACATCAACGCTACTTTCAACAACATCATTATTTCGTTGACCAACAAGAAAGGTGAAGTGATTTCATGGTCTTCAGCAGGTAAAATGGGCTTCAGGGGTTCTAAGAAGAACACGCCGTATGCTGCCCAGATGGCCGCCGAGGATTGCAGCAAAGTCGCTTTGGAAGCCGGACTTAAAAAAGTAAAAGTATATGTAAAAGGACCAGGTAACGGACGTGAGTCTGCTATCCGTTCTATTCATAACGGTGGAATTGAAGTAACTGAAATCATCGACGTTACCCCAATGCCGCACAATGGATGTAGACCTCCAAAAAGAAGAAGAGTCTAATTAGTAATTTATAGTATAACCGGGACAGCAAACAGATTATCGAAGGATTTGACCTGAATTCATAATCGCTGCCCAAAAATTTTAAAAATGGCAAGATATACTGGTCCAAAAACCAAAATCGCCCGTAAGTTTGGCGAAGCTATTTTCGGAGACGACAAAGCCTTCGAAAAAAGGAATTACCCGCCGGGACAACACGGAATGGCGAAAAAAAGAGGCAAGAAATCTGAATATGCAATTCAGTTGATGGAAAAGCAAAAAGCGAAGTACACCTACGGAATTCTTGAGAAGCAATTCAGGGGACTTTTCGAAAAAGCATCTGCGGCACGTGGTGTGACCGGTGAAGTGCTGATCCAGCTTTGCGAAGCGAGATTGGATAATGTCGTGTTCAGGATGGGTATCGCCCCTTCAAGAAGAGGTGCACGTCAAATCGTTTCACACAGGCATATCACCGTGAATGGCGAAGTGGTAAATATCCCTTCATACCATTTGAAGCCTGGCGATAAAGTAGCTGTTCGTGAAAAATCAAAATCATTGGAATCCATCGACCGTTCATTGTCTAATTCATCTCACGTATACGAGTGGATTACCTGGAACAACGATACTAAAGAAGGTGTTTTCGTATCAGTGCCTGCAAGATTGCAGATTCCTGAAAACATCAAAGAACAGCTGATCGTCGAATTGTACAACAAATAATAATTGACTTAATCGAAATTATGGCAATATTTAATTTTCAGAAGCCCGATAAAGTGATCATGATCGATTCAACCGATTTTGAAGGGAAGTTTGAATTCCGCCCTTTGGAACCTGGTTATGGATTGACCGTGGGGAACGCTCTTAGAAGGGTCCTGCTGTCCGCTTTGGAAGGATATGCAATCACCTCTGTACGAATAGAAGGTGTAGACCACGAGTTTTCTACTATTTCCGGAGTTGTTGAAGACGTTACTGAAATCATCCTGAACCTAAAGCAGGTACGTTTCAAACGCCAGATCGAGGATGTCGATAACGAATCGGTGACCATTTCCGTTTCAGGGAAAAACCAGCTTACTGCCGGTGATTTCCAAAAATTCATTTCCGGTTTCCAGGTGCTCAACCCGGAATTGGTAATCTGCAACCTTGACAGTAAAGTGAACTTGAACATCGAGTTGACTATTGAAAAAGGACGCGGTTACGTACCGGCCGAAGAAAACAAGAAACAAAATGTAGCCATCGGGACCATTTTTACTGACTCCATCTTTACTCCGGTAAAGAATGTGAAATACGCCATTGAGAACTTCCGTGTAGAGCAAAAAACAGATTACGAAAAGCTGGTTTTTGAAATCAAGACGGACGGTTCCATCAGCCCAAAAGATGCGCTTACTGAAGCTGCTAAGGTGCTGATCCACCACTTCATGCTTTTCTCTGATGAGAGGATTACCCTCGAAGCAGACGAAATTGCGCAGACAGAATCTTACGACGAGGAATCATTGCACATGCGACAGTTGCTTAAGACAAAGCTTGTTGATATGGATCTTTCCGTAAGGGCGCTGAACTGCCTTAAGGCTGCAGAAGTGGAAACCTTGGGAGACTTAGTGTCTTTCAATAAAAATGACCTGATGAAATTCCGTAACTTCGGTAAAAAGTCTCTTACAGAATTAGACGAACTCGTCGCTGTAAAGAACCTGACTTTCGGAATGGACCTGGCCAAATACAAATTAGATAAAGAATAAACAACTTCATATTTTGCTCTCCAGGGCGGATCGCAGCAAGATGAAGTTTTAAAAACAATGTCATGAGACACGGAAAAAAGAATAACCACTTAAGCAGACAAACAGGACACAGGAAAGCCATGCTTGCCAATATGGCCTGCTCATTGATCGAACACAAACGCATCAATACGACTGTCGCTAAAGCAAAAGCGTTGAAACAATTCGTTGAACCGCTGATTACAAAATCAAAAGAAGATACCACACACAACCGTCGTATCGTTTTCGCTTACCTGAGAAGCAAATATGCCGTTACGGACCTGTTCCGCGACGTAGCTGCTAAAGTAGGCGACCGTCCGGGTGGATACACCCGTATCATCAAGGTAGGTAACCGTCTTGGGGATAACGCGGATATGGCGATGATCGAATTGGTAGACTTCAACGAACTCTACAACGGAGGTAAAAAAGAAGAGAAAAAAGGCAGAAGCCGTCGCTCTAAGGCGAAAGGTGCTACTGCGACTGCTGCGCCTAAGGCTGCACCGGTTGCTGAAGCGCCGGTAGCGGAAGCTGCTCCTGAAGCCGTTGTTGACTCAGGTGCGAGTGAGCAGGCAGAACAAGCTCCGGTTGCTGAAGTTGAAACACCGCAAGTGGAAGAAACTCCGGTTGTTAAAGCAGAAACTCCGGCAGAACCACAGGCGGAAGCGCAGGCTGATGAGCCGTCGACAGACGAAGAAAAAAAGGAAGACGCTGAATAATGAAAATCAGCATCCCATAAAATCAAAGGATAAACTTTTACTAGTTTGTCCTTTTTTTTTGGTTTTTAGTCCCGGGCAATTTCCGTTTTTGTTTGTTCCCGCTGGGTGCCATCGGGAAAATGAATGCCGATGTTAGCCGGGCCAGATGTATCGGCAATTATGAACAATCGGTTTTCATAACTAAATTTTAAGTTCCATTACGTTTGAATTAAATTTGCACTAGTCATCGCAGGCAGTTCAGACCATAAACACAGCCGCCTGCGCTGCAAACAACAACAACTACTATGAAATACAACACCCGCCAGAAAGCCATCCTGCTTCTTTCCGATGGCACCATTTTTCACGGAAAATCCATCGGTGTTTCCGGCAAAACCTTTGGAGAACTTTGTTTCAATACCGGGATGACCGGTTACCAGGAAATTTTTACCGATCCCTCCTACTTCGGGCAAATCATGGTGACCACCAACGCGCATATCGGAAACTACGGCGTTAATCCGCAGGAAACCGAGTCGGGATCGATTAAGATTGCCGGATTGGTCTGTAAGAATTTCAGCTACAATTACTCACGCGAAAACGCATCGGGCAGCCTCGAGGATTATTTCACCGCGCAGAACCTGATTGGCATTTCGGATGTCGATACGCGCGCATTGACCGCATACATCCGCGACAACGGTGCCCAAAATGCCGTTATCTGCACTGACGGCACGCCTGTCGGGGAACTCAGGACGTTGCTCGCCGCAGTACCGGATATGAAAGGCCTGGAATTGGCCTCGAGGGTTTCGGTTAAGGAGCCCTATTATTACGGCAATCCGGAAGCTGCCTTCAGGATCTCGGCGCTCGACCTGGGCATCAAGGAGAATATCCTTCGTAATTTCGCCAAAAGGGACTGCTACATCAAGGTTTTTCCGTACAATGCGACCTACACCGAAATGGAATCCTTTAATCCGGACGGTTATTTCCTTTCAAATGGTCCCGGGGATCCGGAACCGCTCGAGGGCGCAATTGCCGTCGCGCAGGAAATCCTCGCTAACGACCGGCCGCTGTTTGGCATTTGCCTGGGTCACCAGATCATCGGGCTGGCCAACGGGATTTCCACATTCAAAATGTTCGGTGGGCACCGTGGCATCAACCACCCTGTGAAAAACCTGGTGACGGGCAAGGGCGAAATCTCTTCACAAAATCACGGATTTGCTGTGAATCGTGAAGAAGTGGAAGCGCACCCCGATATCGAAATCGTGCAGCTTCACATCAACGACCATACGGTAGCGGGAATGAAAATGAAATCGAAAAACTGCTTTTCAGTGCAGTACCATCCCGAGGCGAGTCCGGGGCCACATGATTCTTCCTATCTTTTTGATGAGTTTATTCAAAGGATGCAAAAATAACTATGGAACCTGCGGCGTATTCGCTGCGGGTTTTGTTTTTTGTAACATCCAAGGCTGGTCCGAAAATTGAAATCCGGGTGGGAACCGCAACAGGGATGGCAGCGGAAATCCTTTTGGGATTGGCCTGTAGCGCAGCGGAAGGTAAATCCTGAAAGATTGAAGCGAACAGCCCGGCCCGCAGGGGTTGCCATAAAAAATAGAAATAGCGCCAAAACTAAAACGTTTGCGTTTATAACTTTATAAAAATGTACTTTTTCGGGTTGTGATAATTCCGTAATTTCGAAAAAATTTGATACGAATAATAACAAATAATCAAAAACATGAGCATTATTATCAAAATCCATGCAAGGCAGATTTTTGATTCCAGGGGGAATCCAACCATTGAAGTTGATGTTGTTACAGAGAACGGTGTATTAGGTCGTGCGGCAGTGCCATCAGGCGCGTCTACGGGCGAGCATGAGGCCGTGGAACTTCGCGATGGGGGCAAGGCTTACATGGGCAAGGGTGTACTGAAGGCGGTGGAGAATGTCAATACCATCATTGCACGCGAGCTGGTCGGGATCTCAGTTTTTGAGCAGAATAAGATCGACAGCATGATGATTGATCTCGATGGCACCCACAATAAATCGAATCTCGGCGCCAACGCCATTCTCGGTGTATCACTGGCTGCAGCCAAGGCGGCGGCAAACGAGCTGGGATTGCCATTGTACCGTTATGTGGGCGGGGTTTCGGCCAATACGCTTCCGGTACCGATGATGAACATCATTAACGGCGGTTCGCACTCGGATGCGCCGATTGCGTTCCAGGAATTTATGATTATGCCGGTTAAAGCCGAGTCTTTTTCCCAGGCGATGCAGATAGGCACTGAAATATTCCACCAACTGAAAAAAGTCCTGCACGACCGCGGCCTGTCAACGGCGGTAGGCGACGAAGGTGGATTTGCACCGAATCTGGCCGGCGGTACTGAAGACGCTTTGGACACCATCCGAAAGGCGGTCGAAAATGCCGGTTATAAATTCGGAGATGAAGTGATGATTGCTTTGGACTGCGCCGCTTCGGAATTCTATGTGAACGGCAAATACGATTATACTAAGTTTGAAGGGGAGACCGGGAAAATCCGTTCTTCGGAAGAACAGGCGGATTACCTTGCTGAACTGGCGTCGAAATATCCGATTGTCTCGATTGAAGACGGGATGTATGAAGACGATTGGGACGGATGGAAGTCGCTTACGGAGAAAATTGGCGATAAGGTACAATTGGTCGGCGACGATTTGTTTGTGACCAATGTCGAAAGACTCTCCACAGGAATAGAAAAAGGCATCGCGAATTCGATTTTGGTGAAGGTAAATCAAATTGGTACCTTAACTGAGACGATTGCTGCCGTGAACATGGCGAAAAATGCCGGATATACTTCGGTAATGTCCCACCGCTCCGGAGAAACGGAAGACAACACGATTGCGGACCTGGCTGTCGCGTTAAACTGCGGACAGATCAAGACCGGATCGGCATCCCGTTCTGACCGTATGGCAAAATACAACCAACTGCTTCGTATAGAGGAAGAATTGGGGGACACCGCCTACTTTCCGGGAAAGAAAGCTTTTAAAGTGAAATGATCCTGCTTATGCTTGATATGAAACCCGCCATTGCGCGGGTTTTTTATTGCAAATTCTTCCTCAAATCCTTCAAATTCTAATTGCGCGGCAGCCGCAATACAGGAAATCATTATTTTTGATCCAAATCAAAAGATTGAAAGCCTGTGATCTAAGCCAAAAGCAATTTATATGAAAAAACTATTACTCTACTTCCTTTTCTTTTCAGCCGCTTCCCAGGCGCAGATTGTTAACATTCCGGATCCGAACTTTAAAGCAGATTTGATTAACAAAGGGATTGATTTAAATTCTGATGGCGACATACAGGTTTCTGAAGCAGAAGCGGTAACCAGCCTTGGCATGGTAGATTTAAATATTTCCAGTTTGGAAGGAATACAATCATTTGTAAACCTGACCAGCCTTACCTGTTATAATTTGAATCTCACAGCATTGGATGTTTCCGGTCTCACGCATCTTGGGGAATTGAACTGTGGTCATAATGCAGCCATGACATCGTTAAACTTATCGGGGTGTACATCACTTGCAAATTGCCGCGCTTCAAACTGTGCACTTACGAGCCTGGATACCTCAGGACTTATTCATTTGTATAACCTTGACGTTAGCAATAACCAGTTAACTTCGTTAAATCTTGCAGGTTGGGTGAGTAGTGATGGGGGGTACCTGCTTGCGCGATATAATCAATTAACATCCGTTGATGCCTCAGATATGGGGAATCTGATAATGCTTGACTTCAGTCATAATGCATTGACAACCTTAGATGTAACCGGGACAAATGTTTCCACCGATATTGCCTTAAGTTACAACCACTTGACATCGCTGGACTTATCGAACAGCCCCATCCAAGGTGTTGACGCAAGTCATAATAATCTTGCCTCCATTTCGCTAAATCCGAATACGCAGTATAATCACCTCTGGCTAGACAACAACCAGCTTGTAAATCTGGACGTGTCTGGTCTATATGTGCGGGACTTAAATGCTAACCATAATAACCTGACTTCTATTAATTTTCAGGGAACCAGAATATATACCGTATATCTTAATGGAAATAATTTCCAGACGGTAGATTTAAGCGGCGCAATTCGCATTAACTCATTTTGTTCGATAGACATCGATTCAAACCCATATCTTGAAACCTTTTTTGCGAAAAATGGAAATTCAGATTACCTGTCATTTATTGGAGATTTTAGTCTCGAGTATGTCTGCATTGATGAGTCTGATTTAATTGGTGGTTCGTCGCCTCCCAATGCTGTATTTAGCCCATATTGCATTTTCACTCCCGGCGGTAATTACAACACCATTACCGGTAATGTCACTTTTGATGCAGACAATAATGGTTGTGATAACACAGATCCTGACCAGCCATATGTCAAACTCAATCTGACGAGTGGAAATAACATTTATTCGGTTTTCACTACACCTGATGGTAATTTCAATTATTTCGGGCAAACCGGTATGTTTAACGTCGGCCTGGCGATGGAAAATGCCTCGCTGTTTACTATTACACCTCCATTGGCTACCATTGTATTCGGCACCAATAATAATAACTTGACGACTCAGGATTTCTGCATCACGGCAACCGGCATCCAAAATGACCTCGAAACAATAATTGTTCCATTATCACCCGTCCGTCCCGGTTTCGATGCAACCTATAAAATCATTTGCAAAAACAAAGGAAACCAAATCTTATCAGGAAATGTTGATTTCACGTATCAGGAAAACGAACTCGATTATGTAAATGCTTCCACAGCACCCGATGTACAAACTGCCGGAAGTTTGTCATGGAATTTCAGCAGCCTGTATCCGTTTGAATCGAGAAGCGTGGAAGTCAGGCTGCATGTGAATTCGCCACAGGAAACGCCATCGGTAAACATAGGTGACCAACTGAGTTTTTCTGTTCAGGCCAATCCTGTTTCGGGAGATATAACGCCAGATGACAATACGTTTTCGTTCAGGCAAACCGTCATCGGTTCGTATGACCCAAATGATATCACCTGCCTTGAAGGCGAACACGTCAATCCGACGGAAATCGGGAACTACCTGCACTACAATATCAATTTTGAGAACATCGGTACCGCTGCCGCAGAAAATATCGTGGTAAAGGATATGATTGATTTGACGAGATTTGATATTTCATCTTTACAAATCCTAAACGCTTCACATCCGATGACGCCAAGGATTACAAACGGCAAAGTCGAGTTCATTTTTGAAGGCATCAACCTCGGCGCTTCGGAGCATGGGAATGTCGCTTTTAAGATTAAGACGAAAAATACTTTGGTCACCGGAAATTCGGTTTCACAGAAAGCCGATATTTATTTTGATTATAATTTTCCTGTGGCAACCAACGTAGCGGTGACGACTTTCGATACTTTGGGAACAGACAATGTGGTTTTGGATGATGATATTAGTATTTATCCAAATCCGACCAAAGGCCTGGTTAATATAAAATCAGATTCGGAAATCAAATCAGTTGAGCTGTTTGATGTCCAGGGAAGGCAGCTTTTGAGGAAAAACAATGTGGAGACACTCAATATTTCAACATATACTTGCGGAGTATATTTTATAAAAGTTGCGACTTACAAAGGATTCAAAACCCAAAAACTGATAAAACAATAATATGAAAAAACTATTACTCTACTTCCTTTTCTTTTCAGCCGCTTCCCAGGCGCAGATCGTGAATATCCCTGATGCGAATTTTAAGGCGAAGTTGTTGTCATCATCACCTTCAAACACTATTGCAAGAAATGCCCAGGGAATGCATATTGCGGTAGATGCTAACGCTGATGGAGAAATTCAACTTGCCGAAGCACAGCTTGTGGGAGCATTATTTGTTAACAATTCATCAATTGAAAATCTGGAAGGGGTACAGTCTTTTACCAATATGACAAGACTTAGTTGCGATGTAAACGCCCTACTTTCATTAGATGTATCCGGTATGAATAATCTGCAACAGTTATCTGCTTCACTGAATCCTTCGTTGGCTACTCTGAATATTACCGGATGCAGTTCGTTAACTAATTTAACTGTTTCCAGCTGTGCCTTGACATCACTTGATGCTTCCGGTCTTACCTCTTTAATTAATCTGACCTGTTATTCAAACCCCTTGACAACGCTGGATGTTTCAGGCTGTTCTGCGCTTTTTGATTTAGACGCTTACAATTGCCAACTGACCGCTTTGGATTTTTCCGGGTTAAATGCACTTAAAAGGTTAAACGCAGAAAATAATCAACTGACTGTACTTAATCTTTCAGGATGTACCAATCTACAAGAACTCATCGTGCGGAATAACCAGCTGACCCAATTGGAATTGTCAAATCTTGGTTTGATACAGACAATGTTGTATTTAGATGTCCGGTATAATTCGCTGACAAGTTTTACTGTAAACAATTGCAACATTATGTATTTCAACGCACAATACAATCAATTGACGGCTTTGGATTTGTCAACATGCAGGGTTGATGATCTTGATGTTTCCTATAATAACCTTCAATCATTTACTCCTCCCCAGATAGGTTCGAATTCAAGGATTATGGTTGCCCATAATCAATTGACGGATGTTGATGTATCCGGTGTGACTTTCTACCAAAGCGCTATTTTGGATGTGAGCAATAACAATCTAAACACAATCAACCTGGGCAATGCTTCGGGTTTAGGACAGCTTAGGCTTAGCTATAATTCCCTCCAAACAATAGATATGACGGGCTGCTCCGCAACATTAGATCTGGTGGAACTGTCTAACAATCCTTCCCTTGAAACTGTATTTGCTAAAAATGGCAGTAATAACGAAGATTTCTTTTTTGGAGGTGATGACAACCTTATTTTCGTATGTGTTGATGAAATGCAATTACAGGACACACAACAGCGTTTAAATATCTACGGATTGACCAATGCTGTTGCGAGTCCTTACTGCTTCTTCCAACCGGGAGGTAATTTCAATACGATCACCGGCAACATTACTTATGATATTGATAACAATGGCTGCGACAGTACGGATCCGGACCAGCCCTATGTAAAACTTAACCTGACCACAGGGGGAAATAATTATGCTGTATTTACTTCTCCTGACGGAACGTATAACAATTTCGGACTTACCGGAACTTTCAACATTAGTGTTGCAATGGAAAATGCGTCACTGTTCACGATCACACCACCGTTGGCAACAATTGTTTTTGGCGACAACAATAACAATATCACCACCCAGGATTTCTGTATCACCGCCAATGGCCTCCAGAATGATCTTGAAACGGTAATTGTTCCTATTGCACCAGCCCGTCCGGGATTTGATGCGATATATCAAATCATTTACAAAAACAAAGGCAACCAGGTTTTATCGGGAAGTGTCGATTTTACCTATCAGGAAAATGAGCTTGATTTTGTAAACGCATCCACAACTCCTGATGCGCAAACTGCCGGAAGCCTGTCATGGAATTTCAGCAACCTGTATCCTTTCGAATCGAGGAGTATTGAAGTCAGGCTGAATGTGAACTCGCCGCAGGAAACCCCGGCAGTGAATATTGGCGACCAGCTTGGTTTCCATGCTCAGGCTAACCCGGTTGGGGGAGATGTGACGCCAGGTGACAACACTTTTTCGTTCAAGCAAACGGTTATCGGTTCTTACGATCCGAATGACATTACCTGCCTTGAAGGCGAGCACGTCAATCCGACGGAAATCGGAAAATACCTCCATTACAACATCAACTTTGAAAATACCGGTACCGCTGCCGCAGAAAATATTGTGGTGGTCGATATGATTGATTTGACAAAGTTTGATGTTTCAACTCTTCAGGTTTTGAATGCTTCACACCCGATGACGCCAAGGATTACGAACGGCAAAGTCGAATTCATTTTTGAAGGCATCAACCTCGGCGCTTCGGAGCATGGCAATGTAACTTTTAAGATCAAGACGAAAAATACTTTGGTCACCGGAAATTCGGTTTCACAGAAAGCCGATATTTATTTTGATTATAATTTTCCTGTGGCAACCAACGTAGCGATGACGACTTTCGATACTTTGGGAACAGACAATGTGGTTTTGGATGATGATATTAGTATTTATCCAAATCCGACCAAAGGTTTGGTTAATATAAAATCAGATTCGGAAATCAAATCAGTTGAGCTGTTTGATGTTCAGGGAAGGCAGCTTTTGAGGAAAAACAATGTGGAGACACTCAATATTTCAACATATACTTCCGGAGTATATTTTATAAAAGTTGCGACTTACAAAGGATTCAAAACCCAAAAACTGATAAAACAATAATATGAAAAAACTATTACTCTACTTCCTTTTCTTTTCAGCCGCTTCCCAGGCGCAGATCGTGAATATCCCTGATGCGAATTTTAAGGCGAAGTTGTTGTCTGAGGGCATTGACGTTAATTCGGATGGGGAAATTCAACTGACTGAGGCGGCAGTAGTGACGAGCCTGAATTTATATGATTCCAATATATCAAGCCTGGAGGGAATTTTGGCATTTACAAATCTTCAAAATCTGAGCGCATACAATAATTCAATCCAGACACTAAATGTTTCCGGACTGACACATTTGTTTAATATAGATGTTGGCAACAATTTATTGATGGATTTAAACATAGATAATTGTTTCGCGTTGCATTATCTGTGGTGTCAATATAACCAATTAACTTCGCTCGACGTTTCTGATATGGAAAACCTCCAATTACGGGCATCTAACAATAGTCTGACCAATATTGTGTTAAGTGAACAGGGGTATTATGAAGCGCTAATCTTAGATCATAACCAATTGCAATCAATAGATCTTTCAGGCAGAAATCTTCCAGGTTTAGTTCATTTGGAATATAATCAACTGTCCTCTATTAATTTGGAGAATACCCATGTTAACAATTTGTATCTTCAAAATAACATGTTGGAGACAGTAGATCTTGAAACATGTGTTGGACTTAACTACGTCAATTTAAGTGAAAACCTGCCTTTGGAAACTATTTTTGCTAAAAACGGAAGGAATGAGTCATTTTCATTAGGGTATGATCTTAACCTGAGTTTTATATGTGTGGACGATTTTCAGCTTTCTGGTGTGCAGCAAACTTTGAACTCTTATTCGTTAAGTAGCGCGGTCGTTAGCCCGTATTGCACTATTTTCCCTGGCGGCAATTACAATACGATTACTGGTAATGTCACTTTCGATACTGATAATAACGGTTGTGATGGTAATGACCCTGATCAACCCTATGTAAAACTGACGCTGACCAGCGGAAACGACAATTATACGGTATTCACTTCACCTGACGGAAATTATACTAATTTCGGGCAGGCAGGTACTTTTAATGTTTCCGTTGCAGCGGAGAATATGTCAATGTTTACCATCACACCGCCACTGGCGACTATTCTTTTTGGTAACAACAATAACAACATCACTACGCAGGATTTCTGTATCACCGCAAATGGAATCCAAAACGACCTTGAAACAGTCATCGTACCTAATACACCTGCCCGTCCCGGCTTTGACGCCACTTATAAAATCATTTATAAAAACAAAGGGAATCAGGTTTTATCAGGTAGTGTAGACTTTACCTATCAGGAAAACGAGCTTGATTTTGTAAACGCATCCACAACTCCTGATGCGCAAACTGCCGGAAGCCTGTCATGGAATTTCAGCAACCTGTATCCTTTCGAATCCAGAAGCATTGAAGTCAGGCTGAATGTGAACTCGCCGCAGGAAACCCCGGCAGTGAATATTGGCGACCAGCTTGGTTTCCATGCTCAGGCGAACCCGGTTGGGGGAGATGTGACGCCAGGTGACAACACTTTTTCGTTCAAGCAAACGGTTGTCGGTTCTTACGATCCGAATGACATTACCTGCCTTGAAGGCGAGCATGTCAATCCAACGGAAATCGGAAAATACCTCCATTACAACATCAACTTTGAAAATACAGGAACCGCTGCCGCAGAAAATATCGTTGTTAAGGATATGATCGATTTGACGAAATTTGATATTTCGACATTGCAGGTGTTGCATGCCTCGCATCCGGTCACACCGCGAATCACAAATGACAAAGTCGAATTCATTTTTGAAGGCATCAACCTTGGCGCTTCGGAGCGTGGGAATGTGACTTTTAAGATCAAGACCAAAAATACTTTGGTGACCGGGAATTCGGTTTCACAAAAAGCCGATATTTATTTCGATTACAATTTCCCGGTGGCAACCAACTTAGCGGTGACGACTTTTGATGCTTTGGGAACAGACGAACAAACTTTGGATAACCGCATCACAATTTACCCGAATCCCGCCAGCGACCGCGTTACGATCCGCACGGAAGCCGATATTCAATCCGTGGTGTTGTTTGACGTCCGCGGCCGGGAATTTCCGATAAAAGCTGTTTCAGGGGTTATCGATTTGTCCGGTTTTGCCGATGGCGCTTACTTGGTTAAGGTGCAGACAGACAATGGCTACGGTGTCCAACGGATTATAAAACAATAATTTCCAAACGATTTTTAAAAATATTTTGCCTTACGCTTCGCGTTTCGCACGCGGTTTTACGTCTGTACTATTTGTAAGCAAAGTACGGTTTTTAAAATCTTAAAAAAAATTTCAGCAGCTGCGCAACCTTGTTGTTTTTTGTTTATCTTTATTAGCAAAACATTAAACAATCACTTATGAAGCAGTTTACCCTTTTGCTGTTGCTGTGGATATCAGCGACGCATGCACAGACGATAGATTTTGCTGACGAGAACCTGAAGCTGACCTTGTTGGCCGCAAGTCCATCTTACGCGATTGCTCAGGATGAGTCCGACAATTTTGTCGCGATAGACCAAAATGCCGATGGTGACATCCAACTTTCGGAAGCGCTGGTAATCCGGAAATTGTATCTGGATAATCAGGGTATCAGCAATCTCGACGGCCTTTCCTCATTTTCGAATCTGCGGTTCCTGACCGTGGCCAATAATCCGCTGAATGGGCAGAGCCTTGATTTTTCCGCCCTGACGCAACTGCAGTTTTTGTCCTGCGAAGCCTGCAATGCGTCCGCTGTCAACGTTACAGGCTTGTCTCAGCTCAATATTTTACAATTGATGCAGAATTCCTTCTCGTCACTCAACCTGGCAGGACTCATCAATTTGTCAGATCTCGATTGCTCTAACAACATACTGACGTCACTGGACCTTTCGGGATCGCCTGGTCTGTCAAGGTTAAACTGTTCGGCTAACTTTATCCAGGATCTTAATGTGCAGAATCTTTCGGCACTGTCAGAATTGAACGTGCAGTACAATCAATTGAGCACGTTAGACCTCTCCGGGTTGGTGAGTCTGGTCTATCTGACGGCGTATGAAAATGATCTGACCAATATAGTACTTGCCGATGCGGTCAATTTGCAATTCCTGTTTGCCTACAGCAACCAGTTAACGGGATTGGATCTTTCCGCTTCGTCGCAGCTTAAATATCTGGACGTGCGGTTTAATATGCTTTCGGGGATAGATGTATCGGCGAGTCCGAACCTTTATGAATTAAGCGTCGACAGCAATCAGATTGCCACACTCAACCTGCAAAGCAATGCTGCATTGCACGTGCTGTCCTGTAATAACAACGTGCTGACCGCATTGGATTTATCGAATAATCCATCGGTGTATTCCTTAAATTGCAGCAATAACAACCTGGCCTCGCTTGATATCAGTACCCTGGCCAATCTCGGTCTCGTAGATTGCGCCAACAACCAGATTAGCACATTCATTGTAGGAAATCATCCGGTACTCGGCACCATGTCCTGCTCAAACAATCAAATTTCAGTTTTGGATTTGTCTGAAACACCTTACCTGGTGTTGCTTAAATGCGCCCAAAATAACCTGACAACAGTCGATTTTTCGATGCTGCACACCCTACAGGATGTTGATTGTTCGGGAAATCAGTTTACGGGCCTCGACTTTTCGCAAAACCCCAATTTGTATTTCGTACAATATTCGGACAATCCGCTGTTGCAAAATATCAACCTTAAGAATGGTGCGTATCAGGAAATCCTGTTTTCCGGCACCGATTTTGCGACCTTACCCGCGCTTGGGTTCCTGTGTTTGGATGATTTTGAGATCAGTATTTACGAGTCCGTTTTGGCGCCGATACTGCCTAACCTGATTATCAATTCCTACTGCTCGCTGAATCCGGCTGGGAACGTCAACAAAATCACTGGAAATGTCCGGTATGATTTTGACCAAAACGGTTGCGACGCCAACGATACCGTACAATCCATGGCAAAAGTGGTTCTCTCAGACGGCGTGAATTCGGGCGCCACATTCACCGACGAAAACGGCAATTACGAATTTTATGTGAACGAAGGTGCGTTTACGGTAAGTGTTGTCCTGGAAAATGCCTCTTATTTTGACGTACAACAGCAATCGCCAACCATTGTCTTTGATGCTGCAGGCAGTATGGAGGTTAACAACGACATTTGCGTGGCGCCTGTAAACCAGATCACAGATCTTGAAGTGTTCCTTTATCCGTACTCGTTGGGTGTACCCGGGTATGAGTCTTTTTTCCAGCTGGTCTACCGCAACAAAGGGACTCAGCCGCTTTCGGGAAATATCAACTTTAGTTTTGACGACAGCAAGATGGATGTGCTGGTTTCCAGTCCGGAGCCTTCAGCCACCACCTTCGGGAGCTATGTTTATAATTTTTCCAATCTGCTTCCTTTTGAATCCGGATCGGCGCTGGTCATTTTGCAGTTCAACGGCCCGGAAATCGACAACCCGGTCGAAGTAGGGGATGTGCTTCCATTTTCACTGGTCGGGACCATCGACCAGCAGGATGGGAATCTTGACGACAACACTTTCAATTACAGCCACACTGTTGACGGCGCGGCGCTTGAAAACACCGTCCTTTGCCTCCAGGGCGACGCCGTCGAACCTACAGAAATCGGCGACTATCTTAACTATGTCATCAACTTTGAAAATACCGGTACCGGCGATGCGCCATTTGTCGCGTTGCGTTCAGCGGTTGACCCTGGGAGTTTTGACATCAGTTCTGTACAGGTCATCAACAGCTCGGCACCCGTCACCGTTAAGGTTACTGATGACGTTCTCGAATTCCTTTTCGACAGTGCGCCACTGCAACCGGGCGGACAGGGCAACGTGATGTTCCGCATGAAATCGAACGCAGCGCTCGAGCCCGGTGATACGGTGAATTTCAGTTCTGAGGTATATTTCGACTACGACAGCCAGGTAACCACAAATACCGCCAGCACGACCTTTACCAGTATGCCACTATCAGTCGATGAACTGTCAAAAACGGTCTCGATTTACCCGAACCCGACTACTGGTCTGGTTTATGTGAAGGCAGCATCCAAAGTCAACGGTATAGCGCTTTTTGACGCACGCGGCCGTAAACTGCTTGATAGTAACAATACCGATACAGTCGATCTTTCGGCATTCAATGCCGGCGTGTACTTCCTGAATGTGTACACTGACCAGGGAATCGGGCGGCAAAAACTCATAAAGCAATAATACTTCATTCAAACTAAGACCCGCCTCGTGCGGGTTTTTTCATTTCAAATTCTCTTTCAAAACGGCAAAATTCTAATTCAGTGCTTGCTGAATTAACGGAAATGTTACTTTTGTTTGTCAAGTTGCCCATTTATGAAAATCAAATTATTTCTAGCACTGCTGCTTTGTTCCGCGTCGATGGCTTTTGCACAGCAAAATGTCGTAGACAGCCTGAAACGGGAATTGGCGCATGCTAAAAACGACATCGATAGGGCGAAACTGCTGAACCGGATAGCTGAAGGCTATAAGACCGTTGACCCTAAGTCACTCAGGGCCTACGCAAAGAAAGCGCTGGACTTATCGATGGGCATACGGTATAAGACCGAAGAGGCCAACGCAAGGGTCAACCTGGGTATCGCCAATATCATATCGGGCGATTACCGTCAGGCATTGCAGTACTTTTCAGACGCGCAGTTCCTTTTCGAAAGTGAGATCAATGCAGGCAATAAAAAAACCGAAGTACGCGAGGGACTCGCCCGTACTTACGGCAGCATCGGCATCGTCTTGTCTGAGCAGAGCAATTATGCCAAGGCTTTGCAATTTGACCTTAAGGCGGTCGGAATTTACGAACAGCTCAGGGATACCGTAAGGTGCGCCCGGATTTACAACAACATCGGCATTATTTACCAGGCGCAGAAACAGGATTTCAAGGCGCTCGACTATTTCATCCGCTCATGGAAAAAACAGCAGCAAACCAATGATCCGAATCAGGGCATTACCCTGACCAATATCGGGAACTGTTACGCCCGGCAAAAGCAGATGTCCAATGCGTTGAAATTTTATACTGATGCAATGGTTTTCCTCCAACAAAGTCGCGATTCACGGGGCTTGGGGGAACTGTACAACAACCTCGGCCTGTATTATCAGGCGATGTCGGATCCGGCAAATGCCGTCAGGAACTGGGAACGCGCCACCACGGCGTTTAATAGTATAGATGACCGTTTCGGACTTGCAGATACGCAGCTGTACTTCGGGCAATTTTATTACGACCAGAAACAATTCGGCAAGGCCGTTACCTATGCGCAAAAGGCCTTGCAGCTGGCCAGGGAAACCGCGGTCCTGGAACAGGTTACCGCATCTGAAAAACTGCTTAGTGACAGTTATGCCGCGTTAAATGATACGAAAAAGGCGCTGCTGCACATGACACTGTATGACCGCGCGAAAGACAGTCTCAACAACCACGAAAGCATCCGAAAAGGCGTCGAGGCGGAGATGAACTTCGAATTCGACAAAAGGGAAGCACTGCAGAAAAAGGAAATCGAAAAAAAAGAATTGCTTTTCGCGGAAGCCTCCAAAAGACATGCGATGCAAATCTTTTTCGCAGTACTCCTCGTGGTCCTGCTCGGCGGCATCGGGGTGTTGGTGTACAGCCGGTTTAACCTGAAGAAAACGCTGACCCTGCAAAAAGAGCTGGCCGAATACGAACAAAAAGCGCTGCATTTGCAGATGAACCCGCATTTTGTGTTCAACTGCCTGGGATCGATTTCGAGCTTTATCGTCCAAAACGGCACCGACTCTGCGATCAAATACCTGGCAAAATTTTCGAAGCTGATGCGCCTGACGCTCGAATATTCGAAAGAGCCCTTGATCCCGATAGACAAGGAAATTGAAAGCCTGCAAAATTATCTGGAACTCGAGCAGCTGCGTTTCAATCAGAAGTTCAGTTTCAACATCCATAAAAATCCCGCTATAGAGGATGATATGGCCATTCCGCCGTTGCTTTTGCAGCCTTTCGCAGAGAATGCAATCATTCATGGACTCATTCCGATTAAGGAAAAAGGTCACCTGGCGATTGTCTTTACTGTGGAGGAAAAACACCTCGTATGCAGCATTACCGACAACGGTGTGGGCATTTACCAATCGCAGCGTATGAAAGAAGGATCGGTATCGGTACATAAATCGATGGCAATTGATATCACTAAAAAAAGGCTGCAGATGATAGAGGATTCGACCGCCGTAAAAACGCGCCTGCAGATCGAAGAAATCACAGAGAAAGATCTCATCAAAGGCACCCGGGTCACACTAAGGCTGCCGTTACAATACATTTCAAAATAATGATTACAGCATTACTCATAGACGACGACATCAACCTGAGAAATGGCATGAAAGCGCTGTTGGCGATGTATGCCCCGGACATTACGATTATAGGCGAGGCCGATAGTGTGCAGCAGGGCGTGGCGGCCATGGAGCGGTTCAGGCCACAGGTGGTTTTCCTGGATATCCAGCTCAATGACGGGACAGGATTTGACATCCTCGAGCAGCTGGCCTCAAAACACGGTAAATCCTCGTCGCATATTGTTTTTATTACCGCGCATGAGCAGTACGCCGTGAAGGCTTTCCGGTTCAGCGCACTGGATTTCCTGCTTAAGCCCGTAGATCCTGAAGAGCTGCAGAAAGTCATCGGTAAGATAAAGAATGTACTGGACCGGAATGATAATTATGCCCACATTGACCTTTTGCTGGAGAACATCCGCAAGAAAGTCGACAATTTTAAAAGGATTGCCTTGTCGACCGCAGAAGGCATTCACCTGTTTGAAATCAGCGACATCATCCGTTGTGAAAGCGAAGACAATTACACGCGGTTTTACCTCCGGAACAACAAGCCGGTACTGATATCGAAAACGCTTAAGGAATATGAGGAGCTGCTTGGCGAGCACGGTTTCGAAAGGATCCACCAGTCACACCTGATCAACCTTGCTTACCTCAAGTCGTATATCAAGAAAGACGGCGGATATGTCGTCATGTCAGACAACAGCAACCTGCCCATCTCCCAACGGAAAAAAGACAGGCTGCAGGAATTGCTCAAGTCGATGTAGCATGGCATGACGCGGATATTAGAAAATAAAACAAACAAACAAACCTGAAAACTGACCAAAAAAATCGCAACCAAAACGACAATACGATGAAGAAAATCTACTTACTCCTACTGCTGATGTCCGGGATACTGCAGGCGCAGATTGTCGACGTTCCGGATGCGGGTTTTAAGAATTACCTGCTTACGGCAAACTGTATCGACAGCGACAACAATGGTACTTTTGATACCGACGCTGATTTGGATAATGATGGTGAAATCCAGCAAACCGAAGCGGCTTCGGCATTCCGGCTTTCAATTGATGGTGCTGCCATCCAGTCGCTGCAGGGGGTAGAGTCGTTTGCAAACATCTCTTCGTTATCAATTACGAATACATCAATCACGCAGTTGCAGCTGAGTGGCTTGATGAGTCTGCAAAGCATCACGGGCATTGGCTCCAATTTATCCATTAACGAAGTGGCAGTTTCCGGGCTGCCCGCACTAACCGGACTCACGATAACCGGCAGTCCCACACTGCAATCATTGAGCATCACCAATTGTGCCGCGTTTACATCGATCAACTGCGTGAACAACCCGCAACTGGGCCTGCTCGATGTCGCCGGCAGTCACGCTCTTGCGGCAATCGACCTTGAGCAGAATCATTTCAAGACGATCGACCTTTCCCCGTGCAATGCCATTACGAATTTTGTGGTCAAGGATACCAATCTGGAGGTGCTGATTGTGAAAAACGGTCACACGGAATCGCCGATTGTTTTTTCAACCATATCGGCCACTGACATCCCAAACCTGACTTACGTGTGCGCAGACAATTCGGAGATGGCCAACTTTCAGGCGGCCATCGACCTGATCATGACCAATGAAACCCTTCCGGATTTCAATTCGTATCCGGTCGTTGGATCGTATTGTACCTTTACACCGGGCGGTAATTACAATACCCTTACCGGCCACGTCACTTACGACATTGACGGCAATGGCTGTGGCGACAGTGACCCGGACCAGGGTTACATCAGGCTCAATATCACAAACGGGAGCAACCAATACGCTGCGTTCACCTTTCCTGACGGCAGTTATGCAGACTATTTCGGCCAGGGCACTTTTGCCATTGCGCCGGCACTCGATAATCCATCAATGTTCACGGTGACCCCTGCTGCAGCAAATGTGGTGTTTCCGAATGCCAACAACAATGTGACAACACAGGATTTTTGTATCACAGCCAATGGTTCCCATCAGGATGTGGAAATCGTAATTGCGCCCATTGTCCCTGCCAAGCCCGGTTTTGATGCAAAATATGTGATCGGGTACAGGAACATAGGCAACCAGCCCTTGTCGATGGCTAACGGAATAGGGTTGGAGTTCAACGACGACGTATTGGACTTCGTGTCGTCTTCTGAGACGGTATCAACGCAAAGCGACAATTTGCTGCAATGGGATTACCAGGATTTGCTCCCGTTTGAATCGCGCGCTATCACGGTGACGTTCAGTGTCAATGCCCCGACGGATACCCCTGCGGTGAATATTGACGACCTGCTGCCTTTCACAGCTACTATTGCTGCAAACGGAACCGATGAGAATCCGGCAGATAACAGTTTTACCTACACGCAGACGGTGGTGGGTTCATTTGACCCGAATGACATCAGTTGTCTCGAAGGGGATTCGGTAGACCCGTCGGAAATTGGCGAATACCTTCATTATGTGGTTAACTTCGAAAATACCGGTACGGCACCGGCGGAAAACATCGTGGTGAAACTCCAGATCGACCCTGCGAAATTCAATATCAGCTCCCTGCGTATCATGCAGGCATCGCATGTCCTCGATGCCCGGCTGACCAATAACATTCTGGAGCTGATTTTCAGGAACATACAGCTTGATACCGGAGGCCACGGTAATATATTGCTTAAGATCCGAAGCAACGGCGATCTCGGGACCGGTGATGCGGTCAGCAAAAGCGCAGGCATTTACTTTGATTATAACTTCCCGATCCAGACCAATACGGCGACTACCGTTTTCGAAGTATTAAGTGCCGGCGATACCACCATGGACAACGTCGTTACCATATATCCGAACCCTGCCGCCGACAAGATGTACATTGACGCACCGGGCGAAATAAAATCCGCTGAACTGTTTGACGCCCAGGGCAGGTTGCTGCTGGTCAAAACACCGGGCGAACCGAACGCCGCCCTGGATATTTCAACATACACCTCAGGCGTGTATTATATCCGGGTGACAACCCAAAAAGGAACGAAGACCGCAAAAGTGATTAAGCGTTAATGTAACAGGAATTTTATGATCAACAAGATGAAAAACACAATGTACCTGCTGCTGTTGACTGCCCTGTCGGCCAACGCGCAACTTGTAAATGTCCCCAACGTCGTTTTTAAGAACAAGTTGCTGTCGTCATCCGTAAACAACTCGGTAGCCAGGGACAGTAACGGCAACAATATGAAGATTGACGCCAATAGCGATGGCAACATCCAGGTTTCGGAAGCGGAAGCCGTGTATCAGCTTGACTTGAGTAACGCTTCACTGTCTAATGTGCAGGGCCTCGAAAGTTTTGTAAACCTCCGTAGGCTGGTGATTTACTACAACAACCTCACAGGAACCCTTGATGTGTCTATGCTTACCCACCTGAAAGTTTTCTATTGCGACCAAAATGACATTACTTCATTGAATGTGTCAGGGCTTACTGAGATGACCAACCTGTGGTGCAGCGGAAACCTGCTTACCACACTGGATGTGACGTCACTGTCTGCCCTCATCGAGCTGCGCGCGCACGAAAACAACTTAACGGCAGTGGATTTGTCCGGATGTCCTTTGTTGTACGAGGTTAATCTAGGCATGAACAATATGCTTACGGTTGACTTTTCAAATAACCCGGCTTTGTACTATATCTACCTGGATCGCAATCCCAATCTGTTGTCAGTAGATATTTCGGGGCATACCGCCTTGTGGGAAATTGATATAGAAGGGAAGTCGAATCAGATCAATGCGCTAACGACGCTTAACGCTTCAGGCTGCACAGCATTGGTTAACTTAAGGGCAGAATATAACAGCCTGACTTCACTGGATGTTTCCGGATGTACGTCACTGCAGGCCTTGTACATTACCAACAGCCAGTTAACGACACTTGATGTATCTGATTGCGCTTCCCTGACCGGTATCATTGCCACGAACAACCATTTTGAGACCCTGTTCCTCAAAAACGGTAGCAACGAATCGGCATTGTCATTTTTTATGGATGTCGATGATCCTGATTTCATCTTCAATCCTGCCATTGATTTTATTTGTGCCGATGAGGGACAGATTGCCTCCATTCAGGCTATGCTTAATAATTATGGGATGACCAATACGGTAGTTAATTCCTACTGCAGTTTTACTCCTGGTGGGAATTACAACAAGATTACTGGCAGTTTGCATCTTGATGGTGATGCCGACGGTTGTGATGCCGAAGACCAGCAGTTTCCTTTCATAAAAGTCAAAATAGATGATGGCGTTTCTCAGAGTGCAACGTACACGCTCACCGACGGCAGTTACAAATTGTATACACAGGCAGGGAACTTTACCGTGACCCCTGAAGTCGAAAACCCGACATTCTTTACGGTCAGTCCAGCCAATGCTGCAGTAGGATTTCCAGACAATAACAACCAGTCTGCCACCCGTGATTTTTGCATAACGGCGAATGGCATACACCCTGACCTTGAAATCGTTATGGCGCCGATAACGCCCGCGAGACCGGGATTCGAAGCGGTTTATGAAATTGTATATAAGAATAAAGGCAATCAGGTCATGTCGCAGGCCAATGGCATCTCACTGCAGTTTCAAGACAGTGTACTTGATTTCGTATCGGCTTCGCAGGGACCATCTGCACAGGCAGCCAACATGCTGTACTGGGATCTATTGAATCTGGCGCCGTTTGAGTCGCGGACCCTCCTCGTACAGTTTACCGTCAATGCGCCTACTGACACGCCGGCAGTAAATATCAGTGACCTGCTGCAATTCACAGCAGCTATTGAACCGTTGGGTCTCGATGAAACAGCCTCCGACAATACGTTTTCGTATACACAAACCGTGGTGGGTTCGTTTGACCCAAATAACATAACCTGCCTCGAGGGCAGTGAGGTGTTCCCGGATAGTATCGGAAATTACCTGCATTATGTTGTCAATTTTGAAAACACAGGCACTTATCCGGCGGAGCATATCGTTGTGAAAATGCAGATTGCCCCTGAGGAATTTGATATCGGCAGCCTGTCTGTCACAGGCACTTCCCATCCGGCGTATTTGCGCAGGAAGGGCAATATCGTTGAGGTAATTTTTGAAGACATCCAGCTCGCAGCAGGGGCACACGGCAACATCACTTTCAAGTTGAAAATCAGCGGCAATTTGGTTGCAGGCAATACCGTCTCGGCAGTGGCTGACATTTTCTTTGATTATAACGCCCCCATCACGACAAATACTGCCGTTACGGCGATTTCCAGCCTATCCGTGGACGATTCGGATTACGATGCCGGTATCACGATTTATCCCAACCCTACGACTGGTCGGGTTTACATTCAGGCGACAAGTGATATTGTAGACGTAGAATGGTTTGATGCCAAAGGCAGGCTGCTTTCGTCCAGCCGCGACAGGGGAGCGTCATCGGTTAGGGATGTATCACATTATGCCGCCGGGTTGTACTACGTGAGAGTGACTTCGGCAAAAGGCAGCAAAATACAGAAAATGGTTAAGAATTAGTTTTAGTTTAGTTTTAATGGTTGTTTATTGAGGAACCCGCAGTTTTTTGGCTGCGGGTTTTGTTTTAAAAAAGCGCAATCCATTTGCGGTATTTATAATATAATTAACGATTTGATTGCAGTATTCACTTTTTAATTTATCCGAAATTACTTAAGTTTGTTAACTTTTTATTTTGAAAGGGATTTTATTACCAAACCACCATGTCAAAAACAGCTATATTAGAATTGGACGGCCAGAAATTTGAGTTTCCGGTCATCGTCGGAAGCGAAAATGAAGTCGCCATCGACATCAACAAATTACGTGATCTCACCGGCGCCATCACGATGGATCCGGGTTATAAAAACTCAGGCTCCTGCAAAAGCGACATCACCTTCCTTGACGGGGAAGAAGGCATACTGCGTTACCGCGGCTACGCCATCGAGGACCTTGCTGACAAAGCCAGCTTCCTCGAAGTGTCTTACCTCGTAATCTTCGGTGAATTGCCAACGAGGGCACAGCTTGAACAGTTTGAAGCCGACATCCGCAAGTATTCGCTTGTCAACGAAGAGATGAAAAACATCATCGACGGCTTTCCGAAAACGGCTCATCCTATGGGCGTTTTGTCGTCACTGACCAGCGCACTGACTGCTTTCAACCCGAAAGTCGTCAACGTCGAGAATGAGTCCGAAATGTATGAAGCCATTGTAAAGACTATGGGGAAATTTCTGGTCCTGGCGACCTGGACCTTCCGCAAGTCATCGGGTTACCCGCTAAACTATTATGACAATACGAAAGGGTACGTGGAGAACTTCCTGCGCCTGATGTTCGAATTGCCTACCGGGCCTTACACCATCAACCCGATTGTGGTTGATGCACTCGATAAGCTGTTCATCCTGCATGCTGACCACGAACAGAATTGTTCTACATCAACGGTAAGGATGGTAGGTTCGTCACACGCCGGTCTGTTCGCATCCATTTCAGCCGGGGTTTCTGCGCTTTGGGGACCACTCCATGGCGGTGCAAACCAGGCCGTTCTCGAAATGCTTGAGGAAATCCAGAAAAACGGCGGCGATGCTGACAAATACCTGGAAAAAGCCAAAGATAAGAATGACCCATTCCGCCTCATGGGCTTTGGCCACAGGGTGTACAAGAATTTCGACCCAAGGGCCAAAATAATTAAGAAAGCAGCCGATGAGGTATTGGCGACGTTAGGGGTCAATGATCCGGTTTTGCAGATTGCCAAGAAGTTAGAGGAATCTGCCCTTGTAGACGAGTATTTCGTATCGAGAAAGCTTTATCCGAATGTGGACTTCTACTCCGGCATCATTTACCGTGCTTTGGGCATCCCAACCGATATGTTTACGGTACTGTTTGCCATCGGAAGGCTTCCGGGCTGGATCGCACAATGGAAGGAAATGCGTGAAAACAAGGAGCCGATCGGAAGGCCAAGGCAGATTTATACCGGGCACCCTTTGAGGGATTTCAAGCCGTTTGAACAAAGATAAAAAATTAGATTAATAAGGAAGGGCCTCGCGGAAGCGGGGCTTTTTTAGCTTCAT
Organism: Flavobacterium magnum; assembly: GCF_003055625.1. NCBI lineage: Bacteria > Pseudomonadati > Bacteroidota > Flavobacteriia > Flavobacteriales > Flavobacteriaceae > Flavobacterium > Flavobacterium magnum. Next base: position 143,406 of record NZ_CP028811.1, on the reverse strand, counting down.
CAGCGACTAATCGCTGAATGATTAGTGATTCACTCTGAGAAATTCAGAGCCGGATTGACCTCAAGTAATGGGCAATAATGATCGTAGCACACCGCCGGCAAACCGGACGACAAAAAAAAGGCCGCCCAAACGGACGGCCTTATAATCTTAAGGAGAATTTATTTACTGTTTCACAACCTTAACCACTTTCACAGCATCAGCCGTATTCACCTTCACGATATAAGTACCTGATGAAAGCGCGGATAAATCAAGGTCCGCTGTAGCGGCATTGATTGTTTTAGCCAAAACCTGCTGCCCAAACATATTGGTAACCGTAGCACCGATGATGTTTTGGCCATATGAAAGTGTCAGCCTGTCTTTTACAGGGTTCGGGAAATAGCTGAAGGTGTCTCCATTATTTTCGGCAACACCTAATGGCGCGCTGTAAGCTGACATCCTGAAGGCGCCCGGTGTACTTCCAAAGAAACCGCTATATTGCCAAACCGCAACATAAATCGTTTCACCCGGCGTCAGGCCGGTTAATTCCAGTTTAGAAAAAAGACTGTTGTCGTCCGCATTGTCGTCATTACAATCGATTTCGGTTAGGTTTCCACACGATCCTGAATAGGCAACCATCACGGTGTCATCGTTGTCAGAATCTGTCGCAAGGCCAGTTTCGAACGTCAGATTTCCATCTGCGGGAACCACTGCCATGAACCAGACATCCCTGGTGGCAGATTCCTGGCAGCTTGGCAAATCCGGAGAATCCGTGGCACCAAGGTTGCTCGCTTCCACCGCACCACCGTCAAAGTCAACACCAGGGAATAATTCGATCGCTCCGGAACACTCATCATTAACTGCCGGTGTTTCAATGGTTGTGAACGAGATGGCAGCGTAATCGCTAAAACCGTTAGCACCGCAATTTTGCCTGATGTAGACGTCATAAGGCGTATTCTGGTCAAGGCCTGAAAGCGATACAGATGGCGTAGTGGTCGTTGTAGTAATTCCGGTTCCCTGGATAAAACCCTGAGGGCCGTATTCTACTTCAAAATTGTTTCCGGCTGCTGTCCATGCCACATCTGCAGACATGTCTGTGATGTTCGACACCATCAACCCATTTGGCTCAAGGCAGCTTGGCAAAGCACTGCTTACCACATCATCTACCTCAAAAATGAATTTATCCGTAGTTGCCGAGTAAAAAGCGATGTACACTGTCTGGCCTACATACGCGGTGAGGTCGTAGGAGAACTTGTAATAACTTTCCCCGCTTGCAGGTGCCACGTCAGCTTGTAAGGTAACGGTAAAGTCGGTCGCATTGGCCCCTGTGGTCGATAATTTCAAATCGATGACTTCTGGATAGTCCGGATCAAGGCTTCTGCCCCAAAAAGAGAAATAATCGTTAACCCCGGCCGCAACGGTAATTGCGGGTGTAACCAGATAATCGTCATGGGCATCTGAATCATAAACGATTGCCGCAGCATTCGTGCCGGAATGGGCATCCAATCCGACCAGGTCCATCATGTCGGTAACCTCCCAAGTGTTGGGATCGCCACCCTGGATAACGGACCATCCGGCCGGGAGCGTCGTGCCCGCATCGAAGTTTTCAGTAAACTGTGCAAACACAGCACCTGAAAACAAGCAGCCTAAAAAGGCTAGTGTAATTTTTTTCATAATCAATTTTTTTTTTAGTTAACGGCGTAAAGTTAGTTTTAAATACTGTTAGGGAAATCATAATTAACAGGCTCTGGCTGCGTGAGAGCGTTAATTTTTCCGGTTTCAGGAAAATGTAAAAAGTACTGATTTTTACCGTTCAAATGAATGGATTCGGGTTTTGCAGATTGCCCGAAATCTATATCTTTGCTGAAACGGGGATTTTTGAGGAAATCCCGAAAACGGATTTATGCACGAGAAAATTACTTTCCTTTTAAACCCATCTGAAATCACTGCCGGCACCCGCGGCGCATCTTTAGGTCCGGACGCTATTATGACCGCGGCACGCAGCGCCCATAGTTTTCTTTTTTCGGAAAATGACGTAAGGCGGCTGGCCGATGTGAACCAATTGCTTGATAAGCCTGCGCTTTGTCCTTTCGCAAAAAATATTGAAGGTGTCATCACGATTTACAAAGAACTTCATAAGGCGGTGCCGGAAATCATCCGTGAGGGCGCGTTTCCTTTTATCATCGCCGCCGATCACGGCTCAGCAGGCGGTACAATTGCTGCTCTCAAAGCGGTATTTCCGGACAAACGGCTTGGTGTTTTATGGATCGATGCACACGCCGATATCCATACGCCGTACACTACGCCGACGGGTAATATGCACGGTATGCCGCTGTCGGTGGCGCTGCATACGGACAATATGGAATGTAAGGCCAATGACGTCGACGCAGCGACTATCGAAAAATGGGAAATCCTGAAATCCATCGGTGGCGATACGCCTAAAGTACGGCCGGAAGATTTGCTGTACATCGCCGTGCGCGATACCGAGGAGCAGGAAGACTGTATCATTCGGGAACTTAACGTCGAGAATATTGCGGTTTCCGAGGTACGCAAAGAGGGTGTCGATCGTATATTGGATAGGGTCAAGGCTAAATTTATGTCCTGCGATATGCTTTATGTATCGTTCGATGTCGATTCGATGGATCCGGATATGTCGTCTCATGGCACCGGGACGCCGGTGAAAAACGGGTTAACTCCCGCGGAAGCCAAAGCCATCATGTGCGCCATGGCAGCCCACCCGAAAACCGTCTGCATGGAAGTCGTTGAGGTCAATCCGTGCCTGGACGACAAGAAAAACCGTATGGCAGAAATCGCATACGATATCATTGCATCGACCTGCGAAGTGCTTAAACGGTAGCAAACCAAATTTTAAGATTTGGTGTGGTTTTCACGCAGGTGCTTTCGGATAAAAGTGGTAATTTTCCTTCAGGGAAGGGGAAAATGCAGCCCTACAAATAAAAAAGATATCCCAAATACGTAAAACGCATACCATATGTTAATTTTGCAATTGCGAATCGCTTGTTGAACATTTCAGTCCTGACATTCCTTATAAAACACCATGCGCCAGAATACAAACACGATACTGATGATCCGGCCTGCGGCGTTCCGGCTCAATTCTCAAACTGCTGATGACAATGCTTTCCAGGCAGGTCTAAACATGCTGCCCTCGGCAATCAATACAAAAGCCCGGCAGGAGTTCGATATGCTGGTTAACACCCTGAAGGCCGCGGGTGTTGATGTCATCGTTGTCGAGGATACCACAGAACCGGACACGCCCGATTCGGTTTTTCCGAATAACTGGATTTCGTTCCATGAGAACGGCGATGTAGCTTTATACCCGATGCTTGCCGAAAATCGTCGTGCCGAACGCCGGGAAGACATTCTGGACTTGCTTGAGCAGATGGGGTTTCGTATTGAAAATGTAATGGATTATACCGATGCTGAACAGGACGGTTACTTCCTTGAAGGCACTGGAAGCGTCGTGCTTGATCGGCAACACGGCAAGGCCTACTGTTGCCTGTCCGAACGCAGCAATGAGGAGTTATTTATTGAATTTTGTGAGGATTTCGATTTGCAACCGTTGATCTTTGAAGCATTCCACACTGTCAACGGCAGAAGAAAGCCGATTTACCATACGAATGTGATGTTGTGCGTGGGCTCCGGCTTTGCGGTCATCTGTGCAGATGCGATTGAAGACAAAAAGGAACGGAAGATGGTTCTAGAAAGCCTTAAGGATGACGGGAAGGAGGTCATACTCATTTCAGGCAAACAGCTTGACGCTTTTGCAGGAAACATGCTCGAGGTGCTCGGTACCGATGGTAAGCATTTTGTGGTTATGGGTGCGGCCGCCAAAGCAAGCCTGACCCACGATCAATTGGGCAGGTTACAAAAACATGCCGAAATACTGAGCACCGACCTTGCAACTATAGAAGCTTGTGGTGGCGGAAGTGCCCGCTGTATGATAGCAGAGGTCTTTCTGCCGAAAGTGCCATAGCAGTTTACCAAATCGATTTCATATAAAAAAATCCCGGAGCGCTTAACGGTCCGGGATTTTTTGTGAAACAGCAGGCATTTTCAAATGACTCCGCATTTATTTTATAAACGAGTCTATAATCCTGTCGCTTTCCTGCTTTCCAGCATCCGCCTTAAGATCGAACAGCTGCTCGTACAGAAACGAATCGTTCACCTTTACGGCCAGGTTGAGGTCTTTTTTTCGCCCGTACACCGCCTGCCACTTGGCACGCACGTTTTTCCACAGCGCAGCGTTCTTTTTCCAGTAATCCCGCGCGGCCTGACACTTAGAATCTGACACTTTACGATAGACGTCGAATCCTTTTTCACTCGCAACCAGTACGTCTTTTCCGGCATCATCACGGACGATTTTCTCGTTGTCCTGGTCGTGTGTCCAGCCTTCACTGGTAATTTCGTGCGTGTTGGTCCGGCGGAGTACGTTGTAGTCACTGCGCACCGTGTACTCCCGGCGTGGCAGCGGCGCATCAGTGGTGCTGGTCCAGAAATGGCGCCCGTCAGCGTGAATCCACGTGGCACTGCCGCTGTATCTCGGACTGTCATCCACCTGGTAAACGTTTTGTGTCCATTGGCCTTTGACGGTCGCTTTCGGTAAAGCGGAAAATTTCCAGGTCTTGTCTTTGAAAAAGCGATAGAAATCGGTGTTCTCGTAAACCCAGTCCTGACGCCAGTGCTTTACGATAACCGAATCGGATACCAACAATAAATGCTGCAGGACAAGTTTGTCCGACCGATCTTCAACAAGCTCCACCCATTCGAGTCCGGAGTCCAGTTTGGTTTTCGAAGGCTTGTAATTTGCGTCTTTGGAATGCTGGAAGGTTTCGGCAAAATTGAATTCCACCTCATAACACCCACACATCGATTTGATGGCCCTGATGTCTTGCGCTTTCTTATTTTCCTGCGCGCTGGTCAGCGCGAAACCCAGCGCGGCCAAAACGGTGAGACATTGTTTTGAAACAGAAATTTTACCCCATACAAGGTGTTCAGGTTGTCTTGATTTCATAAATGAAAGGTTAAATGTTGCTGCGCAAAAATAGTATTTTTATTTAGAACAATTAAAAATAACAATATATATTTGCAAAAATTATTAAGAAGCAATCTAAATAATGAAAGTATCCCTTCCCATCTTATTCACGTTCGTTGCCTACATTTCCGCATCCGGGCAGCAGCAACACACCGATTCCCTGAAAACGGATAAGCTCGAAGAAGTCATCGTAACCGGACAGTTTGAGCCCCAGGCGCTGAACAAGGCGGTACACCAGGTGAGGGTCATTACGAAACGCGACATCCAGCAGCTTGCAGCGAATAACCTGGGCGACGTACTCAACCAATACCTCAATATTTCCGTCCGCACGAGCGGCAGCGATGGACGTTCGCAGGTGTCGATGTTTGGGTTGGATGCACAGTATTTTAAGATCCTTGTTGACAACATTCCGCTTGTAACGGACAACGGTTTGGGCAACAATACCGACCTGACCCAGGTGAATCTCGACGAGGTCGAGCGCATTGAGATTATAGAAGGGGCCATGGGGGTCACACATGGCGCCAATGCGGTGAGCGGGATATTGAATATCATCACCAAAAAGCAGTCGGTCCACGATTGTGAAATCTCCGCTACGGTACAGGAAGAAACCGTTTCGGATGAATTTGCATTTTTCAACAAGGGACGGCACATCCAGTCGGTCAAGGCATCACACAACCTGAATGAAAACTGGTCCGTCTCGGCAGGCATCAACCGCAACGATTTCGCGGGGTATTTTGCAGAGCGGAAAGGTAAAGATTACAGTTTGAATGACGGCCTGCGCGGCTACACCTGGCTCCCAAAGGAACAATTCACCGCTAATGCGCTCGCCGGTTACCGGAATGGCAGTTTCCGCCTGTTTTACCGGTTCGATTATTTCGGGGAGCAGGTCGATTTCCGGAATCCTATTGTAGTGCCGCAGGATAACTACCCGTTTCCCGAAACGTTTTACGCAAATGACCGGCGCTACATTTCGAACCGTTTTAACCAACACCTGAACGCCTACGGAAAGATTTTCGGCACGCTTTCCTATAACGTCTCGCTGTCTCACCAAAGGCAGCAGCGCGATTTTGAAGATTTCCGATACCAACTCGAAACACGGCATGAATCAGCAAACAGCCGGAAAAAGTACCAGTCAAAAGACGTGTTGTACTCCACTGGCACTTTAAGCGGTTTTTTCAAAAGCGACTCTTTTGACCTGCAGCTGGGGTATGAGGCAGTTGCTGAAAACGGCTTTTACGATGCCAGCGCCGGGATTTTCAAGGATGACAACCAGCAGCTGACAAACATTCGCAAACGCTTTGGCAATTATGACGTCTTCGCTTCCGCAGAAATCAAGGCCACGCGAAAGTTGTCGATCCGTCCCGGACTGCGGTATTCGTTCCAGTCTGTTTTTGACGACCAGTATGCCGCGTCACTCGGGCTGCGTTACCTTTTTCCGAAGGCGATTGAAATGCGAATGTCTTTGGGAAGGTCCTACCGTACACCGAACTTCGATGAACTCTATACTTATTTTGTCGATTCGAATCACAACCTACAGGGCAACGAATCCCTGTCTCCCGAAGCCGCGATGTCGTATGAGTTGAGTGTGAAGAAAAGCACCTCATTTGATGCGGATGTGAAAGTTTCCAATACGCTGGCCGTTACGCTGCTGACTGTCGATGACCGCATCAGCCTTGTTCTGGAAGACATTGTTCCCACGCAACGCTACAAATACCTGAACATCGATCGTTATAAGATGTGGAACCTCGCGTCCACAAACCAGTTATCATATGAAAATTGGAACTTGAATCTCGGACTGGCACTGGTCGGAATTTCGCAGCAAATCGACCTGGCCGCACTCGGAGCCACCTCAGATAACCGCTTCCTGTATGCCTTGCAAATCAACTCGAGCATTTCTTACAGCATCCCGGCCTGGCGCACGCTTCTTGCCATTTATTACAAATACAATGGCAGGCAGCAGCAATACATCGCTTCCACCGACGCAAACAACAACGCGGCGTTCCTGCTCTCCGAAATTGAGGCATACAGCTGGATGGACGCTTCGGTTCGCCGGGAGTTCTTCGGTAAGAAACTTGAGGTGAGCCTTGGGATGCGGAACCTTTTCAATATAAGGACAATCCGCACAGGCACAGCAACGACCGGCATCCATTCGGGAGCGTCTGATATGCTGCTGGGTTACGGCCGCTCGGCGTTTGTCAAACTTACGTACAACCTGAACTTTAACAAATAAATTAATACATCACCATGAAGAACACGCTTATCTTATTCCTTTCCTGCCTGGCAATAGCCATTGCCGCATGCAATGACGACGATCCTAAAACGAACGGACTGTCGGTGGCATTTGCGACCCCATCCGTAAATCTTTCGGCCGACGCCACGCCCGTGACAATTGCTTTTTCAGCGCCGACGCCTGCCGCAGGTACGGTCACGCTGCTAATCGATGCGCAAGGGGCAACCTATGGTACCGACTTTACCACCTTGCCCGACGCTGACGGCGACACGGTAACTGTTCCGTTTGAAGCCGGGGTTACCTCAGTAAATTTCACGTTCAACAAAATGGTTGACGCCGTAGAAGGACAGGTGAAGCATGTATTGTTCACCATTACGGCCGTGTCTGTAGGGACTGTAGCGGCGAACGATGCGGTCCAGGTTAATTTCAGCGAAACTGCTTCACTCGGGGCGGCACTTGCAGCTGAAGTGGGCGGCGCGACACAACCGAACCAGGTGTACATTGACCTGAGCAGTGGTGCAATGACCGTAGTGCCAAGGGTTTCCTGGGATTTGGGCTTTTATTCCGGAACAGATTTCCGGGTGGTATTGAACAGTTCGCTTAAGATGGCTGCCAAAAAACTGGAAACCACCAATATTGATGAGGTGCAACTCCCTGATGAGACCATGATCATTGCCCAGGGGCAGGGCATTGCCACGCAGATTGACAGTCCCACCGGCGTGTTTGACAATGACCCGGGTACGCATGACACTGCGATAGATCCGGTTTCGGCAAACGATGCCGACAATAAAGTGTACCTGATCAATATGGGAAGCAACCCAGCGACAACCATGCCTGCCATAGGAGCAGATGCTTCAGGATCCGGCGCGTCAAGGGGCTGGATGAAGATCCGGGTGCTGCGCAGCGGCAGCGATTACCGGGTTCAATACGCCGCTATCGGTGCCACGACCCACGAAGAAGTGACCCTTTCAAAAAATGCGGCTTACAATTTTACGTTCTTCAGCCTGGTTGCAAAAAATACAGTGATGGTCGAACCTCAAAAAGTATTATGGGATCTGAATTTCACGACTTTTACAAACCTCTTAGGCGGAACCACCCCTTATTATTTTCCCGATTTTGTGCTTACTAATCTCAAGGGCGGTGCCAGGGCCTACATGGTTTCCGTGTCAGACGACGTCACTTATGACCGCTTTACGAAAGCCGATGTATCGCCAGATCTTTTTACTGAAAACCAGACAAATATAGGTTCGAACTGGAGAAGCACAAGCGTAAACGGACCGAACGGCCCGGTTTCTCAATTCGTTTTAAAGACCGACCGGTTCTTTATTATCAAAGATCCGGCGGGCAACCTTTATAAACTCAAATTTACCGGCGGTTCGAATAGCGCGGGCGAGCGCGGCTACCCAACATTTCAATACACCTTATTACAATAATTATGAAAGTAAAAAATATCATCCGTATTGTTCTCAACCTGATTCTCGGCGGTATGCTGCTTTACGGCGGCATCATGAAATTTGCCAGGCCGATGCCCTCACCGACAGAGATTGTCGAGAAAGTACAGCAAGGCGGTCAGGTGGCGCCAACAATCGAGGCACTCCAAATTAAGAATTATATTTTCGGCATGAAACAGACCGGCTTTTTCTGGGAATTCCTGGGCATTGTCGAACTCGCGGGCGGCATCATGCTCATCAGCCAGGTTTTTTCGGGTATTGGGGCGTTGATCGCGCTGCCGGTCATTTTGAATATTTTTTTGTTCCACCTGTTCCTCGAGCGCGATGAGACAGGGGAGTTGATCGAAACCGGCGGCTTGCTGCTGATCAACCTGATCTTAATCAGCTTCACGTACAGGGTATGGCGGCCGTTATTGTATGATCGGAAAATCCTGAATGCAGGATAGTTTTGTTTTACTTTTTTTTAAAAAAGGCTTCCCTCGGGAGGCCTTTTTGTGTTATAGCAGGTTGCTTTTGATGATGCTGATGATCGAACTGACGATATACTGGATTCCGATAGCAATGACAATAAATCCCACAATCCTTGAAATCGCTACGATTCCTGAAGCACCCAGGATTTTAGCGAGGTAATGCCCGCTCCTCAGAATGAGGAAAATCACGAACGCTACCGCCAAAATTGACAATACGGCGATCATCATTTCCGCTGTCTGATGGTGCTCCTGGTAAAATGCGATCAGCAGGGAAATGGATCCGGGGCCGGCAAGCATCGGGATGGCGAGTGGCGTTAAAGCGATGTCGTTGCGTTTCTGCAGGTCATTGGCCACTTCCTTATTGATACCGCGTGTTTTGCTGAATTTTCCCGTGAGCAGTGAAAATCCCGAACTCACGATAATCAGTCCGCCGGCGATACGCAGCGCCTCAATGCTGATACCGAAGAAAGTCAATACATACTGCCCGATGAAATACGAAATGATCAAAATAATAAATACATCGATGGCGGTCCAGAGTGAAACGCGGGAACGTTCCTTCTTGTCATCGTCCTGAGTCAGCCCCACGAAAATAGGCACCGTGCCGATCGGATTCAGAACCGAGAACAGCGCGGCAAATAAGTAAATGAATAACTCCATGTTTTTCGGCAAAATTAATTCCGGAATCCGGCTTACCTGTAAAGTTATAAATAAAAAATCATTATTATTGAAACCTAATCTTTGGTTATTATATTTGAAAAAAACTACATCGTTATGAAAATCAGGGCTTATCTTTTCCTGCTGGTGTTTTTTTGCATACAACCTGTACAGCCGCAAGCCTTAAAAGGCATGATTGCCGACAAGGAAACCGAACAGCCGCTGGCAGGTGCCACGATTTATTTTGATGGGACAACCACTGCGACCGTAGCCGATGAGCAGGGCAATTTCGGCATTTCAGTCGGGGCAGGCGAGAGCGACCTGGTCATCAGTTTCGTGGGTTATGCAACCTACAGGCTCAGAAAGCCCCTCGATTATGCGGGCAAATTCATGAAAATTTATCTTGAGAAAACCCAGACCGCTCTTGAGGAAGTCGTTGTCAGCAGAGGGCCGTTTTCGCGCAGCCAGCTTCTGGACGTGTTCCGCCGGCAATTCCTCGGGACATCGCAGGCGGGAAAATCGTGTAAAATCCTCAACGAGGATGATATCGATGTATCGTATGATCTGGAAACCAATACGCTGAAAGCTTCCGCGGCCAATACGCTTCGCATTAGGAATGATTACCTGAAATATGAAATCCGTTTCGACCTGATTGAATTTTCACTAAGTTATACCGAGACCAGTATTTCGGATCATGCGATCAACCGGAGCTATTATGCCGGATCAACGTTCTATATCGATCTTTCGAAAAAAGGGGAAGCCGACAAAAAACGGCTGCAAACCTATCTTGGCTCAGCACCACACCTGATGCACACGTTCACGCACAACGATTGGGAGAAGCAAAAAATGAGTCTGTATACAGCAAACGCCCGGATCAATCCCGCTTTTTATTTCCAAATATCCGATACGCTGAATATGAAGAAACTCAGGGTCCTGAAAAAACCCGGTACAGCCATTACGGTCCGTGATGGTAAGGCTACGACGGTGAAGGAATATTTTAGAATCGTGTACGATAAGGACCATATTTCCGTAATCGATTTTACAAGGCCCGAAATCCTGATTGATGAGAACGGCAACTATTTACCTATTTCCGGTGTGCTGTTCGGCGGTTACCTTGGTTCTCGCAAGGCCGGTGACCTGTTGCCCAGGGACTACTACCAGGTTGTAAAAGATATCATCAATAAATAACATTTACTGGCGGGAAAATCGTTATTTTGTAAATAAAACACGCTATGAAAAGTAAGAAAACGCTGGTGCTGGGCGCCTCTGAAAATCCTGCAAGGTATTCGAACATGGCCATCAACCGACTCACCGCTCACGATCATTCGGTCGTAGCCATCGGGCAGAAGGAAGGTGAGGTCAACGGTACCAAAATCCAGACAAAACAGGTTCCGTTCACCAATGTGGATACCGTCACTTTATATCTTAATCCGCAACGGCAGCGGGATTATTACAACTACATCATCAGCCTGCAGCCCAAAAGGGTAATCTTCAACCCGGGCACTGAGAACCCCGAATTGTACCAATTGCTGCGTGCTAATGGTATTGCGGTAGAAGTGGCCTGCACTTTAGTGATGCTCGCGACAAACCAATATTAAAATCGTGTCTGCGCATCGGCTTTCCTGCTGATGATCAGCAATCCGAGGAAGGTGATCAGTCCGTTTACGATAATCAGTTCCGTATCGAAAATGTATCCGTTCAGCCATGTGGCTGAATTTTCGCTGATGAACCAGGTAAGCATCGGTGACATCACGCAGACTATCGGGACAAACCGATCATGAACGCCGAGCTTCCTGACAAACAATCCAAAGCAATATAGCCCCAACAATGGGCCGTAAGTATATCCGGCAACCCTGAAAATCATCGTGACGACCGACTCATCATTTAAGGCATTAAAGACAATGATTACGAGGAACATCAGCAGTGAAAACCCGATATGCACGGCATGACGCGTGCGTACTGTTTTTGGTCCGGTATTATTTTCAGCCTTGTCCATTCCGAGAAAATCGACGCAGAATGAGGTGGTCAGCGCGGTCAGGGCGGAATCTGTGGTGGCAAACGTGGCGGCCGTAAGCCCCAGCAGGAAGACGATTGCCGGAATTGCACCGAGATGGTTCAGCGCGATTTCGGGAAAAAGGAAATCAGTCTTCGGTTTGCCGAGGTATTCCGGTATGGCAATGCCGTTTTTGCCGGCATAAAGGTATAACAGCGCGCCGACACTCAGGAAAAAAATATTGATCAGCACAAATGTACCCGTAAAAGTAAACATGTTTTTTTGCGCTTCGCCGATGTTTCTGCAGCTCAGATTTTTCTGCATCAGGTCCTGGTCCAGCCCGACCATGGCGATCGTGACAAACATACCGCCAAGCACCTGTTTTATGAAAAAAGTGGGCGCCATGGCATCCTCATAAAAAAAGATTTTGGAATACTGGCTGTTCTTTACGGCTTCAAAAGCCTGAATGGCATCGAGGTCAAGGCTTTGGCAGATAAAATAAATCGTAAGGAATACTGAAGAGACCAGGAAAAACGTCTGCAGCGTGTCAGTGATGATGATTGTTTTGAGTCCGCCGCGATAGGTATACGCGAAAATCAATGCCAATGAAACCAGCACGGTGAGTGCAAACGGCATGTGGAACGCGTCAAATACATACCGCTGCAATACGATCACTACGAGATACAGCCGGAATGCCGATCCGATTGTGCGGCTGATCAGGAAAATCGTGGCGGACGTCTTATAACTGATGGTCCCGAGGCGCTGCTCGATATAGCCGTAGATTGACGTGAGATTCATGCGGTAATACAGTGGCAACAGCACTTTGGCAATGAGTAAAAAACCGATGGCATTCCCTATAACGAACTGGAAATAGGAAAACTGAACGGCTTCAGCCCCTACTTTACCCGGGACGGAGATGAAAGTCACACCCGAAAGCGCCGTGCCGATCATTCCAAAGGCGACGAGATACCACTTCGAATTTTTGTTGGCCTTGAAAAAAGTATCATTGTCGCTGTTTTTCCGGCTTACGAAATAAGAAATGAGAAAAAGTAGTCCGAAGTAAAGTATAATTAAGGTCAGGATTGTTGCCGGTGCCATGTATTTGCTTGTTTGTTGGGCAAAATACAAAAAGATAATCAGAAAATCACGGTTTCAAGACAATTGGGATTGCGGCGTTGGTATTTCAGGATGGATCAGCGCGGTCAACATTCGGCTATTAATTATGGCTGTTTTGCGGCCTTCTCATTGTCTAATTGGCTACATTTGCACCATGGAATTCTCTTCGAAACTACTCGAAAAAGCAGTCACTGAGATGTCGCAGTTGCCGGGTATCGGCAAACGTACCGCGCTTCGGCTGGTGTTGCACCTGCTCAGGCAGCCAGTCGAGCAGACGACATTCCTGTCGCAGGCGCTTACCGCGATGCGCGAGGATGTAAAAAACTGTGAAAGCTGCAACAACATCGCCGATTCCGCCATTTGTTACATCTGCGCCAACCCGAAGCGCGATCATGCGCTGGTGTGTGTCGTGGAGGACATCCGGGATGTCATGGCGATCGAGAATACGCGGCAATTTCATGGCATCTACCATGTACTGGGCGGGAAAATTTCGCCTATAGACGGCGTGGGCCCGGGACAGTTGAAGATCGCCGCATTGGTTGATAAAGTCAAAGCGGGGAAGGTACGCGAGCTGATTTTTGCACTGAGCCCGACGATGGAAGGCGATACGACGAATTTTTACATTTACAAGCAAATCGGGGATTCGGGAATTATCACTTCAGCGATTGCCCGGGGGATTGCCGTCGGCGATGAGCTCGAGTATGCCGATGAGGTCACCCTGGGGCGCAGCATCCTGCAGCGGGTACCTTTTGAAAACTCATTCGGGAATGGCTGAGCATTTGTGGTGCATGAATTTTATAATTATAAAGGAAAAGCTATATTTGTTTGCTAATATATTTCAAATGAGGATCAGACTGTGGTATTTATTGTTATTGGGTACGTTGCTCACTTCGTGTATCCCTACGAAAGACATGATTTACCTCCAAAACAAATCGGACGGCGCAGCGGTAAGTCCGGTGAATCCCATTTCGTTAAAGCCTTACAGGCTGCAGACCAATGACATCATCAGCATCAATATCAAGGCGATAGACCAGAAACTGGTGGCGATTTTCAGTCCGTCATCGAAAGCGGACGGTAACTCCGGAGGAGAATCGGAATCCAGCCTCTATTTCAACGGGTTTACGGTAGACGACCATGGCAATATCAGGATTCCTATATTGGGAGAGGTCAATGTGCTTGGGTTTACACTGGACGAAGTGCGCGTTAAAATCGAAAAAGAATTGCTCGAAACGTATTTCAACAAAGAGGCCGATATATTTGTAAATGTTAAGCTCGCAGGCATACGTTACACGACCAGTGGCGAAGTGACAAGCCCGGGTACCAAGACACTCTTCACGGAAAAACTGAACATACTCGAAGCACTGGCAAATTCAGGTGACGTCACGATTACGGGCGACCGTAAATCGGTAACGGTCATCAGGCAATTTCCATATGGTACTGAGATGCATGACATTGACCTCACCGACATCAAAGCCATACAAAGTCCGTACTATTACATCCAGCCCAACGACTACATCTTTGTGAAGCCCCTGAAGCAAAAATCATGGGGAACGGGAAAAACAGGGATAGAATCCTTAACCACAATAGTTACGATATTGTCGCTGGCTACAACCACTTTTTTATTGCTTAAAAATTAACACATACGATGCTCGACACTAAGGATTTTTCTTTTTTTGAAAGTGAGAACAGTTTTGATTTCAAAGGCTTTCTGATTAAGACGGCGAGTTATTGGAGATGGTTCATAGCCAGCTGGATTGTTGCCTTTACCATTGCGTATCAGGTGAATATCAGGAAGGAAAAAATTTACGGGCTGGAAACCACGATCTCGGTGAAAGAGGAAAACAACCCTTTTTTTACATCAAACACCAGCCTGGTTTTTAACTGGGGCGGTACGTCAGATCAGGTACAGACGATTGCCTCCACGTTGAAGTCGCGCTCACACAACGAGTTGGTTGTGAGCCGGCTTGATTTTTTCGTCGATTATCTTAAGGAAGGCAAATACAGCCTTGTTGATGCCTACGGTGAAGCACCTTTTTATGTAAAATTCGACAGGAAATTCGGGCAGCTTGCCGGAATCCCGATCAGGATTAAATTCCTGAGCGAAAGCGTGTACCAGATCCAGATCAACTTTGAAAGCGATAGTGCCGGATTGATTTATTATTCCGACAATTCTAATGGCAACACGGCAGTATCGAAAGGTGAATTTAAAGCCAATTTCAAGACCGGAGAGAATGTGAATCTGCCATTCCTGAACTGGACACTAATCATCAAAGACAAACCTGGTTTTTATAAAGGCAATACCTATTTTGTGCAGTTCAACAACTTTGACGGTACAGTATCGGGGTATCAGGGGATCAATGTCGAAACGGATGCCAAAGGCGGTTCGATATTGAAATTATCCTTGCAGGGCACGAACAAGGCGAGGATTGTAAAATACCTGAACACCACAGTCCAGGTGCTTAAAGACAATCAATTGGCTGCCAAGAACCAGTTTGCGACAAACACCATCAATTTCATCGACAGCACCATGATTGCGATGGAGGAGCAGATCAAGCGGACCGGTGATGAGCTCAAAGCCTTTACTAAAGGAAAGAATGTGATTGAGATAGAGGACGGGGGAAGCCAGATCAGCAATAAACTGCTGGAATACGAGATCAAAAAAGATGAGGTGACCAGGAAGATTGCCTATTATAACAATTTGCGTAATTACCTGATCAATAACGCGGATTTTTCCAAATTGCCTGCGCCATCGGTGGCCGGTATCGAGGATCCAAATATTGTCGTGAATGTCTCCAAGCTCATCTCGCTTTCGACCCAGCGGTCTGAATTGAAATACGCGGTGAAGAGTGAGAAGATTTTCCGTGATTTCGACAACCAGATGGATGCTGTGAAACAGGTGCTTCTTGAAAATATCAGCTCGGCTAAATCCGCACTCCGAAGCGAGTTGAATACGGTTGATGGCCACCTGAACGAGGCACAGAGTTCTATTAAGCAACTTCCTGAAGACCAGCAGGAACTCCTGAAAATACAGCGGAAATACGACCTTAATAGCAATATTTACAATGACTTCCTTAAAAAAAGGACGGAAGCGAATATCGTCAAGGCGGCAAATGTGTCGGACATCAAATTTATCGATCCGGCAAAAGACGTTGGCGGCGGATTGGTAGGACCCAAGACGGGTGTAAATTACGTGCTGGCCTTGTTTTTAGGATTTATCATACCGCTGCTTTTCGTGTTCGGCATTTTTTTCGTGAACAACTCGATACAGAACACCGACGACGTCGCGAAACTGACAACGATTCCGCTGATCGGTGTCATAGGTAAGAAACATACCGACTCGAACTTGTCCGTTTTTGAAAGACCCAAATCCGCGCTGTCCGAATCGTTCAGGGCTATTCGTTCTTCACTGCAATTCCTTTATAAAAAGCAAAATGTGTCCGGTGCCAAAACGCTGATGATCACCTCCTCGGTGAGCGGGGAAGGCAAAACATTCTGCTCCATCAACATTGCCACAGTGTTTGCAATGAGTGAAAAGAAAACAATCATTATCGGCCTCGATTTAAGGAAACCGAAGATTTTCGGAGATTTTAAAATCAGCAACGATACCGGAGCGGTAAATTACCTTATCGGGCAAAAAACGCTGGCGGAAATCATCCAGCCGACACACATTCCTTTCCTCGATGTGATTACCTCAGGACCGATCCCCCCGAATCCTGCCGAGCTCATCCTCAGTGATGCCATGCGCGACATGCTGCTCGAGCTCAAGAATCAGTACGACTATATTATCCTCGATACGCCACCGATCGGATTGGTGTCAGATGCCTTGGAGCTGGCGCCCTATTCGGACGTCATCCTATACGTCGTCCGTCAGAACTTTACTAAAAAGGACATGATTACCCTGCTCAACACACGGTACAAGCGCGACGAGATTGACAACGTCAGCATCATCCTGAACAGTTTTGAAAGCAAGGCGAAATACGGTTATGGTTACGGCTACAGTTACGGCTACGGCTATGGCTACGGCAGCTATTCGAACGGATACCATGAGGACGACAAGCGAGGTAATATCTTGGTGAGGATATTCAAATTCATCTTCGGTGATATTTCATTCAGGAGAAGTAAGGGTGACTAAACTCAGCTGCTCAACAGCTGTTAATGAAATTATAAATCATATATTTGCACAAATTTTCAAATATGCAGTCGACGATTTTGATTACAGGCGGAGCGGGTTTTATAGGCTCTAATCTTTGTGAGCATTTTATTGCCAAAAATTATAAGGTTGTCTGCCTCGATAATTTTGCGACCGGACACCGTCACAACATCAGCCACCTGTTTGAAAATCCAAACTTCACGCTCATTGAGGGAGACATACGCAACATGGAAGATTGCCGTACTGCAGTAAGCGGCGCGGATTATGTGCTCCATCAGGCGGCCCTTGGCTCAGTGCCGAGGTCCATTAACGATCCGATCACAAGCAACGATGTCAATGTGGGCGGTTTTCTCAACATGCTTGTGGCTTCGCGCGACGCCAAAGTCAAAAGGTTTGTATACGCGGCCAGTTCGTCGACTTACGGCGATTCCGAAAGCCTGCCTAAAGTGGAAGATGTCATCGGTAAGCCGTTGTCACCGTACGCCATAACAAAATATGTAAATGAATTGTATGCTGATATTTTCAGCAAGACATATGGCCTGGAAACGGTCGGCCTGCGTTATTTTAATGTATTCGGGCGGAAACAGGATCCAAAAGGGGCCTATGCAGCGGTCATCCCAAAATTTGTGATGCAGTTCATGAATTATGAAAGTCCCGTTATCAATGGCGACGGCAATTATTCGCGGGATTTCACCTACATCGATAATGTGATCCAGATGAATGAACTTGCGATGACGACCCAGAACCCGGAAGCAGTCAATACCGTGTACAACACTGCTTTCGGTGACCGTACCACATTGAATGACCTGGTCAGCTACCTGAAGGAATTCCTTTCAGAGCACGACCCTGCGATAGCAAATGTGGATGTGATATATGGCCCAAACAGGGCAGGTGACATACCGCATTCGCTCGCAAGCATTGATAAAGCGCGAAAACAAATGGGATACAATCCACAGTTTTCGATGCGTGAAGGATTGAAGCAGGCAGTAAACTGGTACTGGGCCAACCTCAAATAAAAAAGAGAATAAAAAGCAAAACATGAAAATAGCAGTTATAGGTTTAGGATATGTAGGTTTGCCATTGGCGCGATTGTTTGCAACCAAATATCGGGTAGTGGGATTTGACATCAACCAAAACCGCGTTCAGGAGCTGAATTCAGGTGTGGATAATACGCTCGAAGTTGAGAAAGAGCTGCTCGAGTCTGTTTTACTGAAAGATGCTTCAGATGATGCAGTCGGACTTTGGTGTTCCGCTGATTCCGAAGACATAAAAGATTGCAATTACTACGTGGTCACGGTTCCTACACCCGTAGACAAAAACAACCGTCCCGATCTGACACCGCTATACAAGTCAAGCGAAACTGTGGGGAAGGTTTTGAAAAAGGGCGACATCGTCATATATGAATCCACGGTTTATCCCGGAGTCACTGAAGAAGAATGTGTTCCGGTGCTTGAAAAAATCAGTGGGTTAAAATTCAACGTCGATTTTTTCGCGGGCTATTCGCCTGAGCGAATCAACCCGGGCGACAAGGAGCATACGGTCGAGAAAATCCTCAAGGTCACTGCGGGTTCGACTCCCGAAATCGGACAGAAAGTCGACCAACTCTACAAATCGGTGATCACTGCCGGGACACACCTGGCGCCAACCATTAGGGTGGCTGAAGCCGCCAAAGTGATTGAAAACTCGCAACGCGACATCAACATTGCTTTCGTAAACGAACTGTCCAAAATCTTCAACAAGCTCGGAATTGACACCAATGCCGTGCTGGAGGCAGCAGGCACAAAATGGAATTTCCTTCCGTTTCGACCAGGGCTCGTCGGGGGGCACTGTATCGGGGTAGACCCTTACTACCTGGCACAGAAGGCACAGGAATCCGGCTACCATCCGGAAATTATCCTCGCCGGAAGAAGGCTCAATGATAGTATGGGTTCTTACGTAGCATCTGAAGTCGTGAAGCTCATGATCCGAAAAGGCGTTGTCGTCAATGGGGCAGAATTGCTGATGCTGGGCATTACTTTCAAGGAAAACTGCCCGGATGTGCGCAATACCAAAATAGTCGACGTGATTGCCGCGCTCGAGGAATATGGCATAAAAGTCTCTGTTTTCGATCCATGGGCGAATCCTGCAGAAGTACAACACGAATACGGATTAAAGACGGTAAATGTCATCCCGGAAGCGAAATTTGATGCGATTGTGCTTGGCGTATCGCATATCGAATTCCGCGACATCGATTATGACGCCCTGAAAAAAGCCAATGCTGTTTTGTACGATGTCAAAGGCATGCTCGGCGATAAGGCCGATGGCAGATTATAAAATGAACTCCTTATTTTTGAAAAATAAACTAAAATGAAAATTACAAATATTTGTTGCATCGGGGCTGGTTATGTGGGTGGCCCGACTATGGCCATCATCGCCCAGAAATGTCCTCATATTAAAGTGACTGTGGTCGACCTGAATGCCGAAAGGATTGTCGCATGGAATGATGAAAACGTGGAGAATATCCCGATTTACGAACCGGGCCTGAGCGGGCTCGTTGCCGAAGCGCGCGGTCGGAACCTGTTTTTTTCAACCGAAGTCGACAAGGCCATTGACGAAGCACAGATGATTTTCATTTCGGTAAATACCCCTACAAAGACGTACGGACTAGGCAAAGGGATGGCGGCTGACCTGAAATACATTGAGCTTTGTGCACGCCAGATTGCAGGCATTGCCAAAAATGACAAGATCGTCGTCGAAAAATCAACCCTGCCCGTCAGGACCGCCGAAGCGATTAAAAGCATTCTGGAAAACACCGGAAACGGTGTGCATTTCCAAATCTTGTCGAATCCTGAATTTTTAGCCGAAGGTACTGCTGTACAGGATCTGCTGCAGCCGGACAGGGTACTTATCGGAGGCGAATCCAGTCCGGAAGGGCAGGAGGCTATCCAGGCACTCGTGGATGTGTACGCAAACTGGGTGCCGCAGGAGCGCATCCTCACGACAAATGTATGGTCATCTGAGCTGTCAAAACTGACAGCAAATGCATTCCTGGCGCAGCGTGTTTCGTCCATCAATGCGATGTCAGAACTGTGTGAAAAAACCGGTGCAGATGTCAATGAAGTGGCACGCGCGATTGGGATGGACAGCCGTATCGGCCCGAAATTCCTTAAGTCATCGGTCGGTTTCGGTGGATCTTGTTTCCAGAAAGACATCCTGAACCTGGTGTATATCGCCAAGTCATACGGACTCCATGAGGTTGCTGACTACTGGGAGCAGGTCATCATCATGAATGACCACCAGAAAAGGCGGTTTGCCTCAAATATCGTACAGACATTGTACAACACGGTATCAGGGAAGAAAATTGCGTTCCTGGGCTGGGCTTTCAAAAAAGACACAAATGATACGCGCGAATCCGCGGCGATTTATGTTTCAGATTACTTGCTTAACGAACAGGCCAATATCGCCGTCTTCGATCCGCAGGTGAAGGAAAAGCAGGTGCTTTCCGATCTGGATTACCTGCAAACGCGCTCTCCGGAACTTAACAGGAAAGGCATACAGGTCATGGAGGATCCGTACGAAGTCTGCCGCGGCGCACACGCGGTAGCCATCCTGACCGAATGGGATGAATTCCGGGAATACGATTGGCAGAAAATCTACGACAACATGCAGAAGCCCGCTTTTGTATTCGATGGCAGGAACATCCTTGACACGGCAAAGCTGGGCGCGATCGGGTTTATCGTACAGTCTGTAGGAAGCACGAATTAACGAAGACACATTTTCATAATACAAGGCCCTTAAAATTTAAGGGCTTTTTTTGTTTTTTTTATGTTAAAAAGAGTACTTTTGTTACTCACTTGGTTTTAACTCATGCTTGAATCACTTATTACTTCAAAGACGAGGCAACGGATATTGGTGAAATTTTTCATGAATGTCGCTACAAATGGCTATCTGCGTGGCCTCGCCGAAGAGTTGAACGAATCGACCAACGCCATCCGCAAAGAGCTCAACAACCTGCTTGAAGCCGGGTTTCTCGAGAAGGAAGCCAGCCAGAACAAGATCATTTACCGAGCGAATAAAAAACATCCTTTATTTTCCATTATCCAGAAAATCATCAGGCACCATATCGGTATCGAGGCAATGGTGGATATGATCCTGCAGCGAATGGGTGAAGTGGAGAAAGTCGTGATTATCGGGGATTATGCCAATGGCATCGACAGCGGCCGGATAGAGGTGATATTAGTAGGGCAGCAGTTGCACGCGAGTTACATCGATAAACTGGGTGTCAAGATTGAAAATGAAATAAAGCGCAAGGTCGAATTTTTCCTGATGGAAGAATATGAAGACGATAAGGGTTTGGTGATTTATGAAAACCACAAACCGAAGGAGTAATGCCGTGGTTTGTGATTTACACCCAGGCACGCAACGAAAAGAAAGTCGCCCGGCGGCTGGAGCAAATCGGGATTGAGGCGTATTGCCCGCTGTTGATTCAGGTCAGGCAATGGTCTGACAGGAAGAAGAAAGTGGAAACACCGCTGATCTCGTCCTACGTTTTTGTGAATGTGGCCGAAAATGAAAGGGAAAAGGTCTTTGAGGTGCCGGGTGTGGTGCGCTACTTATACTGGCTCGGGAAACCGGCCGTGATTCGCGAAACCGAAATGCAGGCGCTGAAAGACAGTCTCGATGAAAGCGTATCCAACGCAGAAATCACAGGACTTAAAGCCGGAAGCAGCATCAGTATCCCGCACGGCCCATTTCGGGGAAAGCAGGGTACGGTGAGCCAGGTGAACAAAAACAGTGTGAAAATCATCCTGGAAGAAATGGGGATAATGGTCACGCTCACTAAGCACGAAACGGCTTAGATTTTTAAAGATAAAACAATTGCCTTGTCAACCACAATGTGGGACTGACGGGGCGAAGCCATTAAAAAAAGTTACTGTAAAATATGGAATCTGTAAAAAAAATATTGATTACGGGCGGCGCCGGATTCATCGGCTCCCATGTCGTACGTCGTTTTGTGCAGCAATACCCGGCGTACCACATCGTAAACCTGGATGCGCTCACGTATGCGGGAAATCTTGAGAATATCAGCGATATTGAAAATAAACCCAACTATACCTTCGTAAAAGGCGACATCACCGATCCGGATTTTATCAACGCGTTGTTCGCAGACCATCATTTTGACGGCGTCATCCATCTTGCGGCCGAGTCGCACGTCGACCGCTCGATCACTGATCCGATGTCTTTCGTGAAAACCAACGTTATCGGTACGGTGAATCTGCTGCATGCCGCCAAAACCGCATGGGCAAATAACGCAGAAGGCAAACGCTTCTACCATATCAGTACCGATGAGGTGTACGGAAGCCTCGGGCAGACCGGATTGTTTACGGAGACTACGCCTTACGATCCGAATTCACCGTATTCGGCTTCGAAAGCCGGTTCAGACCATTTTGTGCGGGCTTACGGAGAAACATATGGCCTGCCTTATGTCATTACCAATTGCTCCAATAATTACGGGCCGAACCATTTCCCTGAAAAGTTCATCCCATTGCTGATCAACAATATCATTGAAAACAAAGCTTTGCCTGTGTACGGTGATGGTAAATATACGCGTGACTGGCTCTTCGTAAAAGATCATGCCGCAGCAATAGACCTCGTTTTTCATGAAGGCAAAAACCACGAAACGTACAATATCGGCGGATTCAACGAATGGCAGAACATAGACCTCGTGAAGCTACTTTGCGCCAAAATGGACGCCAAGCTGGGAAGGGAAGCAGGTGCTTCGGAAAAACTGATCACCTACGTAAAAGACCGCCCCGGTCATGACCTGCGCTATGCGATCGATGCTTCAAAAATCAACAGTGAACTCGGATGGAAGCCTTCGGTGACCTTCGAGGAAGGCCTTGAGCTGACCATTGACTGGTATCTGCAAAATGAAGCCTGGCTGAAAAATGTCACTTCGGGCGACTACAAAAATTACTACGACAAACAATACCACTGATAAACCAAATTATTAATCTTAAAATCTGCAGTATGACACTTGAAAATAAATCGATTTTAATTACCGGCGGGACAGGATCTCTTGGGAAAGCCCTCACAGCACACATTTTCAAAACCTATCCAAAAATCAAAAAACTGATCATCCTTTCAAGGGATGAACAGAAGCAATTCCAGATGGCACAGGAATTTCCGCTGAGCGAATACCCGCAAATCCGTTTCTTTTTAGGCGATGTCAGGGACCAGGAGCGATTGATAAGGGCATTCCAGGGTGTTGATATTGTCATCCATGCGGCAGCCATGAAACACGTTCACCTCGCGGAATACAATCCGGATGAATGCATTAAAACCAATATCGGTGGCGCGCAGAATGTCATTCACGCTGCGCTGCAGACCAACGTTCAGAATGTGGTGGCGCTTTCGACCGATAAAGCCTGCGCCCCCATCAACCTATACGGAGCCACTAAACTGACTTCCGACAAATTGTTCGTTGCCGCCAACAACATCAAGGGAATGAATCCAATCAAATTTTCCGTAGTGAGGTACGGGAATGTAATGGGTTCAAACGGCTCGGTAATCCCATTTTTCATGAAAAAGAGACCAGAAGGAAAACTCCCAATCACCGATCCGAACATGACGCGTTTTAACATCTCGCTTCAGGGCGGCGTCGACATGGTCATGCATGCGATGCAGCATGCGTGGGGCGGTGAGATTTTTATCCCGAAAATCCCATCGTACAAGATTACCGATGTGGCCGAGGCGGTAGCGCCTGAGTGCACTTTGGATATCGTCGGCATCCGTCCGGGAGAGAAGATCCATGAAGAGATGATTACGCCATCAGATTCATTTTACACCTACGATCTGGGGAAATATTACACCATCCTGCCGTCTATGCACGGTTGGAAACTTGAAGATTTTATCAAGGAATTCAACGCGGTGCGTGTGCCGGAAGGTTTTGCTTACAATTCGGAAACCAATACGGAGTGGGATTCGGTCGATGACCTCAGGAAACTTATCGTTGAACACGTTGACCCAAACTTTACCGCATAATGACAAAGATGAATATCCCTTACGGCCGTCAGAACATTACCGATGAAGATATCAAATCCGTCATCGAAACCCTGCAATCCGATTACCTCACACAAGGCCCGAAAATACTGGAGTTTGAGCAGGCATTTGCAAAATACGTCGGCGCAAAATATGCAGTCGCCAATGCCAATGGTACAGCAGCGTTGCACCTCTGCGCCATGGCATTGGATGTGAAAGAAGGACAGAAAGTCATCACCACGCCGATAACATTTGCAGCCTCGGCAAACTGTGTACGGTATTGCGGCGGTGAAGTCGTATTTGGGGATATTGATCCGGAGACGTACTTATTGGACATCAATTCAGTAAGAAAATTATTGGAAGCATCGCCTAAAGGCACTTACCAGGGCATCATCCCGGTAGATTTTGCCGGAAGGGCGGTCGACCTCGAAGCCTATAAAAAACTCGCCGATGAATATGGATTGTGGATTATTGAAGATGCATGCCATGCACCGGGAGGTTATTTTACCGATTCAAAAGGGCAACAGCAAAACTGCGGTAACGGGAATTTTGCTGAATTGGCCATTTTTTCGTTCCATCCCGTAAAGCACATTGCGTGTGGGGAAGGCGGAATGATCACCACGAATGACGAGGCCCTTTATAAAAAACTATTAAAGCTAAGGACCCACGGTATCGTGAAGTCTGACGATTTATATACCAATTCGATTGCCTTTGCCGGCGGCGATGACAAATATCCGCTTTGGTACATGGAAATGCAGGATTTGGGGTACAACTATCGTTTGACGGATTTCCAGGCCGCACTCGGATTGAGCCAGCTTTCGCGTGCCAATGCCGGAATCGACAGGAGAAGACAGATTGCCGCAACGTATTTCGAGGCCTTCAACGGTAAAAATTACATCCAGGGACAATCCGGCGTAGTCGAAGGACATGCTTACCATTTGTATATTATTGAAATCGAGGACCGACTCGGATTGTATAATTATTTAAGGGAACAGGGAATTTATGCCCAAATACATTACATTCCATGTCACCTGATGCCATATTACAGGCAGTTTGGATGGAAGGAAGGCGACCGTCCTTTCTCTGAAGCATACTATAAACAATGTATCAGCCTGCCGATGTATCCCACATTGAGCGAAGCACAACAGGAATTCGTTATCGCGTCGATTGATCAGTTTCATGCAGCTAAAAAGTAAAATCGGCCTCGGCACCGTCCAGTTCGGCATTCCGTATGGTGTGACAAACCATCACGGGCAGACGCCGCCGGATGAAGTAGGCAGGATTCTTGACTATGCTTCGGCGCAGTCCATCGATACACTCGACAGCGCTTCCGCGTACGGAAATGCAGAAGAAGTGCTCGGGCAGAATGACCTTTCAGGCTTTAAAATGGTGTCAAAGTTCCTCAGTGCTGAAAATTCGCAGCCAATCCGGACCCAGTTTTCCAAAACACTTGAAAACCTGAAAACGGATGCGTTGTACGGCTATCTGGCACACAGGCCGCTGGCTTTGCTCGACAATCCGTCGGAATGGGAAACTTTGCAGCGGCTTAGGTCAGAAAACAAAGTACAGAAGATAGGGTTTTCACTCAATGCAGTCAATGAGCTGGAATTGTTGCTGGACAAGAATCATATACCCGATTTGATTCAGGTGCCGTTTAACTATTTCGATAAAAGATTTGCCGCGCTGATGCAGGACTTGAAAAGTAAGGGCTGTGAAATTCATACCCGTTCCGCATTTTTGCAGGGTCTTTTTTTTGCAGATACTACAAAACTTCCCGAATTTTTTACGGAAGCCAAGCCGCACATCAGTGCACTGCAGCAGCAATTTGGCGGAAACCTTTCGGGTGCATTATTAAAATATACGCTGTCATTGCCTTATATTGACAAGGTAATTATGGGGGTTGAAAATCTCAGTCAGCTGAAAAATAATCTCTCAGGAATTGATTCGACACCCGATTTGCCTGAATTCATAAATTCAATTTCTGAAACGGTGCTTATGCCTTCAAACTGGCCAAAATAACATGGTACAAACATTTTCACTTGACGGAAAAACGGTAGTAATCACAGGAGGTTACGGATATCTTGGAAAAGCCATCACCGAAAGTTTACGCTTTCACGGTGCGACGGTGTATGTGCTGGGAAGGAACCAGGAAAGTTTTGAAAGCACCTTCGACGATAAGCAAAAGCTCTTTTTTTATCAATGTGACGTTTCTGATACTGAAAGCATTAAAAACGCTTTTGCAGAAATCAATGCGATGGCTCCGATAAACGTGCTCATCAACAATGCCTTTTTCAGTAAAGGCCAGTCACCTGAAACCATGACCGACGAGGACTGGGCCACCGGAATTGACGGCACTTTGAACAGTGTTTTCAAGTGCATCCGAGAAATCATTCCTTACTTCAAGGCATCAGGTTCAGGAAAGATCATCAATGTGTCTTCGATGTATGGCATGGTAGCGCCGCAGTTTGAGGTGTATGACGACTTTCCCCAGTTTTTAAATCCGCCGCATTATGGCGCTGCAAAAGCGGGAATCCTGCAGCTCACACGGTATTATGCAACGTACTTGGGTAAATCCAATATCAATGTAAATGCTGTAACGCCGGGTCCGTTCCCATCGGAGACCGTACAAAAAACCGAAGGGTTTATCAAAGAACTCGAAGCCAGGACCAGCCTGGGCAGGATAGGAAAACCGGAGGATCTGGCAGGCGCTTTCGTATTCCTTGCGTCTGGGGCATCAAACTTCATCACGGGACAGAACATCGTCGTTGACGGCGGCTGGACCAGCAAATAATCTGCATAAAATATATTTCATATATGGAACACACAGCATTAGGAAATCAGGTGATCATTGAAATTGCAAATACCCACGGCGGCGATATCAATTATATCACGGCCCTGATAAAGCAATTTGAAAAATTTCAGGGTTACAGCATCAAATTCCAGCCTTTACACCCCGACAAACTGGCTACGCCTAATTTCTCGGCCTATTCAATTTACCAGGAATTGCTATTTAGCCCACAGGAATGGAGCAGCCTGATAGCGCTTGCTAATGAATCCAAGAATGTGTGGCTTGATATTTTTGATGAATACGGGGTGCAGGTGCTGAAAGATAATTTTGATTCGGTTTATGGCGTCAAATTACAGGTTTCGGTGTTGTTTAACGCGGTCGTGATTAAAGAACTTTCGAAATTGAATTTATCAGG
Organism: Flavobacterium magnum; assembly: GCF_003055625.1. NCBI lineage: Bacteria > Pseudomonadati > Bacteroidota > Flavobacteriia > Flavobacteriales > Flavobacteriaceae > Flavobacterium > Flavobacterium magnum. The sequence continues at coordinate 116,090 of NZ_CP028811.1, read as the reverse complement.
AAAGAAACTGATCCTGAACATTGCCGCGCTCGAAATGCATGAAATCGAATATTTCCTCAACAAATTTGAAGCTGGTTTAAATCCTTCAGAAATTTTACTGGAAGTAGGTTTCCAGGGCTATCCCACCCAATTGCTTGATTCGGGCATATCAAAAATCAAGGCGGTAAAAGAACGCTTCGGAAAAAAAATCGTTTTTGCAGACCACATCGACCGGGAGTCGAAATACGCCATATGGATGCCTGCGATGGCGATGGCCTCAGGTGCCGATATTATCGAAAAGCACGTGCTGCTTGACAGTATGGAAACCAAATATGATAAATACTCAAGCCTTGATATTGCGCAGTTTACAGAAATGATGGAAATCATCGCCAATTTCTCCGAACTGCACGAAGCCGGATTCATTAATGAAAGGGAGCGCACTTACCTCAGGAATTCCATCATGAAACCGATCCTGAAAGCGGATAAGGTGAAAGGACAGATGCTGTCCGTAGCGGATGATTTTGATTACAAGCGGTCCGGACTTAACGGCCTGAATTCAAAAGAAATCAGCGACAGGATTGCCGGTTTCCATATCTTAAGCACCAATAAAAATGAAGGGGAAGCGTTGCAGGCCACGGATTTTAAGAAAGCCAATATTGCAGTAATTTCTGCATGCCGATTAAAATCTTCAAGGTTAAAGCAAAAAGCGCTGCTGAATATCGGCGACCTGCCATCGGTGTCATTTTCGCTTAAGAATCTTTGCCGCTTTACCAATGTCAACCATGTTATCCTGGCCACATCGACACTTGAAACCGATGCGCCTTTGAAGGACTACACATACAGTGACGCCGTGATTTTTCACCGCGGCGATCCGGAGGATGTCATACAGAGATATCTTGATATCATCAGGGAACTCAGGATTGACGTTGTCATCCGCGTGACAGCTGACAACCCTTACCTGGACAATGAAATCTGCCAGATTTTGCTGAAATCGCATTTTGAGTCCGGCGCCGATTACACTGCGGCCCGTAACGCCAGCGTGGGGACAAACATTGAGATCATGAACGCACAGGCTTTGGAAAAAGTAAAAAGCCATTTTCCGAATGCCGATTATTCTGAATACATGACCTGGTATTTCATGAACAATCAGGAGCATTTCAAGATCAATCTGGTCGACCTGCCTGAAATTTATGTGAGGGATTACAGACTGACCCTGGATTATGATGAGGACCTGCAATTGTTCAACCAGATTCATGAAAAGCTGTCCGGTATTCCGGATTACACTTTAAAGGATGTTATCGCTTTACTGGATGCTAACCCTGAGTTGGCCCAGATCAATGCCCACATCAATCCTGCCTATATGGTCAACCAGGAATTGATTGATACTCTAAACGAAAAAACAAAAATCAAATCCTAAGCCGCTATGATAACCGGAACACTGGAAAATATAAAAGATTATCAGGGCATTTACCCTGCGATTGCTGAATTGGTGTCTTATCTGCAGCACAATTCCCTGCACGATCTGGAAACCAAAACAGCATTGGAAACGATTACATTGATTCCGCTAAAAAGCGAGAAAACGGGAGAAAATTTTGACCCGCGTGTGCTTGAAGCCCATAAGATTCAGATGGACATTCACATCACCCTTTCTGGTGTTGATGTTGTCGCATACGCAGATTTAGATAAAGAGAGCGCCATTTTTAAGGAGTACGACAAGGACGGTGACTATTTACTGGCGCATTCCGATACCATTAAGACCATCAGCGTGCCTGCGGGTTATTTCTGCATCATCCCGAACCAGTTTGCACACATGGCATTGTACGCAGGCCATCAGGATGTGAAAAAGATTGTTGTAAAGTTTAACGCTTAAATTTGAAAAAACAGGTTTTTTTCAGGGCAGACGGAAGTGCACAGACCGGGCTTGGACATTTGGTGCGATGCCTTGCATTGGCACAAATGCTTCAGGACGACTTTGACATTGAATTTGTCTGCATGGAAATCCCTGATGTCATAAAGCAGGATATCATTGCCAGAGATTTTTCAGTGCGGGAAATTGCTTCGGAAAATGATTTCATTGACATACTTCCGACCGATGCCGTTGTCATCATCGACCATTATGGACTGAACGCGGATTTCCACAAAACCGTGATTGCAAAGGATTGCAAAGTGGTATGTATCGATGACCTGCACGAAAAGGAATTTTATGCGCACCTGATTATCAATCACGCGCCCGGAATTAAAAAGGGAGATTATAAGGCGCTGCCGAATACAAAATTTGCACTTGGTCCGGATTATGCCTTGCTGCGACCGGCTTTCCTTGAGGCGGCAAAGACGTCGGGAAGAAAAAATAAAATCAAAACCATCCTCATTTGTTTCGGTGGAAGTGATTATTTAAACCTGACACGTAAGATCACTGAACTTGTAGCCGATTTAAAGAAAGAGTATCAGGTTTTTGTGGTTACCGGCGCGGCGTATGCCTTTACCGACGAGTTATCGGCTTATTGTGTGGCCTATCCTGAAATTACACATTTCAGTGCCGTAAGCGAACAGCGGATGCTCGACCTGATGAAAAAATCAGACCTCGCGATCGTACCTTCGAGCGGGATCGTTTTTGAAGCGCTCGCCGCAGGTTGTAAAGTAATGAGTTCGTGGTATGTGGATAATCAACGCGAGATATTTGACGGTTTCCGTGACTTACAGGCTATCATACCACTAGACAGTTTTGAAGACATATCGGAGGAATTGTTCCTGAATATCGACAACATCGAAACCCGGCAGGTTATCGACGGTTTATCAGGACAACGACTCAATCAGTTAATCAGTACATTGTAAATGAGAATAGGGATTTTAGCATCGGGCGGACTCGGATTAAAGGTTTTGCAGCAGTGCAGCGACCTGTTGAATCCGGTGTTTATTGCCGCCGATTCGAAGTCGGACGGCATTATCGAATTTGCCAAACAAAACCAGATTCCGTTGTTTACCGGAAATCCAAGAAACGGAAGGCTCTTGTCTTTTTTAAACGAAAATGCACTGGGCTGCGACCTGCTGTTCTCCATAAATTACCTGTTCCTGATCGAGCAGGATATTTTGGATGCCATTCCGTCCTGCATCAATTTTCACGGAAGCTTGTTGCCGAAATATCGCGGGAGGACACCGCATGTATGGGCCATCATAAACAACGAATCGGTCACGGGAATTACAGCCCACTTCATCGATGATCAATGTGACACCGGCGACATTGTATTGCAAAAGGAAATCGGGATCGGACCTGAAATGACCGGTGCCGAAGTGCTCTCCCAATATGAAGCCTATTATCCGATGATGATTCGGGAGATTTACGACAAAATACAGACCGGGAAACTCTCGGTGACGGCGCAGGACCATAGCAAAGCCACCTATTTTGGAAAAAGGACACCTGAAGATGGACAGATCGACTGGAACTGGCAGAAGGAAAGAATCAAAAACTGGGTCCGCGCACAGGCCCACCCTTACCCCGGTGCTTTTACATTCCTTGATGGGGAGAAAATCACCATTGACAAGGTTACTTTTTCCGATTTCGGATTCGATTGCAACATTGAAAATGGGACTATCTTGCAAACAAACCCTTCCGTCCTTGTCAAAACACAGAACGGTGTCATCGAGCTTACGCAAATCCGCGACAATACAGATTTTTTAAAACAAGACAAAATTTTACGATAATGAAGATCGACAACTTTGAAATCAATAAGAACAGCCCTGTTTTTATCATCGCCGAACTTTCAGCGAACCATAACGGAAGCATTGAGGTAGCCATCGAAACCATCAAGGCGGCCAAGAGGGCAGGGGCTGATGCCATCAAATTGCAGACCTACACTGCGGATACCATCACCATCGATTCAGATAAGGATGATTTCCGGCTGAAGCAGGGCACGATTTGGGACGGCAAGACATTTTACAATTTATACCAGGAAGCCTACACGCCATGGGAGTGGCACAAGCAGCTTTTTGGCGAGGCTAAGAAAGCGGGACTGGTGTGTTTTTCTTCGCCTTTTGACCCGACCGCAGTGGAATTTCTCGAAGACCTGGATGCGCCGGCGTATAAAATAGCTTCTTTTGAAATCACGGACATTCCGTTGATAGAATTGACAGCTTCAAAAGGTAAACCAATCATTATCTCTACCGGAATTGCCGAACTGGAAGACATCGATCTTGCGGTAGACGCGTGCAGGAGAATGGGTAATAACGATATTGCATTGTTGAAATGTACCTCAAGCTATCCCGCCCCGATTGGCGAAGCCAACATGGTTATGGTGAAAGACCTGGCGGAAAGGTATGGCGTCATCAGCGGCTTGTCTGACCATACGATGGGAAGCACAGTGCCTATTGTAGCCACGGTCATGGGTGCGAAAATCATCGAAAAACACTTTATACTCGACCATTCCATTGGTGGGCCTGATGCCTCATTCTCTATGGATGAAGCTGAGTTTACCGCGATGGTAAAAGCCGTCCGGGAAGCAGAATCAGCGATGGGCACCGTGGATTACCAATTGACCGACAAGCAAAAAAGCGGACGTGAGTTTTCACGGTCGTTATACGTGGTAAGCGATATGAAATCCGGGGATGTCATCACACCCGAAAATGTAAGATCGATCAGGCCTGGTTTCGGCTTGCACCCGAAGCATTACAGCGAAATCTTAGGAAAGAAAGTCAATCGCGATGTTGAAAGGGGAATCGCCTTCAGCCTGGATTTTGTTGAAGCTTAATCGCACGATATCATATGATCGGTAAGATAAAAAAAGGACTCGCACAACCCGTCGTAAAACGGATGATGGTGTATGCACTCACGGATGGGCTCAGCAAAGCGGTGCCGTTCCTGATTATGCCCATCATTGCGTTGTATCTCAAACCTGCCGAATTTGGTATCGCCAGTAATTATATGGTATATACCAACATGGTTGGCGCTTTTATCGGCTTGGGGACGCAATCTTATTTTTCTGTCGACTATTACCGCACCGATATAAAGAACCGCGCGAAGTTACTTACAAACCTCGTCGCCATCAACTTCACCATCACCGTGCTGTCGAGTATCGTGATTTTACTCACAAGCGGCTACATCAAGAATTTTTTCGTGATTGGACTTGAATTCCAGTTGTTGGGAAGCCTGATGATGTTTTTTTCCGCGTTCACCGACCTGTTCGTAATTTATCTCAGGATGGAGGAAAAGCTGAAGCAATACAGCCGCTTCCAGCTGATGACCTCGTTGTCTTCCGCGTTGCTGAGCCTCCTTTTTATCACGGTGTTCCTGATGTCATGGGAAGGTCGCGTATACGCTTTACTGCTGAGCAACCTGATTCTTTTCATCATCGCGGCCATTGCTTTTGCTAAGAAAGGCCTGTTGAAGTTTACTTATGACAAGGCGATGGTAAAAGATGCACTGAAATTTGGTATACCATTATTGCCGCACCGCCTTTCCACCTGGATCAGGAGTGGTTTTGACCGACTTGTGATTACCAAAAAGCAAGGCATTAACGCGACGGGAATTTATTCGTTCGGGTCCAATATTTCCAATGCGGTAACGCTTTTCGTGAATTCGTTTTCTGCCGCCTTTACGCCTTATGTGTACAAGCAGCTTAAGATAGGAGAGGATGAAATCGAGAAGGATTTCGGCATCAAAAAGAAAATCGTAAAGACCTGTTACCTCGCTACAGTGATTTTTGGGGTATTGCTAGTCGTTTCCTACATTCTGCTGGCGCTGTTTATACAGATCTGCTTTGATTCTTCATACAGGGATGCCATCCTTTATATGCCGTTTTTCTTTATAAGTATCTTTTTTGGTTTCATATACAATATCGTTTCGATGTTTGTCTTTTACAGCAAGAAAACCAAGTTCCTGGGCATATTTACAATGACGATCGCGATCGTGCAGGCTGCCAGTGTCATTCCGCTTGTGAACTGGTTTGGCACGATGGGTGCCGCCTATTCGCTTTTGGTCGGCAGTTTCCTCAAAGCATTCATCATCATCATTTACAGCCAGAAAGTGTATCCTATGCCGTGGCTTACAAATTCGAAATCTTATGCCTGATAGTCCGAAAAACATATTATTTTATTTTGCATGGCAATTGAATCCCGTCCATTTCGGGGTGGTCATTGAGCAGCTCGAACGCGTCATCGCAGAAAATAAAGGCGAAGGGAAAATCTTCTTCTTAAGTTGTGATGGTGTCCTGAAACCGTGCCATACGAACCGGGAAGGCGATCCTGCAAAATGTACGTTATGCCAGTTTAATAACCATACAGCCTTAAGTCAGTATAAAGACAAAATCGAGGTACTCAAAATATCAGATTACAGTAAACATTTTACTGCACCGTCATTTGAATACAATTCTGTACCGGACATTAAAAAACTAAGGTATAAGGATGTGCAGATAGGATATGGCGCTTTTTCAACCTACATATCTGCGACCAGGAATCTTGAACCGGTGATGGATGCTGAGTTCCGCGAATACTTCGACAAGATGCTCGCCAGCCAGGTCATGCTCACCGACGTGGTTTTAGATCTTATCGAACAAAAGCAAATTGGAAGCAGTTATTTCTTCAACGGCCGTACCGCCGATACCAGGCCGCTGTATGACATTTGTAAAACCAGGGGAATTCCATTCGTCTCTTTGGAATTTGCCAGAAAGAATGACCAGGAATACTTCATTAACGAATTTTTCAACTGCCTGCCGCACGATATCGATTTCAACCATGAGCGGGTTTTACGTGTTTGGGAAACCGGTCCTGAATCAGAGGCGGACAAGATAGCATTCGGAACGGCATTTTACGAAAAGCGCAAAAACGGCATTGCCGACTCCGAGAAACGGAACTACGTTGCCGGACAGGACAAGGAATTGCTGCCTGAAAACTGGGATGAATCCAAAAAAAACATTGGCATTTTCATTTCATCTGAAGATGAGTTTGCTGCGATCGGCGACATTTTTGACAAGCTCGCCGTGTTTCCCACACAGGAGGAAGGCATCAAAGCCATCCTCGGGCGATTGGGTAACGCTGAAGGGTATCACTTTTACATTCGGGTGCACCCGAACCTCAAGGCGGTGAAATATTCTTATGTAACCCGGTTGCAGGATTTTCAGGACCAATATGACAATGTGACGGTGATCGACCCGAAATCAAGGATCAGCACCTATGCTTTGATCGACCATGCAGATGTGACCCTCGCTTTTGGTTCTACCGTGGGTGCTGAAGCGGCCTATTGGGGAAAACCATCTATCATCCTTGCAGCCTGCTGGTATTACCACCTTGACATCGGTTACAAGCCTAAAAATGTTGATGAGATTGTGATGCTGCTCGGACAGGAGCTCAGCGCAAAGTCGAAACTGGACGCTATCAAGTACGGTTATTATTTGTCGGGGGCTGAGAAGTTCATGCGCCCGAATGCATTCAACCCGTTTCCAATCACCTTTATGGGAAAAAAAATAGGGCTGGGACACAAACATCTTACCATTTTAGGAAGTCCGTTGCTTTACAGATTAACACTGACCACTTATAAATCAATCCTCGGATTACGAAAAAACAAAAAATTAACGATTCCCCGCAAAGGAATGTAGCAATAAGAATTATGGCAAAAATATTAGACTGTACGCTAAGGGATGGAGGATATTATACCAACTGGGATTTCAGCACGGACATTGTAAACCGTTATTTCACGTCGTTCAACCATTTACCGGTCGAATACCTCGAAATCGGCTACCGTTCAAAACCAATGGGCAAATATCTTGGGGAATTTTTCTATTGCCCGGATTATGTTCTTGAAAATGTAAAGCAGCTTTCCAATAAAAAGCTTGTCATCATCCTTGATGAAAAGGATGTGTTGAAAGAAGATGTGGCTGAACTCCTCAGGCCGTGTTTGGGGATTATTACAATGGTCCGTATGGCCATCGACCCGAAGAATTTCAAGCGCGCCCTGGGCCTTGCGGAAGAGGTCAGGAAAATGGGCTTTGAAGTGGGCTTTAACGTAATGTATATGTCCAAATGGAGGGAGCATCCGGAATTCCTGGCACAGCTTAAGGATGTACAGGGCCTTTGCGACATTTTTTATATGGTGGATTCTTACGGCGGCGTATTTCCTGAAGATGTCCGCAATACCTACAATCTCGTTAAGGGACAGGTTGATGTGCCTATCGGATTCCATGGCCACAACAACATGGAACTGGGCTTGATCAACACCCTGACCGCCATCGAATGCGGTGCCGATATCGTTGACTCGACCATCACGGGTATGGGACGCGGTGCCGGAAATCTCAAGACAGAATTGTTATTGACGGCACTGAATGCAAAGGAAAATCTGGAAGTGGATTTCAATGCCTTAAGCCAGGTCACTGACGCTTTTGAACAGTTGCAAAAAGAATACGAATGGGGTACGAACCTGCCCTATATGGTGTCCGGAGCCAATTCGCTGCCGCAGAAAGATGTCATGGAATGGGTCAGCAAAAGATATTATTCGTTTAACAGTATCATCCGTGCGCTCCACAACCAAAAAGAGAAAAAACAGGACAACGAGCATTTGCCGAAATTCACATCGGATAAAAAATATAAAAAAGCGCTGGTCATCGGCGGTGGCCCTTCCTCACTAAAGCATCGTACCGCGTTGCATAATTTCATTGAAAACACGGATGATTTATGCCTGATTTTTGCGAGCTCCAAAAATGCCGGTTATTTTGTAGATACCGATAAGGATCAATATTTCAGCCTCGTCGGGAATGAAGGTTTCAGGCTTTCTGCGGTATTTGATAAAATCGAGAATTTCCGGGGAACCTGCATCCTTCCTCCGTTTCCAAGGAAAATGGGAACTTTTATCCCGGAAAAAATCCGTAACCACAGTTATGAACTGGAGGGTGTTTTCACCAAAATCGTCGATGATTCCCATACCGTATTGGCACTGCAAACCGCTTTCGAACTGGGCGTTGAACAATTGTATTTTGCCGGGTATGACGGTTACAGCGATGATAAAATCGGAACAAAAGAGCAGGAGCTTTTCGTTGAAAACGAAGAACTTTTCAAAGCCGCTGCTGAAAAAGGAATCACACTTCATTCCCTGACACCAACACGTTATAAAGGATTAGGAACTGATTCCGTATACGCTCACCTTACATAATTATGGAAATTGTATTGATCATACCCGCGCGTTACAAGTCGACGCGCTTTCCCGGAAAACCGCTTACCGACATCAAGGGCAAAAGCATGATCCTGCGTGTTTTTGAACAATGTGCCAAAGCGTTCCCGAAAGAAAAAATTTACGTTGCCACAGAAGACAGCCGCATCGTTGACCATTGCAACCAGCATGGCATGCAGGCCATCCTGACATCCGACAATTGCCTTACGGGTACCGACAGGATCGCCGAAGCGGCGTTACAGATTGATGCTGATTACTACATCAATGTCCAGGGTGACGAACCCGTTTTCAATCCAGAAGACATCACAACCATTATTTCAAAACTGGAGGAATGCAACGGTGAGGTGATTAACGGGTATTGCGCGATTGACACTGACGAACAATACCGAAGCAGTTCCGTTCCCAAAGTGGTTTTCCGTCCGGACGGCCGCATGTTGTATATGTCGAGGAGCCCGATTCCGGGAAACAAGAATCATACATTCATCAAATCATGGCGGCAGGTTTGCATTTATGCTTTTCCAAAGAAGGCGCTTGCGGAATTTGCTTCCATAAAGGAGAAAACGCCATTGGAAGACATGGAAGATATAGAAATCCTGAGATTCCTGGAAATGGGTTATGAAGTCAGGATGCTTGAATTGTCAAACGATTCTGTGCCCGTCGATCATCCCGAAGACCTTGAAAAAGTATTGGAAAGACTCAAAGATGAATAATATAAAAGAGATTATCTGGGATTTTGACGGCGTCATTTTGCTGTCTGATGCCGTTCGGGAATATGGCTTCAGGAAAGTTTTTGAAGCCCATCCGGAAGAACAGGTCGAGCAATTGGTGCAATTCCATCTCAAGAATGGCGGTTTATCACGCTATGTGAAAATCCGTTATTTTTATGAGAATATCCTGAACCAGCCCATTTCCGAAGAGGAAGTCATGCAGCTCGCCGACAATTTTTCGGTCATCATGAGGGAAGCGCTGGTCAATGTCAACCTGTTGAATCCCGAATGGCTTGAATTAATGAAACAGATTGGTAAAAACTATGTGCATTCCATCGCATCGGGTTCAGACGGGAACGAATTAAACTATCTTTGCCGGGCGCTTGGCATCGCGGATCATTTCAAAATCATTTCAGGTTCACCCACGCCAAAAAAGCAGCTGGTGGCCGATATCATTGATGCCAGTGCGTTTTCAAAAGAAGAAATCGTGCTGATCGGCGATGCGATAAACGATCTTGAAGCAGCTGAATTCAATCAGATTCAATTCATCGGATACAACCATCACAGCTTAAAGGACACACCGTTTTTTCTCACTGATCTCACCAAAGCAGCACAAATATTAAGCAGGAATTAAATGAAAAATATCCTTTTTGCCATCAACACAGAATACCATGTTCTGGTCATCACGAGCCTGATTGAACAGTTGTATTCTGATAAAAGTCAATATAATGTCACCGTCTTACTGCATGTCAATGTCAAGGCAAACCGCTTTAAGAACCAGCTGAATTTTGAGGCGTTGGGCGTTGAGGTCGTGATTGTCGAAGTCGACATCCTGAGTAAGGTGTACAACCCGAAAATCAAGGAAACGCTTGATTACGTGTTGTCGAAACCGTATGAAAAACTGATCCTGTTTTTGGAGCAGGCCCCGATAAATCAGTACCTGATCAACAAACTCTCTCCGAAGGGCACAACCATCGCCATCGCTCCGGAAGGAACCCGGCCGTATATTACCATTGCAAGGTCGGCCATCCCGTCACGATTGAGGGCCACAATTAAGAATTACCGTTTTTTTAAAACACAGAAGCTGAGTGTGAATAAACTTTACTTCGTCAGCAACAAGAACGGTTTTCTCAAACAAACGGACGAGGTATGGATCAATCACCCGGAAAGCTATGACAATGTCACCCGTAAAAAAGTAGTGCCAATTTCATTGTATACTTCTGATAATGAAACTAAAAAGGCGTCTGAAATATTCAATTTCGATATCAGCAAGGAAATGACTGAAACCGAAGGCGTGCTTTTTTACATCAACCAATGGTATGTCGAGTTCAAGGTGTATGACTACGAACTGCAGGTGCTTCAGGCCATCCTGGACAAATATCCGGACAAAAAGATTTACATCAAGCTGCACCCGAACACGCACGCTTTCCAGATTGAGAAGTTTAAGAAAATGGATCGCATCGTGCTCAACACCAGTACCGTGCCGGCCGAGCTTTTCCTGATAAACCTGAAGAACAGCATTATTTTCAGTTTTTGGTCGGCCGCACTGTTGATCGGCAATCCATCGAGTAAGTTTTACTGGTTGCACAAACTGCTCGAAAAGCAAAAACTCATGGATTGGTGGTCGATTGTCAATCCCACAAAGCATATCAAAGAAGTGGAGGACATTAACGAAATCCAATTTTAACCCAGCAGATGTCGCAAAGCCAGGATAATACACAGAAGGACGATTCGCTATGGTTGCTGACCTTATTTTTGGTCAACCCATTCTTTTCGTTGGTCTTTTCAGTCCGTAATTACCTTTCTAAGTATTCGAAAAATATCATTTTACTTTTTTGTGGCTTCTACGGGTACACATTCTATCCTGTCCGGGAAACGATGGACTCGTTCCGTCACAGGGAGAACTTTTTGGAATGGGTGGGCGAGAGTAACCTTACCTTCGACCAGTTTACGACACGGCTTTACGGTGACGACGTAAAGTATGTTGACGTTTTCATGCCACTGCTGAAATTTGTGGTGAGCCGTTTTACTGACAGTCCAAGTGTGTTTTATGGGATACTTGGATTGCTTTTCGGATTTTATTTCTCGAGGAACATCTGGACATTGATCGAATATTCGGGTGAAAAGCTGAACCGCAACCTCAAGTTAACGGTATTCACATTTGCCTTCATCATCGGTCCATGGGAAATCAATTCTTTCCGCTTCTGGATTGCGGCACATATCTTTGTATACTACAGCTATCGTTTCCTGGTACTGAAGCAGAACCGGCATATCATCGGGTTACTCGTGACACCGTTCATCCACTTTGGATTCTTCTTTTCAGTGATTGTGTTCGGGGCCTATAAACTGATAGGCAACAGGCCACGTATTTACCTGATGCTGCTGGCCGCTTCACTCGTATTGAATAATTTCCCTGTCGTAAACGTACAAAGTCTTATTCCACAGACCTCCCTTGAAGGGATTAACAAAAAAACCTCAAGTTATACAAGTGAAGGATACATTGAAGACAGGGCCGAGGCAGCCACTTCGCTGAACTGGTATGTTACCTTTAAGGTGAAACCGCTTACATACACCACGTTCCTGTTCGCTTTCCTATTGTTTTTGCGAAGGCGGAAGGAGTTACTCAAAAGCGACCTTTTACCTTTGTTCTGTTTCACGATATTCCTGATGGCCATCTCATTTGCGGTCATGGGCGAAGTGCCTACGTTTTTCCGGTACTTCCGATTGTCGCTGTTGTTGTTTTATGGATTCCTGTTCCTTTTCCTGGCCAAATATGACGACGACTGGTACAAACGGTTTTACGGGCTGCATCTCGTTGTAGCGCTGTTTTACATGATCGTGGAAGTCAGGATCTGGTTTGATACCGCCACCATTGACACTTTTATCTCAAATCCGATAATCGCATTGATTTCGCAGACGTATATCTGCATGATAAATTTCATCAAATAAGGTGGGCCTTAAAAACTATATCAAAAGCAATCTTTACGCTATTTCCGGTTGGTCGACTTCACGGAAAATTATAGTCATTGAGAGTGATGACTGGGGAAGTATCCGGATGCAGTCAGCCGATGCCTTTAAAAAAATGTCCCAACAGTTTAAATTGAAGGACAATCCGTTCAACCGTGTTGATTCTTTAGAGACCGCAAAAGATCTGGAGCTGCTGTACGACTGTCTCACTTCGGTAAGAGATAAAAATGATAGGCATAGTATAATTACTGCCAATTTCCTGACGGCAAACCCTGACTTTGAAAAAATAAAAGCGGCCGGTTTTGAGGAGTATTTTTATGAGGACTTCAGGGATTCCTATCAAAGATATGATTGCGGAAGTGCTTTCGAACTGGTGCAAAAAGGGATTTCGGCCGATATTTTTTACCCACAATTCCACGGTCGCGAACATGTGCAGGTCGACTATTGGATGAATGACCTCAAAGCGGCAAAACAGGAAACGATTGCAGGTTTCGAACACAGGTTTTTTGGTTTCGGGCGCAATGAGATCAATCCCAAAGGATACCTGTCATCATTTTATACCGCTTCTGAAACGGAATTGAATAATGTAAAAAAAACAATCCATGAAGGACTGCAGCAATTCGAACAGGCTTTTGGATTTACATCGCGTTCCGTAATTGCACCACAGAACACCATGCATCCGAAACTACTGCCTTTCCTCAAGGAAAATGGCGTAGATGTGATTCAGGGCGCGCGCGTCAGGAAACAACCGCTGCTGAAAGCCGGTGAAAAACCTACCGCAAAAAGATTTATGGGCAGGGTGAATGAATTCGGGCAGATTGACATTGTCCGCAATGTCACTTTTGAGCCGGGATCCCATAGCGCCTCACAGGTGGCCAAAGCATTAAAGGAAATTGAAATCGCTTTCCGATGGAAAAAGCCGGCTGTAATCTGCAGCCACAGGCACAACTTTATGGGTACGCTCAAAGCTTCCAACAGGGAGAACGGCCTTAACCAACTGGGTGCTTTACTCAAAGCCATCTGTAAAAAATGGCCGGAAACTGAATTCATGACTACAGTCGAATTGGCCGATCTTATTAAATCATCAAAAAAGACAGGATGAAGAAAATACTGGTAACCGGAGCCGCAGGTTTCATCGGGTTCCACCTCGTTAAAAGACTACTCGAAGCCGGTCATAATGTCTACGGCATAGACAACCTGAATGCGTATTACGACGTCAGGCTCAAACTGGACCGCCTCAGGGAATTGGGTATTGACGTACAGGAAGAGAATTTCCTGCGGCAAAAAGAAGTCGTCAGCCATACTTTTAACGATTTTAAATTCCTTCAGCTGGACCTGACGGATGAGCACCGGCTTGACGTCCTTTTCGAAAAAGAAAAATTTGAAATTGTGGCCAATCTCGCCGCACAGGCCGGGGTAAGATATTCCATCGACAACCCAAAAGTGTATGTACAGTCAAACGTGGTCGGTTTTATCAATATACTTGAAGCCTGCCGCCAGAACAATGTAAAGCATTTGGTATACGCCTCAAGTTCCTCTGTGTACGGGAATCGCGATGAAGTGCCGTTTTCAGAACAGGACCGGGTAGACCATCCTGTAAGCCTGTATGCCGCTACCAAAAAGAGCAACGAACTCATGGCACACGTGTATTCCCATTTGTATGGGCTTCCTACAACGGGGCTGAGGTTTTTTACGGTGTACGGCCCATGGGGAAGGCCTGATATGGCGCCTTTCCTTTTTACAAAAGCGCTGTTCGAAGGCAAACCGATTAAGGTATTCAATAATGGCGATTTAAGGCGTGACTTTACATATATCGATGATATCATCCAGGGTGTAATTGGAATTATTGACAAAGAAGTCGAACAGTCCGATTATCGTGTTTTTAACATCGGGAATAACAATCCGGAAAAACTGATGGATTTTATTCAGTTCATTCAGGAATCTTCGGGAAAAGAAGCCATATTGGACTTCCTGCCGATGCAGGCCGGAGACGTATTCCAGACGTATGCAGACATCGATCAATTGCAGCAATATTCAGGTTATACACCACAAACATCCCTGAAAGAAGGCCTTCAGCAGTTTGTGCTGTGGTACAGGGATTATTATAAGATCCAGTGAAAAAGAAAGTACTTTTTTTATTGCCAACGCTTGATGCCGGCGGCGCTGAAAATTATGCGCTGCGCGTCGTCAATCATTATAAGGATGAATTTGATTTCAGCGTGCTGTCGGTAAAACTGAGAAAAGGGGATCTGCATGATAATTTTGAAAAGGTCGGCGCAAAGATTTTTTATATGTCCATAGGCTACCTCGACATCAAAAAAGTAAAAGCATTTTATGGCTTTTTGAAGTCAGAAGGATTTGATACCATTTGCACGTTCAACGGGAATTTCGGCGGACTTCCGATCGCGATTGCCAAAAAGGCCGGTATCCCCAACAGGATGGCTTTTTACAGACGGTCGACCAATGCTTTCGGGAATAATTTTTTCAAAAAGAAATACAATGATTTTGCCAACTTCCTGATCCGGAAGAACGCTACGGGGATCCTTTCGAACAGCCAGGCCGCTTTTGACAATTTCCACAAGAAATATTATCGGAATGATGCCCGGTATAAAGTCATTCCAAATGGTTCTGATGCGGCAAAATTTGATATTTCGATTTCAAAAAAAGAAGCAGCAGCAAAACTCGGAATTGATGAAAATACCTTTATAGTGGGGCATGTCGGTAGGTTTGATCCTGCAAAAAACCATAATACAATATTTAAAGTGGCTGCAAAAGTGATTTCGGAAAATCCAAACGTGCTTTTTCTTTTCTGTGGCAAAGACACCGACAGCGATGTTTTTAAGGCAAAACTTAAAGAAAATGGTATCATCGATAACTGTATCACATTAGGCCTCAGAAATGATCTTGAAATCGTTTATAAGGCGATGGATGTGTTTTATTTTCCTTCTGTCACCGAGGGTCAGCCAAACGCCCTTATTGAAGCCATGCTAAGTGATTTGCCCGTAATTACAGCCGATATTGCCTCTATTAGTGAAGCATTACCCGAAAATCATCAGCATATGGTCTTTAATCCGCTGGAAGTAAATTCCGTGGCCGATTTAATACTTGATTTTTCAAGGAAGCAAATCGATGAAAATAAATTCAAATGCGCGGCATGGGCACGGGTAAAATTTGATCTCGATAAAAACCTGAATCTTTTCAAAGAGCTTTTATAATATGGCGACAAAAGTACTTTTTGTCCATGACGGACCACTTTACCAGAATAATAACGGTGATTTTTTCGGAATCCACTATAATGACAGGATTAAAGCCAGATACCTGATGCTGGGCGATGAGCTTACGTTTTGCATGCGTCTGCGAAAAATTGAAGAAGGCAGCAGCGGGAAATTCAGCCCGATTTCACCTGATAATTTCAGCTTTATTGAATTCCCGAATTTTAAAAGTATCCGGAATTATTTACCCAACAAAGCCAAAGCCGTCAAAACGATTGAAGACGCTGTGGCTGCGAGTGATGTTGTTGTGGCACGCATGCCAAGCGCTTCGGGAACCATTGCGGTGAACGCGGCAAGAAAGTTCAATACGCCTTATCTCGTCGAATTTGTAGCCTGTACTTTTGATGCGTATTGGAATTATAACTGGAAAGGGAAAATGATCGCGCATTATAAATTGCATGAGCAGCAACAGCTTATAAAGGATTGCCCTTATGTAATTTATGTAACCAAGGAGTTCCTTCAAAACCGATACCCGACCAAAGGAAAAAGCATCAATTGCTCCAATGTTGAATTGAAGGATCTTTCCGAAGAAAAATTAAGCAAACGGCTCGAAAAGATTGCAGCAGGAATTCCTGAAACGCTTTCCATTGCCACGGTCGCCGCAATCGATGTGCCTTATAAAGGTCAGGATGACGTGATAAAAGCCATCGCTTTGCTTAAAAAGGCTGGCCGAAATGTGAAATATCACGTAATCGGTCAGGGAAAACCGGATTACCTCAAAGGCATTGCCGAGAAATATGGCGTGACCGATCAGGTTGAAATTGTCGGGGCTTTACCGCACGACCAAGTTTTTGAATTCCTGGAAAAAATGGATCTTTATATCCAACCGAGCAAGCAGGAAGGTTTGCCACGCGCGCTGATAGAAGCCATGAGTGTAGGCTGTCCGGCACTCGGGGCAAGAACGGCGGGAATTCCCGAATTGCTTTCGCCGGATAAGATTTTCAAGCCGGGTGCTGTAAAACAAATTGCCGAACTGATTACCGCTTTTACTCAACAGCAAATGACTGCTGAAGCAAAAAAGAATTTTTCGACTGCCAAAGAATACCAAAAAGACATTCTTGCTGACAGAAGGAGAGACTTCTACAATCTTTTCCTGAAAGAAGCCGTGCATGCAAATGCCAAACCTTAACCATAAAATGAAAAAGAAATTAATTGTAGGGATTACTGCGGAGCCCAGCGTGGACCTTTTAAACGGGCAGCTGGATTATTTTATAAAGAAAGGGTATGAAGTCTACCTGATGGCTCCTGAAGCGCCGCGTGTGACTAAATTCTGCGCGGAAGAAAATGTTCCGTTACTGGCTATAAAAATAGAGCGTGACATCAGCCCATGGAAAGATTTAAAGACATTATTCCAGGTTATAAAAGTATTCCGTAAAGTTAGACCGGACATCGTAAACCTGGGTACGCCAAAAGTCAGCCTGCTTGGGATGATGGCGGCAAAAATCACCGGAGTTCCGTTTAGGATTTACACCTGCCGGGGATTCCGTTTTGAGCATGAAAACGGAAAAAAACGGTCTTTCCTGATTTCATTGGAGAAAATTATTGCGAAGTGTTCCCACAAAATCATCTGCATCAGTAATTCAGTAAAAAAACTGGGGATGGATGAGGGTATTTTTAAGGATGAAAAAGCCTTTACGATTGCCAAAGGAAGCAGCAATGGGATCAACCTGTCGTTATTCGATCCTTTGGCAACAGATAAAGTTAAGGCTGAAGAAGCGCGAAAAGAGTATAACCTCGAAGGCTGTTTCGTATTCGGATACGTAGGCCGGATCGTAGAGCGTAAAGGCATTAAGGAATTGTACCATGCGTTTGATGCCTATTACAAAGAAAATAACAAAGCCCGACTATTGATGATTGGCCGGCCTTTCTGGGACCAGATCCGTGATACGCAACTGATTGAAAAGTTCAACCACCATCCCGGAATTGTCATGGCGGGAATGAAACCACAAACAGACGTTCCGCTGTATCTTTCGCTAATGGATGTTTTCGTACTTCCTGCATGGTGGGAAGGTTTCGGTAATGTGCTCATACAGGCTGCCGCAATGGGCATCCCGGTAATCAGCACCAAAGCGACCGGCTGCATGGATGCTGTTTCTGATGGATTTAATGGCCGGTTGATCAGCCCTTATTCTGAAGCGGAATTGGTTGACATGCTGCGCTATTTTTATGAACATCAGGAGGAGGCAAAACAAATGGGACGCAATGGTATCGAATGGGCTAAGAACTTCAGGCCGGAAATTATCTGGAAGGGTATTGAAGATGTGTATTCCTCCGGGAAATAGCCCCGCATTTTTATAGAATCTTAAATTATATCTTATGTTTAAAAAATTAGCTCACTATTACAAACTCAACTATTGGGATGGAGTAAGACACGCTAAGGACATGGGTGTCAGACTGGGTAAAGGCTGCTCGCTGTACAGCAGGAATTTTGGAAGTGAACCGTACCTGATTGAACTCGGAGACAGGGTACAGGTGGGGCTTGATGTGCATTTTTTTACACATGGCGCCAGCTGGATGTTCCGTGAAAAATATCCTGATTTTGATTTTTTCGGAAAGATAAAAGTGGGAAACAATGTATACATCGGCTATGGAACCATCATTTTGCCCGGCGTCACGATCGGCAGTAACGTGTTAATTGCAGCCGGATCCGTGGTCACGAAAAGCATTCCTGACAATGTGATAGCAGGCGGCAATCCGGCCAAACCGATCGGGAATTTAAGCGATCTCGAAGACAGGATCATGGACTACAACCTGAATTGCAAAAACATGAGCCGCAAAGAAAAAATGGAATTCCTGCTATCCCAGGATGATTCAAAATTTTTACAGAAATAACCGATATATGAGCTTAAAAAATCTGAAGCAGGCCTTGGCCAACAATATGAAAAACATCCGCGGCTGGAAAACTGACAGGAAGATTGTCGTGATTTCAGTGGATGATTACGGGAATGTAAAAGTGGACTCCAAAGAGGCCATTGAACAAATGGAAAAAGAGGGTGTAAAGCCGCTATCCCACTTTGATATCCATGACACCCTGGAGACCGGGGACGATCTGCAACAGCTTTTTGAAGTGCTTTCCAGCGTCAAAGACCGCCATGGAAATCCTGCAGTCTTTACGGCGTTCTCCCTTCCTGTAAATATTGATTTCGACAAAATGAAAGCCAATAATTACGAGAAGTACGAATATGAGCTGCTTCCTGAGACCTTTGCCAAACGAAAAGGATACGAAAATGTCTGGGCGCTGTGGCAGGAAGGAATGCGTAAGAAATTGATTGTGCCGCAATTCCATGGTCGCGAGCACCTGAATCTGAAGATTTTCAATGATGCGCTGAAAAATCGCGACAAGGCTACCCTAGTGGCACTCAAAAACCGCAGTTATACCTCGATATCATTAAAAAATTACCCTTCCTATACCGCCGCTTTCGATTTCAGTGATTTCAGTGAATTCGAATCGCATAACGAAATCATCGCTGACGGACTCAATGCGTTCGAGAAAGTTTTCGGGTTCAGGGCGACCCATTTCAACGCTCCGGGCGGAAGGGAAAATGCGGTGCTTCACAAAGCGCTCAAAGAAAATGGTGTGTTGTACATCGATACGCCGTTTGATAAAAAAGAACACCTTGGAGGCGGAAAATTCAAGCGCGTATTTAATTATACCGGAAAACAAAACGAACACGGACAGACATTCATGGTCCGCAACGTTGTCTTTGAACCGATCTGGAAGCGCGGATATGATCCTGTAGAACAT
Organism: Flavobacterium magnum; assembly: GCF_003055625.1. Classification (NCBI taxonomy): domain Bacteria; kingdom Pseudomonadati; phylum Bacteroidota; class Flavobacteriia; order Flavobacteriales; family Flavobacteriaceae; genus Flavobacterium; species Flavobacterium magnum. The sequence continues at coordinate 96,272 of NZ_CP028811.1, read as the reverse complement.
GCGCTCAAGCAGGTTGAAGCGGCTTTCCGCTGGAATAAACCGGCGATAATCAGTTCGCATCGCGTCAATTATTCAGGATTGGTGGATCCGAAAAACAGGGAAAACGGATTGGGAGCCTTAAAAAAGTTGCTTTCGGAAATTACAAAACGCTGGCCGGACGTCGAATTCATGGCTGCAAATGAATTGGCAGAACAGATTGCAGCCTCAAAAAAATAGATATGTACAAATTTTTAAAACCTTTCCTTGAATCTTTTGCCGCGTTGGTGGCATTGGTCGTTTTTTCACCCATACTCATAGTGGTAACAATCCTGCTGTACATACAAAATGACGGCAAACCGTTCTTTTACCAAAGGCGTCCGGGCAAGGACCAAAAACCTTTTAATATCATCAAGTTCAAATCGATGACCGATGCCAGGGACGCTGAGGGAAACCTGCTTCCCGACAACGAGAGGATTACCCTGGTTGGGGCATTCGTGCGGAAAACGTCGATTGATGAAATTCCGCAGTTATTTAATGTCCTGAAATGGGATATGGGCATCATTGGCCCGCGTCCTTTACTTTTCAAATACATACCGCTTTACAACGCAAGGCAATTGCGCAGGCATGAAGTACGGCCGGGTATGACGGGCTGGGCACAGATTAACGGACGGAATTCGATAAGCTGGGCAGAGAAATTTGAGCTCGACGTGTACTATGTTGAAAATGTTACGCTGTGGCTGGACATTAAAATATTCTTTATGTCGTTTATGAAAATCTTCAAAAAGGAAGGCGTGAACCAAAGTGATGCGCGTCCGATGGAACCATTTAACGGAAGCAATTAAGATGGCAACATTCATTCAAAAACTAAGGGAGACGGCGTTCTGGACTATTGACGGCTTAAAAGGAGGCCATGTCAGGAAACACTACGATGACATTGTAAAAAGCATTGCCGAGGGCAGTCCTGAAAAACCTGAGAAACTCCGCAAGCTTTTGCAGCACGCTGCAGACACAGTGCCGATGTATAGAAATGTTACTACGGACAGCCTCGATAATTTCAGGGTGGTAAATAAGAACTTTATCCGCGAGGACAATAATGCATTCCTATCTTCCGCATTTTCCGAAAAGCAGCGGGTTGCAGCGGTAACGAGTGGTTCTACCGGAACCCCCTTCAAGGTTTTTCATGACAGGAACAAAAAAAGCAGGAACAGTGCCGATACGATTTATTTTGCGGGCAAAGCAGGATTTTCGGTTGGTGAAAAGCTGTATTACTTTAAAATCTGGAGTAAAAACAACCACAAGAGCTTTTCACAGCTTTACCTGCAGAATATGATTGCCGTTGATGTCATTCATTATGGAGACAAACAGATTGCCGCATTGATAAAAGACATGGAAAGCTATGGTGCCGATATCGGATTTCTGGGCTATTCCTCCGCATTGGAACTCACTGCGAAATATCTTGAAAAAACCAATCATGGCAAAGTAAAGGCGAAAGTGAACTCGATCATCGCGATGTCTGAAAGCCTGAATGATTATACAAGGGAGACGCTTGCGACATTCTTTGGCGTACAGCCGGTCTCGAGATATTCCAACATTGAGAATGGAATTATTGCCCAGCAGGAAACGGATGGTTCAAGGCGTTTCCTGATTAACACGGCAAGTTATCATCTTGAAATTCTCGACATGGACTCAGATGTGCCCGCGGCGCCGGGTGTGCCGGGCAGGATCGTGGTAACTGATTTGTACAATTATGCCATGCCGATGATCCGTTACGATACCGGAGACATCGGTTGTTTCGTGCCGGGTGACGAGCGTTACCTGCAAACGGTTGAGGGGCGGAAACTCGATTTGATTTATGATACGAAAGGCGAACTCGTTTCATCATACATCGTTTATAAAAATATGTGGCAGTATGTCGAAATCAACCAATATCAGTTTGTGCAGTACGGGCCTAAGGATTATGTCTTCAAGATTAATGCCGATAATGGTTTCAGCAGGGAGGAAAAACTGATTGGCGAGTTTAAGGAATACCTGGGCGAAGATGCCAATTTCAGTTTGGAATACGTAGATGAGATTCCGCTTTTGTCTTCAGGGAAAAGAAAGAAAATTATGAATACCTATCACAACAAACTGTAGCCGATGAAGGAGAAGTTAATCATTATTGGTGCAGGCAATATTGGTGGGTTTATTTCATACAACATCGATAGTTTCGGTGATTATGAAGTTCTCGGTTTTCTTGATGATAATACTGAAAAAATAGGGAAACAACTTTACGGTAATCCCGTTTTGGGGCCTATTGATTCGATTGACGAATACATTGGTGGGCAGCCACTTTCCGTGGTCGTAGCTATTGCCAATCCAAAAATCAAAAACAAGATTATCAATTTCCTGAAACCCAAAAACACGCGTTTCCCCAATTTTATTTCGCCCGATGTCTGGCTTTCCAAAGAAGTGACAATAGGGGAAGGGGTGATACTTTATCCGGGCGTTTGCATCAATTACGAAAGTATCGTAGGCGATTTTGTAGTCATGAATATGAACTGCAGCATAGGGCACAATTGCACGATTGAATTCGGATGTACATTGGCTCCCGGGGTGAATTTTGCAGGGTTTACCCATGCCGAATCATTCGCGGATATTGGTATTGGGGCAACCACCCGACAGGATATCGTAATCGGTCAGTTCAGTCGGATTGGCGGACAGGCCATGCTGTTGAAAAATGTACCGGAATATGCGATAGTCGTGGGGAATCCCGGAAGGGTCATAAAATTTGATACGCCTGCCTAAAAACAAAACGAAATGGGGTCAATTTTAAATCCGCTGCTGATTTTTTGGTTATTAATAATCGCCGCCGGAATATTTTACCGCTTCCATTTTCATAGAACGTATAAAACATTGATCGTTGTTGCGTTAACAGAGCTGTATTTGTTCACTTCCACACCACTGCCTATAGTGCTTGTCAGGCAGCTGGAAATTCAATACAAATCGAACTACGCAACCGCAAATAAAGATCTCAATCTGCCAATATTGGTGTTAGGCGGAGGCCACGTGAATGATGCCACATTGCCGTCGTTCGGCCAGTTAAACGAAAGCGCTTTGGCGCGTCTGGTGCAGGGTGTGATGCTGTACAGACAAAATCCGGGAAGGAAGCTGGTCTGCTCCGGCTATTCCCATTCAGGCAGGACACCAAACGCCACGGTGATGGCCAGTACGGCGGTCGGCCTTGGGGTAAATCCGAAAGACACATTACAGCTTGTCAAACCGTCTTCGACCTGGGAAGAGGCGGACGCATTCAAGATGCGTTTTGGCAGTAAAACCCGCTTTTTTCTCGTGACAAGCGCCATCCACATGCCCAGGGCCATGGAGACTTTCAGGAAGGCGGGATTGCATCCGCTTGCAGTGCCGACAAGCTTTATGGTTAAAAAAGATCCCGATAAGACGATCTATACCTGGCGCCCTTCGTGGTCTAAGATGCAGTTGAGTGAAAGGGCTTTACATGAATATTTTGGAATGTGGTATTACCGGTTATTCAAAGCTTAAGGCATGCTGATACGCATTTTCGACATTTTAATTTCAACGGTGGCCGCAATCATTGTACTACCATTGTTGTTCGTGTTGGCAATAGTCATGGTTATCAGGCAGGGATTTCCGGTTTTTTTTTCACAGAAACGCGTGGGAAGGGACTTCAGGCCATTTGAGATTTATAAACTGCGCACGATGAAGAAATCGAGTGAGGACGAACTCGGACTTACGAAGGGGCTTCACGATGAGCGCATTACGCCAATCGGACTTGTACTCAGAAAGTATAAAATCGATGAACTGCCGCAGCTTTTTAATATCCTTGCCGGAGACATGTCGGTTGTAGGCCCGAGGCCGCAGGTACCATTTTACGCAGAAAAATTCAGGCATTATTATGAGCGGGTACTTATGAGGAAACCGGGGCTCTTAAGTCCGTCAGCGATAAAGTTCAGCAATGAGGAAGAATTGCTCGACAAGGTGTCAGATCCGGTCGCGTATTATGAGCAGACGTTGGTACCTGTCAAATGTGAAATGGACATAGAACTGGTGAACGGCTTCAATCTTAAAAAATATTTTTCGGTACTCACAGCTTATTTCAAAAAAGTTATATTTAAGACTTAAATTTCACAATACGGCATTTGCCTTATTGGCATCAATGCAGCTTTTTTTAATTTCACATCATAAAACAGGACATGAATAACGACAAAATTTGGCTTTCATCACCACATATGGGTGGCAACGAACAAACGTATGTTCAGCAGGCATTTGATACGAACTGGGTGGCGCCTTTGGGGCCTAATGTGACAGGTCTCGAACAGGACCTTGAAAATTACCTTAATGAAGAAGTATTCGTGGGTGCGCTGAGTTCCGGAACCGCGGCAATCCATCTTGGCCTGATATTGTTAGGCGTTAAAGCGGGCGATGAGGTGATCTGCCAGAGTATGACTTTTTCAGCCTCGGCAAACCCGATCCTTTATCAGGGTGCCGTTCCGGTGTTTATTGACAGCGAACCTGATACCTGGAACATGTGTCCGGATGCGCTCGAGGAAGCGATCAAGGATAGGATTTCGAAAGGGAAAAAACCAAAAGCCATCATTCCGGTGCATTTGTATGGCGTTCCTTATAAGATTGATGAAATCAGGGAAGTCGCAGACCGTTATGGCATCCCGATCCTTGAGGACAGCGCGGAAGCTTTAGGAAGTGCGTACAAGGGTCGTAAATGCGGCACTTTTGGAGACATCAGCGTACTGTCATTTAATGGAAACAAAATCATCACCACGTCAGGTGGTGGCGCTATTGTAACAAAAACCAGGGAGTTAAAGGATCGGGCCGTATTTTTTTCGACGCAGTCGCGCGATCAGGCACCGCATTATCAGCATAGCGAAATTGGGTACAATTACCGGATGAGCAATATTTGTGCGGGTATCGGCCGCGGGCAGATGGAGGTTTTGGACAAGCATGTGCAGGCGAGGCGCGGGATGCATGATTTTTATCTTGCGGCGTTTGAGCAGGTGCAGGGTGTAAATGTTTTCGAGGTGCCCAATGAGGATTATTATCCAAACTTCTGGCTCACCTCAATTGTCGTTAATCCTTCTGAAACCAAAGGCGGAAAGACCCGTGAGGATTTCAGGCTTTATCTGGAAACACTTAACATAGAAAGCCGCCCTCTATGGAAGCCGATGCACCTCCAACCGATTTTTGCATCCTACCCGTATTATGGCGGGAAGGTAAGTGAAAAGCTGTTCGATGACGGACTTTGCCTTCCTTCCGGGTCAAATATGACTCAAAACGACAAGGACAGGATGCTCGAGGCAATCAAAGTTTTTTTTGGATAAACTCGGAAAAAATCTGCATATTTGAATTTGTTAACGGCAACGCCTTATATTTAACTTATTTTTGCCGGTAAATAGACATTATAAATACAATTCAGACCATTGGCCGCAATCAAAAAAAAGAATCTGGTATCATTCTCCAAGCTTGTTGTAGACAGGCTTAAAGGCATTGGTGATGTCAGGAATATGAGTTATCTGCCGCGTTGGATTATCCTGACGCTGGACATGCTCGTGGTCTCTTTTTGCGCCTTGATGACATTTAAAATGCTCGCCGAAATGGATAAGAATTTTATCCACACGGGGTTGATTCCGTTTATCGTCGGCGCGTACCTGCTGTTCAACCTGTTTTTTTTCTGGCTTTTCAGGACTTATTCCGGTATCATCAGGCATTCCTCGTTTATCGACGCCGTGAAGATTTTCATCGCGCTGTTCCTTACATTATTGTTTCTGGTCATTACCAATTACGCATGTCTTTTACTGAACGGGCACAAATTATTCATGAATGCGGGGTTGTTCATCAACTTCATATTTTCGTTTTGCGGTTTGTTCCTGTACCGTATCGTGGTCAAGCAGACCTTCGAGATTTATTTCTCCGGAAGGCAGTCCAATGACCTGATCCGGGCATTGATATACGGTTCAGATGCCAATGCAATATCGGTGGCCAATGCGCTCAAATCTGAAAAACCGCTGCGCTTCAGGATTGTCGGGTTTGTGGATAAGCAGAACCAGAATTCTTCCAAAAGGATCCTGAATCTACCCATCCTGAACCTGTCAAAAAGAATTCCTGTCATCATGCGTTCGATTGAAGCCGAGGCGCTCATTATCGCTGATAAAAGCCTTACTAAAGATGAAAAGCTGACGTTGGTTGACGAATGCCTCGAGTACAATTATAAGGTGTACACGGTGCCATTGATTTCCGATTGGGAAGACCGCAAGGAGATTTCCCAAAAGGTGAAAAATTTCCAGATCCAGGATCTTCTGGAGCGCAAACCGATTGTCCTGGACAACAAGTCGATTTCTTCGCAAATCCACAATAAGACGGTCCTGATAACGGGTGCTGCAGGCTCAATCGGCAGTGAAATTACCCGACAGGTGATTAACTTCAATCCGAAGCGGGTGATTATGCTCGATCAGGCGGAAACCCCTTTGCACCACCTGACGCTGGAAATCAGTAAATTGTTCCCACAGGCCAAGACTACGAGCATTATCGGTGACATCCGTAACAGGCCATCGATGGAACGGGTTTTTTCGAAATACAGGCCTGATGTGGTATACCATGCAGCGGCTTACAAACATGTGCCTTTGATGGAGGAAAACCCGGCACAGGCCATCTTCGTCAACGTGATGGGAACCAAAAACATTACGGATCTTTCCTGCGAGTACAATGTGGAAAGCTTCGTGATGGTATCGACCGACAAGGCCGTGAATCCGAGTAACGTAATGGGTGCCAGCAAGCGCATTGCTGAAAAATATGTACAATCGCTGCATTGCAGGCTGCTGAACAATACGACTGATTGCCGGACAAAATTCATCACGACGCGTTTTGGAAATGTGCTGGGTTCGAACGGGTCAGTGGTGCCATTGTTCACCGAACAAATTGCCAAAGGCGGCCCGGTCACGATCACGCATCCTGAAATCATCCGTTATTTCATGACGATTCCTGAAGCCTGCCAGCTGGTCCTTGAAGCCGGCGCTATGGGCAGGGGAGGAGAGATTTATATTTTCGATATGGGCAAGCCCGTAAAGATTATCGACCTGGCCAATAAAATGATACGCCTCGCGGGATTCACACCGGATAAGGAAATTAAAATCGAGATTGTAGGATTAAGGCCGGGCGAAAAATTATATGAGGAATTGCTCAATGATTCAGCGAAAACCCTGCCCACACACCATGAGAAAATCATGATTGCGCAGGAAGTATACGATGATTCTGAGGTGGCATCCGAGCAGATCGGCGAATTAATCGCCATCGCGCATGAGCATTGCGACAATGACAGGATCGTTACAAAAATGAAGGTGATTGTACCCGAGTTCAAAAGCATGAATTCGGATTTTGCGTCTCTGGATAAGGTCGTTGGGCCAAATTGATGGTTTGTCAGGGAATTTTAACCTGAAATCACTATATTTGCCACGCTTTCCAAAGCATCTGGTAAAGGGTTTTCTGCCCGGGAATAATATATATTTTATGATAAAGAGGATTTTTTGCGTGTTGTGTGTTGCAGTGTTTCTGTTTTCCTGCCAATCGAAAAAAAAGCTGGTCTATTTTCAGGGCATCGAAAATGTCAAAGGCGGCGGCAAGGCCGATTTCGAGCCGCTATTGCAGTCTGACGACCTTTTGCTGATCATCATTTCTTCTCCTGTGCCCGAAGCTGCAGTGCCTTACAACCTGATCACGTATTCGGCCTCTTCTCTTGAAGACCAGGACCGGAGTGGGGGGTCAGGCGTCAGGTATCAGACCTACCTGATTGATAAAGAAGGCAATATTGAATTCCCGATTTTGGGATCTATCAAAGTGGGCGGACTTACCAAAAGCGAGGCGGTGGACAAAATCAAGACGGCACTCAAGAAATACATCACTTCGCCGATTGTGAATCTCAGGATCGTAAATTACAAGATTTCGGTTATGGGTGAGGTCGTGCGTCCTGGACTCTACACAGTGCAAACCGAACGCATCACGCTGCCTGAGGCGTTAAGCCAGGCGGGGGACCTTACGATTTATGGTGACCGCAAGGAAATCCTGATCATCAGGGATGTCGATGGCGTGAAAACCCATCATTTCGTGGACATTACTTCGGCGGATTTCATCAATTCCCCATTTTACTACCTTGACCAGAATGACGTGGTGTATGTCAAACCAAACCAAACGAAAGTCAACTCATCCGTCGTAGGGCCTAACGTCACCGTCGGCATATCAGCAATTTCGTTATTAATCACCATAATCGCATTGATTGCGAGATAATTATGCAAAGCAATAAATCCTCCATTTCAGAAGACTTTTCGCAAGGCCAGTATAATATCAAGGAACAGATAGGCAAATACATCTTCCATTGGAAATGGTTTGTGCTGTCGTGCCTGCTTTGTTTGTTTGCCTGCTATTTCTATCTCCGCTACGCTACGCCCATCTATAAGGTTGAGGCGAGTATCTTAATCAAGGATGATAAAAAGGGAGGGGTGGCATCTGAGCTGACCTCATTCGGGGATTTAGGCCTTTTGGGTGGAGTAAAAAGCAACGTGGACAACGAAATTGAGGTGTTGCGTTCGCGGACTTTGGTTAAAAACACGATATTGGAATTGAACCTCAATGTCGCTTATTTTAACGAAGGAAGATTCAAGACGTCCCAGGCGTATAAAAATTCCGGTATCAAGGTTAACTTCATTAACAAGGCGCCTAATTTTTACGATACCGATACGACCTTCACCGTCACTGCGGTCTCTCCAACACAATATGAATTGTCGGATGAATTGCTGAAAAAGAAAGGACGGTTTTCTTATGGGGAGACGATCAAATGCAAATTCGGTGACATCGTCATCACGCGAAATATTCTTGACAATGGGCAATCGCCCAAAGTGGGTAAGACGCTTGTTAGGCTGATTTCAATCAATAAAGTGGTGAATTCTTACCAGGCCAGACTGAAAGTGGAGCCAGCCAATAAAATGACCACGAGCGTGCTCAACCTTACGGTGACTGATCCCGTGAAAGAGATCGGTGCGGATTTTCTTAACATGCTGATTTATAAATACAACGAGGACGCTATTAAGGATAAGAACGATGTAGCCAGTAAGACGAAAGATTTTATAAACAGCCGCTTGGAGAACATTACCAAAGAACTGGGAAGTGTTGAAGATAGCATGCAGATCTTCAAAAAGAGAAATAAAATCACCGATCTTGCTACCGACGCAGGTATTTTTGTAGAGACTTCAAGCGCAGTACAAAAAGAGATATTGAATACGGGATCCAGCATCAACGTGGTGGATTTCCTGATTGATTTCCTGAATAAGAGCGCAAGTAATGAAGTGATACCGGCCAATATGGTCCAGGAAGGCGATGCGTCTGAACTGATCTTTACCTATAATACAAAGGTGTCGCGACTAGGGCGCGTGGCTCCGGGCGGAACCGAAGACAACCAGTACGTAATCGATCTTAAGAATGAAATCGCAGATTTAAAGATGAGTTTGTTCAAAACGCTCAGAAACCTTAAATCTACCCTGCTGATTAAAAAACGCGACCTGGAAGCACAGGAAAATGTGATATCGGGTAAGATTGGTCAAATACCGGAACAGGAAAAGGTTGCAAAAGGTATCGCCAGGAACCAACAGATCAAAGAAACATTATTCCTGTATTTATTGCAAAAGAGGGAAGAAAATGCCATATCGCTGGCAGCAACTGCGGCGAATTCAAAGATTATTGATGCCGCGTATCCGAACCCGACAGCCATTTCCCCAAAAAGGGAATTCATTTACCTGCTGGGGATGTTTTTGGGGCTTCTGATCCCGTTCCTGATTATTTATATCCGTGACCTGCTGAACAGTAAGATCATCAACAGATTCGACGTAGAAAGCCGTGTGACGATTCCGTTTATCGGCGATGTGCCAAAATCTGAAACCCATGACGAACTGATCAGGGTGAACAGCCGCTCCAGTTCAGCTGAGGCGATGCGGATTATCCGGACCAATCTTGATTTTATCGTTACTGATACGCCGGATGGCTTAGCGAAGACCATTTTTATGACTTCTACTTTCCCTAAGGAAGGGAAGACATTTATCTCGGTCAACCTCGCGGGCACGTTCGCCTTGTCAGGCAAAAAAGTATTGCTTGTAGGGCTTGACATCAGGAACCCAAAGCTCGACGAATACATGACATTGCCAAACCGGGGTATCACCACGTATCTGTCGTCCAAGGACGTGAACATAGATGACCTGATCATTAAACTGGAAGGCTATGATAATTTTTATGTACTTCCTGCAGGCGTCATTCCGCCTAACCCGGCCGAATTGCTGCTCAGCGATAAAGTTGGTAAGTTGTTTGAAAAAATCAAGAAAGAGTACGATTACATTATCGTTGATACCGCTCCTGTCAGCCTGGTAACCGATACATTGCTCATCGCCAAATATGCCGATTCGGTAATATATGTTGTACGGGCGAACTTCCTTGACAAGCGCATGCTGAAGATTCCGCAAAGCCTTTATGAGGATAAGAAACTGCCGAATATGTCAATCCTGCTTAATGATACGTACAGTAAGAAAGGCTACGGCTATGGATATGGATACGGCTACGGTTATGGCTATGGCTACGGTTATGGTTACGGCTATGGCTATGGCGTAGAAGTCAAGAAAGATCCGTGGTACGTTACCCTCCTCAACAAATTTAAAAGGAAGCCTTAGGCTTCCTTTTTTTTTTATTTACCGGAAAATCTTGTTGTTTTCTATTGCGGCTGTCAGGGAAGCTGTGTCTTTAATACCAACTTTATTGCCAAATGCCCTGATGTGGTTTTTGTGATGTACGTCAGAGCCTGCAAAATCAATCAATCCGTTGTCCAGTAGCCATTTGGCAGTCCGAAAGACGGCTTCCCCGTAATAACCTGTAACCGATAGTAAGTTAATTTGAAAGTCGCAGCCTGCCTTTTTTAATTTTCGGTATTCCTCCAGATTTCCATGATAAAAGAGATAGCGCTCTGGATGGGCTAAAACCGGCTTGTAACCCGCAACCTGGAGATCAAAGAGGATGCTGTACAACTGTATCGGCGCGTTGATATAGGACATTTCAACAAGCACATAATTATCTTTTAAGGTCAACAAGGGCTCAGATTGAAACTGGTTCACAAAATGGTTGTCCATCAGGTACTCCGACGCCGCGCGGAGTGGCGTGTTAATGCCGGCAGCCTCAAGCAAATTCCTGGTGTCGGTTTCCTTCGAAATGATGTCTTCCCGTGTGTTGTCCCAAACAGTAAAAATCGTGTGCGGTGTCGTGATAAAAGCCGTGGTGCCAAATTCGATCATGCTTTCGACAAGGAATTGGGAATCCTCGAAAGTGACAGCGCCATCGTCAATCCCAAAGAGGATATGCGAATGGATGTCGACATAATCGGCACCTAAAAGGTCTCTCAAAAAAGGTTTTGGTTTGCTAAAAAAAAACAATTTCGTTTGTTTTAAAGTGAAGTGTATATAAACAAAAAAAGCACCAAACGTATTGGTGCGAGTTTTGCTTTAATATCACTGATATTATGCTTCCTGCCTTTTTCTGTAAACTTTGAACTGATAAAAAGCAAAGGCAACACCTAATATAGCAAGCCAGATAAGTTGAGTATTTATCGGCGTTGGATCATTTCCCCCTGACCCTGGATCTTCATCCGGATCCGGAATCTGTGCAAAAGTCGCGAAACTTGCAGTCAACATGACTATCGAAAGCAAGAATTTTTTGTAATGAAATTTCATAATAATATCGATTTTAGATTTTAAACTTTTTGTAAATATAACATTTATTTTTATAAAACCAATGGCGATGCACTTTTTTTAAAAAAATAGGCTGTAAACCCGTGTTAAAAACTCTTAATCTTTGACAAAATTAAAATAAAAATTTAAATGAAAAGCCTTTTTACTAAACAAAAATTAAAAATATCATTGTTTCGGGACTGAAAGCAGCATTAATCGGATTCGGACGTAAAAAACAGTTTAACCGTTGGATATTTACTCTGTGTCATCTGTATTGTAAATTCAGAATCGGCCAAAAATACCAGCTGCTGGTACTTGTCTTTGGCAAGGAATTTCTGTTTGATGCGCTTAAACTCTTTAAATTCCTCATTTTTGGGGTCCTCAGGTCTTACCCAGCAGGCCTTATGTACCGGGAAGTTCTCATACGTACACTTGGCCCCGTATTCGTGTTCCAATCGGTATTGGATGACCTCATACTGTAAGGCGCCGACCGTACCGATGACCTTCCTGTTGTTCATTTCCAGGGTAAAAAGCTGTGCTACACCCTCATCCATAAGCTGGTCAATGCCTTTGTCCAGTTGCTTCGCCTTTAGCGGATCGGCATTATTGATGTATCGGAAATGTTCCGGTGAGAAACTCGGAATCCCCTTAAAACTCATGATTTCGCCTTCCGTAAGCGTGTCTCCGATCTTGAAGTTTCCGGTATCGTGCAACCCCACAATATCTCCGGGGTAGGAAATGTCTACAATTTCCTTTTTTTCGGCAAAAAATGCGTTCGGACTTGAAAATTTTAAGTTTTTATTTTGTCTGACGTGCAGATACGGTTTGTTTCTTTCAAACGTACCAGATACGATTTTAACAAATGCAAGTCGGTCGCGGTGCTTTGGATCCATATTCGCATGGATCTTGAAAACAAATCCCGACATTTTATTTTCATCGGGCTTAACCACGCGTGTTTCGGATTCTTTCGGAAGGGGCGAAGGGGCGATTTCCACAAAGCAATCCAACAATTCCCTTACGCCAAAATTGTTCAGTGCCGAACCGAAAAACACCGGCTGCAGGCGGCCTTCAAGATATTCCGCTCTGTCAAATTTCGGATACACTTCGTCAATCAGCTCCAGCTCCTCGCGAAGCTTTCCGGCCGGCTTTTCGCCAATAATCTTATCAAGTTCAGGACTTTGCACATCGCTGAATGCAATCGTTTCCTCAATATTCTTACGGCTGTCACCGCTAAACAGGTTGATGTTCTGTTCCCAAAGATTGTAAATGCCCTGGAAGTCGTAGCCCATCCCAATGGGAAAGCTCAACGGCGTTACGGTCAGTCCGAGCTTCTGTTCCACTTCGTCCATCAGGTCAAACGCATCCTTTCCTTCGCGGTCCAGCTTGTTGATGAAAACGATCATCGGGATGTTGCGCAGGCGGCAGACGGCCACAAGTTTCTCGGTTTGCTCCTCGACCCCTTTCGCCACATCGATGACCACGATCACACTGTCGACGGCGGTGAGGGTCCTGAAAGTATCTTCAGCGAAATCCTTGTGCCCCGGTGTGTCGAGGATGTTGATTTTCTTATCCTTATAGTTGAAGGCGAGTACTGACGTAGAAACCGAGATTCCCCTTTGGCGCTCTATTTCCATAAAATCCGAAGTGGCGGCTTTCTTTATTTTGTTGTTCTTAACGGCGCCGGCTTCCTGGATAGCACCGCCGAAAAGCAGCAGTTTCTCTGTCAGCGTCGTTTTTCCGGCATCCGGGTGTGAAATGATCCCGAAGGTGCGGCGTCTTTTGATTTCGTCTGTGAAACTCATAGTTTTTGAAATTGGGTGCAAAAATAGTGTTTCTTGAGCAATTTAAATATTTTTGAAAACGCGTCCGGCCAATGTTTTTTGATTTATTATTTTTTTTAATCGAAACATTTCATCTATATTTGGAAAGAGCCAATCATTCTTAAGCATTTATGGACAGCCCGTTAAATATTCTCATTGCTGATGACCACAGCGTAGTCCGGCAGGGAGCTTCAATGATTCTGAAACAGGCATTTGAAAACGCCAACATCGTACACGCCGAAATTTTCTCAAAAGTGCTCGACCTGCTTCACAGGCAGCCTTTTCACTTTATCGTGCTCGACATCGCCATTCCCGAAGGGACCGGTGTAAAAATGATTGAACAAATCCGTGCGATACAGCCCCATGTCAAGGTACTGATGTTCTCCGCCTACGAAGAAGAACTGTATGCACTTCGTTATCTTAAGGCGGGCGCAGACGGCTATCTCAATAAGCTGAGTTCGGAGGAAGAATTCAGGTTGGCGTTCCTGGCGATGATCAATAATGAAGGATACGCCAGCGACTACATCAAAGCCAAAATTGTCGGGCTCCAGCATAAAAAGCAAACCGATAATCCTATTGAGGCGCTTTCAAACCGGGAACTTGAAATTGCAAGGCTGCTGGTCAATGGTGACGGGAACCTTGAAATAGGCAACAAGCTCAAGCTGCAGAACAGCACGGTGAGCACATACAAGACACGTATTTTTGAAAAACTTTCAGTAAACAGTGTGGTGGGGCTGATAAGCGTCTTCAAGGCTTACGATGTGACAGCTTAATTTTTCTTTAGTACAATCCTGATTGTGGTTCCGCTGTTTTCCTTGCTGCTGAATTCAATGGTGCCATTGAGGATCAGCAACAATTCGATGACAATGTAAAGTCCGAGTTTTGAATGCTTTTTAACTGCGTTATTTTCATAGTTTTCCATCAGGGACGTATAGTGTTGTTTCGTCCTTTCGTCCATCCCGATGCCGGTATCCTTTACGGTAATCTCCGTCTTCTCAGCAGTGACCGATGCGCTGATAATGATTGATCCGTTTCCGGTATATTTTACTGCATTGTCAAGAATGTTGTGGAGTATGATCGAAAAAAGCTGCCTGTTTGTGACCAGCGAAACATCTTTTGGGATCAGGTTCCTGATCACCGTTTTTTGTGACTGGGCGATGCTTTGGAAAAATCCGATTTTCTCTGCTGCCATTTTGTGCAGGCTGAATTCTTCTGTGTCTGGCTCGTCGTGCTTGTAGGCTTTGGAATATTCTAGCAGGTTGTCGATAAAGTTGAACATCTGGGTTGATGACGTGAAGATGGCTTTCAGGTTTTCGCGCATCTCTTCCTTACTGTCATTTTCGGATTCATACATCATCTGGCTGGCCATCGCCATGAATTTAAGCGGCGTCTTGATGTCGTGCGTAATGTACTGCATGAGTTTCGCGTTACTTTCGACCTGCATCCGAAGGTTGTCCTTAGTGCCCCTTAACGTGCTTATCGTGTTTTTAAGGTCATGGGTCTGGTCGTTGATGGTTTTCTCAAGAAGCGCATTTCGTTTTCGGATGAATTGCAGCCTGACATTGTAACCCGCAAAAATCAGCAACAGCAGCAATGTGGCCATGAGAAGCTGAAACCATACTGTCTGCCAGAACGCCTGCGGGACAACGATCGTAATGCGCTTGTAATCATATCGGGCATCGAAGCCGTTTAGCTTGCGGATGGTCAGGGTGTAGGTTCCCGGATGCAGATTGGTGAACGTGATGCTGCGGTGTTCCTGCAAAGCCATCCATTCCTGCGAATCCGGGCCGTCAAGACGTGCTTCAAAATTCAGGTTGGACTGGTTACCGTAGTACGGACTTGACACGGTGAAGGTCACCCTTTCAAAATTACGTCCAAGTTCGATGCTGTTGCCCGGTGTCACATTTTTACCATCCACAATAATTTCGTCAATAAAGATGTCATTATCTGGAACGATGGGCTTTACGGCATCCGGATTAAACACCACGACGCCGTGCAGTGACGGAAACAGGAATTGCCCGTTGCCGAGCTTCGCGCCGCAGGGCTGGCAGCCGCCGTTGAACTCGTTGGTGAGGAAACCGAAACTTTTATCATAATATTGGTAATACACCGCATGGCATCGCGCGGCGGCATAGTCGATCAGGTTTTTCCTTTTCACCTGAAACAGTCCTTTATTGGTTGAGATCCAGAAAAAGCCATTCCGGTCTTCCAGCATGCAATGTGAGCTGCTCAGGTATCCGTTTTTGTCCTGCGGGAAAGAAGTGATTTTTTTGTTTCGGTAAAGGAACAGGCCTTTTTCATACGAAGTGAGCCAGATATACTGCTCGGTATCAATGTAGATACTCCGTATCTTGATATTTTCGGAGCCGCGCACTGCCATCGGTTTCCCGGAAATATCGTCCAGGACATATAGGCCGTTTTTTGTACCGAGCCAGATTTTACCGTTTCGGTCCTCGGTAATGCAGTTTATCTTGGTGTCCAGATCTGCCTGTTTTATAAATTCAGGCTTCAGGTCGGGTTTGAAGTGGTAGAGTTTGCCCGAATTTTTTCTGCGTTTGGCGAGATCCATCCATATCGTTCCGTTCTTGGCCACGTAAATGACCGAAATGTCATCAATAAAATCCCATTCTTCAGGGTGCCTGAATCCGTCGGATTTTTTGTAGCGGTACAGCAATGAAAAGTAGCTGGTCCAGATGTCGCCGTGCTGGTCGATGGCAATGTCGTATTTGTCTGTCTGGAAATCCAGATTTCGGATGATTTTCCTGCGGTCCATGAAAATGCCCGACGACGACACCGCAACCGAATCGTTATAAGGATGTAGGGCGTAAAATATTTCAAACAAATCCGGATGCTGGTCTTTCGAGGGCGTTACGGTAGTAAATGTCGGAATGCTGTAAATCCCCAGTCCTTTTTTGATGCTGCCCAGATAAATGGTACCGTTTGCCGTGTCAGAATAAATGGCCCAGACATTGGCCGATTTCAGGTCCTGGTTTGCAATCAGCAGCGTTTCGGTCAGTTCGTCCGATTGGATTCCGAGCTGGTACAGGTTTTCGTTGTTGTAAAGGAAAACCTGTTCCGAAATGATATTCCAGTAAATCTGCCAATCGCTTGCCGGTGTGAGCGACAACCTGCCTGCAGAAATCTTTCCATCGCGGATGATGCTGTAGTTTCCGTCAGGCGTCAGGTACACCAGATTTTTGCCAAGCGCAAAAAAGTACTTATTGGCCTCGTAAATGAAATGGATTCGGTAGTCCGGTTTTCCGTCTGCGAAAAAATGGGAAACCGAGTCGTTGACGATATAATATTGCTCGCCTTCAGGAAGCGGAATCTTGTAGGGCCTTTTGGGGCGACCGAAAAAATAGCTCGGAGTGCCCTCACACGTAAAAACGTTCTTTTCGCCGGGATCATCAAACCAGGGGTTGGGGTGTTTTTTCGGATCGATTTTTACCGCGTGCCGCTGGTTGATGAAAATAATGTCCTCGGTATTTTCGGTAGAGGAGTAAAGTGAGTCTTTTTTGGCGCTGCCCCTCAAATAGGTGATGCGGTTGTTCCTGATGCCGGTATTGCGGCTGTCAAAAATCTTAAAATCCCTGCCGTCAAAGCGCACCAGTCCGTTTTCGGTGGTCATCCAGATAAATCCGTATCGATCAGGGCCTATTGATTTGATGCTGTTCTGTGGCAACGACTCGCTGTCAGTAGTCCAACGAATCTCGTTTCCGGCTTGTGGCCACACGGAAAAACAGGAGAGGAGGGTGAACAGAAAAATGGTCTTCGCCAACGATGCCATAAGGACTGTTTTTGGTGGATGCAATGTAGGAAAAAAACAGGAGCTGTGGTCTGACAGCGCACAGGAATTGCGTCGGCTGACGGGGCAAAATGGTATCAACAACAATTTGTTGGAAAAATATGGCCGGATGTTGTCGTGCCTATTAGTGTCTTGTGATTATTGGGATTATCACTAGATATCTTTGACAATGTAGTGTTGCGGAGCAACGGTAATTTAAACATGGAAGAAATCATCAGTACACTTAAGTGTTTGTCAATCTATCGATTACCTCTTAAGGCGGTCGTTATTCAAAATTACGCTAACGATAAATTTCGTATCGAGGAGTATACATGATGCAGCTGATAGCGACCAAAAAGCTTGTGCATTGAACCGGAATTCCGGAAAATTACTTTTTCCTGAATTACCTCGAACTGTCCTGCTTTCACCTCATTTTTTTGCCTAAACACTTTACTATTCGGAACTTTGCTTCGTAGTAATAATTCTACAAATCATTTTTTTTAAGATTTCTTTTGTCTGAATTTTTTTGTTGACATTTGCATATTATTAACATTTATTTGTTGAAAAAAATAAAGTTCAATGCTGATAGGACGGGTTCTCAAAGGGTAAATCCATTGACGGATCCATTTCGTATGTATTCGAATTATCTGGGCGTTAAGTTATTTTTAACTTTTTGCGGAGGTTTATTTTGAGTGTGTACGCCTTTTATCTTTGGGCCTGAAATTTATCATAGCGTATATCAGATGCAGGAAGGCTTGCCGCCTTACTGCAATATTTATTAAAGTTAGTTTACCATTTACATAGTTATATTTCCTTACAAAATATATTCTTTATGAAAAGAGCTCTACAATTCAAAAGCGTAATTTTTACATTGGCATCGACAGCCTTGCTGTTACTTGGCAGCCATGCCAATGCACAGGTTGTTGCTGTTGACGATAACATAACCACATCGCAGGGTAAAACCGTCTCCGTGAATGTGCTGGCAAATGATACCGGAAACGTCAACCCGGCATCGATTGTTATCATCGTGCAGCCTGCCCAAGGTACGTTGCAGGTTGGAGCCAATGGAAACATCACTTACCTCCCGAATGGTAACTATGTCGGTTCTGACCAATACACCTACCGTGTATGTGACAACACCGTGCCGACGCCATTGTGTGACACCGCCGATGTGAACATCACGGTGAATCCGACTTTTCAGGATCCGTGTCTTGAAGCCAACAGGGCCAAGACGTATTACATGCCTTTCCCCGAAGCCAATCTTTGGGATGCATTCAGGAGGGCATCAAACCAGGCGGGAACCAATTCACTAGGTAACGGAGTAAGGAACGTTACCAGTATCAAGAGCCCGTATCCTAATGTTATTCTTACTTACGATCAATGGGAAGATGGTTATGAAGCCGATATCTCCAATCCTGTCCAGTCAACGACTCAGGTTTGGGGTGACGGAAACCTCAATAACGGCGTCGCTCCCGGATACCCCACGGACATACTTCCAGGAGGGGCCAGTATCGTATTGGATGATTTCTTTGCTTACGGAACCGCCAACAGGGGGAATACCCCTCCGATCACCGACATACATTATGATGGAAAGGATAAATTATACAGTACGAATGATATCGCTGTGTCGAAGGTTACGGGCGACAACGGACAGTTTGCCTTACAGCTCGCGAAATCCGATGTGTATGACACGACCCGTTTCGGGACGCTGTTCGTAATCGGATTCGGTGAGGACCAGGCGGCAACCTCGCCTGCTTTCAGCTACACCGCTTTATTTGTCAGGGCGCAGCAAAACGGAACCGTGGTCAGTCTTGATTACGACGGAAACGGTTCCATCGACGCCACGCAGAACCTCAATGAGGGCGAGGTATGGTTTTACGATGGGGCGGCCGGCGCATCGACCGGAGTGGATAATGCCACCAAGGCTACCTTTATTAATAACGCGACGGATATCAAAGCGGGAGCTACCCTGACTTCCAATTTCCCTGTTGGTGTTGACGTGTTGTTTGGTGGACTGGATAACTTCGGTACACGTAACATCAATATTTTCCAATCCCTGTTCTATGGGGATGAATATTATACGCCGGTTTCGGAAACCCGTAATGACGGACCTCCGCGTACGGCACCGACGAAAGTTCACATGTACAACCCGTTGAACACGGCCAACACAGTAAATTACAACAGCGGAACCACGCCTGCGTTTTCATCTGTTGTTATCCCTGCCAAAGGATCTGCCGTGGTGTCGCTTACAGATTTAGGTACCGGTTACCATTTCGTAAGTACCACAGGAGACGCCTTCACCGCCATCCAGATTATGGACGATGACGCGGCCGGATCAAACTACGACTGGGCCATCTCGTTGATTGCGTCAGAAAGGCTGACGAATTTTACAAGTATTGCCTGGGCGCCGGGATCGCTTAACAACGCCGCGGGAACCAACTACAACCCGATTTGGGTCACGCCGACGGCCAATACCATCGTGTATGCAAAATACGATGGTGACCTGACAGCCACAGGTCCGTTCCTGAGTCCGTGTGGTGTGCCCTACAACGTGCAGTTCCCGCTGACTGCGTTACAAGGTCAACGGATCCTGAACCCCAGCGGCAACCAGGGCGGTATGGCACTCTTTACCTGCGACGGCACACCTTTTGCTGCCGTGTACGGAGAGGACGCGAGCACCGCAAGTACTGCCAGTCCTGCGCTCGACGTAGGTACGGTGATGCAGCCTAAGTGTTTGACTAATCTGATCATCGCCAACGACGACAACGAGGTGACCGAACCCAATACACCTATTATAGTAGGGGTGTTGAGTAATGATGCCGGTTTTCTCGCCACAGTGAATCCGTCGTCAGTGATCATACTTACGCAGCCGACCCAGGGTACTGTTCAGGTAAACGCAAATGGAACCATAACATATACGCCGAACCTGAACGTGGGTATTCCTACGCCGGCGACCGATACCTTCAGGTATCAGGTATGTTCCAAAGAATATGTGAATACCTGCGATGATGCTTTGGTTACCATTAAGATTACATCATGTAACGCCAAAGCATCTGAAGCGCTGATTACCGGAAAGGTATTTGTCGAACAGTTGCCTGACGACAGCGCTTACACTGTGGGAGAGAAATTAATAGACGCCATACCGGTCAACCTGTACTACGATGCAAACTGTAATGGTACAGTCAATGTCGGTACAGACCCGCTGCTGCAAACCACTACTTCAGATTTATCCGGAAACTACGAATTCAGTGTAGTTCCCGGATTTTATGCGAAAGATGATTTCGAACCAGCTGCCGCGAACGGTAATGACGGTACGATCAACTGGACGTCGAACTGGGTAGAATCAGGTGCAGGAACCAACGACATTACAGTGTCGCCTACGAGTATCGGACCTGATCCGGCCGCCGGTTTCTCTAATGTGCTGATCTTGAACGGTGCCAACAAGACGGCGACAAGAACAGTTACTTTTGCAAATGCCATACAAGCGACGCTTTCGTTCCGTTATAGAAGGGATGCCCTCGAAGCGACAGAAAGTTACACTGTCTCTGTAAATGGAACCATATTGCAGACGATTAACAGGCTTGTTACAACCGACCCGGCCTACACCAGTGTCACCATTACAATACCGCCTGCGAATTTCAATGCCAATGGCGTGAATTCAATAGCGTTTACATCTACAAACCTGAACGACAACGCGGATTTCCTTTATGTTGATGATGTGCAGGTGACCTACGCGGTCAACACGGCCTGTTATATCGTAAGCCAGGATGTGAGCGGTACGGGAGGTAGGTTTACAAACTCCAATCTCAACAGCTATGGCGTAACAATAAACAGTGGATTGGGAACGTGCTTCAAAAACAATTTCCTTGGGGTGATTGCGCATTTGACTGCGGTTGCCGACTCCTTTAATATAGTAACCGATGTACCGCAGACGCTGAATGTCCTTGCGAACGACACTCCGGGTATGCCAAACACATCGTCTGTCACTATCATTTCCAACCCGACAAATGGTGTAGTTACAGTAAATCCTGACGGTACGATAACCTATACGCCGAACAGTGGTTATACCGGTGCGGATTCATTCCAATATAATGTCTGCAGCGCTGACGACCCGACGGTATGTTCAACAGCGACCGTAACATTGGCAGTAGCCTGTGCCTCAATCCCTGGGCAAAACGTCGTTGCAGGTCTTGTGTATAATGACACCAATAAGAATGGTGCCCGCAACGTAGGCGAGTCCGGTATTCAGAGTGTTTCAGTAAACCTCTACAACGATCCTAACAATAACGGCGTGATTGATGGAGGCGAAACCATCAACCAAACTGTAGCCACGACAAGTGGAGGCGGATACCAATTTACGATTACGCCACCATCCACAAACGGCACATTCCTTGACAGCTTCAATACCGTTGGAAACGGTACCGGAAGCAACGGTACAACTGCCTGGGCAGGAAACTGGACTGAGCTAGGTGAGGCCGACGGTTTTGCCGCCGGTGATATACAGGTAGTTGCCGCCGGACTCCGCATCAGGAACGTAAACAAAGGTGCTACGAGGACTGCGAACATGAATGGATTTGAAGTCGCGACGCTTACTTACGCTTATACAACCGCCTCGCTTGAAGCGGGCGATGCCATTGTCGTTTCTGTAGCAACTTCGGCAGGAGGTCCTTTCACCACATTGGCTACGTATACGAGTGCCAGCACTACACCTGGAACAGGATCTTTTGATATTTCTGCATTCATCTCTGCAACGACAACCATACGTTTTCAATGTACTTCAGGCGATGCCACGGATACCGTTACATTTGATAACGTACAAATTGCGTACACCAATTATACTGCTGCAAACTATAACGTAAGGCTGGCGACACCACTTCCGGCTACTTATGTGCAGACTTCTGCGCCTACATCCTATCCGGTGAATTTTACCGGTGCAGGTGCAGCGTCCTGTTCGAAAAATTTCGGAATTGTAGTTTCGACAGATTTGGCAGTCACGAAAGGAGTGAACAATGCAACACCTAATGTAGGTGAAAATGTTACCTTCACCGTTACGGCTACTAACAATGGCCCGGGTGCAGCAACAGGCGTAATCGTAAATGATTTATTGCCGTCCGGATATTCATTGGTTTCGGCCTCGCCGTCTATCGGATCCTATAATCCCGGTACCGGAGTCTGGACAATTGGCAATATGACTAACGCACAAGTCCGCACATTGACCATCACCGCTACCGTTCTTGCGACGGGAACGTATTCAAATACTGCTACAATTTCAGGAAATGAGTTGGATCAGACAACAGGAAATAATACCGCAGTGAGTACGCCGGTTCCTGTACCCCATTCAGAGATCAGCGTAACCAAAGGTGTCAGCAATGGCACGCCTAATGTTGGTACGAACGTCACGTTTACAGTGACTGCAGCCAATGCGGCCGGTTACACGAATGCGACGGGTGTTACGGTGACTGATTTGCTTACGTCAGGATATACTTTCGTAAGCGCTACGCCTTCCGTGGGTACATATAATAATGGTACCGGCGCATGGAATATTGGCAACCTTAACGCTGGAAGCAGCGCCACTTTGCAAATTGTCGCTACGGTCAGGGGCAGCGGAACTTATCTGAATACTGCGAGCGTTACCGCCACTACACCTTCTGATATTGTTAACGGCAATGATTCGGCCAGCATCACGACGACGCCATCGCCACGCGTAGATATCAGCATCACTAAAGGCGTAAGCAACCCTACACCAAATGTGGGATCGAATGTCACTTTTACTGTAACCGCGGCGAACAATGCGAATTTCAGCAACGCTACAGGAGTTACCGTTACTGACCTTCTGCCGACGGGTTACACTTTTGTAAGTGCTACACCATCTGTTGGAACATATAATAATGGTACCGGGTTATGGACTTTAGGTACATTGAACTCAGGAAGCAGTGCTACATTGCAAATCGTGGCAACGGTATTGGCCACGGGCACATACGGAAATACCGCATCTCTTACAGCCACCACACCGCAGGATGATGTGCCTGGAAATAATTCACAGACAAACACGCCAACTCCTTCTCCGCGAAGTGACATTAGCGTTACTAAAGGGGTAAATAATGCAACCCCAAGCGTCGGATCCAATGTGACGTTTACCATTACCGCCGCCAACGCTGTAAATTATACCAATGCTACCGGTTTGACGATTACGGATTTATTGCCATCCGGTTACACCTTTGTAAGCGCAACGCCGTCTGTGGGTACTTATAATAATGGTACCGGAGTTTGGAACATCGGCAACCTGAACGCGGGATCCAATGCGACCTTACAGATCGTGGCCACCGTCCGCGGAACAGGAACTTACGCGAACACTGCGTCGCTGACAACCGTCACTCCAACTGATGCGAATAATGTCAATGATTCTCAAACCAATACGCCAACCCCTACGGCCCAGGCAGAGATCGCCATCACCAAGGGAGTTGACAATGCCACCCCGAACGTGGGTACGAACGTGACCTTCACGGTTACCGCCGCCAACAGCGCTGCCTACAGCAACGCAACAGGAGTTACGGTAACCGACCTGCTGCCGACGGGCTATACCTTCGTAAGCTCGACACCATCGACAGGAACTTATAACAGCGGAACAGGTATCTGGAACATCGGCAACCTGAACGCGGGATCTAATGCGACCTTACAGATTGTTGCCACGGTACGTGGATCGGGTGTCTACCTGAACACGGCCTCGCTGACCACCTCGACACCACCTGATGCGGTACCGGGGAACAACACGGGCAGCAACACCCCGACACCATCACCACGCGCTGAGATTGCCATCACCAAAGGGGTTGACAACGCCACACCAAGCGTAGGGTCTAACGTTACCTTCACCGTTACCGCAGCAAACAATGCGGCATTCAGCAATGCCACCGGCGTAACGGTAACCGACCTGCTTCCGACGGGTTACACCTTTGTAAGCGCTACGCCATCGACAGGAACATACAACAATGGTACAGGGATCTGGAACATCGGCAACCTGAATGCCGGATCGAATGCAACGCTTCAGATCGTTGCTACGGTACGCGGATCAGGAGTGTATGCCAACACCGCTTCCCTCACCACTACAACACCACAGGATGATGTCCCTGGAAACAACACATCGACCAACACGCCAACCCCTACGGCCCAGGCAGAGATCGCCATCACCAAGGGAGTTGACAATGCAACCCCGAATGTGGGTACGAACGTGACCTTCACGGTTACGGCCGCCAACAGCGCTGCCTACAGCAACGCAACAGGAGTTACGGTAACCGACCTGCTGCCGACGGGCTATACCTTTGTAAGCTCGACACCATCGACAGGAACTTATAACAGCGGAACAGGTATCTGGAACATCGGCAACCTGAACGCGGGATCTAATGCAACCTTACAGATTGTTGCCACGGTACGTGGATCGGGTGTCTACCTGAACACGGCCTCACTGACCACCTCGACACCGCCTGATGCGGTACCGGGGAACAACACGGGCAGCAACACCCCGACACCATCACCACGCGCTGAGATTGCCATCACCAAAGGGGTTGACAACGCCACACCAAGCGTAGGGTCTAACGTTACTTTCACCGTTACCGCAGCAAACAATGCGGCGTTCAGCAATGCCACCGGCGTAACGGTAACCGACCTGCTTCCGACGGGTTACACTTTTGTAAGCGCTACGCCATCGACAGGAACCTACAACAATGGTACGGGGATCTGGAACATCGGCAACCTGAATGCCGGCTCGAATGCAACGCTTCAGATCGTTGCTACGGTACGCGGATCAGGAGTGTATGCCAACACCGCTTCCCTTACCACGACAACACCACAGGATGATGTCCCTGGAAACAACACATCGACCAACACGCCAACCCCTACGGCCCAGGCTGAGATCGCCATCACCAAGGGAGTTGACAACGCCACCCCGAACGTGGGTACGAACGTGACCTTCACGGTTACGGCGGCCAACAGCGCTGCCTACAGCAATGCTACCGGGGTAACGGTAACCGACCTGCTGCCGACGGGCTATACCTTTGTAAGCTCGACACCATCGACAGGAACTTATAACAGCGGTACAGGTATCTGGAACATCGGCAACCTGAACGCAGGATCTAATGCGACCTTACAGATTGTTGCCACGGTACGTGGATCGGGTGTCTACCTGAACACGGCCTCACTGACCACCTCGACACCGCCTGATGCGGTACCGGGGAACAACACGGGCAGCAACACCCCGACACCATCACCACGCGCTGAGATTGCCATCACCAAAGGGGTTGACAACGCCACACCAAGCGTAGGGTCTAACGTTACCTTCACCGTTACCGCAGCAAACAATGCGGCATTCAGCAATGCCACCGGCGTAACGGTAACCGACCTGCTTCCGACGGGTTACACTTTTGTAAGCGCTACGCCATCGACAGGAACCTACAACAATGGTACGGGGATCTGGAACATCGGCAACCTGAATGCCGGCTCGAATGCAACGCTTCAGATCGTTGCTACGGTACGCGGATCAGGAGTGTATGCCAACACCGCTTCCCTTACCACGACAACACCACAGGATGATGTCCCTGGAAACAACACATCGACCAACACGCCAACCCCTACGGCCCAGGCAGAGATCGCCATCACCAAGGGAGTTGACAATGCCACACCGAACGTGGGTACGAACGTGACCTTCACGGTTACGGCCGCCAACAGCGCTGCCTACAGCAACGCAACAGGAGTTACGGTAACCGACCTGCTGCCGACGGGTTATACCTTTGTAAGCTCGACACCATCGACAGGAACTTATAACAGCGGTACAGGTATCTGGAACATCGGCAACCTGAACGCAGGTTCTAATGCGACCTTACAGATTGTTGCCACGGTACGTGGATCGGGTGTCTACCTGAACACGGCCTCACTGACCACCTCGACACCACCTGATGCGGTACCGGGGAACAATACGGGCAGCAACACCCCGACACCATCACCACGCGCTGAGATTGCCATCACCAAAGGGGTTGACAACGCCACACCAAGCGTAGGGTCTAACGTTACTTTCACCGTTACCGCAGCAAACAATGCGGCGTTCAGCAATGCCACCGGCGTAACGGTAACCGACCTGCTTCCGACGGGTTACACTTTTGTAAGCGCTACGCCATCGACAGGAACCTACAACAATGGTACGGGGATCTGGAACATCGGCAACCTGAATGCCGGATCGAATGCAACGCTTCAGATCGTTGCTACGGTACGCGGATCAGGAGTGTATGCCAACACCGCTTCCCTCACCACGACAACACCACAGGATGATGTCCCTGGAAACAACACATCGACCAATACGCCAACCCCTACGGCCCAGGCAGAGATCGCCATCACCAAGGGAGTTGACAACGCCACACCGAATGTGGGTACGAACGTGACCTTCACGGTTACGGCCGCCAACAGCGCTGCCTACAGCAATGCTACCGGGGTAACGGTAACCGACCTGCTGCCGACGGGCTATACCTTTGTAAGCTCGACACCATCGACAGGAACTTATAACAGCGGTACGGGTATCTGGAACATCGGCAACCTGAACGCAGGATCTAATGCGACCTTACAGATCGTTGCTACGGTACGTGGATCGGGTGTCTACCTGAACACGGCCTCGCTGACCACCTCGACACCACCTGATGCGGTACCGGGGAACAACACGGGCAGCAACACCCCGACACCATCACCACGCGCTGAGATTGCCATCACCAAAGGGGTTGACAACGCCACACCAAGCGTAGGGTCTAACGTTACCTTCACCGTTACCGCAGCAAACAATGCGGCGTTCAGCAATGCCACCGGCGTAACGGTAACCGACCTGCTTCCGACGGGTTACACTTTTGTAAGCGCTACGCCATCGACAGGAACATACAACAATGGTACGGGGATCTGGAACGTCGGCAACCTGAATGCCGGCTCGAATGCAACGCTTCAGATCGTTGCTACGGTACGCGGATCAGGAGTGTATGCCAACACCGCTTCCCTTACCACTACAACACCACAGGATGATGTCCCTGGAAACAACACATCGACCAACACGCCAACCCCTACGGCCCAGGCTGAGATTGCCATCACCAAGGGAGTTGACAATGCCACACCGAACGTGGGTACGAACGTGACCTTCACGGTTACGGCCGCCAACAGCGCTGCCTACAGCAATGCTACCGGGGTAACGGTAACCGACCTGCTGCCGACGGGCTATACCTTTGTAAGCTCGACACCATCGACAGGAACTTATAACAGCGGTACGGGTATCTGGAACATCGGGAACCTGAACGCAGGATCAAATGCGACCTTACAGATTGTTGCCACGGTACGTGGATCGGGTGTCTACCTGAACACGGCCTCGCTGACCACCTCGACACCCCCTGATGCGGTACCGGGGAACAACACGGGCAGCAACACCCCGACACCATCACCACGCGCTGAGATTTCGATTGCAAAATCTCCGAGTACGCCTACGCCTGCTGTCGGCTCAAACATAACATTTACGATAACGGCATCAAACGATGCAAATTTCAGTAACGCTACAGGTGTTACTGTAACCGATATTCTTCCAACAGGTTACGCCTATGTCAGCGCTAACCCTTCAGTTGGTTCGTATAATAATGGAACAGGAATCTGGACTATTGGTAACCTTGCCGCCGGAAACACAGCGAGTCTGGACATTGTCGCCACTGTTCTTGGAGCGGGCGTGTATGCCAACACCGCTTCACTTACGACGACGACACCTCAGGATGATGTTCCTGGAAACAACTCGTCAACAAGTACGCCAACACCAACGGCTCAATCGGAGATCAATGTTGTTAAGATCGTCGACAATGCAACTCCTGCAGTCGGCACCAATGTGACCTTTACCGTTACGGCCTCTAATGCTTTAGGATATTCTGATGCGACGGGCTTGACCATTACGGATTTGCTTCCGACGGGTTATGTCTTTGTAAGTTCAAACCCATCTGTCGGAACTTATAATAGTGGCAGCGGATTGTGGACCATTGGAAATCTCAACGCGGGCGCTTCCGCTTCTTTAGATATCGTAGGCACTGTATTAGGCAGCGGAAACTACTTGAATACTGCAAGCTTATCGTCTGTGACGCCACCGGACGCAAACAACGGAAACAATACAGGTTCCAATCAACCGACACCAACGGCAGCTACTGAGTTGAGTGTCGTTAAGGGTGTGGATAATCCTACTCCGGATGTGGGCTCTAACGTCACTTTTACTATTACGGTTGCCAATGCAATTGGCTTCAGTAATGCAACCGGCGTTCAGGTTACAGATAACCTCCCTACAGGATATGCTTTCGTGAGTGCCAATCCATCTGTCGGAACATATAATAACGGTACCGGAGTTTGGGCAATTGGTAATCTTAATGCCGGCAGCAGTGCCACGTTAGATGTTGTCGCCGCTGTACTTGGTTCAGGATCATATGGCAACACGGCTACTGTGTCCGGAACGCTTCCGGATAATGATGGTGGAAATAACTCTTCTACAAATACACCGGTTCCTGTCCCACAGGCTGACAGAAGTCTGGTAAAATCAGTAAACAATCCTACTCCAAACGTAGGAAGTACGGTCACCTTTACACTTACTGCTTCAAATGCGGGGCTTAGCGCTTCAACCAATACAACGGTTACCGATGTGCTGCCTACAGGTTACACGTTCGTGTCATCGAATGCTTCGTTAGGAAGTTACAACCCAGGCACAGGTGTATGGACAATCGGAACATTGGCCAGTGGCGGTTCTGAGACATTAGATATTACTGTTTCGGTGAACGCTACGGGTAATTACAACAACGCTGCGAGCATCACAGGTACCGAGAATGATCCTACTCCAGGAAATAATTCGGATTCAGAATCTACAATTCCTGTTCCGCAATCTGATAGGAAAGTGACGAAAACCGTCGATAACCCTAATCCGGCGACCGGGAATACCATTACATTTAATATCCTTGCCGAGAACGATGGGCCGAGTGATTCAACCGGTGTGATTGTCAATGACCTGCTTCCTTCCGGATATACTTATGTATCGTCTGTTGCTTCTGTCGGATCATACAATCCTGCAACGGGAGTATGGTCAATAGGAAATTTAGCTAACGGTGGCTCTGAAACCCTGGATGTGACCGTTACGGTACTTGCCACAGGAGTGCGCACCAACACTGCCACGATTACCGGAAATGAAACGGATCCTGTACCAGGCAATAGTTCTGATTCTTCGACACCGGGTGTGGTCAATACTGCACCGGTTGCGGTCGATGATGCTAACACAACTGCTGAAGATACAACTCTTACTGTGGCTGATGGTTCTGCAGATGATTTATTGCAAAATGACTCAGACATCGATTTGAATACCTTAACAATTTCTCAGTTCACTGTAAATGCGATTAGCTATCCTGCCGGGGCTACTGCTGTAATTGCTGAAGGTAGTTTAACAATTAATGCTAATGGTAGCTATACGTTTGTGCCAACGCCGAACTTTAACGGCCTTGTGCAGGCAATTCAATATACAGTTACTGATGGTATCGACACGGATACCGCTAACCTGACTATAAATGTCACACCAGTTAACGATTTGCCATCTGCTGGAAATGATACGATAACAGTAGGGGAGGACAGCATAAACAATGTTGTGGTCTATGCTGTAAATGATACTTATGGCGGAGATGGTCCCGGAGTAGTGGCTGTTGCTATTGCTACGCCGGCTGCAAATGGAACAGCCACTGTTAATAATCAGGGCACCTCAGATCCTACAGACGACACTATTATTTACACGCCAAACGCAAATTATAATGGAAATGACTCATTTGCATATACTATAACCGATGCGAACGGCGACAGCTCAACGGCTACGGTGAACGTTACGATCGCACCTGATGCTCCTGGTACTGACGTGCCGGTGGCAGCCAATGATACGGCCAGCGTTACAGAAGACCAAAGCGTAAACATCGCGGTACTTGCCAACGATACCTTCGGCCCTGACGGACCATCGATCGGCGCGATCGCCATTGCGACGCCTGCAGCGAACGGAACCGCAGTGGTGAACAACAACGGCACACCGAACGACCCTACGGACGATACGGTAGACTATACCCCGAATGCGAACTTCAACGGTTCGGATTCCTTCACCTACACGATCACCGACTCGAACGGCGACAGCTCAACGGCTACGGTGAACGTTACGATCGCCCCTGATGCGCCTGGTACTGACGTGCCGGTGGCAGCCAATGATACGGCGAGCGTAACAGAAGACCAAAGCGTAAACATCGCGGTACTTGCAAACGATACGTTCGGGCCTGACGGACCATCGATCGGGGCTATCACAATCGCGACGCCTGCGGCGAACGGAACCGCAGTGGTGAACAACAACGGCACGCCGAACGACCCTACGGACGATACGGTAGACTATACCCCGAATGCGAACTTCAACGGTTCGGATTCCTTCACCTACACGATCACCGACTCGAACGGCGACAGCTCAACGGCTACGGTAAACGTTACGATCGCACCTGATGCGCCCGGTACTGACGTGCCGGTGGCAGCCAATGATACGGCGAGCGTAACCGAGGACCAAAGCGTAAACATCGCGGTACTTGCAAACGATACGTTCGGGCCTGACGGACCATCGATCGGGGCTATCACAATCGCGACGCCTGCGGCGAACGGAACAGCCACGGTGAACAACAACGGCACGCCGAACGACCCTACGGACGATACGGTAGACTATACCCCGAATGCGAACTTCAACGGTTCGGATTCCTTCACGTATACAATTACAGACTCTAACGGCGACAGCTCAACGGCTACGGTGAACGTTACGATCGCACCTGATGCGCCCGGTACTGACGTGCCGGTGGCAGCCAATGATACGGCGAGCGTTACCGAAGACCAATCGGTAAACATCGCGGTACTTGCCAACGATACCTTCGGGCCTGACGGACCATCGATCGGCGCAATCACAATCGCTACGCCTGCAGCGAACGGAACTGCCACGGTGAACAACAACGGCACGCCGAACGACCCTACGGACGATACGGTAGACTATACCCCGAATGCGAACTTCAACGGTTCGGATTCCTTCACGTATACAATTACAGACTCTAACGGCGACAGCTCAACGGCTACGGTAAACGTGACGATCGCCCCTGATGCGCCCGGTACTGACGTGCCGGTGGCGGCCAATGATACGGCGAGCGTTACCGAGGACCAATCGGTGAACATCGCGGTACTTGCAAACGATACCTTCGGGCCTGACGGACCATCGATCGGGGCTATCACAATTGCTACGCCTGCAGCAAACGGAAGCGCAGTGGTGAACAACAACGGCACACCGAACGACCCTACGGACGATACGGTAGACTATACCCCGAATGCGAACTTCAACGGTTCGGATTCCTTCACCTACACGATCACCGACTCGAACGGCGACAGCTCAACGGCTACGGTGAACGTGACGATCGCCCCTGATGCGCCTGGTACTGACGTGCCGGTGGCAGCCAATGATACGGCGAGCGTTACCGAGGACCAAAGCGTAAACATCGCGGTACTTGCCAACGATACCTTCGGCCCTGACGGCCCATCGATCGGCGCGATCGCAATCGCGACGCCTGCAGCGAACGGAACCGCAGTGGTGAACAACAACGGCACGCCGAACGACCCTACGGACGATACGGTAGACTATACCCCGAATGCGAACTTCAACGGTTCGGATTCCTTCACCTACACGATCACCGACTCGAACGGCGACAGCTCAACGGCTACGGTAAACGTGACGATCGCACCTGATGCGCCCGGTACTGACGTGCCGGTGGCAGCCAATGATACGGCGAGCGTAACCGAGGACCAAAGCGTAAACATCGCGGTACTTGCAAACGATACCTTCGGCCCTGACGGACCATCGATCGGCGCGATCGCCATCGCTACACCGGCGGCGAACGGAACTGCCACGGTGAACAACAACGGCACACCGAACGACCCTACGGACGATACGGTAGACTATACCCCGAATGCGAACTTCAACGGTTCGGATTCCTTCACCTACACGATCACCGACTCGAACGGCGACAGCTCAACGGCTACGGTAAACGTTACGATCGCCCCTGATGCGCCCGGTACTGACGTGCCGGTGGCGGCCAATGATACGGCGAGCGTTACCGAGGACCAAAGCGTAAACATCGCGGTACTTGCAAACGATACGTTCGGGCCTGACGGACCATCGATCGGCGCGATCACAATCGCTACGCCTGCAGCGAACGGAAGCGCAGTGGTGAACAACAACGGCACGCCGAACGACCCTACGGACGATACGGTAGACTATACCCCGAATGCGAACTTCAACGGTTCGGATTCCTTCACCTACACGATCACCGACTCGAACGGCGACAGCTCAACGGCTACGGTGAACGTTACGATCGCACCTGATGCGCCCGGTACTGACGTGCCGGTAGCGGCCAATGATACGGCCAGCGTTACAGAAGACCAAAGCGTAAACATCGCGGTACTTGCAAACGATACGTTCGGGCCTGACGGACCATCGATCGGCGCGATCGCCATCGCTACGCCTGCAGCGAACGGAAGCGCAGTGGTGAACAACAACGGCACGCCGAACGACCCTACGGACGATACGGTAGACTATACCCCGAATGCGAACTTCAACGGTTCGGATTCCTTCACCTACACGATCACCGACTCGAACGGCGACAGCTCAACGGCTACGGTGAACGTGACGATCGCACCTGATGCGCCCGGTACTGACGTGCCGGTAGCAGCCAATGATACGGCGAGCGTTACCGAGGATCAAAGCGTAAACATCGCGGTACTTGCAAACGATACGTTCGGCCCTGACGGACCATCGATCGGCGCGATCACAATCGCTACACCTGCAGCGAACGGAAGCGCAGTGGTGAACAACAACGGCACACCGAACGACCCTACGGACGATACTGTAGACTATACCCCGAATGCGAACTTCAACGGTTCGGATTCCTTCACGTACACAATTACAGACTCGAACGGTGATACGTCAACCGCTACAGTGAATGTTACGATCGCCCCTGATGCGCCCGGTACTGACGTGCCGGTAGCGGCCAATGATACGGCGAGCGTTACAGAAGACCAAAGCGTAAACATCGCGGTACTTGCAAACGATACGTTCGGGCCTGACGGCCCATCTATCGGCGCGATCACAATCGCTACACCTGCAGCGAACGGAACTGCCACGGTGAACAACAACGGCACGCCGAACGACCCTACGGACGATACGGTGGACTATACCCCGAATGCGAACTTCAACGGTTCGGATTCCTTCACCTACACGATCACCGACTCGAACGGCGACACGTCAACGGCTACGGTGAACGTTACGATCGCCCCTGATGCGCCTGGTACTGACGTGCCGGTGGCAGCGAACGATACGGCCAGCGTTACCGAGGACCAAAGCGTAAACATCGCGGTACTTGCAAACGATACTTTCGGCCCTGACGGACCATCGATCGGCGCGATCGCCATTGCGACGCCAGCGGCGAACGGAACTGCCACGGTGAACAACAACGGCACGCCGAACGACCCTACGGACGATACGGTAGACTATACCCCGAATGCGAACTTCAACGGTTCGGATTCCTTCACCTACACGATCACCGACTCGAACGGCGACAGCTCAACGGCTACGGTAAACGTTACGATCGCCCCTGATGCGCCCGGTACTGACGTGCCGGTAGCGGCCAATGATACGGCGAGCGTTACCGAGGATCAAAGCGTAAACATCGCGGTACTTGCAAACGATACCTTCGGCCCTGACGGACCATCGATCGGCGCGATCGCCATTGCGACGCCTGCAGCGAACGGAAGCGCAGTGGTGAACAACAACGGCACGCCGAACGACCCTACGGACGATACGGTAGACTATACCCCGAATGCGAACTTCAACGGTTCGGATTCCTTCACCTACACGATCACCGACTCGAACGGCGACAGCTCAACGGCTACGGTAAACGTTACGATCGCCCCTGATGCGCCCGGTACTGACGTGCCGGTGGCGGCCAATGATACGGCGAGCGTTACCGAGGATCAAAGCGTAAACATCGCGGTACTTGCCAACGATACTTTCGGCCCTGACGGACCATCGATCGGGGCTATCACAATCGCTACGCCTGCAGCGAACGGAAGCGCAGTGGTGAACAACAACGGCACGCCGAACGACCC
The DNA here is from genome assembly GCF_003055625.1 of Flavobacterium magnum. Classification (NCBI taxonomy): domain Bacteria; kingdom Pseudomonadati; phylum Bacteroidota; class Flavobacteriia; order Flavobacteriales; family Flavobacteriaceae; genus Flavobacterium; species Flavobacterium magnum. The sequence goes on along the minus strand of NZ_CP028811.1, from coordinate 61,674 downwards.
TACGGACGATACGGTAGACTATACCCCGAATGCGAACTTCAACGGTTCGGATTCCTTCACGTATACAATTACAGACTCTAACGGTGATACGTCAACCGCTACAGTGAATGTTACGATCGCCCCTGATGCGCCCGGTACTGACGTGCCGGTAGCGGCCAATGATACGGCCAGCGTTACCGAGGACCAAAGCGTAAACATCGCGGTACTTGCAAACGATACCTTCGGCCCTGACGGACCATCGATCGGCGCGATCGCCATTGCGACGCCTGCAGCGAACGGAAGCGCAGTGGTGAACAACAACGGCACGCCGAACGACCCTACGGACGATACGGTAGACTATACCCCGAATGCGAACTTCAACGGTTCGGATTCCTTTACCTACACGATCACCGACTCGAACGGCGACAGCTCAACGGCTACGGTGAACGTTACGATCGCCCCTGATGCGCCCGGTACTGACGTGCCGGTGGCAGCCAATGATACGGCCAGCGTTACCGAGGACCAAAGCGTAAACATCGCGGTACTTGCCAACGATACCTTCGGGCCTGACGGACCATCGATCGGCGCGATCGCCATTGCGACGCCAGCAGCGAACGGAAGCGCAGTGGTGAACAACAACGGCACACCGAACGACCCTACGGACGATACGGTAGACTATACCCCGAATGCGAACTTCAACGGTTCGGATTCCTTCACCTACACGATCACCGACTCGAACGGCGACAGCTCAACGGCTACGGTGAACGTTACGATCGCCCCTGATGCGCCCGGTACTGACGTGCCGGTGGCAGCCAATGATACGGCGAGCGTTACCGAGGACCAAAGCGTAAACATCGCGGTACTTGTAAACGATACCTTCGGCCCTGACGGACCATCGATCGGCGCGATCACAATCGCGACGCCTGCGGCGAACGGAAGCGCAGTGGTGAACAACAACGGCACGCCGAACGACCCTACGGACGATACGGTAGACTATACCCCGAATGCGAACTTCAACGGTTCGGATTCCTTCACGTATACAATTACAGACTCGAACGGCGACAGCTCAACGGCTACGGTGAATGTTACGGTTGCCCCTGATGCGCCCGGTACTGACGTGCCGGTGGCGGCCAATGATACGGCGAGCGTAACCGAGGACCAATCGGTAAACATCGCGGTACTTGCAAACGATACTTTCGGGCCTGACGGACCATCGATCGGGGCTATCACAATCGCTACACCAGCGGCGAACGGTACGGCTACAGTGAACAACAACGGCACACCGAACGACCCTACAGACGATACGGTGGACTATACCCCGAATGCGAACTTCAACGGTTCGGATTCCTTCACGTATACAATTACAGACTCGAACGGCGACAGCTCAACGGCTACGGTGAACGTTACGATCGCACCTGATGCGCCCGGTACTGACGTGCCGGTGGCGGCCAATGATACGGCGAGCGTAACAGAAGACCAAAGCGTAAACATCGCGGTACTTGCAAACGATACGTTCGGGCCTGACGGACCATCGATCGGCGCGATCGCCATCGCTACGCCGGCAGCGAACGGAAGCGCAGTGGTGAACAACAACGGCACGCCGAACGACCCTACGGACGATACGGTAGACTATACCCCGAATGCGAACTTCAACGGTTCGGATTCCTTCACCTACACGATCACCGACTCGAACGGCGACAGCTCAACGGCTACGGTGAACGTTACGATCGCCCCTGATGCGCCCGGTACTGACGTGCCGGTGGCAGCCAATGATACGGCCAGCGTTACAGAAGACCAAAGCGTAAACATCGCGGTACTTGCCAACGATACGTTCGGGCCTGACGGACCATCGATCGGGGCTATCACAATCGCTACACCGGCGGCGAACGGAACAGCCACGGTGAACAACAACGGCACGCCGAACGACCCTACGGACGATACTGTAGACTATACCCCGAATGCGAACTTCAACGGTTCGGATTCCTTCACGTACACAATTACAGACTCGAACGGCGATACATCTACTGCTACGGTGAACGTTACGGTTGCCCCTGATGCGCCCGGTACTGACGTGCCGGTGGCGGCCAATGATACGGCGAGCGTTACCGAGGATCAAAGCGTAAACATCGCGGTACTTGCAAACGATACTTTCGGGCCTGACGGCCCATCTATCGGCGCGATCACAATCGCTACACCTGCAGCGAACGGAAGCGCAGTGGTGAACAACAACGGCACACCGAACGACCCTACGGACGATACGGTAGACTATACCCCGAATGCGAACTTCAACGGTTCGGATTCCTTCACCTATACAATTACAGACTCGAACGGCGACAGCTCAACGGCTACGGTAAACGTTACGATCGCCCCTGATGCGCCCGGTACTGACGTGCCGGTGGCGGCCAATGATACGGCGAGCGTTACCGAGGATCAAAGCGTAAACATCGCGGTACTTGCAAACGATACGTTCGGGCCTGACGGACCATCGATCGGGGCTATCACAATTGCTACACCTGCAGCGAACGGAAGCGCAGTGGTGAACAACAACGGCACACCGAACGACCCTACGGACGATACGGTAGACTATACCCCGAATGCGAACTTCAACGGTTCGGATTCCTTCACCTACACGATCACCGACTCGAACGGCGACAGCTCAACGGCTACGGTGAACGTTACGATCGCCCCTGATGCGCCTGGTACTGACGTGCCGGTGGCAGCCAATGATACGGCGAGCGTTACCGAGGACCAAAGCGTAAACATCGCGGTACTTGTAAACGATACCTTCGGCCCTGACGGACCATCGATCGGCGCGATCACAATCGCGACGCCTGCGGCGAACGGAAGCGCAGTGGTGAACAACAACGGCACGCCGAACGACCCTACGGACGATACGGTAGACTATACCCCGAATGCGAACTTCAACGGTTCGGATTCCTTCACCTACACGATCACCGACTCGAACGGCGACAGCTCAACGGCTACGGTGAATGTTACGATCGCCCCTGATGCGCCCGGTACTGACGTGCCGGTGGCGGCCAATGATACGGCGAGCGTAACCGAGGACCAATCGGTAAACATCGCGGTACTTGCAAACGATACTTTCGGGCCTGACGGACCATCGATCGGAGCCATCACAATCGCTACACCAGCGGCGAACGGTACGGCTACAGTGAACAACAACGGCACACCGAACGACCCTACAGACGATACGGTGGACTATACCCCGAATGCGAACTTCAACGGTTCGGATTCCTTCACGTATACAATTACAGACTCGAACGGCGACAGCTCAACGGCTACGGTGAACGTTACGATCGCACCTGATGCGCCCGGTACTGACGTGCCGGTGGCGGCCAATGATACGGCGAGCGTAACAGAAGACCAAAGCGTAAACATCGCGGTACTTGCAAACGATACGTTCGGGCCTGACGGACCATCGATCGGCGCGATCGCCATCGCTACGCCGGCAGCGAACGGAAGCGCAGTGGTGAACAACAACGGCACGCCGAACGACCCTACGGACGATACGGTAGACTATACCCCGAATGCGAACTTCAACGGTTCGGATTCCTTCACCTACACGATCACCGACTCGAACGGCGACAGCTCAACGGCTACGGTGAACGTTACGATCGCACCTGATGCGCCCGGTACTGACGTGCCGGTAGCGGCCAATGATACGGCCAGCGTTACAGAAGACCAAAGCGTAAACATCGCGGTACTTGCCAACGATACCTTCGGGCCTGACGGACCATCGATCGGGGCGATCACAATCGCGACGCCTGCGGCGAACGGAACCGCAGTGGTGAACAACAACGGCACGCCGAACGACCCTACGGACGATACGGTAGACTATACCCCGAATGCGAACTTCAACGGTTCGGATTCCTTCACCTACACGATCACCGACTCGAACGGCGACAGCTCAACGGCTACGGTAAACGTTACGATCGCACCTGATGCGCCCGGTACTGACGTGCCGGTGGCGGCCAATGATACGGCGAGCGTTACAGAAGACCAAAGCGTAAACATCGCGGTACTTGCCAACGATACCTTCGGGCCTGACGGACCATCGATCGGGGCTATCACAATTGCTACGCCGGCGGCGAACGGAAGCGCAGTGGTGAACAACAACGGCACACCGAACGACCCTACGGACGATACGGTAGACTATACCCCGAATGCGAACTTCAACGGTTCGGATTCCTTTACCTACACGATCACCGACTCGAACGGCGATACATCTACTGCTACGGTGAACGTTACGGTTGCCCCTGATGCGCCCGGTACTGACGTGCCGGTGGCGGCCAATGATACGGCGAGCGTTACCGAGGATCAAAGCGTAAACATCGCGGTACTTGCCAACGATACGTTCGGGCCTGACGGACCATCGATCGGGGCTATCACAATCGCTACACCGGCGGCGAACGGAACAGCCACGGTGAACAACAACGGCACGCCGAACGACCCTACGGACGATACGGTAGACTATACCCCGAATGCGAACTTCAACGGTTCGGATTCCTTCACCTACACGATCACCGACTCGAACGGCGACAGCTCAACGGCTACGGTGAACGTGACGATCGCACCTGATGCGCCTGGTACTGACGTGCCGGTGGCAGCCAATGATACGGCGAGCGTTACCGAGGACCAAAGCGTAAACATCGCGGTACTTGCCAACGATACCTTCGGCCCTGACGGCCCATCGATCGGCGCGATCGCAATCGCGACGCCTGCAGCGAACGGAACCGCAGTGGTGAACAACAACGGCACGCCGAACGACCCTACGGACGATACGGTAGACTATACCCCGAATGCGAACTTCAACGGTTCGGATTCCTTCACGTATACAATTACAGACTCTAACGGCGACAGCTCAACGGCTACGGTAAACGTGACGATCGCACCTGATGCGCCCGGTACTGACGTGCCGGTGGCAGCCAATGATACGGCGAGCGTAACCGAGGACCAAAGCGTAAACATCGCGGTACTTGCAAACGATACCTTCGGCCCTGACGGACCATCGATCGGCGCGATCGCCATCGCTACACCGGCGGCGAACGGAACTGCCACGGTGAACAACAACGGCACACCGAACGACCCTACGGACGATACGGTAGACTATACCCCGAATGCGAACTTCAACGGTTCGGATTCCTTCACCTACACGATCACCGACTCGAACGGCGACAGCTCAACGGCTACGGTAAACGTTACGATCGCCCCTGATGCGCCCGGTACTGACGTGCCGGTGGCGGCCAATGATACGGCGAGCGTTACCGAGGATCAAAGCGTAAACATCGCGGTACTTGCAAACGATACGTTCGGGCCTGACGGACCATCGATCGGCGCGATCACAATCGCTACGCCTGCAGCGAACGGAAGCGCAGTGGTGAACAACAACGGCACGCCGAACGACCCTACGGACGATACGGTAGACTATACCCCGAATGCGAACTTCAACGGTTCGGATTCCTTCACCTACACGATCACCGACTCGAACGGCGACAGCTCAACGGCTACGGTGAACGTTACGATCGCACCTGATGCGCCCGGTACTGACGTGCCGGTAGCGGCCAATGATACGGCCAGCGTTACAGAAGACCAAAGCGTAAACATCGCGGTACTTGCCAACGATACCTTCGGGCCTGACGGACCATCGATCGGGGCGATCACAATCGCGACGCCTGCGGCGAACGGAACCGCAGTGGTGAACAACAACGGCACGCCGAACGACCCTACGGACGATACGGTAGACTATACCCCGAATGCGAACTTCAACGGTTCGGATTCCTTCACCTACACGATCACCGACTCGAACGGCGACAGCTCAACGGCTACGGTAAACGTTACGATCGCACCTGATGCGCCCGGTACTGACGTGCCGGTGGCGGCCAATGATACGGCGAGCGTTACAGAAGACCAAAGCGTAAACATCGCGGTACTTGCCAACGATACCTTCGGGCCTGACGGACCATCGATCGGGGCTATCACAATTGCTACGCCGGCGGCGAACGGAAGCGCAGTGGTGAACAACAACGGCACACCGAACGACCCTACGGACGATACGGTAGACTATACCCCGAATGCGAACTTCAACGGTTCGGATTCCTTTACCTACACGATCACCGACTCGAACGGCGATACATCTACTGCTACGGTGAACGTTACGGTTGCCCCTGATGCGCCCGGTACTGACGTGCCGGTGGCGGCCAATGATACGGCGAGCGTTACCGAGGATCAAAGCGTAAACATCGCGGTACTTGCCAACGATACGTTCGGGCCTGACGGACCATCGATCGGGGCTATCACAATCGCTACACCGGCGGCGAACGGAACAGCCACGGTGAACAACAACGGCACGCCGAACGACCCTACGGACGATACGGTAGACTATACCCCGAATGCGAACTTCAACGGTTCGGATTCCTTCACGTATACAATTACAGACTCTAACGGTGATACGTCAACCGCTACAGTGAATGTTACGATCGCCCCTGATGCGCCCGGTACTGACGTGCCGGTGGCAGCGAACGATACGGCGAGCGTTACCGAGGATCAATCGGTAAACATCGCGGTACTTGCAAACGATACGTTCGGGCCTGACGGACCATCGATCGGCGCGATCGCCATTGCGACGCCAGCAGCGAACGGAAGCGCAGTGGTGAACAACAACGGCACACCGAACGACCCTACGGACGATACGGTAGACTATACCCCGAATGCGAACTTCAACGGTTCGGATTCCTTCACCTACACGATCACCGACTCGAACGGCGACAGCTCAACGGCTACGGTGAACGTTACGATCGCACCTGATGCGCCCGGTACTGACGTGCCGGTAGCAGCCAATGATACGGCCAGCGTTACAGAAGACCAAAGCGTAAACATCGCGGTACTTGTAAACGATACGTTCGGGCCTGACGGACCATCGATCGGCGCGATCACAATCGCGACGCCTGCGGCGAACGGAAGCGCAGTGGTGAACAACAACGGCACGCCGAACGACCCTACGGACGATACGGTAGACTATACCCCGAATGCGAACTTCAACGGTTCGGATTCCTTCACCTACACGATCACCGACTCGAACGGCGACAGCTCAACGGCTACGGTGAATGTTACGATCGCCCCTGATGCGCCCGGTACTGACGTGCCGGTGGCGGCCAATGATACGGCGAGCGTAACCGAGGACCAATCGGTAAACATCGCGGTACTTGCAAACGATACTTTCGGGCCTGACGGACCATCGATCGGGGCTATCACAATCGCTACACCAGCGGCGAACGGAACAGCCACGGTGAACAACAACGGCACACCGAACGACCCTACAGACGATACGGTGGACTATACCCCGAATGCGAACTTCAACGGTTCGGATTCCTTCACGTATACAATTACAGACTCGAACGGCGACAGCTCAACGGCTACGGTGAACGTTACGATCGCACCTGATGCGCCCGGTACTGACGTGCCGGTGGCGGCCAATGATACGGCGAGCGTAACAGAAGACCAAAGCGTAAACATCGCGGTACTTGCAAACGATACGTTCGGGCCTGACGGACCATCGATCGGGGCTATCACAATCGCGACGCCTGCGGCGAACGGAACCGCAGTGGTGAACAACAACGGCACGCCGAACGACCCTACGGACGATACGGTAGACTATACCCCGAATGCGAACTTCAACGGTTCGGATTCCTTCACCTACACGATCACCGACTCGAACGGCGACAGCTCAACGGCTACGGTAAACGTTACGATCGCACCTGATGCGCCCGGTACTGACGTGCCGGTGGCAGCCAATGATACGGCGAGCGTAACCGAGGACCAAAGCGTAAACATCGCGGTACTTGCAAACGATACGTTCGGGCCTGACGGACCATCGATCGGGGCTATCACAATCGCGACGCCTGCGGCGAACGGAACAGCCACGGTGAACAACAACGGCACGCCGAACGACCCTACGGACGATACGGTAGACTATACCCCGAATGCGAACTTCAACGGTTCGGATTCCTTCACCTATACGATCACCGACTCGAACGGCGACAGCTCAACGGCTACGGTGAACGTTACGATCGCACCTGATGCGCCTGGTACTGACGTGCCGGTGGCAGCCAATGATACGGCGAGCGTTACCGAGGATCAAAGCGTAAACATCGCGGTACTTGCAAACGATACGTTCGGCCCTGACGGACCATCGATCGGGGCTATCACAATCGCTACACCTGCAGCGAACGGAAGCGCAGTGGTGAACAACAACGGCACACCGAACGACCCTACGGACGATACGGTAGACTATACCCCGAATGCGAACTTCAACGGTTCGGATTCCTTCACCTACACGATCACCGACTCGAACGGCGACAGCTCAACGGCTACGGTGAACGTTACGATCGCACCTGATGCGCCCGGTACTGACGTGCCGGTGGCAGCCAATGATACGGCGAGCGTTACCGAGGACCAAAGCGTAAACATCGCGGTACTTGCCAACGATACCTTCGGCCCTGACGGCCCATCGATCGGCGCGATCGCAATCGCGACGCCTGCAGCGAACGGAACCGCAGTGGTGAACAACAACGGCACGCCGAACGACCCTACGGACGATACGGTAGACTATACCCCGAATGCGAACTTCAACGGTTCGGATTCCTTCACCTACACGATCACCGACTCGAACGGCGACAGCTCAACGGCTACGGTGAACGTTACGATCGCACCTGATGCGCCCGGTACTGACGTGCCGGTGGCAGCCAATGATACGGCGAGCGTTACCGAGGACCAAAGCGTAAACATCGCGGTACTTGCCAACGATACCTTCGGGCCTGACGGACCATCGATCGGCGCAATCACAATCGCTACGCCTGCAGCGAACGGAACTGCCACGGTGAACAACAACGGCACGCCGAACGACCCTACGGACGATACGGTAGACTATACCCCGAATGCGAACTTCAACGGTTCGGATTCCTTCACGTATACAATTACAGACTCTAACGGCGACAGCTCAACGGCTACGGTAAACGTGACGATCGCCCCTGATGCGCCCGGTACTGACGTGCCGGTGGCGGCCAATGATACGGCGAGCGTTACCGAGGACCAATCGGTGAACATCGCGGTACTTGCAAACGATACCTTCGGGCCTGACGGACCATCGATCGGGGCTATCACAATTGCTACGCCTGCAGCAAACGGAAGCGCAGTGGTGAACAACAACGGCACACCGAACGACCCTACGGACGATACGGTAGACTATACCCCGAATGCGAACTTCAACGGTTCGGATTCCTTCACCTATACGATCACCGACTCGAACGGCGACAGCTCAACGGCTACGGTGAACGTTACGATCGCACCTGATGCGCCTGGTACTGACGTGCCGGTGGCAGCCAATGATACGGCGAGCGTTACCGAGGATCAAAGCGTAAACATCGCGGTACTTGCAAACGATACGTTCGGCCCTGACGGACCATCGATCGGGGCTATCACAATCGCTACACCTGCAGCGAACGGAAGCGCAGTGGTGAACAACAACGGCACACCGAACGACCCTACGGACGATACGGTAGACTATACCCCGAATGCGAACTTCAACGGTTCGGATTCCTTCACCTACACGATCACCGACTCGAACGGCGACAGCTCAACGGCTACGGTGAACGTTACGATCGCACCTGATGCGCCCGGTACTGACGTGCCGGTGGCAGCCAATGATACGGCGAGCGTTACCGAGGACCAAAGCGTAAACATCGCGGTACTTGCCAACGATACCTTCGGCCCTGACGGCCCATCGATCGGCGCGATCGCCATTGCGACGCCTGCAGCGAACGGAACCGCAGTGGTGAACAACAACGGCACGCCGAACGACCCTACGGACGATACGGTAGACTATACCCCGAATGCGAACTTCAACGGTTCGGATTCCTTCACGTATACAATTACAGACTCTAACGGCGACAGCTCAACGGCTACGGTGAACGTTACGATCGCACCTGATGCGCCCGGTACTGACGTGCCGGTGGCAGCCAATGATACGGCGAGCGTTACCGAAGACCAATCGGTAAACATCGCGGTACTTGCCAACGATACCTTCGGGCCTGACGGACCATCGATCGGCGCAATCACAATCGCTACGCCTGCAGCGAACGGAACTGCCACGGTGAACAACAACGGCACGCCGAACGACCCTACGGACGATACGGTAGACTATACCCCGAATGCGAACTTCAACGGTTCGGATTCCTTCACGTATACAATTACAGACTCTAACGGCGACAGCTCAACGGCTACGGTAAACGTGACGATCGCCCCTGATGCGCCCGGTACTGACGTGCCGGTGGCGGCCAATGATACGGCGAGCGTTACCGAGGACCAATCGGTGAACATCGCGGTACTTGCAAACGATACCTTCGGGCCTGACGGACCATCGATCGGGGCTATCACAATTGCTACGCCTGCAGCAAACGGAAGCGCAGTGGTGAACAACAACGGCACACCGAACGACCCTACGGACGATACGGTAGACTATACCCCGAATGCGAACTTCAACGGTTCGGATTCCTTCACCTACACGATCACCGACTCGAACGGCGACAGCTCAACGGCTACGGTGAACGTGACGATCGCACCTGATGCGCCTGGTACTGACGTGCCGGTGGCAGCCAATGATACGGCGAGCGTTACCGAGGACCAAAGCGTAAACATCGCGGTACTTGCCAACGATACCTTCGGCCCTGACGGCCCATCGATCGGCGCGATCGCAATCGCGACGCCTGCAGCGAACGGAACCGCAGTGGTGAACAACAACGGCACACCGAACGACCCTACGGACGATACGGTAGACTATACCCCGAATGCGAACTTCAACGGTTCGGATTCCTTCACGTATACAATTACAGACTCTAACGGCGACAGCTCAACGGCTACGGTAAACGTGACGATCGCACCTGATGCGCCCGGTACTGACGTGCCGGTGGCAGCCAATGATACGGCGAGCGTAACCGAAGACCAATCGGTAAACATCGCGGTACTTGCAAACGATACCTTCGGCCCTGACGGACCATCGATCGGCGCGATCGCCATCGCTACACCGGCGGCGAACGGAACTGCCACGGTGAACAACAACGGCACACCGAACGACCCTACGGACGATACGGTAGACTATACCCCGAATGCGAACTTCAACGGTTCGGATTCCTTCACCTACACGATCACCGACTCGAACGGCGACAGCTCAACGGCTACGGTAAACGTTACGATCGCCCCTGATGCGCCCGGTACTGACGTGCCGGTGGCAGCCAATGATACGGCCAGCGTTACCGAGGACCAAAGCGTAAACATCGCGGTACTTGCCAACGATACCTTCGGGCCTGACGGACCATCGATCGGGGCGATCACAATCGCTACACCGGCAGCGAACGGAAGCGCAGTGGTGAACAACAACGGCACGCCGAACGACCCTACGGACGATACGGTAGACTATACCCCGAATGCGAACTTCAACGGTTCGGATTCCTTCACCTACACGATCACCGACTCGAACGGCGACAGCTCAACGGCTACGGTAAACGTTACGATCGCACCTGATGCGCCCGGTACTGACGTGCCGGTGGCAGCCAATGACCTGGCCAGCGTTACAGAAGACCAAAGCGTAAACATCGCGGTACTTGCCAACGATACCTTCGGCCCTGACGGACCATCGATCGGCGCGATCACAATCGCTACGCCGGCGGCGAACGGAAGCGCAGTGGTGAACAACAACGGCACACCGAACGACCCTACGGACGATACGGTAGACTATACCCCGAATGCGAACTTCAACGGTTCGGATTCCTTCACCTATACAATTACAGACTCGAACGGCGACAGCTCAACGGCTACGGTAAACGTTACGATCGCACCTGATGCGCCTGGTACTGACGTGCCGGTGGCGGCCAATGATACGGCGAGCGTTACCGAAGACCAATCGGTGAACATCGCGGTACTTGCCAACGATACCTTCGGCCCTGACGGACCATCGATCGGCGCGATCGCCATCGCTACACCAGCGGCGAACGGAACCGCAGTGGTGAACAACAACGGCACGCCGAACGACCCTACGGACGATACAGTAGACTATACCCCGAATGCGAACTTCAACGGTTCGGATTCCTTCACCTACACGATCACCGACTCAAACGGCGACAGCTCAACGGCTACGGTGAACGTTACGATCGCCCCTGATGCGCCTGGTACTGACGTGCCGGTGGCAGCCAATGATACGGCCAGCGTTACAGAAGACCAAAGCGTAAACATCGCGGTACTTGCCAACGATACCTTCGGCCCTGACGGACCATCGATCGGCGCGATCGCCATTGCGACGCCTGCGGCGAACGGAACCGCCACGGTGAACAACAACGGCACACCGAACGACCCTACGGACGATACGGTAGACTATACCCCGAATGCGAACTTCAACGGTTCGGATTCCTTCACCTACACGATCACCGACTCTAACGGTGATACATCTACGGCTACGGTGAACGTTACGATCGCACCTGATGCGCCCGGTACTGACGTGCCGGTGGCAGCCAATGATACGGCGAGCGTTACCGAGGACCAATCGGTAAACATCGCGGTACTTGCAAACGATACCTTCGGCCCTGACGGACCATCGATCGGCGCGATCACAATCGCTACGCCAGCGGCGAACGGAACCGCAGTGGTGAACAACAACGGCACACCGAACGACCCTACGGACGATACGGTAGACTATACCCCGAATGCGAACTTCAACGGTTCGGATTCCTTCACCTACACGATCACCGACTCGAACGGCGACAGCTCAACGGCTACGGTAAACGTTACGATCGCACCTGATGCGCCCGGTACTGACGTGCCGGTGGCAGCCAATGATACGGCGAGCGTAACCGAGGACCAAAGCGTAAACATCGCGGTACTTGCAAACGATACCTTCGGGCCTGACGGACCATCGATCGGGGCTATCACAATCGCGACGCCTGCGGCGAACGGAACAGCCACGGTGAACAACAACGGCACGCCGAACGACCCTACGGACGATACGGTAGACTATACCCCGAATGCGAACTTCAACGGTTCGGATTCCTTCACCTATACGATCACCGACTCGAACGGCGACAGCTCAACCGCTACAGTGAATGTTACGATCGCCCCTGATGCGCCCGGTACTGACGTGCCGGTGGCAGCGAACGATACGGCGAGCGTTACCGAGGATCAATCGGTAAACATCGCGGTACTTGCAAACGATACGTTCGGGCCTGACGGACCATCGATCGGCGCGATCGCCATTGCGACGCCAGCAGCGAACGGAAGCGCAGTGGTGAACAACAACGGCACACCGAACGACCCTACGGACGATACGGTAGACTATACCCCGAATGCGAACTTCAACGGTTCGGATTCCTTCACCTACACGATCACCGACTCGAACGGCGACAGCTCAACGGCTACGGTGAACGTTACGATCGCACCTGATGCGCCCGGTACTGACGTGCCGGTAGCAGCCAATGATACGGCCAGCGTTACAGAAGACCAAAGCGTAAACATCGCGGTACTTGTAAACGATACGTTCGGGCCTGACGGACCATCGATCGGCGCGATCACAATCGCGACGCCTGCGGCGAACGGAAGCGCAGTGGTGAACAACAACGGCACGCCGAACGACCCTACGGACGATACGGTAGACTATACCCCTAATGCGAACTTCAACGGTTCGGATTCCTTCACCTACACGATCACCGACTCGAACGGCGACAGCTCAACGGCTACGGTGAATGTTACGATCGCCCCTGATGCGCCCGGTACTGACGTGCCGGTGGCGGCCAATGATACGGCGAGCGTAACCGAGGACCAATCGGTAAACATCGCGGTACTTGCAAACGATACCTTCGGCCCTGACGGACCATCGATCGGGGCTATCACAATCGCTACACCAGCGGCGAACGGTACGGCTACAGTGAACAACAACGGCACACCGAACGACCCTACAGACGATACGGTGGACTATACCCCGAATGCGAACTTCAACGGTTCGGATTCCTTCACGTATACAATTACAGACTCGAACGGCGACAGCTCAACGGCTACGGTGAACGTTACGATCGCACCTGATGCGCCCGGTACTGACGTGCCGGTGGCGGCCAATGATACGGCGAGCGTAACAGAAGACCAAAGCGTAAACATCGCGGTACTTGCAAACGATACGTTCGGGCCTGACGGACCATCGATCGGGGCTATCACAATCGCGACGCCTGCGGCGAACGGAACCGCAGTGGTGAACAACAACGGCACGCCGAACGACCCTACGGACGATACGGTAGACTATACCCCGAATGCGAACTTCAACGGTTCGGATTCCTTCACCTACACGATCACCGACTCGAACGGCGACAGCTCAACGGCTACGGTAAACGTTACGATCGCACCTGATGCGCCCGGTACTGACGTGCCGGTGGCAGCCAATGATACGGCGAGCGTAACCGAGGACCAAAGCGTAAACATCGCGGTACTTGCAAACGATACGTTCGGGCCTGACGGACCATCGATCGGGGCTATCACAATCGCGACGCCTGCGGCGAACGGAACAGCCACGGTGAACAACAACGGCACGCCGAACGACCCTACGGACGATACGGTAGACTATACCCCGAATGCGAACTTCAACGGTTCGGATTCCTTCACCTATACGATCACCGACTCGAACGGCGACAGCTCAACGGCTACGGTGAACGTTACGATCGCACCTGATGCGCCTGGTACTGACGTGCCGGTGGCAGCCAATGATACGGCGAGCGTTACCGAGGATCAAAGCGTAAACATCGCGGTACTTGCAAACGATACTTTCGGGCCTGACGGACCATCGATCGGCGCGATCACAATCGCGACGCCAGCGGCGAACGGAACTGCCACGGTGAACAACAACGGCACGCCGAACGACCCTACGGACGATACGGTAGACTATACCCCGAATGCGAACTTCAACGGTTCGGATTCCTTCACCTATACGATCACCGACTCGAACGGCGACAGCTCAACGGCTACGGTGAACGTTACGATCGCACCTGATGCGCCTGGTACTGACGTGCCGGTGGCAGCCAATGATACGGCGAGCGTTACCGAGGATCAAAGCGTAAACATCGCGGTACTTGCAAACGATACGTTCGGCCCTGACGGACCATCGATCGGGGCTATCACAATCGCTACACCTGCAGCGAACGGAAGCGCAGTGGTGAACAACAACGGCACACCGAACGACCCTACGGACGATACGGTAGACTATACCCCGAATGCGAACTTCAACGGTTCGGATTCCTTCACCTACACGATCACCGACTCGAACGGCGACAGCTCAACGGCTACGGTGAACGTTACGATCGCACCTGATGCGCCTGGTACTGACGTGCCGGTAGCAGCCAATGATACGGCGAGCGTTACAGAAGACCAAAGCGTAAACATCGCGGTACTTGCCAACGATACCTTCGGCCCTGACGGACCATCGATCGGCGCGATCGCCATTGCGACGCCAGCAGCGAACGGAAGCGCAGTGGTGAACAACAACGGCACACCGAACGACCCTACGGACGATACGGTAGACTATACCCCTAATGCGAACTTCAACGGTTCGGATTCCTTCACCTACACGATCACCGACTCGAACGGCGACAGCTCAACGGCTACGGTGAACGTGACGATCGCACCTGATGCGCCCGGTACTGACGTGCCGGTAGCAGCCAATGATACGGCCAGCGTTACAGAAGACCAAAGCGTAAACATCGCGGTACTTGCAAACGATACCTTCGGCCCTGACGGCCCATCGATCGGCGCGATCACAATCGCTACGCCTGCGGCGAACGGAAGCGCAGTGGTGAACAACAACGGCACACCGAACGACCCTACGGACGATACGGTAGACTATACCCCGAATGCGAACTTCAACGGTTCGGATTCCTTCACCTACACGATCACCGACTCGAACGGGGATACGTCAACCGCTACGGTGAACGTTACGATTGCCCCTGATGCGCCTGGTACTGACGTGCCGGTAGCAGCCAATGATAGTGTTACAACAGGGGAGGGCTTTGGTGTTACAGTAAGTGTACTTGTCAATGACACGTTTGGACCTGATGGACCATCTGTTGGTGCGATCAGTGTCGGACCTGCAGCAAACGGTGCGACAACTGTCAACACAAACGGAACGCCGAATGATCCTACGGACGATACCATTACGTATACACCTAATCCGAACTATAATGGTACTGACAGCTTCACGTATACCATATGCGACGCTGATGGACAGTGCTCGACAGCTACTGTAACGGTCACCGTCACACCGGATAATCCATTTAATGATGCACCATTGGCAGCAAACGATACGGCTACAACCAACGAGGATACTGCTGTACTCATCACGGTGTTGACAAACGATGACTTTGGTGGCGACGGTCCTGGTGTGGGTCCGATAATAGTTACACAAGGTCTTCATGGCAGTGTATCAGTGAACACTAACGGTACGCCATTCAACCCGACTGATGACACCGTAACCTACACGCCTTCATCGAACTATAATGGAACTGACAGTTTCACCTACACCATTACCGACAGCGACGGTCAAACTTCAACTGCTACAGTGGTTGTGACCATTATTGCTGACAATCCGGTTTTTGATACACCTTTGGCATCTGCAGATACTGCTGGTGTGGCTGAGGGAAGTGCAGTGACCATTAATGTTACTGCGAATGACGACTTCGGTGGTGATGGACCGTCTTTAAGCCCAATTGTGATTGCTTCGAATCCGTCGAATGGTAACGCTACGGTGAACGATAACGGAACACCGAATGACCCGACTGATGATACGATAACCTACACGCCGAATGCAAATTTCAACGGTGTGGACAGTTTCACCTATACAATAGCTGATGCAGACGGACAGACATCTACAGCTACGGTGACCATCATCGTAACGCCAGATAACCCGGCACTGGATATGCCAACGGCAGTCAATGATCTGGCCACTACCGCAGAAGATACGCCTGTTACAATAAATGTACTTGTAAACGATAACTTTGGTGGTGACGGTCCTTCTTCAGGTGCCATCAGCGTCACACAAGGTGCGAACGGTTTGGTGAGCGTAAATAATAACGGAACGCCATTCAATCCAACCGATGATACAGTCACTTATACACCGAATGCTAACTTTAATGGTACGGATACATTCACCTACACCATTTCAGATGCCGACGGCCAGACTTCAACAGCAACAGTTACCGTCACAGTGACGGCAGACAATCCTGCTACGGATATGCCAACGGCTAACAATGACACAGTATCGGTACAGGAAAACACGCCTGTGACGATTAGTGTACTTGTCAATGACAATTTCGGTGGTGACGGTCCTTCAGTTGGAGCTATAAGCGTTACTCAACCTACCAATGGCACTGTAACGGTAAATACGAACGGAACGCCGAATGATCCGACTGATGATACGGTGACGTACATCCCTGCAACCGACTTTAACGGTGTAGACAGCTTCACTTACACCATTTGCGATGCCGATGGACAGTGTGCAACAGCTACCGTGACCGTCACCGTTTCAGCCGACGATCCAACTGTCGATTTCCCAGTGGCACAGCCTGACAGCGCGAGCACTATTGAGGAGGTTGCGATCAACATCCCTGTACTTGTCAACGACACTTTCGGTGGAGACGGCCCTGGTAGTGGCCCGATTACCGTAACGCAGCCTGCTAATGGCGTGGTTACAGTGAACAACAACGGAACACCTTCCAACCCCGCAGATGATACCGTAATTTATACTCCTAACGCTAACTTCAACGGTTCGGATACCTTCACCTATACCATCGCAGATGCGGATGGCCAGACCTCAACGGCGACGGTTACCGTCACGGTGACTCCTGGAGATCCGAATGCGGACTTCCCTGTGGCCGGTAATGATACTGCAACAGTTGTCGAAGACAATTCGGTAACCGTAAGTGTACTTACTAACGACAGTTTTGGTGGTGACGGCCCATCAGTCGGTGCCATCGTAATTGCTTCTAATCCATCAAACGGTACTGTAACGGTGAACACAAATGGTACGCCGAACGATCCGACTGACGATACGATTACGTATACACCGAACGCAAACTTCAACGGAAGCGACTCGTTCACTTATACGATTGCTGATGCTGATGGCCAAACGGCTACCGCTACGGTAAGCATCAACGTTACAGGTGACAATCCTCTTGCTGACATGCCTTTAGCTGTGAATGATACGGCTACGACACCGGAAGACACATTAGTCAATATTCCTGTGCTTGTTAACGACAGCTTCGGTGGCGACGGACCTTCATCAGGATCCATCGCGGTGGCCAGCCAGCCGGCTAACGGTGTTGCCGTTGTATTGAACCAGGGTACGCTCAACAATCCTACTGATGATACCATTACGTATGTTCCGAATGCAAACTTCAACGGAACCGATAGTTTCACTTATACGATTACCGATGCGGACGGCCAGACGTCGACTGCGACCGTAACTGTAACCGTAACTGCGGATAACCCTGCGACTGATGCGCCGGATGCCAATGACGATACCTATGCCACCGCTGAGGACACGCCGATTACCATGAACGTGCTTCTCAACGACACTTTCGGTGGTGACGGACCATCTGTAGGCGCCATCACGGTGACTCAGGCAACCAATGGTACAGTGACCGTTAACACGAACGGAACACCGAACAACCCTAGCGATGACACCATTACCTACACGCCTAATGCAAACTTTAATGGGGCTGACACTTTCACGTATACCATCTGTGATGCTGACGGACAGTGCGCGACCGCTACGGTAAATATTGCCGTTATGCCGGATAACCCACTGAACGACGGGCCAACTGCAGTGAATGACAGTGTGACTATTACAGAAGGCAACAGCGTCAACATCGCGGTGCTTGCTAATGATAGTTTTGGTGGTGACGGACCATCGAACGGTGCAATCTTTGTAGGGGCAACACCATCGAATGGTATCGCCACGGTAAACCTGAATGGTACGCCGAACAACCCTACAGATGACTTTATCACATACATCCCTAACCCGGGTTACAACGGACCTGACAGTTTCACGTATATCATAGAGGATGCTGATGGGCAGCAATCGACCGCGACCGTAACGATTACGGTAACGCCTAATGATCCGAATGCTGATGTTCCATCTGCTAATAACGATGTCGTGACTACTGCGGAAGATACTGCTGTGACAGTGAATGTCCTTGCGAACGATTTCTTCGGTTTCGACGGACCGTCAACAGGCGCGATTGTTATCCAGTCGCAGCCTGTACATGGTACAGTTACGGTGAACACCAACGGTACACCGAACAATCCTACCGATGATACCATTACGTACACACCGGATGCCAACTACAACGGTAACGATTCGTTTAATTACACTATTGCCGATTCAAACGGAGATACCGCGACGGCGTCGGTAAGCATCACGATTACCCCTGATGCGCCAACGACTGACATGCCATCGGCAGTGAATGATACGGCTACCACTGATGAAGAGCTGGCTGTTACAGTTAACGTACTTACAAATGACAGTTTCGGTGGTGACGGCCCATCTGCGACGGCAATCGTCGTGGCAAGCCAGCCATCAAACGGTACTGCTGTAGTGAATAACAATGGTACGCCGAACAACCCTGCAGACGATACGATTATCTACACGCCTGCGGCCAACTTCAGCGGAACCGATAGCTTCACGTATACCATCGCCGATGCTGACGGGCAGACGTCTACGGCTACGGTGACTGTGACCGTGAATGCCAACGATCCTAACGCCGACTTCCCTGTAGCTGCAAATGATTTTGCTACGACTACAGAAGATATCGCCGTGACGATCAGTGTACTGAATAATGATACTTTCGGTGGCGACGGTCCATCTGTAGGCGCTATCGTAATCACGACTCCGGCTGCAAACGGCCAGGCGGTGGTGAATACTAATGGCACGCCAAACAATCCTGCGGATGATACCATTACGTATACGCCAAGCGCGAATTTCCACGGAAATGATGTGTTTACCTATACCATTGCCGATGCAGATGGTCAGACATCTACGGCTACGGTATTCGTCAATGTCACTGCCGATGCCGACACTGCTGACGCTCCGCTTGCAGCGAACGATGCCGCTACGGTAATCGAAGACCAGTCGGTGAATATCCCCGTATTGGTTAATGACAATTTCGGTGGCGACGGACCGTTTGCCGGACCAATTTTTGTAATGACACAGCCAGCTAACGGTGTTGCGGTAGTCAACAACAACGGAACGCCAAACAATCCGCTTGACGACACCATTACTTACACCCCGAATGCGAACTTCAACGGAACTGACAGTTTCACGTACATGATCCTTGATGCCGATGGACAAACTTCCACAGCTACGGTAACCATTACGGTGACACCTGATGCACCGACCGCTGACGCGCCACTGGCAGTCAACGATACGGCAACGACGATTGAGGATACGCCGGTGGTTGTGCTTGCAGTGCTTAACGACAGCTTTGGAGGCGACGGGCCTTCGGCAAGTGCAATTGTAATCGCTTCAAACGCATCTAACGGTGTGGCTGTAGTAAATAACAATGGTACGCCTAACGACCCGACGGATGATACGATCACGTATACACCGGCTGCCAACTTCTTCGGAACAGACAGCTTCACATATACTATTTTTGACGCTGACGGACAGGCTTCGACGGCTTCGGTAACCATTACCGTAACACCTGATGCGCCTACGGCTGACGTGCCGGTGGCTGTAAATGATACGGCAAGTGTGATCGAAGACCAGTCGGTTGTCATCAATGTGGTCGCTAACGATAACTTCGGTGGTGACGGGCCGGGTGTGGTGCAGATTGTTGTAGCCAGCCAGCCAGCTAACGGAACCGCTGTGGTGAATACCAACGGTACGCCGTCTGACCCAACCGATGATACCATCACGTATACGCCAAATGCGAATTACAATGGAAGTGATTCATTCACTTATACCATCGCCGACTCGAACGGAGATACGTCTACTGCTACTGTGAATATCACGGTTACGCCGGATGCAGGTGGTAACGATACGCCTTTAGCAGTAAATGACACCGCAGTGGCCAATGAAGATAGCGCCGTGACGATTAACGTGCTTGTAAACGATACTTTCGGTCCTGACGGTCCTTGTGTCTGCGCAATTACTGTAACGCCAGCTGCGAACGGTGCTGTCGTGGTGAATAATAATGGTACGCCGGTTGACCCAACTGACGACACCATCACGTACACCCCGAATCCGAACTTTAACGGTACCGACCAGTTTAATTACACCATCCGCGACCTTAACGGTGATGTGTCCACGGCTACCGTGACAATCACGGTTACTCCGGACAACCCGTTCAATGATGCGCCATTGGCTGCTAACGATACGGCTACTACCAATGAAGATGTTGCAGTGACAGTTAATGTACTTAATAACGATACTTTCGGAGGCGACGGTGCCGGAGTGGGTCCTGTAACAGTGACACAGGGTGCTAATGGTACCGTGACGGTGAATACGAACGGAACGCCGTTTAACCCTGCCGATGATACAGTGACCTATACACCTAATGCGAACTTCAACGGTACGGATACGTTTACCTACACGATTGCTGACAGCGACGGTCAGACTTCAACCGCTACCGTAACGGTGACCGTGAATGCGGACAGTCCGACATTTGACACACCGACGGCCGTTGCAGATATTGCAGCAGTAGCTGAGGATACTTCAATTGACATCCCTGTGACGCTGAATGACAACTTCGGTGGTGACGGACCTTCATTGTCGCCAATCGTTCTGGCATCAAACGCTGCAAACGGAAACGCTGTAGTGAATGATAACGGTACGCCGAACGATCCTACTGACGATACGATCACATATACCCCAAATCCGAACTTCAGCGGCATCGACAGCTTCTGTTATACTATTGCCGATGCTGACGGACAGACATCAACCGCTTGCGTAACTGTTACGGTAACTCCGGACAATCCGCTTACAGATCAGCCGGCAGCAACAGATGATTCGGCATCAACCCAGGAAGATACGCCGGTAACGGTGACTGTCCTTAACAATGATACATTCGGCGGCGACGGACCATCGATCGGATCGATTTCGGTAACGCAACCTGCCAATGGTTCAGCTGTAGTCAATACGAACGGAACGCCGACCAACCCGGCAGACGACACCGTGACCTATACACCGAATGCCAACTTCAACGGCACTGATACCTTTACGTATACGATTGCCGATGCGGATGGACAGACATCGACAGCCGTAGTGACCATCACGGTGACTGCTGATAACCCAAGTGTTGATGGACCAACAGCCGTAAACGATGTGGTTACGGTTCAGGAAGGTACGCCAACGGTTATCAATGTCCTGATCAACGATAACTTCGGTGGTGACGGACCAGGCGTTGGCCCAATTGCCATCACTACCCCTGCCAGCAACGGTACGGCTGTAGTGAATAATAATGGCACGCCAAACGATCCAACTGACGACACTGTTCTGTACACTCCAAATCCGAACTTCAACGGCGTAGATACTTTCTGCTACGTAATTGCGGATGCTGACGGACAAACATCGACAGCTTGCGTGAACATTACGGTGACACAGGATGATCCGAATGCGGACTTCCCTGTAGGTCAGCCTGATACCGCCACGACTACGGAAGATGTAGCCGTAGTCATCCCAATCCTGACCAACGATACTTTCGGTGGCGACGGACCGGGAGTAGGACCGGTTGTGATTTCCACTCCGGCAACCAATGGTACAGCTGTGGTCCTGAACAATGGAACACCAAACAATCCGACAGACGACACGGTATTATATACACCGAACCCGAACTTCCACGGAACTGACAGTTTCTGCTATATGATCAGCGATGCTGACGGACAGACCGCCACCGCTTGTGTAACCGTTACCGTAAATCCGGATGCGGATACAGCAGACTTCCCGGTTGCTGTAAGCGATATTGCTACAACTGCTGAGGACACGGCAGTCGTTGTGAATGTCCTTATCAATGACAGTTTTGGAGGAGACGGACCATCAACAGGCGCCATCGCTATCGCCACACCGGCTGCGAATGGTACGGCAACCGTAAACAATAACGGAACGCCAAACAACCCGGCTGATGATACGATCACGTATACACCGAATGCGAACTTCAATGGTTCGGATTCATTTACGTACACCATTGCGGATGCTGACGGACAGACGTCAACGGCAACAGTGACGATCACGATCACTGCTGACAATCCGTTAAATGATGCGCCATTGGCGGTAGACGACGCGGTGACTACTAATGAGGATACTGCAGTGACCGTCAATGTACTGAACAATGACAGCTTCGGTGGCGACGGACCTACATCAGGTACCATCCTGGTAGCTTCGCAGCCAGCCAATGGAGTGGCAGTAGTATTGAACTCAGGAACAATCAACAATCCTGCGGATGACACCATCCTGTACATCCCGAATACGAACTTCCACGGAACCGATACATTTACATACACTATTACTGACGCTGACGGACAAACCTCGACAGCCACTGTAACTGTAACTGTGACGGCTGATAACCCTGCAAATGACCAGCCGGTGGCTAACAATGAGACCGTTTCTACACCTGAAGACACTCCGATTACAGTGAGTGTGCTTGCCAACGACAGTTTCGGTGGCGACGGACCTGGAGTAGGACCGATTGTCATCATTACGCAACCGACCCATGGTACAGCAGTGGTCAACGTAAATGGTACCCCGAATGATCCAACGGATGATACGATTACCTATACGCCAAATG
This sequence comes from Flavobacterium magnum, assembly GCF_003055625.1. Classification (NCBI taxonomy): domain Bacteria; kingdom Pseudomonadati; phylum Bacteroidota; class Flavobacteriia; order Flavobacteriales; family Flavobacteriaceae; genus Flavobacterium; species Flavobacterium magnum. The sequence goes on along the minus strand of NZ_CP028811.1, from coordinate 37,819 downwards.
CAAATTACAACGGCTCAGATGCAGTGGTATACACTATTGCCGATGCTGACGGACAAACCGCTACGGCCACATTGTTCATCGCAGTTACGCCTGATAATCCGCTCAACGATGTGCCAACGGCTGTTGATGATGCAGTATCGCTGACTGAAGGCAACAGCGTGAACATCGCGGTGTTGGCTAACGACAACTTCGGTGGTGACGGACCGTCGAACGGCGCAATCTTCGTAGGTACGATCCCTGCAAACGGTATCGCTACGGTAAACCTTAATGGTACGCCAAACAACCCGACGGATGATTTCATCACTTACATCCCGAACCCGGGTTACAACGGCCCTGACAGTTTCACATACATCATCGAAGACGCCGACGGACAGCAGTCTACGGCTACGGTGACTATTACGGTGACACCAAACGATCCGAATATTGACATCCCGTCTGCGAACAACGATGCGGTGACAACTGCTGAGGATACGCCGGTAGTGATCGATGTCCTGGTCAACGATTTCTTCGGCCTTGACGGACCTAACGCGGGCACGATCATCATCCAGTCGCAACCGACACACGGAGATGTAGTGGTGAACGACAATGGAACGCCAAATGACCCGACGGATGATACGGTAACTTACACACCGGATGCAGACTACCACGGCAATGACACGTTCAATTACACAATCACTGATTCGAACGGTTCTACCGCAACAGCTTCGGTGACCATCACCATTACGCCTGACGCTGCCTCTGTTGACATGCCATTGGCCGTCAATGATACTGCAGTGACAGGCGAGGAACAACCGGTGGTTATAAATGTACTTGCCAACGATACGTTCGGAGGCGACGGCCCATCAACAGGCGCTATCGTGATTGCCGCACAGGCATCGAACGGTACGGCTGTGGTGAACAACAATGGTACACCGAACAACCCGGCAGACGATACGGTAACTTATACGCCGAATGCAAACTTCAGCGGAACAGATACCTTCACGTATACGATTGCAGATGCTGACGGACAAACTTCGACAGCTACCGTAACGATCACGGTGAATGCAAACGATCCGACAATTGACCAGCCGACTGCAGTAAACGATGTAACATCGACCCAGGAAGATGTTCCTGTAACGGTAGCGGTACTGGGTAATGATACATTCGGTGGTGACGGGCCATCAGCTTCCCCAATCGTGATCGCGGCCAATGCCATAAACGGTACGGCGGTTGTTAACGATGGCGGAACCCCTTCAAACCCTGCTGATGATACCATTACGTATACGCCGAACACCAATTTCTGTGGAAACGACGTGTTTACATATACTATCGCTGATGCGGACGGACAAACTTCAACAGCCTTCGTGACCGTGAACGTCATCTGCGACCAGACCGATACGCCAACCGCGATCAATGATACCGCGATCACTGTTGAGGATTCACCGGTGCTGATCAACGTATTGGTTAATGACAGCTTCGGCGGTGACGGACCATTTGCCGGACCGATTGTCATCACTACGCCACCTGCCAACGGTGTCGCGACAGTTAACAACAACGGTACACCAAACGACCCGACGGATGATACGGTGACTTACACTCCGAATGCGAACTATAATGGAACAGACTCATTCTGCTACATCATCAGGGATGCTGACGGACAATCGGCTACAGCCTGCGTTGCATTGACCATCACGCCGGATGCCGTTACAGTGGATGCCCCTGTAGCAGTAAATGATTCGACGACGACACTGGAAGATACAGCAGTGAATATTTCCGTACTTCTGAATGACAATTTCGGAGGCGACGGGCCATCTGCTTCAGCCATCGTATTGAACACACCGGCTTCACACGGAACGGCTGTGGTCAATGACAATGGAACGCCAAACAACCCTGTGGACGATTTCTTCACTTACACACCGAATGCAAACTTCTTCGGAAGTGACAGCTTCACCTACACTATTGCCGATGCCGACGGACAAACTGCTACGGCGACAGTGACCATTACAGTGACTGCTGACAATTCTGACCTGCCGGATGCAGTGGACGATGCGGTGACAACGCCACAGGATACCGCAGTGACCATAAGCGTACTGGCAAACGACACGTTTGGCGGCGACGGAAAAGGAAATATCCAGATCATTACGAGCCCGATTGTGGTTCAGGGCGCCCCACTAGCGGCACCATCAAACGGTAGCATCGTGGTTAATACAAATAACACGCCGAATGATCCTGCAGACGATACGATTACGTATACGCCGAATGCCGGATTCGTTGGTACGGATTGCTTCGAATACCTAATCACCGATGCTAACGGCGATACAGACAGGGCTACCGTATGCATCACAACCAACGGAGTCAACCAGTTCCCGACAGCTGTAAATGACACTGCAACAACTAACGAAGACACTGCGGTAACAATCAATGTGGTTGCTAACGACAACTTCAATGGTGACGGCCCATCCGTGTCAGGACAGGTAGTTATTGCTGCGACTCCTGCAAACGGTACCGTGACAGTAAATGACAATGGTACGGCCACACAAGCTGATGATACCATCGTATATACGCCAACTGCAAACTTCTGTGGTACTGACAGCTTTACTTACACTATTGCGGATGCTAATGGCGATACGTCTACAGCTACTGTGACAGTTAACGTGACTTGTGTGAATGATCTGCCACTTGCTGCTGACGATCTGGCAACGACTAATGAAGAAACGGCAGTGATTATTACTGTACTTGCCAACGATACTTTCGGCGGTGACGGACCAAACGTCGGTACAATCATTGTAGCGACACAGCCATCAAACGGTGTGGCGACATTGAATACCAATGGTACACCTACCGATCCGACGGATGATACCATTACGTACCTGCCTGCTGTTGACTTCTTCGGAACAGACAGCTTCCAGTATACGATTGTGGATGCTAATGGCGATACGTCTACAGCAACCGTTACAATCAATGTCATTAATGTTGCGGATGATATGCCAACTGCAGTCAACGATGCTGCGAATACCATAGAGGACACTCCTGTTACAATCGCGGTACTTGTTAACGATACATTTGGTGCTGATGGTCCTTCCGCTACTGCCATTATCGCTACGCAGCCGACAAATGGTGCAGTGGTTGTAAATGACAACGGAACGCCAAACGACCCGACCGACGATAGCATTACGTACACACCAAACGCGAACTACTGTGGTAATGACAGCTTCACATACACTATCGCAGATGCTGACGGACAGGTTTCGACGGCTACGGTGACTGTTGCTGTGAGCTGTGACGGAACAGACGTTCCGAATACGGTTGATGATGCCGCAACAACGACTGAGGATGTTGCAGTCAATATTGACGTACTGACTAATGACACCTTCGGTGGAGACGGTCCGAATACAGGTTCGATTATGGTTATGATGCAGCCTTCTTTCGGTACGGCTACCGTAAACATGAACGGCACGCCAACGGATCCGACAGATGATTTCATCGTATACACACCGAATGCAAATTACTGTAACGAAAACGGTACTCCTGACAGCTTCACTTACCTGATTGCTGACGCAAACGGAGATACTGATACGGCAACGGTAACCGTAACGGTGACTTGTGATAACTCTGAATTGCCAAGCGCCGCAGATGACGCTGCAACAACGAATGAGGATACTCCGGTAGTCATCGCAGTATTGACGAACGACAGCTTCGGAAACGACGGCGCCGGTACAACCCCGATTGCGGTGTTGACAGCACCTGCAAATGGTTCTGCGACGGTAAACAATGGCGGTACGCCGACTGATCCGACAGATGACACGATCACTTATACGCCAAACGCCAACTACTGTGGTGTGGATACCTTCACCTACTTTATTGTCGATGCAAGTGGCGATACGGCTACCGCTACGGTAACCATCGATGTGATTTGTGATCCGGTACCAACAGCAGTCGACGACACCGCTACGACAAATGAGGGTACTCCGGTACAAATCCTGTGGCTTGGCAATGACAGCTTCGGTGCTGACGGCCCGATCCAGAGCATCATTGTAATTGCTTCACAACCTGCAAATGGTACGGTAAATGTGAGCGATAACGGAACGCCTACGCAGGCTGACGATATGGTGACTTATGTGCCGAATGCAGGATTCTGTGGAACCGACAGCTTCACATATACCATCTCCGATGTAGATGGAGATATGTCTACCGCTACGGTAACCATCACAGTAGCATGTGACCAGGCTCCGGATGCGGTAAATGATGCTGCGGTGACTGATGAGGATACTGCAATTGACATTGACGTATTGGGCAACGATAGCTTCGGAGGCGACGGACCAAATGTCGGAACCATTGTAATAGCCACGCAACCTGCAAATGGTACGGCGACATTGAATACCAATGGTACGCCAACGGATCCGACCGATGACAGCATCATCTATACGCCTAATGCAAACTACTGTAACACAGGCGGTGCAGCTGACAGTTTCACTTACCTGATTACTGACGCTGATGGAGATACCGATGTCGCGACAGTAAATGTCACGGTGAACTGTATTGATGAGTTCCCAACAGCTGTTGCAGATGCTGTGACAACTAACGAGGACAACGCCATCATTATTGACGTACTGGATAACGACGACTTCGGAAACGACGGAGCAGGTACTGTAGCGGTAATCATCAATACACAACCGGCAAATGGTACCGCAACGCTGAATGATGGAGCGACACCGACAGATCCGACAGATGATACCGTAACATACACGCCAAACGCAGATTACTGTGGTACTGACAGCTTCACATATACCATCACGGATGCTGATGGCGATATTGCCACCGCCACAGTGACGATCACGATAACCTGCGATGGAAACGATGTGCCGCTTGCTGTAAATGATGCTGCGACCACAGCTGAGGATACGGCAGTGACAATCAACATTGTTGCCAATGACAGCTTCGGTGGCGACGGTCCGTCGGTAACTGCGGCTATCACGACTACAAACCCATCGAACGGTACGGTGACAGTGAATGACAACGGCACACCAACACAGGCCGATGATACGATTACGTATACACCGAATGCGGATTACTGTGGTACTGACAGCTTCACTTACACCATTGCAGATGTTGACGGTAACACGTCTACTGCGACAGTCAATGTGACAATCAGCTGTAACCCGAACGACGTGCCACTGGCCGTTAACGATACTGCTGTAACGGATCAGAATACACCGGTAACGGTCACTGTTTTGGTTAACGATACATTCGGTGGTGACGGACCTTCAACTACTTTCGGTCCGATAACAATCGCTGCAGGCCCTGCAAACGGAACCGTAACGGTGAATGATGGTGGCACTGCCACACAGGCTGATGATACCGTAACGTATACACCGAACGGCGACTTCAGTGGTACCGACAGTTTCCAGTATACCATTACAGATGCTGACGGACAAACCGCTACGGCAACAGTGACCATCACAATCAACACTACTCTGGCACCATCAATCAAGTTGGTGAAAACAGCAGTGACCAACGATGCGAATAATGACGCACAGATCGGTGCAGGTGATACCATTACCTACACATTCGAAGTGACCAATACCGGAAACGTAGTACTCAACAACGTGACCATCAGTGATCCGATACTTTCGGCAACACCGATAGCGGTGCCTTCGCCGGTTGCTCCCGGACAAATGGTACCTGTTACCTTCGTCTACACGATCACACAAGCTGATGTCAATGCAGGACAGGTGGTCAATACAGCTGTGGTGTCAGGAACAACGCCTGGAGGAACAACCGTAACCGATACGTCAGATAATGACGGCATCGATACCAACGGTGACGATACACCAACGGTGACGCCAATCCCGATGAATCCTGAATTGACCTTTATCAAAGCAGGAGCTTATGAGGATACTAATGGTAATGGTCTTGTGGATCTTGGAGACAGGGTACAATACACCTTTACGATTACCAACACCGGTAACGTAACGGTAGCCAACATCCTGGTGAACGATGCCCTGACCGGTACCGTACTTGCGCCATTGAGCCCATCGACGCTGAATCCTGGGGAGTCAGGTCAGATGATTGTATTCTACAACATCAACCAGGCGAACCTTAATGCAGGTCTCGTGGTGAACTCGGCTTCCGTGACCGGGTCTGATCCGAATGGAGGAACGATTTCCGATGTATCCGATAACACGAACCCAGCTGATACCGGCAACGACGATCCAACAATCGTTTATCTCGGAGCGCCTAAGCTGACGCTGATTAAAACAGCGAGCGTGGGCGGAACTGGAGCTGTCGGTGATACCATCACGTATACCTTTACGGTAACCAACACCGGAACAGGAGCAGTGAGTAACATTGTAATCAATGATACAAGGATCGGGGTAACGAATCTGGCTGTCGCACCGGCAACGCTTGCGCCGGGTCAGGTTGGTACCGTAACTGCAACCTACATCATTACAGCCGCTGATATGGCCGACGGACAGGTGGTGAACACTGCCGTAGCTACCGGAACCGCTCCTGACGGAGGTGTCGTGAATGACGATTCCGATAATGACGGAGTGGGTGAAAGCGATCCGACTGTTGTAATCCTGCAGGAGTCAAGCGACATCCAGATCATAAAAACCGGTTCGTTCATCGATGCGAACGACGATGGTTTCGCGCAGGTTGGTGAAGAGATTGTTTACACCTTCACGGTGACGAACACCGGCTTGACAACGCTGTATAACGTGACCGTAAGCGATCCGCTGCCGGGTGTTATCCTTGATAATGCGGGTCTGATCGGTACAATCCCTCCTGGCGAGTTCAGGACGTTACTGGGTCACTACTTCCTCACCGCTGACGATATTACGCGAGGCAGTGTGTCAAACCAGGCTTCTGTAAGGGGTTACAGCCCGGGCGGGGAGGAGATTGCAGAGGATGTATCGAGCGACTCTAACGATGTTGATCAACAGCCGACCATCATTGAATTTGACGGATGTACGATTAAAGTTTATAACTTAGTATCGCCAAACGGAGATGGATTCTATGATGAGCTTTACATCCAGGGCATTGTCTGCTTCCCGGATAACACCGTCGAGATTTACAACCGTTGGGGTGTGCTGGTTTATGAAACCAAAGGCTATGACAACACGACCAAGGCATTCAGGGGTGTCTCTGAAGGCAGGGTAACGATAGACAAATCCGCCGGATTACCTGAAGGTACCTATTACTGGATCATCAAGTATAAGGATGGTGTGAATACGAAGGAGAAAGCTGGATTCTTACATTTAACCCGATAAAGTTAATTCCGGAGGGTGAGAGCCCTCCGGATTACATAAAACTTATAAAGAATGAGAACTAAATTTTTATTTTTTGCCTTAATGTTAATCAGTGGAATGTATGCCCAACAGGATGCACAGTTCACGCAGTATATGTACAATACGGTTAACGTCAATCCAGCATACGCTGGTTCAAGAGGTGTAATGAGTGCTTTCGTGCTGCACAGGACACAATGGGTCGGTTTGGACGGGGCACCGGTTACCAATACCGCATCCATACACACTCCCATTGAAGGCAGTAAAATCGGGTTAGGGGTTTCAGTGATCAACGACAGGATCGGTATTTCGGATGAAAACGACATTTCCGCCGATATTTCCTATACCATCAAGACATCGGAGGAATGGAAGCTGTCTTTCGGTCTGAAAGCCACCGCCAATCTCCTCAGCGTGGATTTCAGCAGGCTTACGTTAAGGAATCCGGGTGATTACGCGATCAGCCAGCAGGACAACATCGACAACCGCTTCACGCCAAACATCGGTGCGGGTATTTACTACCATTCCGATAAGACCTATATCGGGGTGTCGATTCCGCATTTTTTGGAAACCAGCCATTATGAAGACAACACGAGCTCTGTCGCCAGTGAGAAGATGCACTTTTTCCTGATTGCCGGCCGCGTGTTTGACCTGAGTGAAAGCGTAAAATTCAAGCCCGCTTTGCTTACCAAAATGGTTAAAGGTGCGCCGTTGCAGGTTGACGTTTCAGGGAATTTCCTGATCAACGACAAGCTCAATCTTGGTCTAGCATACCGTTGGGACGCTGCGCTCAGCGCCATGGTCGGATTCCAGATCAACGATTCGTTCTTCCTGGGCTATGGTTACGATCTTGAGACCACAAAACTGGCCAACTACAATTCCGGATCGCATGAAGTATTCCTGAGGTATGAATTGTTCAGGAATTACGAAAAAATTATTTCCCCAAGATTCTTCTAATACGCACTACCATGAAAAAATCAATATTATTCATCCTACTATTAGTGAATTTCGGTGCAGTAAACATGTATTCACAAAAGACTTCGCTGAAGAAAGCGGAGAAGAAATACGACAATTACGCTTACGTGGATGCGATCAAAATTTACGAGACCATCGCCAAGAAAGGATACAAGGACGAAAAGATGTTCCAGCGATTGGGCAATGCGTATTATTTCAATTCAGAGTTCGAAAAGGCTGAAGGTGCCTACCGCGAGCTCTTTACAATGAATCCGGAGCAAAAGGAAGAATATTATTATCGCTATGCCCAGTCATTGAAGTCGGTTGGCAAATACACCGAGGCTGAGCAGATGATGGTCAAGTTCAACGAGAAATCAGGAAACGACAAACGGGCGATGCTGTTTAAAGACAACCGGAACTATCTTGAGGTCATCAAGTTGAATTCCAAAAGGTTTTACATTGAGGATGCCGGAATCAATTCAGAATATTCTGACTACGGCAGCTCCATGGTAGGCAACAAGCTAGTGTTTGCGACGACACGCGACACGGGAGGGGTTGTCAAAAGAAGGCACAAATGGAACAACAAGGCGTTTAGCAATCTGTACGATTCAGAAGTACAACAGGACTTCGATGCCGTGCTGGGAAAACCGTCCAAGTTCTCTAAAGAAGTGAACACCAAATTCCATGAATCGACTCCGGTTTTTACGAAAGATGGAAAGACCATGTATTTCACACGAAACAACTTCAACCGCGGACGGCAGGGCGAAAACCGTTTCGACATCATCCTGCTGAAAATATACAAAGCCACGCTCGAAGGAGACAAATGGACTAACGTCGTGGAACTCCCTTTTGACAACGACGAGTACAGTTGCGCGCACCCGGCGCTCAGCGCTGACGAGCGGACATTGTACTTTGCCTCCGATATGCCGGGCTCGTTCGGTGAATCGGATTTGTATAAAGTGGCTATCAATGAGGACGGTTCGTTCGGAACGCCGGTTAACCTGGGCGCTTCGATTAATACGCCGGGCAAGGAGTCGTTTCCTTATGTGACCGATGAAGACGAGTTGTATTTCGCTTCTGACGGTCATCCGGGCTTGGGTGGACTTGATATTTTTGTGGCAAAAATCCGCAAAGACGGCGTGTTCCGGAACATCCAGAACCTGGGACAACCCCTCAACAGCCGTAAGGACGATTTCGCCTATTTACTTGATACCAAGACCAGGACAGGGTATTTCACCTCAAATCGCGAAGGAGGGAAAGGTTTCGACGATATTTACAAATTCACGGAATTGCGTAAACTCAACTGTGAACAGATCCTCGAAGGCGTGGTGACTGATTCGGAAACCAACCAACCCATTGCCGACGCACAGGTCGTATTGTATGATTCTGAAATGGAAAAAATCACAACAGTCAATACCGACAGCGAAGGCAAGTATTCCTTTGGCCCGGTCGATTGTGACAGCAAATATTACATCAGGGCAGATAAAACGGATTATGAGACGAACGAGACCCCGTTTCTTGCGCCAAAGCAAAACGGAAACACTTATCTTCCGTTGACACTCAAGAAACGCATCGTCAAAATCGAGCCGGGAGTCGACCTTGCAGAACGCGGTGTGCTTGACATCCCGACCATCTACTTCAACCTCGACAAATGGAACATCCGCAAAGATGCTGCTTTCGAGCTCGAGAAGGTACTCGCAGTGATGAACCAGTATCCGACAATGAAAATTGACGTGCGGTCGCATACTGACAGCCGTGCCACGTATAAATACAATATGGCACTGTCAGAGAAAAGGGCCAAGTCGACCATTGAGTGGCTTGTCAGAAATGGTATCGATGCATCACGCCTTACCGGTCGCGGATATGGTGAAACACAACTCGTCAACAAATGTGCCGATGGGGTAAAATGTACCGAAGCCGAGCATCAGATGAACAGGCGAAGCCAATTCATCGTGGTTGAATTTTAATAAAAAGAAATTTCCTGCAAATTCTGATTTTTAACGCCGACAGGGTTAGGAATCAGAATTTGCATTTAAAATAATAACTTCATTTATGACCGCCCCCCGATCTAAATTGTTGCTGTTGCTCGCCGTTTTTTTTTATGTCCACGCTTACCCGCAAAAGGCGAAGCTTGCCGCCGCAGATAAGAAATACGAGCAATATTCCTACATCGACGCGATTGCTATTTATGAACAGGTCGCAAAGAAAGGTTATAAATCGGTGGAACTTTTCGAAAAACTGGGCAATGCATATTATTTCAATTCAGAATTTGAAAAGGCTGCGATTTGGTATAACGAACTTTTCAGCCTCAACCAAGACGTGGAGCCTGAATATTACTTCCGTTTTTCGCAATCACTGAAATCGATTGGGAGTTACGACCGGGCCAGCGAGATGATGGCTATTTTCTCATCGAAATCAGCGAACGACTCGAGGGCAAAAATTTACGTTTCCAATACGGATTATCTTGAAAAGATAAAGGAAAATTCCGGTCGGTTCAATATCAAAAACGCCGGACTCAACTCGCCACAGTCCGATTACGGCGCCGCTTTTTTCGGCGATGATCTCGTATTTACCACCGCACGGGATACCGGTGGGCCATTTGTACGAAAGATGAAATGGTCCAATCAGGCGTTCAGTAATTTGTATGCGTCGAAGGCGAAAGTCGACGGCAGCATGGCCAAACCTGAAAAATTCACCAACATCCTGAACTCGAAATTCAACGAGGCATCGGCGGTTTTTACCAAAGACCAGAAAACAATGTACTTTACACGCAACAATTACACGGACGGTAAGAAGGGGCGGAGTAAGGACCGGCGCACATTGCTCAAATTATACCGCGCCACTTTTGATGAGATCGAATGGATTGATGTGGAGGAACTCGATTTTAACAGCGACCAGTTCAGCTGTGCACACCCTGCGTTGAGCCCCAATGACCGCGTCCTGTATTTTGCTTCGGATATGCCGGGCGGCTACGGGCAAAGTGACCTGTATAAAATCAATGTCTACACGGATGGGACGTTCGGCAAACCCGAGAATCTTGGCCCCAAAATTAACACCGAAGGTAAGGAGACTTTTCCATTCGTATCAGATGATAATGAGCTCTACTTCTCGTCTGATGGGCATCCGGGTCTGGGTGGTCTCGACGTTTTCGTGTCGAAAATCACAGACGACGGCGAACAGGAAGAGGTACTCAACCTTGGCGAACCGCTGAATTCGGGTCATGATGATTTTGCGTTTATGATAGACAGCAAAAGCCGAAACGGATTTTTTAGCTCCAATCGCCCCGGAGGCTTGGGCTCCGACGACATCTACCGATTTACGGAAACCCGAAAGATTACCTGTGAGCAGGTCCTGGAAGGCTATGTAACGGATGAGGAAACGGGCGATTTCTTAGGAAATGCACAGGTAGTGTTGCTCGATTCCAATTTCAATATCATCAAGGAAATGTACGCAGGCGAATTGGGGAATTATCAGTTCAACGTACTTTGCGACCGGACTTACTATCTTCGGGCAAGTAAACTCAAACACGAAACCCGTGAAGTCGACGTAATGATACCGAAGGAATACGGGAAAACTACCGTGAATATCGCACTCGGGAAACGAAACCTGAAATTTGCCAAAGGCGATGATGTAGCCCCGAAACTGGGCATCCGCATGATTTATTTCGATTTGGATAAATCGGACATCCGACCGGAAGCCGCGGTGGAACTGCAAAAGGTGCTGGTGCTGATGCAGGCCAATCCGAAATTGAAAATCGACATTCGTTCGCATACGGACAGCCGTCAGACTAAGAAATACAACCTCAGGTTGTCTGAACGCCGCGCCAAAGCCACAATGAATTGGCTCATCAGGCAGGGCATAGCCGCGAGCAGGCTAACCGCGAAGGGTTACGGCGAATCACAGCTTATTAACAAATGCAGGGACGGTGTGGAATGTACTGAAGCAGAGCACCAGCAAAACCGAAGGAGCCAATTCATAGTTACAGATATGTAATCCCAATATTTATAAGGGTTTGCGCGGGTTTGCTACCCTCGTATAATTTTTTGTTAATAGTATCTAACATACTTGCATAATGTATTTGAATTGTTAATTTTGTCGATTGTTATTTGATTGAAACACTAAAACCTTAAGCCGAAAACCAAAACAATCAAATTTAAATTGAAAATTCAGCAATAATGAAAATGAAAAAATTGCTTTTAGGGTTTTTCCTGACCCTGAATCTGGCCGCTGTGGCCCAAAACAGCAAAAAAGAAGTTCTGTTCTCTATCGATGACAAGCCCTACTATACTGATGAATTTGCCAGGGTGTACAAGAAAAACATCGATTTGGTGAAAGACGAGAGCCAGAAAGACCTGAACCAATATCTTGACCTGTTCATCGGCTACAAACTCAAGATCAACAAAGCCAACAAACTCGGCCTGCAAAACAATCCAAAATACCAAACCGAGCTCAAGTCCTACAGAAGCCAGCTCGCTAAGAATTACCTCACGGACACTAAAGTTACCAAAGAACTGATCCAGGAAGCCTACAACCGCTCACTCAAAGAGATTAAGGCGTCCCACATCCTGGTCATGGTGGACGAAAATGCAAGTCCGGAAGATACCCTGAAAGCCTATAAGCAAATTCTCGATGTACGCAAAAAGGCGCTGGATGGCCAGGATTTCGCGGCATTGGCCGAACAATTTTCACAAGACCCATCGGCTAAGGAAAACAAAGGTGAACTGGGTTACTTCTCCGTTTTCAGGATGATTTATCCCTTCGAATCCGCAGCGTACAAGACCGAAAAAGGCAAAATTTCAAACATCGTACGCACGCGTTTCGGCTACCATTTGATCAAGGTGGAAGACATCCGCGACAACCGCGGCGAAGTGGGTGTGGCGCACATCATGATCAGCAATCCTTCAGATCCTGCGTCGGCGGAGAAAGCCAAGTCGACGATTTCCGACATCTACAAAAAACTACAGCAGGGTGAAAGTTTTGAAAGCCTCGCCCAGCAATTTTCAGACGACAAGTCTTCCGCTGCGAAAGGCGGCAACCTGGGCCGTTTTGCTTCAGGCGAACTGAGTTCCGAAAAATTTGAGAATGTTGCCTTCTCTTTAACCAAGGATAAACCCATTTCCGAGCCATTCCAATCTGAATTCGGCTGGCACATCGTGAAGCTGCTCGACAAGTTTCCTGTAAAAACCTACGACCAGATGGAATCCGAACTGGACAGCAAAATCAGGAAAGACGAGCGTTCGAGGCTTATCACGAACTCTATGAATGAAAAGCTTCGCAAGAAGTTTCCCGTCAGGCGCGACGAAAAACTGTACGCGCAGGTTTCAAAGGCGGTTACAGATGATTACTACAGCAGCAGCTGGAATGCCCCGAAAGACGTAAAGGATTTTGAGAAGCCGCTTTTCAGGATACAGGACAAGCCCGTCGCGGCCAATACTTTTCTGCAGTTCGTGAACAAAAGACAGAAAGCGCCGTTGGAGCTCAAGCCCATCGGTAAAGCGGTTGGAAAGCTTTATGAGGATTTTGTGGATGACCAGCTTAATGAATATTACAACAACGATCTGGAGAAAGAATTCCCGGAATTTGCGGACGTGATGGAAGAGTACCGCGACGGACTGCTGTTGTTTGACCTCATGGAAAAGGAAATCTGGGAGAAGTCGAAAACGGATACCTTAGGGTTGCAGGATTTTTACAGCAAGCATGAGCAAAATTATAAGTGGAAGAAAAGATATGATGTGCTGATCGCTTCGTCAACCAATCCGGATTATGCCAAAAAAGCACAGAAAATGCTCGAACAGGGCAAATCGGCTGACTTTATCAAAGAGAAACTCAATACGAAAGATGCGGTAAACATCATGATTAATGAAGGGGTGTTTGAGGAAGGCAGTGATGTATTGCCCAAGAACATCACCTCACAGCCCGGTGTTGTCCCTACATTGCAGAAAGGCGACTATTATTTTACAGCCAAAGTCAACAAGGTGATTCCCGAAGGCACCAAGAAACTCGACGAATGCAAGGGCAAGGTGATTAACGATTACCAGCAGTATCTTGAAGAAAACTGGGTTTCTGATTTGAAGAAGGAATTCAGCATCAAGGTGAACCAGGATGTTTTTGAACGCGTCAAGAAAGAGATAAAATCTTAAATGACCAGAACGGCAGCGATATTGATGCTTTTTTTTGGCCTGCTCAGCTGCCGGAAGCCCGAAGCAAAACCTGAAGCAGTGGCCAGGGTGGAAACCTCTTACCTTTACAAAAGCGACCTTAAAGACCTGGTGCCACCGGGTACTTCCAAACAGGATAGCATCGTGATCGTTAGGAGTTTTATAGACCGCTGGGCCAGCCGCAAATTGCTTATCAAAGCGGCTGAGGTCAACCTCGGAAAAGAAAAGAAAAGTGAATTCGACGCTTTGGTTAAACAATACAAAAGTGACCTGTATACTAAGGCTTATATTGAGGAAATCGTAAACCGCTCGATTGATACAGTGGTTTCAGAAGCAGAATTAAAGCAGTATTACGACGAGAATAAGGACAATTTCAGGACGGGTGGCAGCCTCGTCAGGCTTCGGTTCATTAACGTGCCCAAAGACCATCCGAAGTTTGCAGCCATCAGGAGTAAATTCATGGACTTCCGGAAATCGGACAAAAAATTTTGGGACACCTATCAGGTGCAGTTTAAGAATTCGGCGCTGAACGATTCAGTCTGGGTCGATATGGGACAGATTTACCGCCGCCTGCCATTCATAAATCCTGACAACAGGGACAGGTACATTACTCCCGGCATCGCTTTTGAGCACCCGGACGGCAATAATACTTACATTGTTAAAGTGCGCGATGTAATTGACAAAAACCAAATCAGCCCGTACCAGTACCTCAGGCCTACGCTGGAGCAGGTGATACTCAACAGGAGGAAATTAGCGCTGGTCAAACAGTTTGAAAAAGAAATAACCGATGATGCCATCAAAAATGAGAAGTATGAGATTTATAAGTAAGAAGGTTTTAACCCTATGTACCCTGGTATTGCTGACCTGCCTCAATGCCGGCGCACAGGAAATCATCAAGGATACCGTGCCGGCGAAAAAGAGCAGCAACAAAAGACAGAAGATTGATGGCGTTGTGGCCACCGTCGGGGATTACCTGATACTTGATTCGGATATTGATAAGAATTTTATAGAGTTGCAAAGCCAGGGCAATTCTATCAAGGATATCACACGCTGCCAGATGCTGGGCATGCTGATGGAGGACAGGCTCTATGCGCACCAGGCCGTACAAGACAGTATTGTGGTAACCGACGCGGAAATCAACAGCATTATGGACGAGAAGATCACCGCCATGCTCGAGCAAACCGGCGGGACGATCGATAAACTCGTCAAGTTCTACAAAAAGAACAGCGAAGAGGAATTCCGCACCTATTTTTTCGACATCCTGAAAATGGGCAAGCTTACGAGCGAAATGCGTAAGAAAATTGTAGAAAAAGTGGAAGTAACCCCTGAAGAGGTGCGTAATTTCTTCAAGAAGATACCGAAGGAGGAACTGCCCACTTTCGGGGAAGAAGTCGAGGTTTCCCAGATCGTAATCAACCCTGTCGTTTCACAGGAAGAGAAACAGAAAGTCATTGACAAGCTCAACGAGTTCAAGAAGGACATCCAGGAAGGCGGCTCGAGTTTCTTTAGTAAGGCCGTCCTGTATTCGCAGGACCCGGGATCAAAGTCCAATGGCGGATATTACAAAATGAACCGCAAAACGCCGTTCATAAAAGAGTTTAAGGACGTCGCTTTCAGCCTCGACGAAGGCCAGATTTCCGCACCTTTTGAAACCGTCTATGGATACCATATCATCTACATCGAAAAAATCCGCGGGCAGGAAGTCGATTTAAGGCACATCCTGCTTCAGCCGAAAATCACCGAAGCAGCCATGCGTGACGCCAAGGAGGAGATTACCAACATCAGGAAAAAGATCCTTGCGGGGGAAATCTCGTTTGCAGACGCGGCCCGCAACTCATCAGACGAAAAAGAGACAAAGACAAATGGTGGTGCGCTGATCAATCCGCGGACATTAGACACGAAGTTCGACCTCACGAAAATGGACCCATCCCTGTATGCACAGATTTCGGACCTTAAAACCGGTGAAATCTCATTTCCGTTTGAAGACGAAGACCAAAGCGGAAAGAAAATGTACAAGATCGTTATGGTGACCAATAAGATTCCGGAACACGTAGCCGATTACTCCAAAGATTACCTCAAGATAAAAGACCTTGCGCTCAAGGAAAAGCAAATTAAGGAAATCGGCAAGTGGACCAACGAAAAAATCAAGGAAACTTACATCAAGATTAACGGTGAGTACAGAAATTGCGAGTTCGCCAATAACTGGCTTAAAAAATAATTTATATTTGCCCATCACATCATCAACCAAATTCATTACCAAACATGTCTGACGTAGCCGCTGTAGAAAAATTAGTCCAGAAAAGGAATGCGCTTAAAAACGAAATTTCAAAAGTCATTGTCGGGCAGGAGGAAGTGGTTGACCAGATCCTGCTGAGTATTTTCTCAGGAGGGCACGCGCTGTTGGTGGGTGTTCCGGGATTGGCGAAAACACTGATGGTAAATACGATTGCGCAGGCGTTGGGGTTAGACTTCAAACGCATCCAGTTTACGCCTGACCTG
This sequence comes from Flavobacterium magnum, assembly GCF_003055625.1. Classification (NCBI taxonomy): domain Bacteria; kingdom Pseudomonadati; phylum Bacteroidota; class Flavobacteriia; order Flavobacteriales; family Flavobacteriaceae; genus Flavobacterium; species Flavobacterium magnum. The sequence continues at coordinate 20,946 of NZ_CP028811.1, read as the reverse complement.
ATGCCTTCGGACATCCTCGGGAGTGAAATCCTTGATGAAAGCCGACAGTTTAAGTTTATAAAAGGGCCGATATTCTCAAACATCATCCTCGCGGATGAGATCAACCGTACACCGCCGAAAACACAGGCCGCCTTGCTGGAAGCCATGCAGGAGCGCGCGGTGACCATCGCGGGGCACAACTACAAACTGGATTTGCCGTACTTTGTACTCGCGACACAAAACCCGATAGAGCAGGAGGGTACGTATCCGCTTCCGGAAGCGCAGCTCGACCGCTTCATGTTCTCGATAAAACTTGATTATCCTTCGTTTGCGGAAGAGGTACAGGTAGTCAAAAGCACGACGTCGGACGCGAAAGTTACAGTGAACCCGCTATTTTCGGCACAGGAGATTATAGATTTTCAGCATTTGATACGTCGTATCCCCGTGGCTGATAATGTCATTGAATATGCCGTAACGCTCGTCAGCAAGACACGTCCGGATAACCCGCTTTCAAACGATTATATCAGGAACTACATCGACTGGGGTGCAGGGCCGAGGGCTTCGCAAAACCTGGTGCTGGCCGCTAAGGCCAACGCAGCTTTCCATGGGAAGTTTTCCCCGGATATTGAAGATGTGAAAGCCGTGGCCGTGGGAATCCTCAGGCACCGTGTGGTAAAGAACTACAAAGCAGACGCCGAAGGCATTTCTATCGAAAAAATCGTCGCCTCCCTTTTTTAAATCCATATCGACATACATTAAGCCCGATGACTTCCGTTACCGGGCTTTTTTGTTTAAGATATCGTCCAGTTCCTTATCATAGAAGAACAACGACATGCTGCCCATCATCTCGCGGTCGCCCGAAGTGGTGTTGTTTACATCGAGCTGCAATTCGTAGGCGTGATCGGCAAACAGCCAAATGCCTTCTTCTGAGGAGAAAGATTCTATCGAGGTGATTCCGATGCCGTGCTGATGATTGACAATATGGCTCTTAAAAATACATTTGTTAGCCGTTTTATCGTACAGAGCGATTGACGTCGCAAACGGATGCACGTGTATTGTCGCCGCGTGCAGCCTGAGGCTGTCGGTGAGCAGGAGCATTTTGCTGACATCGGTCCTGAACGTTTTCCTGCCCGGCTTGATGATCCAGTGTCCTGACAATTTATTGCCTTTACCGTCGTCATACACATGATTTTTCGTTTCTACCGGGGTGCACATATTTGCGGGAGGGTCCAGCGGATCCTTGAACGGATCGTTCTTATCGAAAGGCAATTCGATAAAGACAGTCCGGCATTGGAGTGGTTTCGTTTTTTTGTCTTTCGAATAGCCGATGACGACGTTATGCCGCACAAACGTATTGATGTTCCCGATATTCTGGTTCATGGCCTGGGTTGTAACCAGAAGTAAGTTTCGTCCCTTTAAAGGCACGCCATAACCTGCCGGAAACTGGTAGCTTTCGAAACCGTGCGATAGGGTCGCCATCCTGGGATACTGCTTGCCGATCCGGTCCTTAAGCTGGAACGCGCTGTAATAGCTTTGCACTTACCTTGAATCCGGTGTTTTGAGCGGCTTCCTGATCGGGACCATCCTCTACCGATTGTACGTCGATCAACACTTTCGTTTACCCACCGTGCTGTCGTTTCTGCGCAGGCGGTGGCTCAGGACGTTGCCGCTTTATTATACGATACTGCTGGTGAACATCCTGATTGGAGTGGTCTATTCCGGTTTGCCGGACGGGCTTTGGAAGTACTTCTTTTTCCTCCAGAATGCTACCGGGAAGATCCCGTTGTTTTTCGTCGAATCTTGGAGTCTCAGCGTCGAAGAATTCAGTTACGTGCTGTTGCCATTGTTGTTACTCCTAACAGGGGTTGTTTTCAGGCCAAACAACCGAAGCCTGTTTTTTCTTTTGGGCACATGCCTGTTGTTACTGTGCTCATTTGGGGCCAGATTGTATTTCCACCAAACCACTCAAAATACCGATGTCGTGGTATGGAATACCGATCTGAAAATGGTCGTCGTCTACCGGCTGGATGCCATTTATATGGGCGTGCTTTGCAGCTGGATTGCCGAAAATTTCAAAAAATTCTGGATAAACAGCAAATGGATGTTATGCTTTGCGGGCCTGCTAATACTGTGTTTCCTCTTTGCAGGGATAGGCTATTTTCAATTCACAATACGGAATGCCCCGCTGTTCTGGAATGTGTTTTACCTTACTGTGGTCACGACCGCCATTGCATTGTTCCTTCCCGTGCTGTCTGATTGGAAAAAAACGGAATGGATGATCTCAAAGCCCATAGCGTTCGTAAGCATGATTTCGTACTCAGTTTATTTGTGGCATTACAGTATCGTGCTGCAGCTGATGCGTTCGTGGTTTTACCAGTCCGACAGGTATACGTTTACCGCTCTTTATATTTCCATCACGCTGTTGCTCAGTTGGTTCACTTACGCATTAATCGAGAAACCGGTACTCGCCTTCCGTGATCGTAAAAAGACCTGAAGTGTACAAGGATTACGGATCACATTGCCTTTCGCTTCCGCTGCTGCAGTTTCGCATCGAGCTCACTGTCGTAATAGAACAGGAACATCGTTCCCATCATATCCTGGTTGACGCGGGTCGTATTGTCGACCGTCAACACCACTTCATAATCATGCGACTTGTAAAGCCACACGCCGGTTTCAGACGAAAACGGCTCAATGCGTTCAATCCCGATCCGGTCCTTAAAATTTACCACCCGACTCGTAAACACCGCAGTATGGGTTGTTTTGTCAAACAATGTAATTGATGTTGCAAACGGGTGCACATGGATTGCCGATGCATGAAGGCGTAAGCTGTCCCTGATCTGTAACTGCGCATTGGCGCTGCTCCTGTAAGTGTTTTTTCCGGGCGGGATCACCCAATGCCCGGACAGCCGTTTTCCTTCAGCATTTTTGTAATTGTGCGCCCCGGTCTCAATCGGGATGCAGTAATTTTTTGAGGGATCCATCGGTTCCTTATACGGGTCGTACTCGTCATAGGGCAACATGATAAAGGCACTCCCGAACATCAGCGGCTTCAATTCCTGTTCCGAATATTCGATGTCGACCTGGTGTTTTACCCAAAGAACGGTGTCTTTAATGTTATGGTTCAGCGACTCGGTCGTTACATTCAGCAAATCGTTTCCGCGCATCGGCACGCCATACCCTTTTGGGAAATGAAACGATTCCATACCGTGTGATAATGAGGTGACACGAGGGTACTTCGTCCCGATGCGGTTTTCGAGATGCAGCCCATCGTAATACCGCACTTCGTTGAGGTCAAAATTGGTGTGGCATACAAAGTCATTTGAAATTTTCTTCCTGGTCCTGGCGTCGAGCGCCTGCACCCTGAAACCGGTGAGCCAGACCAAAGCCGTATCCTGTGTGAGTTCCACCATGTGCATCGATGTCGGGCCTTCCATCGATTTGTAGATGCCGTCGATTAGAAAATCCGGGGAAACCAATGTGTATTTTTTAGTGGTTGGCTTCAATTGCCAGTGTCTGTCGGCCAGGCCGGTGCGGTATAAAAAAATACCTTTGGCGACAGCCTTATTTCGGTTCGTCATCCTGTGGTAAGCCAATGCCAGCGCCAGCACGACCACGATGCCTGCGATGCAAAAACCGGTAAGGATTTTTTTAGCCTTCATTTCCGCAAACTTAAGGAATTTAGTGATGTCGGCGTGTAATTTAGAAACGTTCTTTGCTTAGCAGAGAAGGTTTCAGTGTATGCCCATTTCGGAATCGGCAAAAAAAATCCCATAAATTAACAATTAGGCAAAATTTTAATTTAAAAGCTAATTTTCATCAAAAATAACCACAAAAAATTCATTTTCAGGAATAATAATGCCTTTAAACGCGGTTTTTGTTAGAAATAGTTCAAATTTGCTTTCAATTCCTTAAATTTGCCTCACGAAAACAAACAATACTTTTTCATATGGCATTTGATATTGAAATGATTAAAAATGTGTATGCGAACATGACTGCCCGCGTAGACAAAGCACGCGAAATCGTCGGGCGTCCGTTAACACTGACTGAAAAGATTTTATACAACCACCTTTGGGAAGGCACTCCTTCAAAAGCGTTCACAAGGGGCAAGGACTATGTTGATTTTGCGCCGGACCGCGTGGCCTGCCAGGATGCGACCGCACAAATGGCGTTATTGCAGTTCATGCACGCCGGAAAAGCGAAAGTAGCTGTCCCGACCACGGTACACTGCGACCACCTGATCCAGGCCAAAGTCGATGCCGTAACCGATCTGGCACGCGCCAAGACACAAAGCAACGAAGTATTCGATTTTCTTTCCTCTGTATCTAATAAATACGGTATCGGGTTCTGGAAACCGGGCGCCGGGATCATCCACCAGGTGGTGCTTGAAAATTATGCATTCCCGGGCGGTATGATGATCGGTACCGATTCGCATACGGTGAATGCCGGCGGATTGGGTATGGTGGCCATCGGTGTGGGTGGTGCTGATGCCGTAGATGTGATGTCCGGTATGGCGTGGGAGCTCAAATTCCCGAAACTCATCGGTGTAAAACTCACCGGAAAGCTTTCAGGATGGACCGCGCCAAAAGACGTTATCCTTAAAGTGGCTGGCATCCTGACCGTAAAAGGCGGAACCGGAGCCATCGTGGAATATTTCGGAGAAGGGGCAGAAGCCATGTCCTGCACCGGGAAAGGAACCATCTGTAATATGGGCGCCGAGATTGGTGCCACGACATCAACTTTCGGTTACGATGCATCAATGGACCGTTACCTGCGTTCGACGGACCGTGCCGATATCGCTGATGAAGCCAACAAAATCGCATCTTACCTGACTGGTGATGCTGAGGTATATGCCAACCCGGAGCAATACTTTGACCAGGTGATTGAAATCAACCTTTCTGAACTGGAGCCTTACCTGAACGGTCCTTTTACGCCCGATCTGGCTACGCCCATTTCGAGAATGAAAGAAGAGGCCATCAAGAATGACTGGCCGCTCAAGATTGAATACGGATTGATCGGTTCCTGTACAAACTCTTCTTATGAAGATATTTCGCGCGCCGCGTCGTTAGCCAAACAGGTTGCTGATAAGAAATTAAAGACAAAATCGAATTTTACCATTACACCGGGCTCGGAACTCGTGCGGTATACCATCGAGCGCGACGGTTTTATCGATACTTTTGATAAGATCGGCGCGACTGTTTTTGCTAATGCGTGCGGACCATGCATCGGGATGTGGGACAGGGAAGGTGCAGAGAAAGAAGAAAGGAACACCATCGTCCACTCGTTTAACCGTAACTTCTCGAAGCGTGCCGATGGCAACCCGAACACACTCGCGTTCGTAGGTTCGCCGGAACTCGTCACGGCACTGGCCATCGCCGGCGACCTTTCATTTAACCCATTGACGGATACGCTGATCAACGAAGACGGCGAGGAAGTGAAATTGGACGAGCCGACAGGAAACGAACTGCCGCCGAGAGGTTTTGCAGTGGAAGATGCCGGTTTCCAGGCGCCTGCCCTGGACGGATCGGGCGTGTCGGTGGTGGTGAGCCCTACCTCTGAAAGGCTGCAGCTGCTCGCACCATTTGAACCGTGGGATGGCAGGAACATCACCAATGCCAAACTGCTGATCAAGGCTTTCGGTAAATGTACCACTGACCACATTTCTATGGCCGGACCCTGGCTGCGTTTCCGTGGGCACCTCGACAACATTTCCAACAACATGCTGATTGGTGCGATCAACGCATTCAACCAGAAAGCGAACTCGGTGAAAAACCAGCTGACCGGCGCTTACGAAGCGGTGCCGGCCGTACAGCGTGCCTACAAAGCTGCCGGAATTCCTTCCATCGTTGTGGGCGACCACAATTATGGCGAGGGCTCTTCAAGGGAGCATGCTGCCATGGAGCCGAGGTTCCTGGGCGTCAAAGCGGTGCTTGTGAAATCGTTTGCAAGGATCCACGAGACCAACCTGAAAAAGCAGGGTATGCTCGCGCTGACGTTTGCCAACGAAGCCGACTATGATAAAATCCAGGAAAACGATACCATCAACTTTACCAACCTGACCGAGTTTGCGCCGGGCGTGCCTTTGACGCTCGAGTTTACACACGAAGACGGCTCGGTAGATGTAATCCTTGCCAACCATACCTACAACGAAGGCCAGATTGGCTGGTTTGTGGCAGGATCGGCATTGAACCTGATCGCAAAGGCGGGCAACGCCTGATATTAAGTTTTTACAATTGGAAACGCCCTGTTGATGCAGGGCGTTTTTTTATAGGTTAAAATGCTTGAATGGTTCCGTCACATTTTTTTGATGATATCCGGAATGTCAAACTGGCGGTATTCACTTAACCGCTTCAAGAATTTCCCATCCGGTTTTATGATGATATAGTTGCCACACTGCTTCGCATCTGTAAAAAGCAGATTCTTTATCACATTGTTGGTGTCTTCTTTTACGAATGGCTTTTTATAATGATAATTCTTTTCCGTGATGAAAAACTGCATCGCTTTTGATTTCTTCTTTTTGAAGAACTTAATGTATTTCCAGTCGGAGGTGTAATGATCGATACAGGTTCCATTTGGATTTTCATCAGGACTGAGATAAAAATTGATGACAATTGTTTTTAACGTATCTATTTCGGTATTGCTCAATTTAGAAAGCTCAGAAATTACAGTGTTCCGTTCGTTGTTGCTGAGCGTGCCTTTCATTTCATACTGCGCAGACAGGTTTTTAGGCCAAATGAAGATGAGTAATAAAATGATTTTTAAGTTCATAGTTGACATAATATTTGAATGTATTGTTCATAATAACAAAGTGAAGTCACCCTTCCGGATGGCTAAATCATTACTGTTTGGTCAAAACAATTCCCTGTGGGATTGTAAAGCCATAATTATAAGGCGGCGGCGGATTGTTAGGATCGACTACGATGCCCATTATTTCGGAATTTTCAAATTTAACCGTCATTTGCGTTGTGCTTCCGGGTAAGAACTCAAAATAAGCCCAACAAGATTTTTTATTTAATGCTATATCCTGAAAGGTAAATTTAATTTTTGAATTATTTTCTGCTCCTATTGCCGACATTGGGTGTAATTCAGGATCAAGACTTAAAACCTGATTAATTGTATTTACAACAGTTGTGAGACCATTATCCTTTGTGTAAGAATAATTGCCAATCATAAAATCCTCATAAGAACCGCAAGGGTAAAGATAGTGAACCACTTTCTGCAATTTGAAAGTTACCTTTTCATTTCCGTTAGTCCAGACCCATTTGCCCGCAAAAGGGTCAAGTTCATTGTCAGTGTCTTTTACATAGCTGCCAACAGGCATGTCTTCAAGCCAATAACCATCATGAAGCCCAGCGGTAATTTGTGCATTGCTGTAAATTCCTGCAATTAACAATAGTGCCAGATATATTTTTTTCATAATTTATATATTTTAAAGGCAGTCAGAAGGTATGGCTGCATCAGTTTGTTCATTCTAAGTCAATTTCGTCCAATTCGTAAAATCAGCGTTGCCGGAAAATGCATCCAAACCTCCCGCTAAATTAGACAACATTCTTACAAATCCTTTTTCATTCACCTGATTTGTACCATTTTCATTTATAGCATATCGCTTTTGGGGTTCACTTCTCCAGCAATCCCACCAACAGCGCCTTTTCAGCCTGCAGGATTTCGATCTGCCGCTGCAACAGGGCGATGGTTTCGTCTTTGGAGGTGTCGGGCGGTGCCGTAGTCGTATAGGTTTCGGGCAGCAGGGCCGCTACATCTGCAAAGAAGTTGTGCTTCAGGGCATGGCTAAGGATCAGCAGCGTGTCTGAAGGCAGCGATGCGCTGCGCAGGTAATAATTGATTGTACTGCTGTCTTTGCCGATAACTCGTCCGAGTTCTGAAAGGGATGCCCTTTTTTTATCCATATGCTGCCGGATCATGTTTCCGATATCGATCAGTGGGGTGGTTTGTTTCATCTGTTGGTACTGGTTTAATTGAACAGGGCATAACGCCCGTTTTGCGGCCATCGCTGAAAGCATTGTAGCCCTCGCTGAATATTGTACAGTGATTACTAAACATATTCTCGCTATCGCTAAACACATTGAAGACATGGCCGGGCGTAATGGCATAATCGCTAAAAATATGCTGGTCGGCGCTAAATACACTGCGGCCCGAACGAAAATGAATTTGGTGCAGGCCAAAATGTTTTCAGCCTACACCAGATTTTTTACCGTTGCCGATTATAAAGTCCCGCTATCGGGCTGCCTTCCCGCGCCGGTGTTGCTGAAGCGCGCCTTCAGTTTGTCATACCCCTGCTTCGCACCGGGTACGCCGGCCTGGTTGGCCGCATCATAAATGCGGTAGACGGCCAGCGCCGTGCCATAGCCTTCGTGTCCGCAGATGCGCTTGATGTCAGAGACTTTCTGCACAAGGTTCATCAGCGCCGCTTCGATAGCGTCCGCCTGTTCATAGAGTGCGAGGTCGTTTTGCAGGTTGGTTGTGCTGATGAAGCCCGGCACGATGCCTGTGCCGCTCACGCCAAGTTCGGTAATGACGTCTTCGATGAACACTTTGTTGTTTACATCAATCGAATTGAAATCAGATCGCTGGCCCTCATCGAGGCTCGCCACAGGAAGCTTTCCTGAAATGGTGGCAATCGCGGTGTTGATTGCAGTGAGGTCTGCTGCCGAAATCGTGGTGTTGAGGCGGTTTTCTGTAATGTTACTCATTTTTGTTTGGTTTTTGAGAGGTTAATAATGAGCAATATATGAAAATCCTGAATAATATTAAAAACGTGAATAAAAAAATGCGTGAATCGAATTAAAAAACGCTATATGTGTATATCTGCAATAAAAAATCCGCCAAAGGGCGGATTTTTATTATCAATCGGTATTTATTGTTTCATGCCTGAGTGTCAAAATCTATGTGAAACGGCTCGGCACCTACTTCCCTGACCAGAGGCTCCTTTTTTCATAAAACATCCCCTTGCGCGCGGATTTGCTTTTGCCGAAGTACACATGCAGCCAGTCGCGGAATTCCATGACCTGCTTCAGGGCATCCTGTATCGTTTTAAGCAATTGGGTCTTGGAGGCGCCCAGATGCTCATCGTCCCTTGACACGCCTTCGAGTTTCTTCACGGCGCTGTTCAGCTTGCTTTCCGCGGCAATCAGCATGCCCTCGATGTCGCCGTCGGGCAGGGTGGGCTTGAACTGCTTGTTCCTGTATTCGATAAAGGCGTTTGTTTCATTGATGCCGGCGTTGTAATCGTGTACGGCCTCGTTGTAAAGCGCTGTCTTTTGCTTGATGTTGTCGTTGTCAATTTCCATCCTGATGTGCTGCAGCCGGTCGAAGATCATCGAATTCCGAAGCCCCGTTTCCTCAATCCTTTTGGCCGATGCCTTAAGCTGGTCGATGCGGTCAAGCTTTTCGTATGCGGCGATCTGCGCAGGATAATCAAAAAAAGGCTTGCTGCGGTCGAGGTCGGTTTTGCCCTGGTAGAATTCCGCCGTAGTGATCGGGTAGTTCATAAACTGCCACAGGTAATCGAACGGCATATGCGATTTGGCCAGCACTTTCGGCGTAGTTTCGTAATATGCATTGTTGATTCTCGGTATGAATTTCCCGCCGTTTACGTAGCCCGAGCCCCAGGTGGGGTCATACAGGTACCAGCTGCCGTCCAAAAAGGCGGCGCACCAGGCATGCGGGATGTAATCGGTAAAGCCGTTTTGTTTTGTGTAGCCTTCTACGACGTAGGATTTAATCCCCATCTTGTTGCTGATGTCGGCAAAAAGCTCGGCATAATTGGCACAGATGCCTTTACGCGTCTTCAGGGCCTTGTCTATTTTTTCCTCACGCTTTTCGTAGAAATTCAGCGCAAACATATTGTCGAGGTCATAATGAATGGTCTTCGCAATCCAGATGAACGCGGCGCGGGTGCGGTCCTTTTCGGTAGCAAACGACGATTTGAACCATGCGGCCATCTTGTCTGTGCTTCGCGTCAGTGAATCCGGGATTTGCAGTGCTTTGGCGTCGATGGCTGCGTAAGGGCTTACGGCTTTTTTCTGCGCGGAAAGGGTAACCGATACCAGTAAGAGGAGCAGGGGCAGGATCTTTTTCATAGTCAATTTCTGAGCGGCAAAAGTAAGCGAAAGTTGTGAAGTTTCAAAGTGTTTGGCGGTGGCGGACGGATGGTGCATTGCGGTCGCTAAAAAAAAATCCGCCTCGAGGGGAAGCGGATTTATGTTTGATGCATCAGGCCCTATAATACGGGCGCTGCCTGCTAGTAATAGGTAAACCTTCTTACCTTGGCGATATACTTCGCGAGGCGGATGACCTGATGGCTGTAGCCGTATTCGTTGTCATACCAGATGTAGAGTACGATGTTTTTGCCATCAGCCGATACGATCGTCGCATTGCTGTCATAAATCGACGGCGCCGAGGTGCCTACAATATCAGACGATACCAGTTCGTTGCTCAGCGAATATTTGATCTGCTCTACGAGTTCGCCCTCCAGTGCGTATTTCTTCATGATGGCATTCACTTCCTCGATAGAGGTCTCCTTGTTCACTTCAAGATTTAATACCACCAGCGAACCGTTTGGCACAGGAACACGGATCGCATTCGAGGTCAGTTTTCCGGCGAGGCTCGGCAGGGCTTTTGCGACAGCGCTTCCGGCACCGGTTTCGGTGATGACCATGTTGAGCGCCGCAGCACGGCCACGACGGTATTTCTTGTGCATGTTGTCTACGAGGTTCTGGTCATTGGTGTACGCATGGATGGTTTCCAAATGGCCTTTTACGACGCCCAGCGTATCTTCAATCGCTTTGAGGATTGGGGTAATCGCGTTGGTCGTGCACGAGGCGGCAGAGAAGATATCCACCGTATCTGGGTTGTGCTCGTTTTGGTTTACACCGTGAACGATGTTGGGTACGCCTTTGCCCGGCGCGGTAAGCAGTACTTTTGATACGCCGTTTGACTTGAGGTGGCGTGCCAGGGCTTCCTGCGTCGTAAAGGCCCCGGTATTGTCGATGAGCAGGGCGTCTGAAATGCCGTACACGGTATAATCGATATCCTCAGGCGCATTTGCCGTGATTACGTGCACCGTGGTGCCGTTGATGATCAGTGCGTTGTTTTCAGGATCAGCGATGACCGAGCCCTGGAAATCCCCGTGAATGGAATCGTTCCTTAACAACGAAGCCCTTTTTTCAAGGCTCACTGCGTCATTCTTGTCGCGCGTTACGATGGCGCGCAGGCGCATCTGGTTGCCTTTGCCCATCTTTGACATCAGTTCGCGTGCCAGCAAACGGCCGATACGTCCGAAGCCATAGAGTACAACGTCTTTTGGCTGGATGTCCTTAATGTCCTTGGCATTTTTAAGCTTGTCGATGACGAAATGCTTGGCATTCGGATATTTGTCGTCTTCGAGGTGGAACTCATAGGTCAGTTTGCCGATGTCAAGTTTGGAGGGCGGCAGGTCCAGCGACAGGATCGCTTTGGCAATCTCGACCGAATCAAATATGGAAATCGGTTTGCCTACGAATGCCCCGGCATATTCATGCAGGTTGATAATATCGCTTACATTGCGGTCAATCAGCTGGTTGCGGAACAGCACCATCTCGATGGATTTGTCGTACCATAAATCGCTGATGATCTTGATAAATTCTACTCCGGCACGCCGTCTGTCGGCCTGGAAGGAAAGTTCTCTTTCGTAAGAAGCGGTATTGTTCATGTCTCTGTAATTTGAAAAAGGTTAGTGTTGTTTTTTGAAAATTTGATGCAAAAGTATATATTTCAAACGTTTTCGTAAAATTTTTCGGCAAGTTTTACTGCGATTTTTTCAACGCCTGGTTTCTCCGGGTTTACGTAAATGCATAAAAAAAGCCGGACAATTCCGGCTTTTGATTTTGTGTTTTGTGGAATCGGGATTCCGTTACGGACACCTATAGGATAAACCGTACAACCTGCCCGTTGCGGGTGAGCATTTCAATCTGTACGCTTTCGTTGTCGTCGAGGTTGTCGAGCATCTCATTCACCACCTTAATATTTTTGACCTTGGTATTGTTAATGCTCAGGATGATGCCGCCTTTGAGGTCGTTGGCGTAAGCTGCAAAGCGTTCATTGGAAATGTCGCGGATCTTGACCCCGTAGTTCAGGTTGTACCGCTTCATATCTGCTGCCGTGAGGTCTTCAAGTTCGATGCCTTTAAATTCGGCATTGACAAATTCATACTTCGAAAGCATTACCGGCACAGTCCTGGTTTCGCCGTCGCGCACGAGCGTCACCTGGATTTTATCATTCGGACGCTTGGTATTGATGAAACCTGAAAGATCAGCGTACGAACTGATGTTGGTGTTGTCCATTTTAATGATGACGTCCCCTTTTTTAATTCCTGCCTTGTCGGCACCCGAATTCTTGTCGACATCGCCTACATAGAAGCCTTCGGTACGGTTCAGTCCGAGTTCCTTTGATACCGGGCCGTTGAGTTCAGCACCATGTACGCCCAGGATGCCGCGTTGTACGTTGCCGTATTCCATGATGTCCTCTATAATCTTGCGCGCAATATTCGACGGAATCGCAAAAGAGTAACCCACATACGATCCGGTTTGTGACGAGATCATCGTATTGATACCGATGAGTTCGCCATGCGTGTTTACGAGTGCACCGCCGCTGTTTCCCGGGTTTACTGCCGCGTCGGTCTGGATGAACGACTGGATGCCATTGGTGTCCAGGTTTCTGGCTTTGGCCGAAATAATCCCGGCAGTAACGGTAGAGGTGAGGTTGTAAGGGTTTCCTACGGCGAGTACCCATTCTCCGACCTTGGTGTTATCGCTGTCGGCAAAGGTGGCGTAGGGCAGTTTTTCATCGGCATCGATTTTTAGCAGGGCGATGTCCATCTTAGAATCCGTGCCGATCAGTTTGGCCTTGTACACCTTTTTGTTGTTCAGGGTGATCTCAAGGTCAGACGCATCCTGTACCACATGGTTGTTGGTTACGATATACCCGTCCTCAGAAATGATAACCCCCGATCCGGTACCTACCTGCTCCTGCTGCTGACCACCGCGGTATCCGTAGAAGTACTCCATAATCGGGTTAGACACGGTGCGGTAAGAAACGTTCTTTACGTGTACGACGGTATGCACTGCCTTGTCAGCAGCTTCGGCAAAGTCGACGCCTTCGGCTGAAAACCCTACGGTCTTGTTGTAATTTGGAGAAGCGACCGTTACGATGGATTTTTTTGGGGAAAACAAACCACCGCCTTCAAATAATAACTTGTAAGCTCCTAATGTTGTGGCACCGCTTAACAAGCAAACCAGAAATAAATTAGAAAATCTTTTCATTTGTAGTTAGGAATTAAATTATTTAACAGCAAAATTATGGGATTTACTTTTTCGGAAAAGTGGTTTAACACCTGATTAACACGGTTTAACTTTCTGTTATAATATTGCTATCTTTGGGACGTGTTTCCTGATTTGAAACATTGACATTCCATGAAAACTGAGTTCCACAAATATGAAGGTACCGGTAACGATTTTGTGATGATCGACAACCGTTTACTTCAATTTCCCAAAACCGATCACGCCCTGATCAGGAAGCTTTGTGACCGGCGGTTCGGTATTGGTGCCGACGGCCTTATTTTACTTGAAACCGATCCTCAATACGACTTCAGGATGGTGTACTTCAATTCCGACGGCAATGAAAGTTCGATGTGCGGAAATGGCGGCAGGTGCCTGGTCGCTTTCGCAAAAAATCTCGGCCTTGTCGATGTTGAGACCACATTCATCGCGACGGACGGCCCGCATTACGCCACGATGTATGACAAAGGGGTGGTGGCATTGCAGATGAAAGATGTGGATGCGCTTACGGTGACACCGGAGTATGTCTTTTTAGATACCGGTTCTCCGCATCATGTCGAGCTCGTCGATGATGTACACGCCACCGATGTGAGGCAAAAGGGTGCGAAAGTCCGCTACTCCGACCTTTACGGGCAAAAAGGCAGCAACGTTAATTTTGTCGAACAGGAACAGGACGATGCATTTAAAGTGCGTACGTATGAACGTGGTGTTGAAGACGAGACACTGTCCTGCGGCACCGGGGTCACAGCGGTTGCAATTGCCATGCACGCGATAGGCAAGACCCAGGCAGAAAAGGTAACCCTGCATGTTCCGGGAGGCGCGCTTGAAGTGTCGTTTTTCGCCAACGACGGCGTGTATTCCAACGTGTTCCTGAAAGGCCCTGCCACATTTGTCTTTAAAGGCGAAATCCCGATTCCGTAACATGATTACCTTAAAAGGAGAAAACATCCGCCTGCGTGCGCTCGAACCCGAAGATCTTGATTTCATTTATGAAGTTGAAAACGACGAGAGCATCTGGCACGTGAGCAATACCCAGACGCCCTACAGTTATTACCTCATACGGCAATACCTCGAGAATGCGCAGCAGGATATTTACGAAGCCAGGCAATTGCGGCTCGCGGTGTGCCATCACGATGACGTTACGCCGATTGGGTTGATTGACCTGTTCGATTTTGACCCGAAAAACCACCGCGCCGGCATCGGCATCCTGATACAAAATGCCAAAGACCGCAACAAACGCGCCGGTACCGAGGCTTTGGGGCTTTTGATCCGGTATGCCTTTTCAAAACTGGCCCTGCGCCAGGTGTACGCGAATATTGATACGGAAAATGAAGCGAGTATCAGGCTTTTTACTAAATTTGGGTTCCATCGTATCGGCGTCAAAGAGCAATGGAACCTGCAGGACGGAAAGTACCGGGACGAAGCCCTTTACCAATTGTTAAACCCTCAATTTTAAAAATCATACAGATTGAAACCGAAGAAATTACTCATTATCCTATCGCTTGTTATTGTGGTCGCGGCTTCCGTTTACGGATATACGCTGTACCGTAAAATTTTTGCGCCCAACACCTCATTCGACCAGAAGGAGCTTTATGTTTACATTCCTACCAATGCTGACTTCAGCCAGGTAACAGCCATCATGTCCCCTCTGATTCAGGACATGGACCGTTTTAAGATGGTCGCCGAAAAGAAAAAGTACGATCGCAACGTGAAGCCCGGGAAATTCCTGATCAAAAAAGGCATGAGCAGCAATGACATCATCAATTCACTGCGTCAGAACGTCCATTTCGATCTTACCTTCAACAATCAGGAACGCCTGGAAGATCTGGCCGGAAGGGTTTCAAAACAGATTGAAGCCGACAGCCTTTCGCTGCTCAATGCGTTCCGAGATAAGAAATTCCTGGCTGATAATGGCTTTACGGAAGACAATGTATTGTCGATGTTCATCCCAAACTCATACGAATTTTTCTGGAATGTCAGCGCTGAAAAGTTCCGCGACCGCATGGCAAAGGAATACCGCAAATTCTGGACACCCGAACGTATCGCCTTAGCAGAGAAGCAGAACCTGACGCCTTTGCAGGTTTCCGCACTGGCATCGATCGTACATAAGGAAACGGTAAAGAAGGATGAACGCCCGCGGGTGGCAGGTGTTTACCTGAACCGCCTCAATAGTGGTATGAAGCTGGAAGCAGATCCTACCGTAATTTATGCGGTGAAGAAAAATGCGAACGATTTCAGCCTTGTCATCAAGCGCGTCCTTAATAAAGATTTGTTGACCAACTCGCCTTACAATACGTACATGTATGAGGGTTTGCCGCCCGGACCCATCGCCATGCCGGACATTACGGCGCTAGAGGCAGTATTGAATCCGGAACAGCACGACTACATCTATTTCTGTGCGAGTGTGACGAATTTCGGCTATCATGAATTTGCCGTTACCCCGGCGCAGCATGAGGCAAACCGCCGCAAATACGTCGCATGGATCAGCAGTCAGGGCATTAAGCGATAGCCTTGGCAGCGAAACGATATACCATCCTGCTGATTTTTCTTACTGCTGCGACTGCCTTTTCCCAAAGCGGATTCGATCGGTTCCTGTCGCCTTCGGACAGCCTCAATACCCGGAAACGCAATCTTGTGGTCGGGGCTGAAGCAGTCCTGGGTACAGCAGCGTTGGTGGGACTGAGCCAGCTTTGGTATAAGGATTATCCGCAGTCGAAATTTCACTTCATCAACGACAACAATGAATGGCTGCAAATGGACAAGGCCGGGCATGTTTTTTCATCCTACCATATAGGGAAGGCGGGATTCAACGCATTGCGGTGGAGCGGAGTTGATAAAAGGAACAGCCTCATCTATGGCAGCACCCTCGGGTTGGCTTTCCTAACTGTTGTTGAAGTGTTCGATGGCTTTTCCGCGCAATGGGGTGCGTCATCGGGCGATTTGCTGGCCAACGTTACCGGAACGGCGTTATTTGCCGGACAGGAATTACTTTGGCATGAGCAGCGCATCACCCCGAAGTTTTCATTTCACCAAACGCAGTATGCGAAAATCCGTCCTGACGTCCTCGGACAATCATTTTCGGAACAGCTTCTAAAAGATTATAACGGACAAACGTACTGGCTGTCGGCGAATGTGTATGCTTTCACAAAATGCGACGCGGTTCCGAAATGGCTCAATCTCGCGTTTGGATATGGCGCGGATGGCATGGTTTCCGGTGACGGTTCGGCCGTGTCGGGCATAACACAAAATCCGGAAAGATTGCGCCAGTTTTACATCAGCCTGGATGTCGATTTGGAGAAAATTGAGACAAATTCCCACTTTTTAAAGACGCTTTTCTCACTTTTTAATACGATTAAGATTCCTGCTCCCACCGTTGAGGTCAACGGTTCCGGAAGGATTCGAATGCATCCGATCTATTTTTAGGTAAATATTAACTCGCTGATATTCAGAATTGTAATATTTATCGTATATTTGCCCCTCAGAAATTTCCCGGGGTGACAGACTTGGAAGAAAACCAATTTATGTTAAAAAAATGGATTTATTACACCAGCATTGTCCTTACCGTTGCATTCATCAGTTCAGGTTTTAAATCTGACAAAGCCTACAGCCAGTTTTGGTTAGCCGCTGCAGATCCCGAGCCATCGGCCGTGCAGTTTCCTTCACAGCATCGTTCAGATTACCCCTTTTCAAACCTGATTTTTACCGGCAAATCCTTCACCGGTTTCAAAGAAGCTATCGCTTTCAAAGAGTCTCAGGGCCAATACAAATTAGTCAATTCTTTTGGTTACATGGGCAAGTACCAATTTGGGACCAGTGCCCTCCGATCCGTCGGTATCACCAGTAACAGTCTGTTTTTAAATGACCCGCAATTGCAGGAAAAAGCCTTCAGCGCACTCATTGCCAAGAATAAATGGGAGCTCAGGGACGAAATCGCCGAATACGAAGGGAAAGTTGTCGCCGGTATCAAAGTAACCGAGTCAGGAATGCTTGCTGCAGCGCACCTCCTGGGAGCCGGATCGGTGAAGAAGTTCCTCAGGCACGACGGCAGAAAGAAAATAGTCGACGGTTTCGGGACTTCACTCAGGAGCTATCTCCGGAAATATGCGGGTTACGATACCTCGCACATTCCCGCTGAAGACCATCCTACCGTTTACTGACACCGATTACATATCAAAATACCCTTGACATTGCTGGCGTTGCCCGTCATGTCAAGGGTATTTCTGTTAAGTTTGCTTTTCTAAATGTAAAATATATTTGTCTATATGTAAAGTTTGTTTTACATTTGGATATATTTAAATTTTAGAAAAATGAAAACACCTTTTTTATTTCCAAATTCATTCAAGAGAATTGGATGGATTTTATTCATTCCGGCGTTTGCACTGTGCCTGTACTTTTCAGTCATGAACGTAGATACCGATGCGCTGCTGCAGGTCAATGTTTTCGCCCTGCTTAACGATGGTTTGTTTGGTGAATCGAAATACTTCGGGGTGATCCGGAACAGCATCATTGACGAGCTGTTGCTGTTTTGCCTTATCATTGGCGGTATTTTTATCTGCTTTTCAAAGCTGAAGCGCGAAGATGAATTCATCTCAAGAATACGCTACGAAAGTCTCGTTTGGGCTGTTTATATCAACTATGGCATCGTCCTGCTCCTAGCAGCGACCATTTACGGACTTCCGTTCATGAATGTCCTGTTTTACAACACCTTTACGATGATTTTCTTTTTCATCATAAGGTTTCATTACAAGCTGTACCAACTCAAAAAAGCGGCAACTGATGAAGAATAATCTAAAGGTTTTAAGAGCTGTGGCTTCCATTTCGCAGGGTGATCTCGCGGACCGGATACAGGTGAGCCGACAGACAATCAACGCGATTGAAACAGGAAAGTACGTGCCGTCTACGGTGCTGGCGCTGAAGCTGGCGCGTTTTTTTGAAAAACCGGTTGAGGAAATCTTTCAGCTTGAACCTGATGACGATCAATGATGGGAGTGCCTTAAAGCGGTGGACTACATTTTATGGATGATGAATATCGCCGGACGGTTCTGTAAATCGATTTTGATTTTCTTCCATTCCTTAATTTTCATCGTACGAATGTATTCCGTAGGCAGGGTAATGTCGGCGGCGACACACAGATGGGTCTCCGGATGCAGTGCCATCAGCAGGTCGTCCAGCATCTTATTGTTGCGGTAGGGTGTTTCTATGAACAACTGGGACTGGTTTTTGTCTGCCGACAATTTCTCGAGTTGCTTCACGGCTGCTTTCTTTTCAGATTTGTCGATCGGAAGGTAACCATTGAACGTAAAGCTTTGCCCGTTCATCCCTGAAGCCATAATGGCCAGTAAAATGGAGGAGGGGCCTACCATGGGAACCACCTGAATGCCTTTCTCGTGCGCGAGTTTAACGATGACGGCACCGGGGTCAGCGACTCCGGGACAGCCGGCCTCGCTCATCAGTCCGATATCTTTCCCTTCCAGGCACGGCCTGATCATGTCAATATGAGCTGACGCTTCGGTGTGCTTGTTTAAAGTGCTTAATTGCAGTTGCGGTTGCGGTTTTTCCGGCGCAACGCCCTTGATGAATTTCCTTGCGGTCTTTTCGTTTTCAACTATGTAAATATCCAGCGATTCCACAAGGCGTTTTACAGTATGCGGCAACACATCCATTGGTGCGGACTCTCCCAGCGTCGTGGGTATAAGGTACAGCTTTCCTGTGGGGTGGTTTGCCATTGATAAGTATTGGGATTATTCGGCTTCCTTCAGCAGTTTTTCCGCGATAAGCGTGCAGCTTTCATCAATCATATCGTAGACGGTCTCAAAACCGTTTTCCAATCCGAAATAGGGATCCGGCACGTCCACGTTTTCACCGGGGAACAGGGCGTCCAGCAAATAGGAAACTTTTTTACGTGATTTTTCATCAGGCGCCAATAGCATCACATCTCTGTAATTGCTGTGGTCCATCACAAAAATGTGATCGTAAATACTGAAATCCTCTGCGTTGAACTGTCGTGCCCTTTGCATGGTGATGTCAAGTCCTCTCTTTTTAGCGATATTGATGGAACGCTGATCAGGCTGTTTACCGCTGTGGTAATTTCCTGTTCCGGCAGAATCCACGCGGAATTTATCGCGGGGCAGCTTGGACTCCAGAATGCCTTCAGCCAGAGGCGACCGGCAAATGTTTCCCAGGCATACCATTAAAATCCGTACGGGCATTAGAGTGATAGTTTTTTGTGGATATCGTCCACGAATTTTTTAAATTGTTTATCGGTAGATACGAGGTTGTCAACGGTTTTACAGGCGTGAAGCACGGTGGCGTGGTCACGGTCACCGATCTGCGAACCGATATTGGCCAGGGATGCTTTGGTGAACTTCTTGGCAAAAAACATCGCCAGTTGCCTTGCCTGTACCACGTGACGCTTTCTGGTTTTGGATTGCAGCATATCAATATCCAACTGGAAATAATCCGATACGACTTTCTGGATGTAATCGATCGAAATTTCACGCTTTACGTTCTTTACGAATTTCTCGACTACGGCTTTTGCAAGATCCAGCGTCACTTCTTTTTTGTTGAAAGACGACTGGGCAATCAACGAAATAATCGCGCCTTCGAGTTCACGTACGTTCGATTTGATGTTTCGAGCGACATATTCGATAATCTCTTCAGGCATTTCCACACCATCGCGGTATAAAATATTCTTTAAGATGGAAATACGGGTTTCATAATCAGGCTGGTGCAATTCTGCCGAAAGTCCCCATTTGAAACGGGACAGCAAACGCTGTTCAATGTCCTGCATATCCACAGGGGCCTTATCAGAAGTCAGGATGACCTGTTTGCCGTTCTGGTGCAGGTAATTGAAAATATGGAAGAAAACGTCCTGGGTTCCGGTTTTCCCGGAAAGGAATTGGACATCATCAATAATCAGCACATCAATCAGCTGATAAAAATGGATGAAATCATTGCGGTTATTCTTCTTAACAGAATCAATATATTGTTGTGTAAAAATCTCGGCTGAAATGTACAGCACGGTTTTTTCCGGGTACTTATCCTTGATTTCCACGCCGATTGCGTGGGCCAGATGCGTCTTCCCCAAACCGACGCCGCCGAAAATCAACAGCGGATTGAATGAAGTGCCTCCGGGCTTGTTTGCGACGGCCATCCCTGCGGAACGTGCCAGCCGGTTGGAGTCGCCCTCCAGAAAGTTGTCAAAGCTGTAATTGGCATTAAGCTGCGATTCGATCTTAAGGTTCCTGATCCCCGGAATCACAAATGGGTTCTTGAGTTCAGGATTCAGGTTCTTGAAAGGTGCATCGACTTCCTGCGCTTTCATTGGCGAGCGGTGGGCACTCGGCAACTGTTCCGTAAACGGTTGTTTGTTGCCATAAGTGTTTTCCATCTTGATTTTATAGAGTAACTTCGCGTTTTTTCCGAGTTCTTTGGTAAGGGCCACTTTGAGCAATTTCACGTAATGTTCTTCCAGCCATTCGTAAAAAAATTTACTGGGTACCTGGATGTACAAAGCGTTGTCGGTTAACTCCACTGACTTAATCGGCTCGAACCAGGTTTTGTAGGCCTGATCCTGGATATTATCTTTTATGAAAAGAAGACAGTTTTCCCATACTGATTGCGCAGTTTTGTTCAT